>NZ_LT629804.1:666080-1332161 GCF_900105865.1 Arcanobacterium phocae
GATCGGATCCATAGCAGATTCCGATTCGCGCACCGCACAACTGCAATTTATGAGTGCCGCGGGACCAGGCATTACCCCCGGAACCGTGTCCTACACCAACTCCACTAGGCATCGGGGCCTCGTCCAACTCACCGATATCCCACAAGCCCTATTGACTCTTCTAGGGCAACAGCCAATTGCAGATTTCGTAGGATCGCCAATCGCATTCCATGACGACGACGCACAGGCAACCCCGGACATAGTCGCCGAGCTTCGGGACAACAATGCACGTGCTATTGCAGTGCGACCCGCCGTCGGACCGTTCTATCTTCTCATGAGTATTTCCGCTGGTATCTTCCTTATCGGCTCTCTCGTGCGCTGGTGGCGTCTGTCTCGTGCTGGGAAAACTGCTATCTTGAGCAACACTCAACGAGCCATCGGGCTCACCATCGCACTCCTCCCGGCCGCATCTTTCCTAGCAAATCTTGTCTCGTGGTGGGACGCCCCGGCTCCTACTGTAGCCTTCCTCGGATGCGTTCTAGGCATAAGCATCGCAGGAGCAGCCTTGAGCCGCCGAACACCATGCGCAGCTGGATGCGTTGCTCTCATCAGCGCAACCACAATCGGGCTCGATGTTGTTTTCGGTTCTGTCCTGCACGCATCATCAGTACTTGGCGACCAACCGCAACAAGGTGGCCGCTTCTATGGCCTATCAAATGCGCCGTTTACCGTATTCGCTTTATCAATGATCTATCTAGCTTTCGTAGCTGCACGCATCCTGCGTACTCGCTACGAACAGGTAGCTGTTCCAGCCGCGGTTATGGCCCTGGGAATCATTGCCGTCGTGATTGACGGTGCAGGTTCTCTTGGCGCAGACTTCGGTGGTGTTCCGGCACTCGTTGCAGCCTTCCTCGTACTCCTATTTTCGATGGGCGGGCGAGCCCTGACGCCGCGCACATTCGCCATTATCTTCGGGACTGCAACCCTCATAGGAATCGGCGCAGCCTTCGTAGACTGGCTCCGACCCCAAGAATCCTGGACCCATCTGGGACGATTCTTCCAAAGTATTATCGACGGCGAAGCCATCAACGTGGTCTACCGTAAACTGATGTTTATGCTCGGCTCGGCCCCGTGGTTTGTGTGGCTCCTGCTTGCAATCATTGTGCTCGCAATGTGGATATGGCGAGACCAGATACGCGTACTTACCCTCAGCGCTCAAGACAGCGATATTCGCTGGGCGATTCGGGCGATGGCGACGCTCGTCGTCGTCGGAGTGGCACTCAATGATTCAGGTCTAGTCATTTTGTTACTCGGGGTAGCATATGGCGCCCCGCTTATGATGGCAACCGATACGCGTTACCACCCATGAGCTAGGGCACCATAAGATGCTTGGGGTTTACTTGATAGTTAAGCGCTGCCGTAACATGATCGCTCCAGCGAAACCGATCAATGCAAGCCCACCAATGACGAACGGTAATGTTCCAGTCCCGCCTGTTAATGGCAATTGGGGTGGGGTGATTTTCGTGTTAGGGATCGGGTCAAGCGCGATATTGAGTTGCTCAGGCGCCTCACCAATGGTAAAGGGATACGTTTTATCGCTCAGGTAGTAGCCAGCTGGAGCGGTTTTCTCGACAAGCGTGTACTCGCCCAACGGCAGTTCACTAACCCTAAACTTTCCTGGCTCAGGATCAGTGTCCACGAATGAAGAATCGGTGGCTCCCGCAAGACATGGGGCTTCCATACAATCACTAACAAGCGCGATCTTTGTTGTCCGTCCGTTGGCGATATGGTTTAACATCCACTCGGAGTTACTCAAGGTAATAGTCCGATCTTCGTCATCAACTTTGGACCAGCTAACTGAACCCGTGGACGGTTCTGGTTTCTTCTTCTCATTAGTAGCCACACAATCAACTGTGTCACCGGCGCGGATTCCGGCAACACTTACTGACGTATCGGTTAGCCGTGTCACCGTAATAGTTTCGGGATCTGCTTTTGGCGTCACCGAGCATGAGATATCTTTTAACGAGTAGTCGGGCTTCTGTGCAGTATCTTCAGTAATAGTGACGCTGGCTGGTGCACTAATCGGGACGTCAAACATGACTGTTTCACTTGCCGATACTGATTTGTTGTTTTTTATGTCAGAATTCTTCGTAGTTATCGGCTTAGTGTAACTACCATCGGTCAGCGTAAACGTCCAACCATCGGCGTCAGCTTTGGACACTGCCGAGCTGTCAGGCGCTATTACCTCTTTACGAATTTCTACTTTCGCTGGCGCTGGCTTCGGAGGATTATCGTAGGAATTAATCGCGGTAACTTGAACAGCAGGATAATCTTGACCGTTATGAGAGTCTGGAATCGTGAATTGGGGAGCGGCAACGTCTTCACGTCCGATTCGCCATCGAACAGTTGGTTGAGAATTGTTAAGAATCGCAGAATCTAGATTTTCATTTACTGTACACATCGAGTTTTTGCTGACATCTTTGATGTGTTTGTACTGGTTAGCCTTAACTTTAACTGTTCCACTATTGGTTGTTGATGAGGTGGTACATTGATACGTGAACTCAAATTCTTTATCTGCCAGTTTAGCGGAATCAATTCCTGTTACGCGTTTGCCGATAGTGAATCCACCGAGTAAGCCAGATCCTTCACCAGAAGCGCCAGGAATGAAAACGTCACCTTCATATAGTTTTCCGTTAATATGCACTCGGTTAGTCACAATAGAATTCGGTTCAGGAGTTTTTGATACTTCTTTTAAAACAGTTTTTGCTTGAACAATGATGTCATATTTTGCTGATATTCCGTAAGGGAACGTGGCGGTTATCTTGTTATCTTCGCATGAGAGTGTGTACGCGGGATTTTGGTCATTGAAACTAGCTTCGCGGTAGTATGCATGAAAGTTGAAGTCAGCGAAATAATGTGATGTGGTATTAACTGGTTTACTCAGAAGTGCATTTTTCATTGCTGTTTGGGCTGCAGGTAACGATATTACTCCAGCCTCGCCCCATACCTGGTAAGCGTTATAAGGATTATGAAAATGAGTGTTTGACGGAAGGAAAACCACATGATCCATCCAAATCGCTTGACGGGCGTGTGTAGGATGGTTATCTGGAAGATTAACCAGAGTCTTGACGTATGTGGGAAGCGTGTTATTTTGCGGTATAGGCTCGCACATGAATTTCCAGCCGGCCGGAGCCGTATCTGTTACGGTAAACGGTTTTTCTTGTTGACCGGTTCCATTAACACCGATGGACCAGATGATGGATGAATCTTGTGGGCGATACTCGCCTTGTTTACCGTTATCGTGATGGAATCCGGGTGGACCATCAGGGGCAATATTTCCTTTAAGTTCCTCTTTTCCGCATCCACTAAATTCTAGGTTGAACTCACCGCCTGTTTTGACGCGGTCGTCATTACGATTCCACGTGATCGATAGACGAGCGGTACCAGCGATATTGGAATGGTTTGTGGCGTAATCTGTTGCCGTAATAAGAAACTTGTTTCCGCTCCATGTCCCAGTAGCAACATGATTTCCTTGTGAATCGCGAAGGATAACCGTATTTGTAGTTGCGGCCTGTAGCTCTGCGGGAAGGTCCGTATGGAGCGCATCGCCTTCTTTGACGGGATCGTTAAACTTCCACTCAAATTCAATATCTGCATAGCGTCCTTTCTCAGAATAAACACCATTCTGAGCACCACTACCTGGAAAGTCTTTCCACTTCAGACCGTTCCAAGAGCCGTGACACTGGGGATCGCTCTCTTCAGCTGCAGAAGAGGATGCTGGCAAGAAACTCAAAAGTAGTATAACTATCAAGCTAGTTGTTAAAAGAAAAGAGATGAAAAAATCTTTATGCGTGGCAGACTTATAATTCTTTTGAGACACCCAATCTCCTTATAAAGTAATGATGGTGCAGATTGATCCACTGGAAAGCACTGATCGTCAATCGGTGCTATTGAAAAGTTATTAAGTAAGCTAAGTAGACTTAAAAATGATGTACCGCTAAACCCATTTTCAGTCTAACGTTTGTCCTTAAATATAATGTGATCTACGCGAGGAGCGAATCTGCCATGTCGACAAAATGCCACTATCTGTCAGTTATTTGCTTATGGTTCATCACTCATCTACAGAAGATCAGAACTGTCAATAAGAGAATTTTGTTGGACCTTAAGCCCTAACTGGAAGCGGGTATTGATATTTAACGACGACATTAGCGCACCAATACGTCGCGCTACAGTGCGAGAACTGATGTTCAAACGCCGAGCAATTGCCTCATCGGTAAGTCCCAAGGTCATCAGGTTGATAATATCCTTCACATTTTCTGGAAGCTCGCCATCTGATAGATTCTGGTTCAAACCAAAAGGGATGCTCCGGTCCCAGACATGGTCAAAGCCCTTATGCATGATGGCAATCAAGCTAGGATCGTTCGATACCAGTGCGATAGGAATGTCAACATCGTTCTTCCACATAATCAGCACCTCACGATCGTCAGAAATGACCATGCGGAAGGGTAATTTGGCTGCAATGCTAACGTGCTCGCCCATCTGCACACAAGACAAAACAGAATCAGTGAATTCAGAGTTCTCGAATGATTCCGACTCGTAAATCGCTTCGACGAAAATATTGCGATCAAAAAGTGACGAATAGCCAGGAAAAATAAGCTCGTTTCCTAGGTGAGGTTCACTATCCCAATAGCGGATCCGCTCACACGCTTCCGTAAAAATTCGCTCATACCAAACACCGATTTCATACACGCTCACGCTCGTATGGTAATAATTGTCTTGGGTGCGAGTCTCCATTGCCTCAAACGCCACCAATGAATCTTTAAGCGCTTTAACCTCATCGTATTTGACGTGAAGAGCATTCTCAATCACCTTAGATGCCGAAATCGGTTTAGGCCCATCAGTATCAGGCAAGATTAATCCAAGGTTTTCAAGCTCGTGTTCAACTGAATCTTCAAGTTCATGATCATCTTGCAGTAAGAGTTTCAAATATGCCTCTTCTGCCGCTGGTGATACTCCGAGCGGTTTAAGAAGACGGTTTCCATCCGAACCAAAATTTCTCATAGCATCCTCCAAGAACAACGAAACGTGATCAAATGTAACACGATGTAAATATTTTAGTGTAAGCCCGTTGGCTTGGAAAAGGATGGCAGATAGTCATTATGACATGACAGAAAAATGACAGGCTTTAGTGCGTCCTATTTTTTATATGCGTTAAACGGTTGACCAGGTACCGACGGAGCTATTGCGGTAGTGGTGACTTTATGACGACGCATTGTGCGAACCGCCAACGCTTTGATGACACCACGTAACTGAGCTGCACGATGAAGCTGTCCAGCCAAATCATTCGTTGATACACGATGCCGTAAATCGCATGGAACTTCTTGGACAGTAAAACCTGCAACAAGAAGATCGACTGTCATTCCAACTTCCACACCCCAGCCAGAAGCAAGCGGAGTGACTGCATCAAAAGCAGCCCGAGTCAAACAGCGTTGCCCAGACAACGGTTGTTGAGGAGACCAGCCAGTAAGACGCTCGATGCCTTTGCGGCCCGTCGTCGTCACAACACCATGCCCGCCCGCACCAGACTGTGGCGGAAGATAAGCTATCGCACAATCAACCCCGCCAGCAAAAATAGTTGACACCAGCGGAGCGCACTCGACCGCCGACTCAGCCAAATCTGCATCAAGGAACAATAGCGCACGCGGCGGCTGCCCGTTAATATCACGCATAGCAACAACAGCAGCGCCAGTTTCCATCGCAGCTGCCTTGCCACGATTAACAGTATGGCGAGCTACTGAAGCTCCAGCATCTCGCGCCACACCTTGGGTATCATCAGTTGATCCATCGTCGATAACAACAATAAGATCAACATGAGGAATCGAACGAGCCGCTTGAATAGTGGCTCCAATCCGATCTTCCTCATTCATGGCTGGAATAATAACTGCTACACGTTGTTCTTCATTCACAATACGTAACATTACTCTAAAAGGTCAGTAAGTTTATTCCGAATGTTCAGATTCATTACCGTGAGCACACTCGAAAAGATCACATAAAAAGGTGGCCCGGTTACCCGAGCCACCTTTACATCAAAAGACTATCGCAACGTCACCTGGCGAGAAATAATACCCGCACGTGCGCGCCGCTCCTCAGCCGTCAACGGCTCTGAAACAGCCAATGCCTCCTCGAACCGCTCCACGAACGCAGACATCGACGTCGTCAACTCATCAGCTTCCGAACCAGCATCAAGCTCAAAAACAGGAATCAGCAAACCCAACGCGCGGAACGCCCCAACAAAACGAGCACCCTCAAAACCAAGCTCACGTACTTGATGCAACCGAGCAAGCGCATCTAGCACTGGTCCTTCTGCCTCTGGACGTATCCAGCGCACAAACTCGCGCTGCATCCGGCACCAGAAAGCACCCGCAACTTCAGGAACCTCAGCAGTAGGAAGAATCTGCTCACGAGTCTGCTCAAGAGCCGACTTGATCTCCGGATTCTCCAACTCGGCAGGATCGATCCAGAACGCATAATCCTCATGCAAAACCATCTCAGAATCAACGCTCAGATCAAGAATGTCCTGCAACCGTGGACCCGGAACCGGCTGATCAGCCTGACGCAACGTCTCGCCCGGCTTGAGCTCCAAACCCTTGAGAATACGATCCGCAATATCAAGCGAAACATCACCAGAATTCATAACCGTCTGCGCAGCAACCAACAACATGCCGTCCTTGCGACGCATCGCAGCAGCCATATCCGGTAGCAATGTCACCAACAGCAAATCCTCGCCACCATGCTCAGCTACCGTACGAACCGGCAACGTTGCTGCCGGCAAAATCTCGCGCATCGCAACGAGCTGTGGTTCAAACGGCAAACCCTCAAACGGGCGATCCACAAACTGAATCCGAACCTTCTTAGGCTTCTTGTCTTTATTACGGCGGCTTGCCTTGCCCATCGGCCTATCTCCTTTGAGTAACAGGTTACGCCGCCTCGCGCGGCACACAATACGTATATAAGAGTAAACGCTTACGTGGCACGGTGCGAATCAACGCTGAAGTTGGCTGACCGCCCACCGAATCGAATCGCGCGTATAGCGACTACGAGCCGGAAGCTCCGACAGCGATAAATCGTGACGACCCCCGATAACCTCCAAGGTGTCCACATTCTTGCCCAGTGTTGGCGCCAGCCGCTTCATATCCTCGACGTTTAACACCACATCAGTATGAGCCAGCTCCCACTCAGACGGATGGAACTGATCGCCGGAAGCATCCGAATGAGCTACCAACACTGGCTCTTGGATATTCAGCCCCTCTGCAACCATCGCATGACCGCGGCGAGCAGCCGTGAAGAACGCAGCAAAAACCGGGACAGACGTCAGCGGCTTATGTGCCGGCTTAAAGTAGAAATCCCCGCCGTAATCAACATGTAAACTGCGAGCATACGCTGGCTCAAGCCGAGCAATCGGCGTCAACGGTGCAACCTTCGCCAACTTTGCTACCGCAGACGTCAACACAGTTCGCTGCCAAGCAGGGCCATTATGCTCAAGCCACGGCGAATTCAAAACCACCGCCGAAACCTCTCCCGGATGGCGATCAGCAAACAATGCTGCCTGCAAACCACCCGTAGAATGTCCAATCAACACAATCTGCCGAGCACCATGCGCCCGCAGATGCGCCAACGCCGCAAAAATCTCTTCCTCGCGAATCAACATGTCGCGCAGATCGTCGCGCCGATTCGGCACCCGCAACGCCCGGCCCGAGCGCCGAAAATCTAGACCATACAAGGCGATTCCGGCCTCACGCCACGCTTGTGCCTGCTCGACATGATAGAACGAGTCCACAAAACCGGGCAACCACAAAGCTGCCACACCGCAATCCGCCACATGAGCATCGGCGTCGGCCTCGCTCACCAGCACCGCAACATCCGGGCGTCCCGGCGGAGTACCGGCGTCGACGTCGTTCAAAAACGCTGTGCGCGCAACCCAATTCGGCCCCAAATAATCTGGAACCCGCGGACCAAATGTTGGAATAAGGCCGGAAAACATGTCAGTCTACGATTCCGTACAGACGATCGCCAGCATCGCCCAAACCAGGAACAATGAAGCCCTTCTCGTTGAGCTTCTCGTCAACCGCGGCCACCAAAATACGTACATTGCCACGATCGCCGATATGTTCCTCAAGAGCCTTCAAACCCTCCGGGGCTGCCAAAATACAAATAGCAGTCACATCGCGTGCCCCGCGCTCAAGCAGGTAATCAATCGACGCAATAAGAGTGTGTCCGGTAGCCAACATCGGATCCAGCACGAAACACTGACGATCGTGCAAATCATCTGGAAGACGGTTCGCGTATGTGATCGCCTCGAGCGTCTTCTCATCGCGCTTCATGCCCAAGAAACCAACCTCGGCAGCTGGAATCACACGAACCATGCCCTCAAGCATGCCCAAACCAGCGCGCAAAATCGGCACCACAACCGGGCGCGGGTGCGCCATCGTGGTGCCCACCATGTGAGCGACAGGGGTGTCGATTTCCTTCGGCTCAGTAAGGACTTCACGGGTTGCCTCATAAGAGAGCAACATGATGATTTCCTCAACCAACTGGCGGAAAACAGGAGACGGAGTGCGCTTGTCACGCAACGTGGTGAGCTTATGTGCCACAAGTGGGTGGCTGATAACTTGAAGTTCCATACCTCTAATCTACCGGTTTTCTGGTGCCGAACGTGCATAAAATAGGAGACATGTTTGAATCTGAGATGGGTGCCATGCGTCACGCTATGGAATTAGCGCGCCGTGCCGGGGATGCTGGGGACGTGCCAGTTGGGGCAATGGTTTTTTCCGACGACGGCGGGCACGGGCTAGGCCCGCTTATCGGGTACGGCTGGAACACCCGGGAAGCGGACGGCGACCCGTGTGGTCATGCTGAAATTAATGCGTTGCGGGCGGCTGCGCGTCAGTTGGGGAACTGGAATTTAAGCGGTTGCACGTTGGTGGTGACGCTGGAGCCGTGCACGATGTGTGCTGGCGCAATCGTTAATTCTCGTTTATCGCGGGTAGTGTTCGGTGCGTGGGATGAGAAAGCTGGGGCAGCCGGTTCGGTACGGGATGTTCTACGCGACGCTCGACTCAACCATACTGTTGAAGTCGTCGGCGGGATCTGCGAAGAAGAAAACGTTGAGCTACTGCGGCAGTGGTTTCAGCATTTGCGCGGTAGCTACTTGTCAAGCTAATATTAACAGTCGAGGTAGCGTGTCCGAGCGGCCGAAGGTGCAGCACTCGAAATGCTGTGTACGGTAACCCCGTACCGAGGGTTCAAATCCCTCCGCTACCGCCATAGGAATCCCCGGGATATCAACGAAAAGTTGGTTCCCGGGGTTTTGTTCTAGGGGTTCGTGGTCCCTACGTGGACCAGTGAAATGAAAATGCTCCCCACAGTCATGAACATAAGGTGGCGAAACACCACCCCACAGGCTTGATCCGATGGGGTCGCAAAACGCTACCCCGTTACATGGTTGAGTGCGTCAATAGTGTTTACATCCTTTTAACCGTCCACAGTATAGACACCCTTTAAGGGTTGGCAGATCGTGCCAATGGTGACAACCAGCCTCCACAGTATGGAGAACACGCACCACAATAAACACCCGTACATCACCCCACCCCAATACCCCTAACCTTGTTTGTATGACCGCTACGCGTTTAGGAGCTGACAGGCTGTACGGGTTTTAGAGTTTCGTTGTGTTTTCGGCGGGGGGATATATCGCTACGCTGTGCCTAGGGTGCGAACCAGGAGGGGGAGGGTAATGCACCCCATGGGTATGCGCTCGCGGTCAGGCTAGAAACTTATGGGCTTTCAGGTATGTTTAACGCTGTTTTAACGCACTATTTGTGGTTGCCAACTATCTTTGTTGGCAAACATTGTTAGTGCGTGTAATTCACGTGTGTGGCGTGCTGTGGGCACTGTTGTACGGTTAATGTGTGAATACTGTTGCTAGTTGGCTGTATTGCTAAGGCGTGTAAGTATCTCGGTCGGGTCGTACTGGTTTTGTTCACACCACGTGAGGAACTCGATCAGGTTCATGTTTAGTAATGCTTCATTGTCCATAGGTTCACTCATACACTGTTATCTCGTTGTGTGTCTGCGGTGTATGCCTGCTGTGGGCTAATGAACTTAGGGGGCTGTATCCCCTCCCTGCCTGTGTTTGTCGCTCCACGGGTCATAGCGATATCTCTCCCCACTATTTTTTCCACAAACACACTCATGTGGGGGGGCGGGTACTCCCTCCCTGCCGGGTCTGTGCATAACCGCCGGATAGCAACATAATTTGAGCTAGCTTCGATGGAACGCTGTTTTTTATACCAAACACGCTTCAAATGGTGGGAGATCGTTGCAATATCAACGTTTTAATCGTTACAAGGCTGGGCGCTCGCGGTATGTTGTTTACTTGTTTTGTGGTGGTAGGGCGCTGTTTAAGCGTTGCTGTAGCTGTTTGAGCGCATGGGAATAAGTGCGTTTAGATAGCTGTTTTCATGCCATAAACACATGGTTAGGGTGGGGGATGACTCCCTTGCTTGTTTTGTGTTTAACCGCCGGATAGTGGCTCTGTGCGAGCGAGCGGTCAAAGTTCTGTTTTTTATTAAGCGTGGCGGGTTTATGGCGTAGCGTCAACGATTGTGCCTAGGTTCAAGGGTGAGCGGTTTGTGGGTGGCCGGGGAACCTGTGCGCGTGTGACTGGCTCCCCGGCCTTTTGTTTGTTTAGGTAGCCTGTTGGTGATGTTGGATTTGTTCTCGTTCCCATTGACACCACGGGTGGAGAGTTAAGCCTTTGAGGTGGACGCGTGGTAGTCCACACCAGCTACACCAGTAACCGGTGATGGGGTAGGTGTGCCCATCACCGGTTATAGTTCTTCTTTGCATTGATCGCACCCTCCCTCATGGTCCAGTACCGTCCCATGCCGTGGGCATGTGGCTTTGTGGTCACTGGCTTGCTCGCTGGGTGACGTGTGACCTGAATGGGGTTCTAACGGCTTGTTTTCGTTGCTATCAAGCGGTTTTGTCATTGTGGTCACAATGTGGTCATTAGGGCTTGTTTGACCTGAATGTGACCGCATTGCAGAAACGTTGCTAGAGTGCGGAAAAGTGGCAACTGTTTCCCCATTGTGGTCACCGTGGTCACGTTGAGCGGACTGCGTGACCTTAATAGTGTCTTCCGTGTCCATGCTTGGGGGAACATGCCCGGGCGCGTAAACGATAGAACCGCCTTGAAAACCTTTCACACGTTCAGTTATTAGACCGGCTCTATTCTTAGCACGCTGGTATGTAGACTTAGACCCTAGGCCTGCCGCCTTAAACTTGTCGTGCAATTCCCTATCTTTTATAGACGTGGTTTGCCCGGTGAATTGTTCTAATAGCCATTGGGCTTTGTCCTCTGTCTCCTGAGCGTCTTCGTAAGATGATGGAGAGTAGTTGGTTACTGCCTCAGCAGACACGTCAGATTCTCCAACGTAGCGCAATGTCCCCATATCTTTTTGTTGTACCCCTGCGATAGTTAAGGGTACTGAATCGAACATATACAACCTGTGCTTACCGGCTTCTCCGTGGTTAAACTTTATTACCGACATTACAGATTCTTTAGCATCGGGTTTTTTAGCCATTAACAAAAGACTGCGGGAACTGTCACGCCATTTAGTTGAGCCCAATAGTGCGTCTGCGCCGCGCCCGCCGCCTTTTTTCACGTGACTTAAACACAAGAATGTGACACCGGTTTGCTCAGCAACACGGGTCAATCCTTGTACGAACCGTTCCACTTGTAGAGGGTTATCGTTATCGCCTTGGAATAATGCACTAACGGGATCGAGAATAACAAGGGTCACGCCCGTGTCTTTAAGGTCTCCGAGAACATCAATCACGCTAGTTGCGGTTAATTCCTTATCCCCGTCTCTAGCGCTCATGTCGTAAAACTCGTTCAGGTCTATACCAGCGGCGCGCGCTCGCGGCCGGGTAATGGATTCTTTAGAGTCGTCTAGTCCAAGATAGGCAACTTTCCCGGGTTTGCCATAGTAGTCACCCTCTAGAGTGCCTTTAATGACTTGTGCGGCTATTTGTAGCGCTAGCGTGGTTTTACCACTACCGCCACCACCTCCGAGCATGGTTATTGATCTTGCGGGTATGTATCCCTCCCACAGCATGTAGCTTGGTTCTTCTTCTATCTGGCTGTAAGGGGTCAGGACAAGACGCTTGCTAGTTCCTTTAGTGGAAGATTCGGTGTTAAGGAACTGTTTAGTTGCCTCTATCTCACTAAGAATCACATCACGGTCTGCCTTACCATCGCGTAACTGACTTAACCGCTCTATGCGGCTACCAAGTTCCTTATCAACATAAGCGTCTTTGAGTTGCTTTATATAATCAGGGATAAGCGAAGCTGCGGGCTCCTTGTGAACACAATCGCCTATATAGGCTCGGTTGATTCCCCTGCGGTCTTGTTCGTTGATAGTTTCAATGATCGGCCATGAGGTTACATTGTCGAACTGTGTACCAGACTGATCTAGCTCACTGAACACGTGCCAGATATGTTGGTGTCGTGGATCGTTGAACCATTGCGGTTGAACCTCATGTAAGTGTTTCCAGTTGCCACTCGATAAAGCCGCACCTATTAAACCCTGTTCAACGTCTTTCAGGTGCTCAAGCATGTCATTACTAGCGCTCATGCCTGCACCTCCAACCCATACCATGTGGCTACCGCGTCTAATAGTGCGTGTCCAAGGCTGCGCCCGGTGGCCGGGTCAAGATCGACGACGACACCATTGACCCGCACCCTTATCGGCGCGTACTGGTTAGACGTGATCGCAACCAACCCATGAGGCTTACGTGTTGGGTCTATAGGTGCATTATTTGCGAGCGCATGAGGTAGAATATTGGTAGACCGTTTAGCACCCCCTAGATGGTCTTTTTTCATGCCACATCACCACCCATTACCAGATAGTCAGGCAGTAGGTCAGCCAACATGTTATAGACGGCTTGGGCTTGTTCCCACGTTAAAACCATCTGCTGGTTATCGACTTCTAGGGTTGCGCCTTGCGCGCTCGCGGTTACTGAGGCGATTTCACGCGTGGTGTCTGTGTTGGGTACTAGTCTCATTAGTTCACCCCCTCATCAATGATGGTGTTGAGGGTGGTGTCACTGATCATGACGCGGCGGCCTAGGCGTGTTGCTTTAATTTTCCCGGCGTATTCCCATTTGCGTAAAGTTGGGACTGCTATGCCTAATACTTGAGCGGCTTCGTGGAGTGTGTAGAGTTTCTTTTGGCTAATGTTTTCCATTGGTATGCCTTTCGGCATTGCGGAATTAGGCGCGGTTAATCCTCCGGTACGTTAACCGGCTTTCGACACAGACAAGTTTTGCCTGTGTGGTGTTCGCGCCGCCTACATATCAGGCACCATGTCACCACTAGCTAAAATAGTATCAAAACGTGTGAATGTACATCAAATAATCTGTTTGTTGAGATCAATAGCTTTAATCAAGCTACTAGCGCTTATCTCTGTAATATTGTGCTCTTTCAACTGGTCAAGTACAGGGGAGAGTTCTTCATCGCTTATTGCTCTGTATCTGCGCCTGCATGGGCAATTTAATTCGTACACCCAACGTCCAGCATGTTTTTGGGGTAAAACGCCGTTGAAAAATTGAGACAAGTTGGTAAGCTCAGGCTCTAATGCGATATCCGCGGGGGTTATAATTCTAGGATTATAGAATTTTGCTGGCGTAATGCCGATGATATTGTCTCCCGTTTCAGAGGCTAGGTCGTTTTCATCTACAAGGCCAACATCTAGGGCTTCGGATAAAGGAATGTCATAATCTACATCATGATAACTATCGCTTATGAATATGGTCGTGTCGTCCTCCCCATAGGCTGATCTTTCGACTTTTTTTAAAACAAAATCAGCCGCAATATCGTAAGGAATATTGTCCAGTAGAACTCTCTTGATAGTCTCTTCGTATTCTCGTTTGCGTGGCAGTAAAACAGTTCCCCATGTTTTTGGTTCGAGAGACACTGGGGAAAATAGTGCTAGCCATCTTTTTTCCTTTTTGGAGTGGAAACTACGTTTCGCATTGCAAAATATGGCAATTCCTCCAGATTTTTTCCAGTCATCTGCCGTGGTTGCATAACGGTCTATGTCTTCTAGAAATGCTTCTTCTATCAGTTCTTGAAAGTTATTGAACTCAAACATCGCGCTGTCTCCTCACGCGCGCTCCTGTTGTGGCCTTGAGGAACATAGCGGCCTGTGAAACGTCCTCAGCATGTTTCACTAAATAGTCGCCATCTAAACTTTCCCCATTGTCTATTGTGATATCCACGGGGCATAGCTCCCCGCCGTTACCGCTTGCGTGTGCCACATACCCTAAGGCAATGAGGCCAAAATATTTAAGCCCGCAAACACTGTATGCGTGACCGTCAGGACAACGGGTGTCAGCATTGTAGTTATATTCGTCAAGGTTATCTGGCAGTAGTGCGCGTAGTTCTTCGCGTGGTTGTGTTGGTTCTGTCGTCGTCATAGTAGAGTTCCTTTCTCATTTAGCCTGCTGGCTTGTGGTGTTGTTCTGGTTTTCGTGTTCTCTGCGTTTAGCGTCGAGTGAGGGGATATTCTTTGCCGATTCAAACGCGCTGTTAATCTGATCCACCGCCTGTGCGTTACGCTCTTGCGTGGCCTTGGCATAACGCAACGTCATGTGTGGGGTTGTATGTCCAACAATGGCTTGTACCTTGTATTGCGGTATATCAATATCAAGCATGTTTGTGATCGCTGTACGACGGAAATCATGCGGTGAGAAACTCTCAATACCCACACGTTTAGCGGCGCGCTTTAAGTTGATCTGATAAGTGGACTCAGGCAAGTATGCCCGCCTATTCGTAGACGCATGAAACATGATCCCGTTTAGCCCAACTTGTTGTGCGCGTTCTTTCATCTCAGGAACTAGCACGGTTGGCACTTCCAGCACGCGAACACCGCTAGCAGTCTTAGGGGTATCCAATCGTAAGTTTTCGCCCTGCCCACTAATGGCCTTGTTAATAGAAATCTGCATACGCTCAACGCCGTCTTTATCTTTGTAGAGAATACAATCCCCGCCAGTAAGCGCACGCGCTTCACCAGACCTCAGACCTAACAGGCCAGACAACCGCACTAACAATGACATATATTGGGGTACTTCATCGGCTATAGCCTCTAATTGTGCCCATGTAATAGCCCGCTGCGAACGCTCATGGCCTTTACCTGGCTTAGCACACTCAGGGGCTTTTACTTTCCCCAATAACCCGCGAGTACACGGGTTATGGTCAAGTAATTCATCATCAAACGCCGTAAGAATCACGCTACGGAACAGCTCATAAGACTTTTTACGCGCGCCGGGACTACCGGGACTAAGTACGCTTAACCATTGCCGTATATCTAACGTTGTGATCTGTTTTAACGGCACATTACCCCACCGGGGCAACACATGGTTATCCATGCGCGCTTCTTCAGCACGCCGGGTTGAATACTTCCAAGCACGGGTAGGCAACCAAGAATCACGCACATACTCCCCAAACGTATATGCCTCTGCCCGCGCCCGACGTTCAGCCTCTACGCGCTCGCGGTCTAGCTGTTCGGGGGACTTCCATACGCCGCGTTCTATGTCCGCCTTTACTTGTGCGAGCCATGAGCGCGCCGCGGTCTTGGTAGTGAATGTGGTGGGAGCGTTAATGTAGTTGCGTTTGCCGTCAGTCTTGTAGGGCTGATTTGGGTGTATATATCGGGCTCTATATTTGCCGTTTTTCGTTTTTGGAGTGTCTCCAAATGCTTGAGCTCTAGCCATTTAATGCCCCTTAAAGCTGAGTAGCCATTGAGTAGCGAAACAATATAATTTAATGGTACTACAGGGTAAATGAGAGTAATAGCTAAATAAGATAAATTATTGCTACATCAACGAAAACACGGGAAAACGTTGAAAACTCAAGCCGGCCAAAAAGGCGTACGCGAGGGTTCAAATCCCTCCGCTACCGCCATAGGAATCCCCGGGATATCAACGAAAAGTTGGTTCCCGGGGTTTCTTTTTAGGGATTTGCATACTGTACGCAGGACTAGTTTTCCAGTCGCTGTACGCGGGGCAGCGTCGCCGAATCTCGGCAATAGCGCAAACCTAGACGTATATGGCCTTGGTTTGCGCTATTGCCGTGTTTTGCCTACACCTACGATTCGCCGCAGCACTGGTCGCATCAACCGGGACATCACAATCGTCAGCCCAACAGTCACCATCAGCGATACCACCACAAACACATAGCGGTATTCCGCCCACCCGGCAGACGTCAGCACCATCATCGGCAGCCGCTGCAGCACATAAATCCAAAACAGATTCCGGCCACACCACGCCAACACCGGGCTGTCCAGATGAACCACCATCGTCACCAACACTGCTACTGCGCAATACCACAGTGCCGCCATCTGAAAAACCAAATAATGCATTCCGGCATAATTGTTAACGACGACGAAGCCCGCCGTCGTCGTCACCAATAAAAACAACCAACGCCGCCAAGAATGAGCACCGCGCAACCACTCCTCGACTGGGGCACGATAAGCCGACCAAGCCATACCCAACGGATAGCACAGCGCCGTATTGTATGAATACGTGGCCGAAAAATCCTTCGCCCACCACATGAGCAGACTAAAAGCGAGCGTCACCGCAAACATTGCAGCGAGCGCAAGATGCGGGCACGAACCCACCAGCGAATAAACCACGAACGTCAGCGCATACAACACCAAAATCGCAAAAATATACCACGCCGAATTGCCAACACTCGTCCAACCAGTAAATGCCAACACAACCTGTGCCAGGGTAAAATCCCGACCCAATAGCAAACCAACGAGAGCATAAATTGCTACCACACACGCGAAATTAACCCAAGTTACCCCAAACCGCTTCACCGGAATCGACTGAACATATCCTGGCTTGCGGCGGATAGACTCATGCACCCCGAACCCGGAATAAAACAAAAACAAAGCCACCATGAGCTGACCCAAACCCGTTGCTAAACCAAGCATCCAGCTATCTGCGTGCGGATCAACCGGAATATAGGTGCGCACATGTGCATAAAAAACAATCAAAATAAACAGGCCATTAATGCGCGTTGTGTGAGCATGAGAAATATAGGACTCCACATCCGGTTGGTGCATAATCCGCGCCCGAAAAACCGTTACCGCTAGTAAAGCAACAAGAAAAATATTCACGCACCTAGCCTAAACGACGATTGGCAGGAAACGTCACTCGGGAGAGTCGGTATTGTCGCGTCGTTTCTTAGCTCGGCGGTTGCGGATAATCGCAATGATTCCGGCACTCACTCCGGCTAGCACAGGAAGCCATAGTTTTGGATGAGTAACGAGCCATGATAGCCAGTCTGGGAGCTCCGGGAGATCGGGGAGATCGGGAAGGAAGGAGCTGAGCCAACGGAAAAACTTGACGATTGGAGCCCAGAGCATGGCTAATACGTACGATATTGGTTTCCAGATCTAGCTCAGTAACCAGCCGATTGGCGATAGGAGCGTGCCAACTAGCCACCAAAATGATTGCCATAGCCAAATGACAGGATAGAAGAACCACTGTAAGAAAGATTTTGTGGCATCCCAGTAGGGGTGAAAGAACGCTTCGATAATCGGAAGTACAAGGAGCACAATCCACGCCCACCCAACTTTGCCTAGTCCGATAAGGATAGGAAGGAAAAAGCGTTTGAGAGGAGCAGTTTCTAGCATTTTCTGGCGTTGCTGGGCAGGCTCAGAGTGTGGTTCTGACTCGGGTAGAGTGCTCTTTTCGGGCTGCGGTGAGCGTCGAGTAAACCCGGCAATAGCGCAAACCTCGGCGAATATGGCCTTGATTTGCACTATTGCCGGGTTTAGCTACCGGAAGCCGCGTCTATTAATCGGCATCCTCAATGGACGCGGCGGTTTGAGGTGGTTTTGGGTGTGCAAAACAGCTTGAATATAGGCCTGTGTTGCCTCCCAATCTAGCCAAACCTGGTGATAGCTCAGTCGCACAACGGTGTAGCCGAGCTGAACTTGTTGGGCATCCCGGCGCCGATCTTCATTGACATTAAGGGGTTCGCTGTGGAACGTAGTACTGTCACATTCGATAACGAGCGAACGACCAACCAGCAGATCTACTCGTCCCACTCCCGGAATAACTTTTTGGGCATGGACCATGACGCCCAGTGACTGTAGAAAATTTCGGACTCGTGTTTCGCTACCGGATTGGGCAGTGCTGATTCGGCGCCGGAGAATAGGCTGCTTGCGTTTTTGGGCACTACTAATAATCTGATCCGCCGTGACCAAATCGATTTTGCGTTGGTTTAATGCAGACTCGAGAACTATCAACCCGGTTTCTGCATCGTGGTAGTGAACGATCTGTTCCAACGCTTCGATCAACGAACATACGATGTGCGGGGCTTTACATGGCGGATAGTGCACCCCTAGACGCCCATATCCATCGAGTGCACGGTGAATGATCGCTCCGGCAATAGCCTGTTGGCACGATTTTCGATCGCCGATAAGATGTGGAGTTTTCTCGAACGGAACCCATAATCCCCACTTGCGGGCAGCGGTGCAACAACCGATAAGCATTCCGGAGTTGGCAGCGGTAACTGCTAGTCTGTCTGTCTGTGCAACGGCATACCAGCGGTGTTTAAGCCGAACAAGAACGCCTTGCTCCACGGCACGGCGAAGTTTGCGCTCGCTGGTATTCAACGGAGCGGGCAGCTGCCAACGGCGAAATACCTGTTTTTCCATGTTTTCTAGGGTGCCAGATATAGGCAACAAGGCATCGCGAGCAGTCCACAGTTGTGGATAAGTCGGCTGGCGTCGAGCAAACTCGGCAATAGTGCAAACCGAGGCCATATACGCCGAGGTTTGCGCTATTGCCGGGTTTAGCCCACATCCGCGCCCACAATCCCGTAGGCTATAGGTATGCTTTATCCAATTCACGTCTACGGTTCGCCGGTTCTCCATAAAACCAGCGCAGAAGTAAAGATTTTTGACAGCAAACTTGCCACCTTGGCTGAAGATATGTTCGAAACATGCGAAGTTGCTCCAGGCGTAGGTTTGGCCGCTCCGCAGATCGGCCTTGATCTGGCAATGTTTGTATGGATGTATGACGGTCCAGAACATACTGGCCCGAAACGTGGTGTGGCCATCAACCCTTCGCTCTTGATTGAGCCAGTTGATGTTCTAGAACCAACTGTTTCAGATGAAGAAGGATGCCTATCCTTCCCTGGCTACCAGTACGGCCTGCGCCGCTCGCCACGCGCAGTCTTGCATGCTCAAGACGAAAAAGGCAAGTGGTACGACCTCGAAGCAACCGGCTGGTTCGCCCGCATTTTGCAGCACGAGTATGACCATCTCAAGGGCCGTATTTATGTTGATCGCCTCACTGGTAAACCGGCTCACCAAGTAGAAAAAGTGATGAAGCGCGAGAAGTGGAACGTCCCCGGTATTGTGTGGATGCCTGGTGAAGACGAACTATATGAGGCAAGCGCGGAAGAATTAGCACACCTGGATGAGATGTCGAAGTATTTTGCGGATATTAAAGATGAGCCGCAGCAACCTGACAAAGGGGCGAGCTTCGGTTTATCAAAATGAGTAAGCATTTGACGAGGAAAGGCATCGGCGCGTAAGCTCCGTTGTTGGGCTCCCTAGAAGTCGTTCGAGGTTATTCTCGTGGATTTCTGCAGGGAGCTTTTCCTTATTCTGGCGGCTTGCTGATATAACGCAGTTATCCAGTCAGACCGCTGAAATAGGCAGGGGCTTCGGGCCCACGAACGTGAAGGAGTTAGAGCATGGGCTTCCATATTGGGTTTGACCGTGAAAAGTACATCGAGATGCAGTCCAAGCATATTGTGGAGCGTCGCGCAAAGATTGGCGGCAAACTATATTTGGAGATGGGCGGGAAGCTTTTCGATGATAACCATGCATCGCGAGTTTTGCCTGGGTTTACTCCGGATAACAAGATCGTCATGTTGGAGCAGATTGCCGATGAGGTGGAGATTGTTGTCTGCTTGAATGCGAAGGATTTGCAGCGGCAGAAGATGCGGTCGGACGTGGGGATTACGTACGACGAAGATGTGTTGCGGTTGATTGATATTTTCCGAGAGCGTGGGTTCTTGGTGGAAAATGTGGTGATGACTCAGTTTGAGGAGTCGAATGCGCTCGCGGTGACGTTCATGCAGCGTTTGGAGCGGATGGGCGTGCGGGTGGCTCGTCACCGGATTATTCCGGGCTATCCGTCAAATGTTGATGTGATTGCTTCGGATGAGGGTTTGGGCAAGAACGATTATGTTCAGACGTCACGTGATTTGGTTGTTGTGACGGCTCCGGGGCCGGGTTCTGGCAAGTTGGCTACTTGTTTGTCACAGATTTACCATGAGGCTAAGCGTGGCGTGAAGGCTGGTTATGCCAAGTTTGAGACGTTCCCGATTTGGAATATTCCGCTCGATCATCCGGTGAATTTGGCTTATGAGGCCGCTACTGTGGATTTGGATGATGCGAATTTGATTGATCCGTTCCATCTGGAAGCCTATGGCGAATCGGTTTCTTCGTATAACCGCGATATTGATGTGTTCCCGTTGTTGCACACGTTGTTGCAACGGATTGCGGGTGAGTCGCCGTATAAGAGCCCTACCGACATGGGCGTCAACATGGCTGGTTACTGCATTTCGGATGACGAAGCTGTCCGGGAGGCGTCGCGTCAGGAGATTATTCGTCGTTATTACCAGGCTCGAGTTGAGGAACGTAAGGAAGCGTTGGATTCGACTTTGTCGGATCGCGTTCGTCATATTATGCGTAAGGCTGGGGTGACGACGGCGGATCGGAAGGTGGTTGCGCCAGCACTGAAGCGGGCGCAGGAAACTGGCGGTCCGGCGTCGGCAATCGAATTGCCTGATGGTACGATCATTACTGGTAAGACCACCCCATTATTGGGATGCTCGGCAGGAATGTTGCTGAATGCGCTGAAGCATCTGGCGGGGATCGATCAGGATGCGTTGCTGCTGTCGCCGCAGTCGATTGAGCCGATTCAGGCGCTGAAGACGGAGCATTTGGGTTCGCGTAATCCGCGGCTGCACACCGATGAGGTGTTGATTGCGTTGAGTGTGTCTGCAGGTACGAGCCAGGATGCGCGTAATGCGATGGCGCAGTTGAAGAATCTGAAGCATTGCAATGTTCATGTGACAACGATTTTGGGTTCGGTTGATGAAACTATTTTCCGAAACTTGGGTGTGTATGTGACGACGGAGCCGGTTTTCCAGCGCAAGTCGTTGTACCAGAAGAAGTAGACGGTTGAAGTAGACGGTTGAAGTAATCGGTTGAAGGGAGAGGGAATCATGTCGGTTGGTTTGTCGAGCGAGCAGGTTGCTGAGCGTTGTGCGGATGGCCGGGTGAATACGTTGCCACCGCGCACGGGTAAGACTGTGGCTGATATTGTTCGGTCGAATGTTTTTACGCGGATTAACGCTATTTTGACGGTGTTGTTCGTGATGGTGATGACGACTGGCTCGATTATCAATGCGGCTTTTGGTTTGCTGATCGTGGTGAATTCTGGGATCGGTATTGTTCAAGAGTTGCGTGCTAAACGGACGTTGGATTCCCTCTCCTTGATCGGTGAAGAGCGGCCTCAGGTGTGGCGTGACGGGAAGATTGTTGAGGTGGCTCAAGAGGAGCTGGTTCTTGATGATGTGGTTGCGTTGCGTGCTGGATGTCAGATTGTGGTGGACGGCGAGGTTGTTGATTCTGATGGGTTGAGTGTTGATGAGTCGATGTTGACGGGCGAGTCGGATGCGGTGCGTAAGGCACCGGGCGATGAGATTTTGTCGGGCTCGTTCGTGGTGTCGGGGACGGGCGCTTATCGGGTGAGTAAGGTCGGCGCGGATTCGTATGCGGCGCGCTTAACGGCGGAGGCTTCACGGTTTACGTTGGCGAAATCGGAGTTGCAGGCGGGAATTAATTCGATTCTGAAGTACATTACCTGGGTGCTGATTCCGGTTGGGATTCTCATTATTTATTCGCAGGTTTCGCAGGGGACGAGCGCTTGGGATCAAGTGATTTTGAAGATTACCGGCGCACTAGTTCCGATGGTTCCAGAGGGGTTGGTTCTGATTACCTCGACGGCGTTTGCGCTGGGCGTTATCCGGTTGGGTAAGCGTCAGTGCTTGGTCCAGGAGTTGCCGGCGATCGAGGGGTTGGCTCGCGTTGACGTGGTGTGTGCGGATAAGACGGGTACGTTGACGGAGAACCGGATGGTTTTTGAGTCGTTGCGAGTGTTCGACGACGGCGATGCGCCGGCTGCTCGGGAGGCGTTAGCTCAGTTGGCGGCAGCGGATCGGGATCCTAATTCGACGATGAAAGCAATCGCGCAGGCGTGTGGAGATGTTGAGAAACCGTGGATGGTGGCGAGCCGCCATGCGTTTACGTCGGCAACGAAGTGGTCGGGTGTGTCTTTTGACGGTCACGGTAGTTGGCTGCTGGGTGCTGCTGATGTGCTGGCGGGTGGTACGTCAGCTGCGCACGCGGCAGAGGAGCTGGGTGCTTCGGGCTTACGAGTTGTCATGTTGGCCCGCACCGATCAGCGGGTGAATGACGATACGCAGCTGTCCGACGTCGAACCAGTAGGACTTGTTGTGCTAGAGCAGAAGGTTCGTCCGGATGCTGCTGATACGCTGGCATATTTTGCGGAGCAGGATGTTACGGTCAAGGTTATTTCGGGTGATAATGCGGCGTCGGTTGGGGCTGTGACTCGCAAGCTTGGTATGGATGCCGGGCAAACGGTTGATGCACGCACGTTGACGGCTGATGATTTTGACCAGCAGGTGGCAGACCATCTTGTCTTTGGTCGGGTGACACCGGATCAGAAGCGGAAAATGGTTGGTTCGTTGCAGCAGGCCGGGCATACGGTGGCGATGACTGGTGATGGTGTGAATGATGTGTTGGCGTTGAAGGATGCCGACATCGGGGTGGCGATGGGTTCGGGATCGCCTGCTACTCGGTCGGTTGCCAAAATTGTGTTACTTGACGATAAGTTTGCAACTTTGCCGTATGTGGTTGCTGAGGGGCGCCGGGTGATTGGCAATATCGAGCGGGTTGCTAACCTATTTTTGACCAAAACTATTTATTCAGCAGTGCTGGCTATGTTGGTGATCATTTCGGCCGTGCCGTTTCCGTTCCAGCCGATCCATGTGACTATTACGGGATGGTTTACGATTGGTGTTCCGGCGTTTTTGCTCTCGTTGCCGCCGAATAATCAGCGGGCGCGTAGTGGCTTTGTGCAGCGCGTGCTGTGGTTTGCAGTACCAGCTGGTTTAGTCGTTGGTGCTAGTGCGTTTACGACTTTTGTAATGGTTGCGCAGGGTAACTTTGATGAGATGTTTGTGCAGAGTTCGACGGCGGCATTGGCGGCTTTGATTATTCCGTCTACGTGGGTTCTGGCTTGCGTAGCGCGGCCGTGGTCGTGGTGGAAGATCGGTCTGATTGTTTTGCCGCTTGTGGGTTATGGTCTTATTTTTAGGTGGCGCTTTACTCAAGATATTTTCATGCTGGATTCATCGAATAGCAGCGCTATGTGGTGGGCGGTTGTTATTGGCCTGATAGCTGCCGGGATTATCGAATTGCTGTGGTGGGTTGTGAAATATTGGTTGGGAGAACCTGTGGTGTTATGGAGAAATGATCCACTTGTTGATCAGCACTAAAACTTTCAGATAATTCCCAGCCCCTGCGCATAAGTTTTAGAGGGATGGCTGGTTAGATAGAAACATCTGAAGGAACTTCTTAGTGTGTAACTCCTGAAGAATGCGGAAAGTGAATATCTGACAGTTGATTGGTTCGATGGTTTGTGCGCCTTGACCCTAGTTGATTGACTGTCATTGTGAAAGTGAGCGACTCTCGTGTAGATAGTCGCTCACTTTCCATATGTGTCTTATATGTAGTTCCACGAATAGCTGATAAAGCCGAGTTACATTTTTGCCTTAGATAGACTGAAAGTAGTGCTCGTCTTTTATCATCAACAAAACTCATGGCGAGCTGAGTGCCGTGAAAGGTTGTGTTTTATGTTTAATATCATCGGAACGATTATTTTTGGTGCGGTGATTGGCTTTCTCGCGAAGTTCTTTAAGGGGGCCAACTTATCTGTAGTAGCAACCTTTACACTCGGTGTTGTGGGAGTGGTTCTAGGTAATCTGGTGCTGTCTGCTTTCGGGTACCCAATTGATACGCCTGGAATCGACTGGATTCGCTGGGTAGTCTGTACTGTTACTGCCATGGTCGCTATTGGATTCTATGCGGGTAGTCAGATGAAGAAGTGATGTGAGGCGTGGGTGGGATGTTAGGGGTGAACGGTCTTGACATTCCAGCATTTATCAGATGTGATTTAAGACTGTTTTTGTTGAATGTTGCAATACTATGTCTCGTAAAAGGAGTGCGTGTCCTTTATGTCTTGACATGATGTCAAAAAAGTCATTGCGGTATGTAAATGAATGTCATAGGGTGAGAGTAGTTCTAAAAAATCAAAGCGGGCTATGAGGGTCCGGACAGGGAAGAGGGGCATCGGTGAGTCAACTCCGATATATTAAAAAAGCTGCTGGCGCAGTTTTAGCTGCGAGCGTTTCGCTAGCTGGCGTAATGGCAGCAATGCCTGTGGCGAGCGCGGCAGTGGATGATGGGTCAAGTGCTTTTACGAGCAATAAGAACGCGAAATTTGCTAATGAGATTTTCTTTTTCGACTTTGGCAAATTAGCTTCAGGTGAGGATCGTAAAGATTCTTGGGGTACTGAATCTACTGAGAACAATGAAGCGAACTTTTCAGGAAAAAGAATTAAAGATGGAGATTTTTACACCTATTCGTCTACAGACGGTTTGCCGGCGGGGTTAGAAGTTAAGGTTTCTGTTACAAACGTTCAAGCCATGTATGATGAAGCCACCGATCGGCATGGGAAAAAGCTAGATGATGGTCTGTGGGCGCGCACGGTTAGTTGGAATGATTTTTTCCGTCCCTTTGACGTAGATCCGCAAAATGGTCGGCACGCTCAACGAAAAGAGTGGTTTGATGACGGAGTCTTATATCCGAGTGATAAAGGTACAAATTGGTTAATTAGCCAGTATATAGATCCATCGCGTTTTGATAATAATCCACATAATGTGGGCAATCAAGGCTACAGATTTTCACTTTCCGTTGAGGGGAAACTGAACGGGAAGAGAATCCCACTTGATTTAATTGCAAGCGACGGCGAGTCTACGGGAATCCGGGTTGAGGAGCATTCGAATCCATATGGTGAGCGTTTCCCTGAAGATAAAAAAGAAGATGGAGTAGTGCGTAAAGGTGGAGCTCCTGAGAATCTAGGAATGGTAACTAATTCTCCTAATGGGTGGGAGGCTATTCAAGACTTAGTAGGTGAGTATCAAGGAAAAACACGCTATTATTTTGTGGATGACCAGCCAAAGGTCCCAACTGAAGTTCCGAAGGGGAAAACTCCTTATCCTGAGATTAATGTTCCCAAAGGTGCCGCGTGGAGCCAAGCTAACGGTGATAAATCCTATGGTTGGGTGGATACTGAGCTAACTGAAACTCCGGGACCTTGGAAAGAGATTCCACAAGCACAACCTCTTCTGGTTTCGCGTGGAGCGACAGAAATTGCTGTCGAACTAAATAATTTAGCTCGTGGTAAAACAGGCTCGCGACAAGGGATTGTTGCTGGAATCTTCTTGCCAACAGATCAAGGGGATGCACCTGAAAGTTATGGGGAAGCTAGCCATATCCTCTCCAACTGGGAAGTTACTGGGCAGCCAAAAGGCGAAGGTGTGCAAGCTCCAGACGTCAAATTTAATGATGGTAACTTTGTTGGATCTAAGTCAGCAGAAAAAGATGGCGGAAAAAATTGGAACGCGATAGGGAAGTCTGCGACGGCAGATGGAGACGCTGAAGAAGACGTCAACCCGAAAGCTTTTAAAGAAGGTTTTGAAACCGATGGGAAAGTGACGATCCCAGTTACTGCCAAAAATGCAGATGTCGTTGCGTGGGTAGACACAAATAACAACGGAAAATTTGATAACGATGAGCGTCGTGTTGCAACTGTTGAAGACGGGAAAGCAACTTTTGACTGGAGCGGTAAAAATCTAGATCCAGGCACGAACTACTACGCACGCATACGAGTGGGACGAGACGGAGTTAATAAGGATTCATTAACTAGCCCAACTGACACAGTTGTCGGTGGTGAAGTAGAAGATCTAAAATTCACAGTGTCGAAACATCCCAGCGTGTCTTTGGGTGATCGTGTTTGGTTTGATAAGGATCGTGATGGTCTTCAGGGTGCTGGTGAGTCTGGTGTTCCTGGTGTGAAGGTTTCTTTGCTTGATGGTGCTGGTAAGCCGGTTGTTAAGCCTGGTACTGATAAGCCTTATGTGGTTGTGACTCTTGAGGATGGTAAGTACTTGTTTGAGGGTCTTGCTAAGGGTGAGTATCGGGTGAAGTTTGATTACTCTGATGCTAAGTTGCCTGAGGGTTTGACTGTTGAGGGCTTTACGAAGTTTGTTAAGGCTGATCGTGTTCAGATTGGTTTTAAGAATTCTGATGTTCGTGGGTCTGAGGGTTTGACGGATGTTATTGATCTGACTGCTGATCGCAAGGATATTGATGCTGGTTTAGTTGCTAAGGCTGAGTCGGTTGTGTCTTTGGGTGATCGTGTTTGGTTTGATAAGGATCGTGATGGTCTTCAGGGTGCTGGTGAGTCTGGTGTTCCTGGTGTGAAGGTTTCTTTGCTTGATGGTGCTGGTAAGCCGGTTGTTAAGCCTGGTACTGATAAGCCTTATGTGGTTGTGACTCTTGAGGATGGTAAGTACTTGTTTGAGGGTCTTGCTAAGGGTGAGTATCGGGTGAAGTTTGATTACTCTGATGCTAAGTTGCCTGAGGGTTTGACTGTTGAGGGCTTTACGAAGTTTGTTAAGGCTGATCGTGTTCAGATTGGTTTTAAGAATTCTGATGTTCGTGGGTCTGAGGGTTTGACGGATGTTATTGATCTGACTGCTGATCGCAAGGATATTGATGCTGGTTTAGTTGCTAAGGCTGATGTTCCTACTCCGCAAGATCCTAAACCTGTTGATCCAAAGATCAACAAGCCGTCGACAGGCGCCCGAACTGGTCTTGCCAAAACCGGATTGGGCCTGAATTCTCTGGCGTTGTTTGCTCTTAGTTGCATAGCACTAGGTGGCATCTCTATCGCTCGACGTGGACGTTCGGATAGTTAATGTCCATAATCTGAACTCAGTTTTCTAACTGAACAGCGACTCCTCGAATGAAATCATTTGGGGAGTCGCTTTTTAATGCGCAACTCGAACACCTTTAATTAACTTGTGTTGGTTGTTAGGTTTCTGAGCTGCAGTGGGAACTGTGTTCAAAAAAGAATGTTCATTTAGTTTTTGCTCAGTATCTGTAATTTTGCGAAATCTCTTTCATGTGGCATTTGTGAGATGTCTGCTGACTGGATGACGTAATATACGAACAAGACAATGGTGTTTAAATAAGGAGTTCTATTATGAGGATTGCCTCGAAGCTCATTGCTACTGTGGCAACTGCAGGCTTGTTGCTACTGCCAGCGTTGCCGGCTTATGGAGCAGAGGAAGGATCAGCCCCAGAGTTAACCCCAGGTTCGCAGCAGGTCGTCACACAAAGCAATATCGGTATGGCCAAAATAATACTGAATGCGCCAGAAAAAGGTGATGCATACAGTAAGGGAGAAAAAATCGAAGCAAAGCTACGCTTCGAATCTGGACTCCACACGAAAGTTCATATCGTTGGATCATCAAAAACATTTACGGGGTCAGAAAATTGCAACTGGTCTAATTTTCCGGCAGCAGAGCATGGTGGGCGATTTGATTGTAAGGTGGGAGCACAGCAATTCAAAGAGATTCCTTCCTACATTGTCACTGAAGCTGATGAAGAGCGTGGCTGGGTAACTCTCGATTTCACGTTCACTGCCAACTCGATCTCTGATAGTTCAAGCGAAGGTTCGGTGACAGTCACTAAGAGCGTCAAGGTATATAAGTCAGGTGAAGCAGAATCTGTTCCGGAAGATCCGTATCGCGATATTCTTTTGGCAAAACCCGGATCCTTTGGCTATACCTGTCATCGGATCCCGGCATTAGCCAAGGTGCAGGGGCGTCTGATCGCAGCGTGGGATGGCCGTCCGGGGAGCTGTCAAGATGCACCAAATCCAAACAGCATCATTATGAGATATTCAGATGATAATGGGAAGAGCTGGAGTGGTGTCCAGACTATTGCTCAAGGAAAACTAGGACCACAAAAGTATGGTTATTCTGACCCGTCTTTTGTTGTTGACGAAGAAACAGGTACTATTTTTGCTTTCTTTGTGAAGAGTTTCGACGCCGGTATTGCGGCTTCTGAGCAAGGAACAAACCCAGGTCAGCGCAGCGCTATCCACACCGTCTATACGAAGTCGGATAATAAAGGGCAAACATGGTCTGAACCAGTATTGGTTACTGAGCAGGTATCTGAGGGGCAACGCCAGGCAGGGCGTTTTGCAGCATCTGGACAGGGCATCCAGCTCAAATATGGCAAGTTTAAGGGGCGATTGATTCAACAGTACACGGTTGTTAATGATGGAAATTGGAAGTTGGGTAAGCACCAAGCAGTTTCATTGTATTCTGACGATCACGGTGAAACGTGGCAAGTTGGTACCCCTGTTGGCGGTAGCCATGGCGCCAAGATGGATGAGAACAAAGTAGTAGAGCTGTCTGATGGACGTGTTCTTCTTTCTTCGCGTCCGTACGAAGCGGGCTGGGGTGGTCGCCATTACGCTATTTCCGACGACGGCGGACAGAACTATACTCTGGACCAGTCGAATGATCAGCGACTGAAGGATCCGCGCAACAACGCATCGATTTTGCGCGCCTTCCCGGATGCCCCAATGAATTCTGCACGAGCTAAGATACTGTTCTCCTCACATGCGAATAGCACAACGAATCGGCAAGACGGCGTTGTTAGCTACAGTTTCGACGATGGCAAGACGTGGGGTGATTCCCCGCTGTTTAAATCTGGAGCTATGTCATATTCGACTATGACACCGCTTGGAGATGGTGAATTTGGAATCCTGTATGAAGGTGACAATACAACCATCATGTTTAAGAAAGTTGATTTTGCATGGTTAGGCCTGAATCAACAACTTTCTCTGTTATCAGATGTTGTTAAAGCCGAGACGGATGCTGCTATGCTCACCGACCAAGTAGCTCAAAAAGATAAAGAACTGGGAGCTAAGAACGCAGAACTAAGGAAAGCTTCGGAAGAAAAAGCTCAACTGGAATCTGACAAGGCACAGTTGGTAGCAACCAAGGCGAAGCTTGAAGCTGATAATGCAAAGCTCGTTGCCGAAAAAGCAACTTTGGAAGCTGACAAAGCGCAAGCCCAGTCAGATTTAGCTGCAGCTGAAGCAAAGGTTGCGAAGCTTGAAGCTGATTTAGCTACGGCACAAGGTGATGCGAAGAAATTAACAGCCAATCTAGCCCGTGCCGAAGCAGCGAAGGTTGAGTTTGCTAAGAAGTTTGAAGAAAAGAGCGCGAAGCTCGATAAGAAGATTGCGGACCTAGAAAACAAGAAGCAAGAACTTCAAACTGATAACGATAAGGCGGTAACAGATCTGAAGGTAGCCCAGGATAAGATATCGCAATTGGAAGAGCGGAATAAGGCTCTTGTTGAGCAAAAAGAGGAGTTAGAAAAGGAAATCAAGGAGCTGAAGAATAAGCCAGAAGTCTCGTTCGATGCACCAAAGCTAACGCCAGCAACACCGATTAAGACGAATCCGGACCAGCCAGAACAGAAACCTGTTGTTGCGATCAGCTCAGATTCTATTGAGCCCGGTAGTGACGTTGTCTTCACTGCAACCGGTTTCCAGCCGGGTGAAGAGATTACGTTTAGTGTCCATTCGAATCCAGTGGTAGTTGGATCTGTGAAGGCAAATCCGCAAGGAATAGCTACCATAACATGGCATGTTCCAACGGATTTCGTCGTGGGTAATCATCATGTTGAAGCTCGTGGTAAGAAGGTGGTCGCTACTGCTGAGCTGACGGTTGTCTCTGGCAACAAGAAAGCTCCGCAAGAGCCACAGAAGGTAGCTGCTATTAAGAACGAAAACGTATTGGCCAAAACCGGTGCCCAGGTGGTCATCTCAGCAGGAATTGTGGTTCTCCTGTTGAGCCTTGGTTCTGCTTCGTTAGCTGCTCGACGGCGGTCAAATTCCTAACTGTGTATAACCGGTAGGTACTGTGTCCTCGATGGCTCCCTAGCCATCGAGGACACAGCTACCTTGATGGTGTAATGTATGGCGGAAAACATCGATCTATTGTTCTGCCGGCTGTTGTGTTCTATTATCCAGTTATGAACCCTCTGAGTAGCCGCGATATTCAATCTCTTGATGCGGCCAAATTGTATTACTCGGGGTTGAATCAGGAACAAGTTGCCCAGCGTCTTCACGTATCTCGGCCTACAGTGTCAAAACTTTTAGCTCATGCAAACGCCCAAGGTTTTATTGAGGTGCGGGTACTTGATCCGCGTGAACAAGATGAATTACTGGTTGCTGAATTGCAACGTCGCTATCATTTGCTAGACGCTGTTTTAGTGAGTCCGGCACGTTCTGGAGCAGACGCGATGCGAGATGCGCTAGGACGGGCTGGCGCACACCTGGTAGGTTCGCTAGTACGTGATGGTGACACTATTGGGTTGGTTCCTTCACGGACGATGAGTACAGTTGCGGATTATCTTGAACCGCGTCCACGCCGGAATGTCGATGTCATTCAGCTCAGTTGCGGATTATCTGATCCGGCACCACGCCCTGGACGTCCTAGCACTCTGGAACGATTCGCGGCTGCATTCAGTGCACGATGTTACGACCTGTCAGCGCCGACTTTTTTGGCGTCTGTTCCATTGCGAACACGGGTTACCCAGACTCCGCACGTACGCCGAGTGCTGGACGCAGGTGTCCATGCTCGTATCGCAGTCTATACGGTTGGTGATGTAAGAACGAACCGGGAATTAATCAATGCGAGCCCGCTGTCTCTTCACGAAAAAGAGATTATTTTTTCGCGTTCTGTTGGCGATATTTGTGCTCGATTTGTTGATCGTGAGGGTCGAATTTGTTTACCGGATCTCAATAATCGCACTGTCGGAATTACGTTGCCGCAGTTGCGTCATAAAGAACAAAAGATTCTTGTGGCTGGGGGTACGGAGAAAGCCGACGTCGTTAAAGCGGCTCTCGAACATGGCTACGTCAATAGATTAGTGACAGACGTACACACTGCCCGGTATATCGTCGGCACAAATGTTCCATTCAAGCACGAACGCTCTAAAAAATAGCTTAAATACAGCCTAAAATACTTAGTATTCGTTGCTATAGCAACGTTTTTGTGGCGGAACAATCGTTACTTGTAGTGGTTCCCTGCTCGTTATCGAAAAGCTAGATTAAAGGTAATCCACATCATAAGTTCAATGACGAACTCCATGAAAGGTTTACCAATGGCTACCAATTCTTCCTTTGGACTAATAAAAGATCCTACGGTGCAACAACCAGACGGGTACTTAAATAAAACCCCAATCCTGCAATACATTTTACTATCCATCTGCTTCCCCATGTGGGGTGCAGCAGCATCTCTTAACGACGTCCTAATTACCCAATTCAAATCAATCTTTGAATTATCAGACTTCGCATCCGCCTTTGTTCAGTCAGCGTTTTACGGCGGCTATTTCCTACTCGCCATCCCAGCCTCGCGTGTGATTGGCAAATGGACCTATAAGTCTGGTCTGCTCGTAGGACTCAGTTTCTACATCATCGGCTGCATGCTGTTCTTCCCGGCCTCACACATGGCAACATATACTGTTTTCCTAGCAGCATTATTTGCGATCGCTGTAGGTCTATCCTTCCTCGAGACGTCAGCAAACACCTATTCGTCAATGATCGGCCCGCGCAAATATGCAACATTACGCCTCAACATTTCACAAACGTTCTACCCGCTAGGATCAATTTTCGGCATCTTGCTTGGCAAGTACCTCATCTTTACCGAGGGTGAATCGCTCGGAAAACAACTCGATTCACTCACTGGAGTTGAACGGCAACAATTTGCTGAAGACATGCTTCAGCGCACCCTTGGACCGTACCGCTGGATCATTGTAGTCTTGGCAGTCCTGATGCTTGTTATCGCTATTACCCAATTCCCGCATTGCAAGCCACTATCGAACAATAAAGAGGTCAAAGCCTCGATTGGTGAGACGCTGCGCTACTTAGCTGGAAACCGCACTTTTGCTACCGGTATTTTTACCCAATTCATGTATGTTGGCATGCAAACTGCAGTGTGGTCGTTCACTATTCGTCTCGCGTTAAACCTCGATGAATCCATCAACGAACGTACCGCATCAAACTATATGATTTGGGCATTCGTGGCTTTCTTTATCGGAAAGTTCGTAGCAAACATTCTGATGACCAAGTTCAACGAAAACCTTGTTTTGATCGGCTATTCAATATGTGGTGTTGCCGCTCTTATTTGGGTCATCACAGTTCCTAATATGACCGCAGTGTATGCCGCCATTCTGACGTCTGGTTTGTTTGGTCCCTGCTGGGCAACCATCTATGCTCGTACCCTTGACTCGATCAAAGACAAGCGACACACCGAAACCGGTGGTGCGGTTATCGTCATGTCCATCATCGGCGGTGCTGTTATCCCAGTTATTCAGGGCCTGGTCTCAGATACCACAGGTTCGATGCAGCTTGCGTTCTCGGTGTCGCTGGTGTGCTTCGTCGTCGTTCTTCTTTACTTCGTCAAACAACACCGTGCCGAAAAAACTACCCAAACAATTGAAAGGTGAGAAAAATGATTACTGTTCCATTGCATCGTCACCAGTTTAGTGAGCGCACAACTACTATTATCGAAAGTCATGACATTATTGTTCGAGCCTTCCGTTACCCGTCTGGAGTCGAATCGCTCCGACTAGAAAACAGCCGCGGGTATGTTGAAGTTCTTCCGTTTATGGGCCAGATCATTTGGGACGCGGAATTTGACGGAACGTCTTTACGGATGACGAATATGTTTAGTCAGCCTAAACCATGCCAGGAAATCGTTGATACCTACGGGTGCTTTGCGTTCCATTCCGGTCTGCTCGCCGCTGGCTGTCCATCGCCAGAAGACGATCACGTTCTTCACGGTGAATTCCCGTGTTCAACAATGGATGATGCCTGGTTAGAAGTCGACGACGACGGCGCAGTTCGCATCGTGTCAAGCTACGAATACGTGCAAGGCTTTGGTCATCACTATCGGGCCGTACCTCACGTTGAACTACGGCCAGGATCGTCGATGTTCGACATCGGAATGGAAATAACGAATTTGTCGAAGTATGCTCCGATGCCACTGCAATACATGTGTCACATGAATTACGCATTCGTGGAGAACGGAGTGATGACAGAAACTCTTCCTGACGATGCGTTCAAGCTACGAACAACAGTTCCAGCGCATGTTCATCCAACTCCGCGCTGGACCGAACTCAATGAACAGATTCTTGATGGTCGCATCGATGGATCTTCACTAGCTTACGCGAAAGAATTTGACCCAGAAATTGTTTTCTTTGCTGATGATTTACCCCAATACGGTGAACATTTAGGATTCGAACTCGCGGGTGAAAACGGCGTCGTCTTCCGCACCGAATTTGACTCGTCACAGTTCCCGGTAGCAACACGCTGGGTGCTTTATAACGCGGATCAGCAAGTGGCCGCATTTGTTCTCCCCGGAACGTCCCGGCCAGAAGGCTTCTTGGCAGCAAAGGAAGCTGGTACGCTCATTGAGTTAGCAGCTGGAGAAACGCGTAAATTTATCGTCACCACAGGAATTAAGGAGTAAATATGGATATCGCAGTCATCGGATCCAACATGGTTGATTTGATTACCTATATCGACCGTATGCCAGCTGAAGGTGAGACGCTTGAAGCACCAGATTTCAAGATGGGGTGTGGTGGTAAAGGAGCAAACCAAGCAGTGGCAGCTGCCCGGCTTGGTTCTGAAGTGCTGATGGTGACTCGTGTTGGCAACGATATTTTTGCAGATAATACGGTTTCGAATTTTGAAAAGAATGGAATCGATACCCGGTATGTCATGCGAACCGAAGGCAGTTCTGGTGTGGCACCAATTTTTGTAGATGCCGAATCGCATAATTCGATCCTGATTATCAAAGGAGCAAACGCCCAGCTTTCATCGGCAGATATCGATAGTGCAGCAGCTGATATAGCACAGTGCAAACTGATTGTACTGCAGCTCGAAGTTCCACTAGAAACAGTCTATGCTGCGATCCGATTTGGCAAGAAACATGATATTCCAGTTCTACTCAATCCGGCGCCGGCGCAGCCAAACCTAGTGCTCTCTGATGTTAAAGATTGTGAGTACTTTATGCCGAACGAATCTGAGCTCTCACTATTGACAGGTATGCCAGTCGATACCCTTGACGACGTGCGCAATGCGGCTTCAGCTCTCTTAGAAGCAGGCATGAAGAATGTTATTGTCACGCTGGGGTCGCGGGGCGTTTTGTGGATGGCAGACGGGGTCGATGAGCTCCTTCCTGCGTGCGACGTCCAACCCCGCGATACTACAGGCGCAGGGGACGCGTTTATTGGATGCTTCAGCCATTACGTCGTCGAAACTGGTGATGTCCGGTTGGCTCTTGAAAAAGCTAACCGGTATGCGGCTGACTCGGTGACTAAGCTAGGCACTCAAACCTCCTACGCTACAGCGGAAGAATTTATCAAACTGTAGACATAGGTAAGGGGGCCGGACGATGACCATCGTCCGGCCCCACCCATAGAATATGAAAGTTCACCGCATAGTTCGTGCGTTATAAAGCTTAACTTTAGGTTCGCCTTTTTCAATGCTGATGTAACCTTCGAAAACAAATTCGATTTCTTTGGCTTCTGGATCCTCATTAAACGGAGTCGGATTCGGCTTGATCCGGATTGTCCCCTGACCCGAAGTGAAGTCATAATCTCCCATGTGCTCGATAGTAGTAATCGGAGTTACAGGTTCAAGCAATGCTAAGTTCTTGTTTCTAACGGCATAGGGGCATACCTGATCTAAGTTTCCTTCGATGGAAGCACAGCGGTCATACTGCTTTTTCACTGTATCAAGAACAAAAGTTTCTGCAGCGTCAGTGAGCTGAGCATCCATGTCGATGTATTCATTCTTCGCATCAACTGAAAGAGTTTCTTTAGCTGCCAGATACTTTGAATCGCTCGATTCAGTTATTGTATAGATTCCAGGATAGACATATATCTTGGTACGGTAAGAATCTTGTTCAACTTCTGCGTCGGTGTTTCCAATGCTGATTCCCGGAAGCTTGGTATTTACTGTTACCGACCGGATGAGCGGGGTCTTGATATCCCATGTGTGAAGAATGAGCTTCTCGTTTTTGCCTGGCGTAGCGATGAAGTAACTGCTGTGACGTACGCCGTCAAGACTATATGTGGCCTCTACTACCGCAGAAGATTTATCACCGAGATAACGAGAGGCAGCAATATCAGTAGACAGATTAGTTGACAGTGCATCGATGATTTCGTAGCGGCGCTGATCGATTTCATCTGACGAAAGCTCATGAATGTCGACAACTTTGATTCGTTGATCGGCGTTCTTCAACACGTCATCAGTAAGGAAGGTTCGATCACCATTTGCGATACCTGGATCAACGATGGAATTCGCTTGATCTGCCTTCCCCGCTGAGATAGCGCTTAAATACGAGCGAACTTGAGCTTCGGGAGTGCGATTGTGGTTGACAATCGCAGCGAAAATGAAACCAGCTGCTACGAGTACAACAACGCTAAGTACTCCGATAATGATCAAGAGACGGCGCTTCTTTTGTTTTGGAGTGAGTGGGACACGTGGTGCTGGTGCTGGCGCTGGTACCGGCGCCGGTGGAATGAACTGCCCCTGTTGCGGTGGCATTTGCTGGGTACTTGCTGGAGGCGGGGTTACCGCAGCTGGAGTCGTTACTTCGTCATCAAAGCTAGGAAAATCATTCATGAGGTATTACTTCGTGTGTAGAGAATGGAGGAAAGTTAAAGAGAATCAACTATGTCTTTAGCATCTTTTAAGGAAGAACCAGTGCGTTCGCGGTACATCTTTATAGCCGCAATCTTTTTACCCTGTGCTACTAGTTGCTGTTCTTCTGCGGTGAGTGATAAATCGATCTGAGGTTTGACACCGAGCTCGTCAAGCTGCGAACGAAGCTTCGCAATTATTGATGCTAATTCGGAAATTCGAGTTCGTAGTTCTTCGCTTTCATCTGATCGGCCAAACCATTTTCCCATAATATACCTTCCTTGAGAAATCCATAGATATGGTATAAGTGCATTTCCAATCATATTGTAAGTAAGTTCTAGAATGGAATTTTTGGCCAAAACAGGAAATAAATAAAATGTCCTCTAGTATACAATCACGTATACCAGAGGACATTGTTTTGGTCGGGGTGGCGGGATTTGAACCCACGGCCTCTTCGTCCCGAACGAAGCGCGCTACCAAACTGCGCCACACCCCGATGTATGGTTTTACCAACCACATAATGATAACGCTGATAGACGATTTTAGGAAATCCGTGCTTTCAGCCTGCGGAAGAGATCACACTGCAACAATATCAAGAACGATTGCTTCCGGTGCACAAAACGTTCTAATAGGGGTAAAAGGTGAGGTGCCAATACCCGCGGAGATATTAACCAACATGTTATCGTGTGCCACGACTGTTCCGTTGCGCTTCACTACATGTGGTTCTTCTAGGTGATTTTTCGGCGGCGGCCATTCAAACAAGCCATTAGCGTACCTGCGGGGGAGATCGCAGTTAGTGACAAGGGCATGAGAGCCGGGAAGATTGACCTGGCCGCCATGTGTGTGCCCAGCAAAAGCAAGAGTAGCGTCGTCGTCGTCCATCATATCCAGCACCCACGTATACGGAGCATGTGCGAGCGCAAGCCGGAGAGCCGGACCAGTAGAAGCGGATGCTACATTAAGAGGCTGAGGCATCTGATGCAAACCGATATGGGGATCATCAATGCCCACTAGGTCAAGCGTCCAATCGTTGACATTGAGCTGGTGTCTTGCATTATTAAGATCAATCCAACCGCCGCTTGTTAAACCAGATCTCAGTTCCTCGGTCGCTAAGCGATGGCCTGCTGACGCTTTCTTTTCTACATCTGTCCCAGTATGCCCGCGCAAATAACGTAGTGGATTCTTCAACTCGGGCCCAAAGTAATCATTTGAACCAAAGACAAAAGCACCAGGGATGGACAACAAAGGTTCTAAATCGGCTAATAGCGCGGGGATCGCAGAATCAGCTGCGATAAGATCGCCGGTAAGAACAATGAAATCTGGACTTAACTCAGCAAGAGATTCTAAGAAAGCCCGCCGGCGACGTTGATGAGCCAACAAATGAGTATCTGAAATATGTACGATGCGTAGCGTTGACGCAGTGGTAGCGTTCTTTTGGCTCTTGATACGCGGAAGAAGAACGGTCCGACGTCGAACCTGATATGACTGAGCGTGAATTAACGCTCCACATAGCGATAACGCTCCAGCAGCTGTGAGTGCGCCAAGAATACGGGTCGCAATATTTTTCATGGACGAGGACCGATCGATAACCACAGATTGATTTGACTACCCGGTTCGGCATGGCCACTAGGCTCTTGGCGAGCTACCTGTCCAACTGGCTGATCAGAATAATCAGATCCGACTGCCACCACATATCCGGCGGATTGTAACGTCGAAACAGCATCTGACTCAGTCATACCAATAACTGACGGAATAGTAGTTCCCTCTTCGTTTTTATTCTCTGAATCTGCTTTTGCTGCCGCCTTAATTGGCTTTGATGGACGAGCGAACTGGACAATTGGCTGATTAGCTAGTGCCGCGTTCATATACGACTTGAAGGCCGGTCCGGCCAAACTACCACCGTAAACAATCTTGTGGAATCGCCCGTTAACAGTAACATCAAGCATTGGAATATTACCGCTCATATGGCCAGTCCATACTGCCGATGCTAATTGTGGAGTGTAGCCAATATGCCACGCATGGAAGGAATCATCGCCGGTACCGGTCTTGCCGGCAGACGGACGGCCGCCAGCGAGTTGAGCAGTAGCACCGGTACCACCGGGTTGCACAACACGCTGGAGCACGTTTGTGGTGGTACGAGCGACATCTTTATCGATGACCTGTTGACATTCTGGTTGCTGCTCGGCAATAACTTTCCCGTTGCTATCGGTAATTTGGGTAAATGAATGCGGGGTACAGGCGTTACCTTCTGCGGCAAGTGTAGCGACTGCTGAAGCCATTGACAGTGGGATAACTGGGTTGACACCGAGTACTTGCGAAGGGCGCGGAAGGATCGGGGCAATATCGCCTTCTTTCACGCCTTGCATGCCGGCATCTTTTATTTCTTTAGCAAGATCAGGATCAACATAAGATCCACGCCGTACTCCCATGGAAGCGGCGGTTTTCGTGATGTCACACAGATCGAGTTTAGATGACATTTGAGCAAACGAAGTATTCAAAGAGTCACGAGTCGCATTTGCTACTGTTACCCGACCATATCCGATTCCGAGATTGTTGGTTGGGCTAAACGGAGCCGCAAACCCTGGGGCGCATGAAATCTTCCAGTCTTGCGCTGGAATGGTGATAGTGCGATCGCCGGTGACGACGTCGTTCGGGCTATGTCCCTTAGCGAGCCAATCAATCAAAGTGAAGACCTTGAAAGTGGAACCAGCCTGGAATCCAGCACCACCACCCATGTCTTCGCCAACGTTGTTATTGACCTTAGTAGCAGTGGGCTGTTCTTCCGAAGGGTTGCCGAACGGACGATTTTGAACCATAGCACGAATCTTTCCGGTACCTGGCTCAACCGATGAAAGCGCAATATCAATTCCGGACGGGTCGCCAACTGGAACCTGTGCAACAATCGAATCGTAAGCAGCCTGCTGATCAGATGGGTTGATCGTGGTGTGGATGGTTAAACCACCGCGATAAAGTTTTTGGATTCGCTCGTCACGAGTCTTACCGAGCAAGTCAGAATTGAGTACATCGCGTACCACGTATTCACAGAAGTATGCGGAGATTCCGGCTTCGGCACAACCGTTATACGACGGCGAAACCTGCAACATATCCTCGATCGATACGGCTGAAGCAGCATCGTATTGTTCTTGATCAATGTATTTTTGCTCAAGCATCGTGCCTAACACGATATTTCGACGCTTGAGTGCACCTTCTGGGTTAGTCACTGGATCCCACCGGCCAGGAGCCTGAGTGATACCTGCGAGCATTGCAGCTTGTTCCAAGGTCACATCTTTAGCAGATTTCGAGAAATAGTAACGCGATGCCGCTTCAACACCATATTGGGAAGGGCCGAACTGGGCGATATTCAGATAAGCGGTGAGGATCTCGTCTTTCGACATCTGATTTTCCACTGCTACTGCGTAGCGGGCCTCATTAAGCTTTCGGGCAATAGTCTGCTCAGTGGCAGCAGCGATTTGTTCGTCGTCGTCAGCAATGCGCCCTTTTTCGATCAACGCATTTTTTACATACTGCTGGGTGATCGTAGAGCCACCAGCTAGTTGCGAGCCAGTCAAATTAGAAAACGCGGCGCCTAAAATTCCTTGTGCGTCAATTCCGTTGTGCTGATAAAAACGTTGATCTTCGACCGAAACGGCAGCGTCTTTTATGAACTGCGAAATATTTTCGGAAGCGACAACAATGCGGTTCTCGGAATAAAAACTAGCAAGCTTCGTGCCGTCTGCAGCGACGATCGTTGACACTTCGGATGGTGTGGTGAAGTCTATCTTCGTCGGTAAATCATCGAATATTCTTGTCACTGCGTTTACTGCGGTTCCAGAGGTTGCCGCAACGGGAATTGCCATTGCTGCCAATAGGCTGCCGCCCAGTCCGCAAAGCATGAAGAAAGACAGCAGAGCTGCTATTGCTTGCTGCATCGTTAAGTTCCGTGAATGATTAGGCATATGTTTAGAATACTGCCAAAATTACTTCTGCGCGCGTGACGTTGACCAACTTGCGAAATTTATCGATGTGACGTTTCCCCGACGAACCGCTATTATGGTAGTGATAGAAGTCACGAGATTATAAGGCAACGGAGCCGTAATCGGAAGGTTTTCGATATGAGTTTGGCATATGAAGAACAAACATGGGCTGTTCATGCGGCATGTGCCACGATGGATCCTGATTCACTTTTCGTTCGTGGTGCCGCCCAACGGCAAGCGCGTAATGTATGTTTTTCCTGCCCAGTACGGTTAGAATGTTTAGCCGATGCATTGAACTCGCATGCTACTTTCGGGGTATGGGGTGGTTTAACAGAACGTGAACGGCGGGCGATACATCGTCGCTACCCTGATGAAGATAATTGGTTTGAACGCCTGAGTAATTCCACTGAACAATTTGCCGTCGAATTACGCGCTGGAAGAGTTCCCCGGCTCGGATAAAATTGCGTATTCCGTGATCGGCATTTTGCCAGTAGGCTAGAGTTATGAAGAAATTTGAATATGTCACGTTGCCGTTATTAGTCCACAATACGAAAGCAATCCTTGACCAATGGGGCGAGGATGGATGGGAACTCGTCACAGTAGTTCCTGGACCCAACGGCAGTCAGAACCCCGTTGCCTATATGAAGCGTGAAAAGCAGTAACTTTCGACAACAGGGCGTAATTCGCCGTCGTCGTACAATTGACAACGCAATTCGGGGGATGGACCGTTAAGTCCATCCCCCGAATAGTGAAAGTACGATATCAGTGAGCGCGACGCTGCAGGCGCTGTACCTGAATCAACAAAACTGCGCGACCCTCAAGACGAATCCAACCACGTGATGTGAAGTCAGCCAGTGACTTATTCACGGTCTCACGCGAAGCGCCAACCAAGTGAGCCAGCTCTTCCTGAGTTAGATCGTGCGCAACGTAAATACCTTCTTGGGTACGTTCGCCGAAGCGCTCCGCTAAATCCAACAGTGCCTTAGCGACGCGGCCAGGAACATCGGAGAACACCAAGTCTGCCATCTGCTGATTCGTGGTACGCAACCGGCGTGCCAATTCGCGCAACATCGACTTCGCCATTGCCGGGTGGGAATCAATGTAGGTCATCATGTCCTTATGAGACAAGGACAGCAGGCTGGTAGCTGCAATAGCGGTGACAGTTGAGGAGCGTGCACCCAAGTCAAAAAGAGTGAGTTCGCCGATGATTTCGCCTGGGCCGAGCACTGCAATAAGGTTCTCGCGGCCATCGTCAGCAGTATGGGAGAGTTTGACTTTACCGTCAGTGACTACGTAGAGACGGTCTCCCGAATCACCTTCGTGGAAAAGCGATTCACCACGCTTCAAAGTGGTCTCGGACATGAGGGAGAGAAGATCGGCGCGATCGGCGTCGTCCAATTCCCGGAAAAGCTCTACATGAGCCAAAACGGTGGAATCCATCCGAATTCCTTTCAATAGTAACGGCTTCTAGGACAAGACCTGCGCGTGTGTGCGAGGTCATACGTAACTAAGTTTGCCACGTTTTGGCTCATTAGGCACGCTTAACGGAAGATTTGGTTGAATGAAATCGTTAAATAGGTGTTTGCTAAGTGTGGCATTTAGGCTTATAGGCGAAGGGGAAATGTATGGGACAACCGAAAAAATCGCGCTCGCGGCGTTTTCCGCCCCGGCCGCGTTCGTTAGCTGGTCGGCGCGAACAAGCGGCAAGTATTTTAGATCGCCTAGCTGAAAACTATCCAGATTCGGCGTGTGCGTTGGTGCATCGTAATGCTTTCGAACTGCTAGTGGCCACTGTGCTGTCTGCGCAAACAACTGATGCGCGAGTCAACTCGGTGACCCCAACGTTGTTTGCTCATTTTCCAGATCCGACGACGATGGCAAGCGCCCCCTTAGAAGTGCTGGAAGAAATATTGCATCCGCTTGGATTTTATCGTGCCAAAGCACGCTCGCTTAATGGGCTTGCCAATGGTTTGATAGAACGGTTTAACGGCGTAGTGCCAGCCACGCTCGAAGAGCTTATTACCCTGCCGGGAGTGGGACGTAAAACCGCAAATGTGGTGCTTGGGAACGCGTTTGGGATCCCCGGGATTACTGTTGATACCCATGTTGGCCGGTTATCGCGGCGCTGGGGATGGACCCGAGAAACGGATCCGGTTAAAGCTGAAATGGAACTGGCGAAGATTTTGCCACAGCCGCAGTGGACTACGATTTGTCACCGGGTGATCGATCACGGCCGGCAAGTGTGTCATTCGCGTAAACCTGCATGCCTAGAATGCCCACTGGCAGATATTTGTCCCAGTTTCGATATCGAATAATTTACCCGGCAATACGGTGTAGGAAATTCACAATCAGCGAGGTTGCTTGGTTGGGAGCTTCTTCGGGAACAAAATGGCCGGCGTTCGCAATAGTGACGTGTTGATAATCTCCGATAGCAAATTCGGTGTCTTTGCTCCATGCTCGGGCAGGAAGTAGCGGATCATATTCGCCGCGAACTGTGAAGACTGGGATTTTAATAGCGTGCGCCGATTCGCGTAAATATGCGCGACCGGACGGGCGTTGCTGGGCAAGATACGTCCATCGCAGTTGATCGACGGCGATATCTGCCGCCATTGGCAGGGCTAACGCCTGCGCATAGTTATGGGCTTCGCTCACAGCACCCACGTTTCCGGGGGCTGACCATTCGCGGAGCATCCGCTGAATACGGTTTTCGTCAAGTAAGGCGCGTTTTGACAGCGAACGAGATGCGGTAACGAGCGCATATTTCCAGGTGCGCAGGGTGACATGCGTTCCGATGCGCTGTAGCGTGCGCGGATGTGGTGAGGAGAAGGTCATGAGTCCAGCAAAGAGATCTGGTTCCATTGACGCTGCTGACCATGCCAGTGCGCCACCACGACCTTGCCCGACGAGCACAGCTTTGCGAGCACCAAGCGTATGAACAATTTTGATGAGGTCATTAGCTAACGTGAAACCGTCTTCTGACCGTGGTGTTTTATCAGATCCGCCAATGCCACGTTGATCGATAGCCACGACTTGGTAGCCGGCTTCAGCGATTGCGACGATCTGGTGCCGCCATGCCCACCAATATTGCGGAAATCCGTGGACAAGCATCACGAGAGGTTTGGAGTCGGAGTATTCTCCGGCACTCACAATATGGAATTGTGCTCCGTTAGCTTGGATTAACCGGTGCTCCCATGGGCCGGGGAGAGTAACGCAGGTGATATCGGCGGGCATAGCGAGCTGATCTTTCAGATAACTTAGTTGTTCTCGGTTGACTCGGCGGATTCAGCAGGGAGCATGAGCTCACGTCGTGTTACTGCGGTTGCGTAAACCTGGCCACGACGGCGAGCTGCGTGTGCCACGATGCCGGTCATGAAGAGCATGAATCCAAGAATCGCAACCCGGCCGGTGCCGAAATCGAGTTCGATGTGGTGAATAACGTTGCCGGTGAATGCGTTGTAGCTACCGATCTGGTTATCGAGCCATGTGATTGCGCGTTGTGCCGACGACGGCGTGATGAGCGCAGCTAGTCCACACAGCGTAATGACAGCACCCCAGAATTGTGCGCCAAGAGAAGTTGCCCGAGCAGTCAGCCAGATCAGCGTGATGACTGCTAATCCGCCGATAAGTTCAATGAACGGGAATAGTGCGAAGGACTTGGTTTCCCACGGGTTGTTGTCAACCAAGTAAAGGCGAGCTCCGGCGTCGGAAATAAAATACCAGGCCACCGGAAGTAGCAAAATGGTGAGGAAGAATCCGCCTACGTGTAGCCAACCACGGCCTTTCGGCTCATCTGGGATGGGGTCGAGGTCGCCGGGGTCCGTTCCCCAATCGTCGTGGGTATCGGCAAATGTTGGTTCGCCGTCGGAACCTTCCATGACCGACGTGCGCGTTGGTGATACTGGCTCGGGAGCACTTGTTTCGGCAGGTGCGGAGGGTATTGGAGTGGCCGCTGGCTCTCCGAGAAAGTTTCCTAGCGTTGGATTCGGATTGACTTGTGTGGTCGACGACGCTGCCGGTAGATCTGGATCTGGCATGGTACTGTACGGTTCGTCGAGTGCAAATTCATTAGCGCTGTAGTGCGGTTCGGCTGTTGTTTGTGGCTGAGGAATAGGTGCCAGTTCGCCGAAGTCTGGAGCGTCATCAGTCACTACCGTGTCCGCACCGATCTGTTCGGGCGCAGCGTCTGGCAGTGAGCGTTCGGGATTCTCGGTGATTGGGTCGAGAATGTCGTCGTCGTCAAATGGCCGTGGGGTGGCCGAGTTATACGGATCGTTTGGTGTAGTCACGATTCCTCCTGTTACTTGTTAGTTCCACGCTATCGTTATCACGGCAATATTTCTGCGAAGTTGCCGGTGTTTCGGCGGAAAAGTTAGACAGACCATGCAGAAAAACTGTGGATAATTTACGTTTTCCACGGATTTTGATTCTGTTGCACGACAGACGCGCCAAGTAGCGCACAGTGGATTACATGAAAACGATGACGCACAAAGTGCCCGAACTAGAACTAGTCTCAGTGCTATATCGTGGCAATGACGAAAACATAGAAAGCGAACTACGCCGATTAGCACAGATAGTCGGGCTAGATTTTCAAGCCGTCCCGGAATCGGATCGGACTGTAGATGGGGTTTTAACGTTCCAATCGCACGGTACCACCCCGCTGATGGTGACAGCACAGTTCCACGATATGTTCGCCTCGTATTTTGCTCGTGGCATAGCCAAATTCCATATTCGCGATGATTCGGCCGATGTGATGGCACTGATGAGCTCTGTTGGTGCTACCGTTCGAGGAACAGTTGTTGGTCTAGCTGGAGCACATGGGGGTGCAGGAGTTTCTAGCCTGTCAGCTTGGCTCTCCCGATTGGCCAGTAGTGAGGGAACCCCGGTAGCGCTTGCTGATCTCAATCGGGCATCGGATTCATGGCAAATGCTCTTGGGATCGGCGTGCGAAGGGCGTTCTCGGCTCGATGTTGGACACGTGCGAGGTACACTATTGCCCGGAAAATTGGCAGATTCCCTCGCTAATTGGCACGGTGTTCACGTTCTTGCAAGTAATGAAGGCGATCACACGAAGTTCCCTCGTAGCTGTTCGGGTATTATTTCGGCACTGGCCCAAGTTCATGCCTGGACGTTCCTTGATATGGGAGTCATGGGAACTGATTGGGACACCCAACGCGACTGGTTGCGTTGGTGTGACGTTCTTGTACTAGTGACCGGTCCATCAGTGGCAAATGTGGACGCCTGCCGAATTAAAAAGCAGGAGATAGGTGCTCAGATACATCCAATTATTGTTGCCAACACGGTGAAATCACATCTTGAAGCAGACCACGTGGCTACCTCCTTAGAATATGGCGATGTGTATGGGGTCAGACGAATGCGATCCATGCGAGCTGATTGCGATCACGGGTTAGTTCCCGGAGACCGGGCAAGATCTAAAACGGGGAAAGATATTACTCGATTGTGGACTGTCATTAAAGAATCAGTGGCGTCATAATGCGTTTATCAGTTCAACAAATCGCCATGATTCGACGTCGCTTGGCTGCCGGGGACAGCCAAGCTCAAGCAATTCGAGTGCAACACGATCTACTTACTAGTGATGATGTCGCAGCTGCAGATGCTCAGGTCCGCCACGAAGTTATCGGAGCTGGAGCAACGATTGGGCCATTGTTGGAAGATCCGCGCGTAACTGATGTAGTAGTTAATGGACCAAGAAATGTTTGGGTCGATCGGGGAGCAGGTATGACTGCGGTCAAGATCCATCGTGACGATGCCATGCTACTAACTGGTGCTGGCGTGCGTGCGCTCGCGGTTCGGTTGGCTGCTTTATGTGGGCAGCGCTTAGATGATTCCAGTCCAATTGTTGATGGCACATTTGCCTCAGGTGTCCGACTGCATGCGGTAATACCGCCGCTATCTGCCTCAGGTACGTTGATCTCGTTACGTACCCATCGGGCCCAGGTTATGCCACTTGAAGAATTGGCTCAGGCCGGTTCGGTTCCGCACCAGCTTGTCCCCGTAATGGAAGCGATGGTACAGCACAAAGCCAACGTGATTATTTCGGGTGCTACGGGTGCTGGAAAAACCACTTTTCTCAACGCGATGTTAAGCCGGATATCGCATCGAGAACGCATATTGATTATAGAAGAATCAGCGGAGTTAGCACCAGAGCATCCGCATGTGGTTCATATGCAGGTGCGCCGCGCAAATGTTCAAGGAGCTGGCGAAGTGACAATGAGCGATTTGGTACGTGCGGCAATGCGTATGCGTCCAGATCGGATTGTACTCGGCGAGTGCCGTGGAGCAGAGGTACGCGATGTGCTTGGTGCACTCAATACGGGGCATGAGGGAGGATGGGCTACGATCCATGCAAATTCAGCACGTGATGTGCCGGCTCGATTGGTGGCGTTGGGCGCGTTGGCACATATGAATGAAGGGACTGTTGCGGCACAAGCGGCAAGTGCTTTAGACGCGGTGATCCATGTGGAACGTCGTGGGCCGTGGCGTGGAATAGCAGAGATTGCCACTTTAACTCGCGTTGGTGGAGAACTGGTAAGCGAACCTGCCCTGACGGTGGCTGGTGGGAAAGTTACGGCTGGACCGGGAGTCCAACGTCTGTCGAAGCGGTTAGGAGCGTCATGCTTATCGTTGTTGTGATTATGGTTGTGGCGTTCGTGAGCGTCCCTAGAGTTTCGGAAAGAGCTGTGCGTGTGGGGCTGCGTCGCCGTCGGAAACCGGCAAGGAAAAAGTCGCGAAATCTGGACATGGGGATGGTGATGTCGGAGGTAGCAACGCGGTTGCGTTCTGGTTCTTCAGTGGAGCAGGCCTGGCAGCGCACGTTACGTCAGTGCGGTATCGATGGAGGTTATGGCGGGGAAACAGGTGGCCGATTTTTGTCCGATGACGGCGTCCCAGTGCCATTACAGCAGATATGGAATTTATCGTGGTGGCAACGAAAACGACGTCGAATTTCGCCTGGCGCAATGTCTGCACTGCCAGCTGCTTTCTTGGTTTGCCGAATGTCTCAGGGTACCGGAGCTCCGGTGGCTGATGTGTTGGATTCGTGTGCCAATGGAATAACTGAAGCCGGTGAAGCAGTGGCAGCGCGCGATATTGCTTTAGCGGGACCGCAAACGTCTGCTTTTATGTTGGCGTTTTTACCAATCGCGGGAATTGGTTTTGGAACTTTACTAGGCGCGCACCCCATCGAGTTTTTTGTTTCGTCCCTGGCGGGATTTGGCGTATTAGTACTTGGACTAGGCACAGAATGTGCCGGATTGTGGTGGGTGCGGAGACTAGTTGTTAGAGCCCGAAAAGAAAGTGAGGAACTATAAATGCTGGTTGTGCTTGCAATCATGATGGGATTCATGATGGTTGTTCCAGTTCGAAAACCCTTGACAATGAATAAGCCTCGGATCGGGCGAGTTGATATGGCGGTCGTGCTAGATGTTGCGGCCGCTACTTTATTATCTGGAAACTCTGTTCCAGACGTTTTACATAGTTTAGGGAGTGCCTTAAGCGGGATTGAGGTTGGCGTGAAATCTAGCCAAGGAGAGAAGCTACATGAAGTGGCAAACATGCTGGTTATGGGGACTTCGTGGGAAGAAGCATGGGAAGGCGTTGAGGGCTTCGATCTTTTTGCGCAGACACTCCAGCCCGCCTGGGTTGATGGCGTTGCGCCACTACCGTTATTGGAGCGCGGCGCGCGGACATTGCGGCTTACTCAAGCACGCCGTGCAAAAGAAGCAGCGGCTCGGCTTGGAGAAGCCTTAGTACTGCCTTTGGGACTATGTTTCCTTCCCGCATTTGTGATTCTTGGTGTTGTGCCAGTAGTTGCGGGTGCGGCAGTAAGCCTGTGGTAAGAGTACCGCGGTGTGCGCCACTTTTCCACAAAATTTACGAATGTAAAAGAAATCCACGGGTTCGGAATCGAAAGCAAAAAGCTAGTAGGCATTTGCCATACTAGAAATGTCACCAAACGTGACTAAACGTTACCAAACATTAAAGGAGAATGAAATGAAAGCTCTCGCAAAGCGTCTATGGAAACAACCACGTTCACGAGTTGAAGATGGAATGGTGTCTGCAGAATATGCGGTGGGAACAGTGGCTACAACGAGCATTGCCGGCATCCTGATCTGGATTGCTCAGCAAGATTGGTTTAGAGAATTGTTCGCGGCACTCTTCAAATTTCTGTTTCGATCTTTTATTGGGTAGTCCTCGCCCGATGATGTACCTGATTACCTAATAATCGCAACGATTTTCTGTGGTGGCTACCAAGCGTGGTCACCACAGAAAGGTATGTAAATCTAGAGGAGCTAGTATGAAAAGAAATCGTGAATCGGGGATGGTGAGCGTTGAAACTGCCCTGAGTATTGGTCCGCTACTTGCAGTTATCGTCATGATTTCTATGCCGTTGATCGGTTGGATGTATGTGATGGAAGCAGAGCATCAAGCTCGCGAAATTTCGCGTGAATATGCACTGCATGGTGAAAGTGCAGTAAATGGGCTTGTATCGCAGGTAGAAGCGCGAGGCGATGAAGTACGAATTAATCGTTTTGGTCCGTACGCCAATATTACAGTGATTAAAAAAGTTCCAGCTTTTATGACTTGGCTAGGAGTAGAACTATCTGGTTCTCGTCAGGTGGTGATGGAACCAGATGACTAATAGCAAAGAGCACATAACAGAAGTTGGGTCAACTACAGTTTTAATGATCGGGGTGATAGCAATACTGCTTGCTCTGGGTGGAGTATTAACTGGGCTTGGGTGGGCTGGTGAACGTCAGCAAGACATTCAAGATGTAACGGATTTGGCGGCGCTATCTGCAGCTCAAGTGTATCGGGAAACTTCTGACTCTCAGCGTGCTTGCCAAGTTGCGAGCCAGCTTGCCGCAGGGATGGATCTTTCTTGCTCAGTTGCTGGAGCTAAAGTCAGTATTCTAGCTACAAGTCACCCGCAGTTAGGATGGATTCGTCTTGATTTTCATGCCAAGGCCACTGCTGGGCCGCGTTATGAAATTGATCCAGCCCTGCTGCCGTGAGTAACAAAGCGTCGTCTTTCGATAATGGATTGTTGTTGTTGCCGCACTTGGGCGATTGGACACATGATGGGCATCCGTCCACGCATGGACACGTAGTCAATGTTTCCAACGTTGTTTTTAACCAGTGTGGTCCGGCGTAAAATCCTCGCAAGGCGGCGCCGGAACCGCCCGGAATAGCATCGTGAATGATGATGGTTGGTTGTGTTGTCTGTGGATGGGCAGCGGTGGATAATCCGCCTATATCCCAACGGTCACAGGTAGCAAGTAACGGAAGTAGCGCGATCATTGTATGTTCCGCGGCGTGTAACGCTCCCGGTAAGTTTGCCGTTGAGATCCCAGCTTTTCTGGTAAGAGACTCGGTAAGCGTCAGCCAGGTTCCTGCCGTGACAAATTCGCGAACAGGGAGTTCCAATGGAACAGTGCCAAGAAAAACGCCGTCACTTACTCGGCGCATGTCATAGCCAACTACTTGTGAGCGAACATTGATCATTCCGTAGCACCATTGTCCATCAGGGAGGATAAAGCGGTGCGTAGTAGAGACGATGTCAACGCTTGTTTCAGTACGAGCATAGGTGCGGATATCTGTGTCTGGAGCTGGATGGGCCAGAACAATATCCTCCGTTGCGCCTTCGATCTCAAAAGGTGCCCCTTGGTGAAGATAGATCGCGCCAGGAAAAACGGTGGTGTCTGCCTGTGCGGCGTCGACTGTCCCAAGCACACTTCCGTCTGCGGAATTGACGATGGAAATAGTATGACCTGCTTCGCGTAGGTCTAAGAGACCGTGAGGATCTATTCGGGTATCGGTATTCCAGAACCAACCACGTGGTCGTTGACGTAGCAGATCTGCAGCGGTCATATCATCAAGTGGTTTGGTGTCAGTGAGTGAGAAGATTGGTAGATCTTGCGATGTTAAGGGAAGCTCATGTGCGGCAGCAGTCAGATGTGCTGGCAAAATCCAAGGATTGGTTGGATCGAAGGTAGGTGACTCTGTGCCGTGAGATCGGAGCATCTCCGGGTGACTAGCGATGAACTGGTCGAGTGGATTGTCGCGAGCGATAAAAACTGCTAAGCCAGTTGTGCCGGAGCGTCCAGCTCGGCCAATTTGTTGTTGGAAAGATGCATGAGTCCCCGGCCAGCCGGTCACGACTACGCAATCTAATCCAGCAATATCAATACCGAGTTCTAAAGCTGAAGTTGTAGCAAGCGCACGAATCTTCCCGCTGCGTAACTGGGATTCTAACTCACGTCGCTCTTCTGGTAAATATCCACCGCGATAGGCGGCTACTTGGGAACTCAACTCTGGTGAAATATTGCCGAGTTTTTCGCGGATTAATTCCGCAACTCGTTCGGTGCCTGATCGGGAACGAACAAACGTCAACAGTTGATTTCCACTTGCCACGAGTTCGGCAGCAAGGTCACTAGCTTGTTCATAGGAATTGTCGCTACCAGTCATTGTGTAAATATCGCGCGGGCCGGCCGATGATCCGTCCTCAGTTATTGCAACTACTGGACCGAAGGCGTCACCCAGGAACCGCTGAGCTGCATGCGCAGGATTATGAACTGTTGCAGAAAGGAAAATGATGCGCGGATGGGCGCCATAGTGAGCAGCGATGCGCAACGTGCGCCGTAAAATAAGAGCGACATTTGCGCCAAAGTTTCCCCGGTAGTGATGGAACTCGTCTACCGCAATGTAGGTCAGTCCACGCCATAACCGTGCCCACTGAGTATGTCTGCTGAGCATCGAATAATGGAGAAAGTCAGGGTTAGTTAGCACAATATCGCCGTAGTCTCGAGCGAAACGGCGAGCCGCAGTATCGCAGTCACCATCGGCTGAGGCAACAGTAATATGGGGATCGAGGGCGGTGGCTAACTGTTCGAGGTTTGTGCGCTGATCTGCACCGAGGGCTTTTGTAGGAGAAAGATATAACGTTGTTGGCCGGTGAGTGTGGTTAGATAACGATGCTGACGTCGAAAAATTAGAGAGCATACTAAGGGCAGGAACCCATGCAACAAGGGATTTTCCAGAACCGGTTCCAGTGGCAATCACGACGTTAGAGCCGCTGGCAAGTGCCTCGATTGCTCGAGCCTGATGTAGCCACGGGCGCATAACTCCGTATTGCTTGAGTGTGCTCTGAACTGCTTCTGGTACAGCTTTTCCCCATTGTCCATAGCGGGGTTCGCGTGGTGGGATCTGGATATGGCCCGTGATGAATTCAGAAAACGATTCAGGCAAGGAAGTCATGAACGTAGTGTCTCATTTTTTAACCAAATCAGCTCGCTGGATGATACAGCCCAACGTCCCAACAAGTGACGTGAGTCATAATGAAATAGTGAACTTTTGAGTCGAGGGGTGTGTCCTCCGCGAGTTTTAGCCATAGTTTAACGCTGAGATTTTTGGCAATGTTATCACTATATGTAGGGTGGGCGTGTTTAGCTATGTCTACATATAGTGATTGAGGTAGGCTGGTGGCACACAAAGCGGTGAAGTAGAGAGGCGCAATGATGAATCATCATATTGACCCAGTCGAATCAATCCAGGAATACATCACACGTTCAGATTGGCGCGTGAATGCCAATGCCAACCAAGATTATTCCCTCGGTGGTTTGATACTTAACAACGCCGGAAAAATGGTTGCCAACTATTGGCTTGATGAGGTTTTCTCCGATGAAGCTGGCCAGGCTCACCGTGACGGCGATTTTCATATCCACGATCTCGATATGCTCTCTGGTTACTGTGCTGGTTGGTCCCTTCGTCGTCTCCTAGAAGAAGGCTTCAATGGTGTTTCCGGAGCTATCGCATCCAACCCGCCTAAGCATTTCTCTTCTGCCTGCGGCCAGATTGTCAACTTCCTCGGCACTCTGCAAAATGAATGGGCAGGAGCTCAGGCATTCTCCTCCTTCGATACCTACATGGCACCCTTCGTGCGGCTCGACCAGCTTTCTTACGATGATGTCAAACAAAATATCCAAGAATTGATCTACAACCTCAACGTGCCATCACGGTGGGGTAGCCAATGTCCGTTCACGAACCTCACCTTCGACTGGAACTGCCCAGCAGACCTCGCAGAACAAAACCCAATCATCGGAGATGAGCTCTGCGACTTCACCTATGGCGAGCTTGCCGAAGAAATGGCTATGATCAACCGTGCTTATATGGAAGTCATGATCGAAGGCGATGCCAACGGCCGCGTATTCACCTTCCCGATTCCTACCTACAACATCACTAAAGATTTTGAATGGGACTCCGAAAACGCCACGCTTTTGTTTGCAATGACTGCAAAATACGGCCTGCCCTACTTCCAAAACTTCATCAACTCCGAGCTCGATCCGGGCATGATTCGTTCCATGTGTTGCCGCCTGCAACTGGATATGCGTGAGCTGCTCAAGCGCGGAAACGGACTGTTTGGCTCAGCTGAATTAACCGGTTCCATTGGCGTAGTTACCATGAACATGGCGCGCTTAGGCTATCTATATGCTGGTGATTTGCCGCGTTTGTACGAACGATTGGATGCACTGCTGGAGGTGGCTTGCGATACGCTTGAGCGTCGTCGTCGAGCAGTCCAAGGGTTTATGGACGGTGGGCTATACCCATACTCCCAGCGCTACCTCGGCACACTCAACAACCACTTCTCAACCATCGGTGTTAACGGTATGAATGAGATGGTTCGCAACTTCACCCTTGATGAATTCGACATCACTGATCAACGCGGACACGCCATGGTGGCAGACATGCTTGACCATATTAATGCTCGCCTCGTCGATTTCCAGGAGCGCACCGGAAATCTGTACAACCTCGAAGCAACCCCGGCTGAGGGCACCACCTACCGGCTGGCAAAAGAAGACGCCAAGCGTTACCCGAATATTATTCAGGCCGGTACCCCTGACCAGCCGTATTACACGAATTCTTCGCAGTTGCCGGTGGGCTTCACGGACGACGCATTCGAAGCTCTCGAACTGCAAGATGAATTGCAGTGCAAGTACACTGGCGGCACCGTCCTCCACCTGTATATGAACGAAGCGATTTCGTCTCCAGATGCCTGCAAGGAAATCATTCGCCGTGCCTTGACCCGGTTCTCCTTGCCGTACATCACGATCACACCAACATTCTCGATCTGCCCTATCCACGGATACCTCAAGGGTGAGCACGAAACCTGCCCGACTTGCGCACAGACCCGTCCCGAGGCTGAACCGCAAGAGTGTGAAGTGTGGACGCGCGTGATGGGCTACTTCCGTCCAGTTCAGTCCTTCAACATTGGTAAGAAGGGCGAATATGCAGAGCGGAAGATGTTCGTGGAGAAAGCTCTATCATAAATGCCTACCGCAGTAACCAGTGCGTCTGACCTTGCGATTGCCGGCTATGTTCCATTGTCAACGATCGATTGGCCGGGCGCACTGTGTGCATCTGTTTTCTTGCAGGGCTGCCCGTGGTCATGCGTGTATTGTCAAAACACGGAGCTGATGGATCCGCGTGCAAATGGCCAAGTTGCATGGGAGGACGTGCGAGCCTTTTTGGAACGCCGCCGGGGACTGCTCGACGGCGTGGTGTTTAGCGGTGGGGAAGCGACCCGTCAGCCGGCGTTGGTTCCAGCAATTCAAGAGGTACGCGAGCTCGGATTTCGGATCGGACTACATACTGCCGGAGCTTATCCAGCGCGGTTTGCCGACGTGGTGTCCGACGTCGATTGGGTAGGTTTAGACATCAAAGCTAGCGCCACTGGCTACCGTCCTATTATCGGGGTCGATGCGGGTGCTAAAGCTTGGCAGTGCCTTGATCTTTTGTTAGCCGACGTGGCTCGCCGTCGTACGACGAATCAGCCACTCACCTACGAGGTGCGAACCACCGTCTTCCCAGGTTCCACTGTTGCCCGCGAGTTACCGGACATCATCAGCGCGTTACGGGAGCGCGGGGTTGAGAATTTTGCACTCCAAGAGGCCCGCGAGCGTGGCACGTCACCGCAGTTCCAAGAACAAGCACGCGAGTGGGATCTGCCGGCATGGCGGCATACATGGGAGGGTCTCGTAGCTCAGGTAGAACAAGCTGGGTTTACGACTGCAGTGATTCGCCCGGCATAATAGTGCTATGAAAGATTTCCAGTTTTTTGATGCTTTGCGGGCCGATCTGCGTAATTACACCCTCGATCACATTGCGGAAACCTTGGGCGAAGACGCGCTCACGGCTCTGGGACGTGACGAAGCCGTGCCGGCACAGCTTGCTGCCGAACGAGTTGGTGGTCAGTTGGGGCTACTTGTCCGATTGTGGTGGACAGGCGATACCCTATCGGACGACGACGTTGCGCTCGCGATTCCGTGTACCTACCGTGACGCTGATGGTTGCGATGGTTTGGCAGAGTTATTGGAACGTGCGGATGATGGGGTGCGGGCACGGTGTCAACTTGTGCCGGTGGCTGCTGGCGAGGAACTGGTGTGGATTGCCTCTGATCGGGGCTCTCTCCAAGGAGCACGGCATAACACCGATCATGTGATGGGCGTTGGTGGAGCGACTCGGACCCTTGCCGGTCTTGCTCATTATGAGCCGGGCCAACAGGTGTTGGATTTGGGAACTGGGTGCGGGATTCATGCAATTCTTGCGGCAAAAGCGGGTGCGCATGCGGTGGCTACCGATATTTCTGCCCGCGCGCTCGACTATGCACAGTTCAACGCGGCACTGAATGAGGTTGAGATTGAAACCCGGTTGGGTTCGCTGTTTGAACCGGTTGCTGGTTCGCAGTTCGACGTCGTCGTCTCTAATCCGCCTTTTGTGATCACGCCCGGTGAGGTACGGGACAACTTAGGTACTCTCGAATATCGTGACGGCGGTGTCCCGGGTGATACGTTGGCGGCGGACGTGGTTGCTGGTTTGGGAACATGTTTAGCGCCCGATGGTTCGGCGTATATGTTGGCGAACTGGGAGATCGCTGGTGACGTTCCAGACTGGTCGGAACATCCGCGCGCGTGGTTAGCATCGCAGCACTTGGATGCGGTCGTTATTCAACGCGAGGTAATTCCGGCCGATAGCTATGTGGAAATGTGGTTGCACGACGGCGGTTTGCGCGCCGGACACGCTGACTATGCCAAGGCTTATCGGGCGTGGCTGACCGATTTTCAGGCACGCGCAGTTTCTCATGTTGGATTTGGCTATGTGCTGGTGCAGCGCGACGGCGAGGGGCGGCTACCGTGGCAGGTTTTCCACGATCTGCGCGGTGGTATGCCTGCCGATGTGCCGGGTGCTTTGGAACTCTTGTGGTCAGCTCGGGAGATTGCTGAGGAAACGTTGTCTTCGTTACGTTTAACAAATGCGAATGTGGAAGAACATCGTCGTTATCATCCGGGAGAAACGGATCCGTGGCTGATCAGTTTTGCCCCGAAGAATGGTTTCGCGGATCAGATCCAGGCGGACACAGCATTGGCTGGTTTTGTCTCAGTTTGCGACGGAGAATTAACGGTTGGTCAAATTTGTGACGCGCTAGCTCAGCTCTTGGAAATGCCAGCCCCGGAGGTGCGTTCATCCTTGTTGCCAAAAGTTATGCACATGGTCCGGTTGGGGATGCTCCAAGTAGTGGATAAATGATGAGTCTGTGGATTGCTGTGGGTTTTCGAACTGAACATGAGGTATGTTTACAACCAGAACCGATTCCTTTCCTATATATAAGGATGTAACGTGACTAAGCTCGTGATTGTAGAGTCTCCTGCCAAGGCGCGCACTATCGCCAACTATTTGGGCGATGAGTACGATGTGACTGCCAGTATTGGACACATTCGTGATTTGCCGAAGCCGTCAGATCTGCCGGCGGACATGAAAAAGGGTCCATTCGGTAAGTTCGCGGTGAATGTCGAGAACAATTTCGAGCCGTATTATGTGGTGAACCCGGATAAGAAGAAGAAAGTCAGTGAACTCAAGGCGGCGTTGAAGAAGGCCGACGAACTCTGGCTCGCAACTGATGAGGACCGCGAGGGGGAAGCCATTGCTTGGCATCTGCTCGAAGTTCTTAAGCCGAAGATTCCGGTTAAGCGCATGGTGTTCCACGAAATTACTAAAGAGGCGATTCAGCGTGCGTTGGAGGCCACTCGTGATGTTGATACGAAGCTGGTTGACGCGCAAGAAACACGGCGAATCTTGGATCGCTTGGTGGGGTATGAAGTCTCGCCGTTGCTCTGGCGTAAAGTTGCGCCGAGTTTGTCTGCTGGGCGAGTCCAGTCAGTAACGACGCGGCTTATTGTTGAGCGCGAACGTGAGCGGATGGCTTTTGTTCCAGCCGGATACTGGGACGTTTCGGTTGATCTGCAAAAAGACAGTGAAGCTTTTTCTGCAAAACTTCTCGACGTCGACGGCGCTCGCGTTGCGGTTGGAAAAGATTTTAACGACGATGGCTCCCTCAAACCAAAATCGGTAGCCGATGGCGTTCGCGTTCTCAATCAAGACGATGCCAAGACTATTGCGGATGCGTTAAGCCACGGCACGTCTCAGGTGGTACGGGTGGAGACGAAACCGTATCGTCGTCGTCCAGCAGCGCCGTTTACAACGTCAACGTTGCAGCAGGAAGCATCGCGTAAGCTACACATGAACTCGCGCGATACGATGCGAGTGGCGCAGTCCTTGTATGAAAATGGTTTTATCACCTACATGCGTACCGATTCGGTGAATTTGTCGTCGCAAGCGGTGCAGGCCGCACGTTCCCAGATCAAAGAAATGTATGGGGCTGCCTCGTTACCGGACAAGCCACGGGCATATGCAACAAAGTCGAAGGGCGCGCAAGAAGCCCACGAAGCTATTCGCCCAGCTGGCGATTCGTTCCGTACCCCAGCGCAAGTTGCTAACCAGTTGCGCGGCCGCGAGTATGAACTCTACGAATTGATTTGGAAACGAACAGTTGCCTCGCAGATGGCAGATGCTACTGGTTCAACGGCGTCCGTTCGGATGGTTGCAGATCTAGGCGGTAATGGTGGCAACCAAGCACAGTTAGGTGCTTCGGGAACAATTATTACCTTCCCCGGTTTCATGGCTGCCTATGAAGAAGGCAAAGATAAGAAACGCTATGAAGAACAAGCCGAATCGCGATTGCCAGAGCTGAGCGAAGGCGAAAAGATTCATAATATTAGCTCGCAAGCTGGGGGTCACGAAACTGCGCCACCGCCACGCTATACCGAAGCTTCGTTGGTGAAAACCTTGGAAGAAAAAGGGATTGGTCGTCCATCAACTTATGCGGCAACAATTTCTACTATTACGGATCGTGGCTATGTGGACCGGAAGGGACAAGCACTAGTGCCAACTTGGTTGGCGTTCGCAGTTATCCGTTTGCTCGAAGAGAACCTTCCTGATTTGGTGAACTATGACTTTACCGCGGATATGGAAGAGGATCTGGATAAGATCGCTGCCGGTAACGAAAACCCAGTGGAGTATTTGGGTAATTTCTATCGCGGTGATAACGGTAAGCAGGGCTTGCAAGCACAGGTTGATGGCTTGGGTGACATTGACGCTCGTGCAGTGAACACGATTGAAATCGGCGATTCCATCGCGGTGCGGGTGGGTCGCTATGGTCCATATTTGGAGCAGACGAATCCAGATGGAACACCCGGGAAACGCGCCTCAGTGCCAACTGATGTTTCGCCAGACGAGCTCACGGTTGAGCGTGCTCACGAGATTCTTGATAGTGCCATGGCTGAGGATCGAGTTTTGGGTCAGAATGAGAAGGGCTGGGACGTCGTCGTCAAAGATGGCCGGTTTGGTCCGTATGTTTCGGAAGTTGTTCCCGACGACGCCGTGCAACTCACTCCTACCGGGAAAATCTCGAAGGTTAAGCCGAAGCCAGCAACAGCATCGCTATTTAAGTCGATGAATCCGGAAACGGTGACAATTGAGCAGGCGTTGCAGTTGTTGTCTTTGCCGCGTGAACTTGGTGAGTTAGACGATGAACCTGTGACGATTCACAATGGCCGGTTTGGTCCGTATATGAAGAAGGGGTCTGATTCGCGGTCGCTAGAATCTGAGGAACAAATCTTTACGATTACTCTCGATCAGGCCAAGGAGATTTTTGCTCAACCGAAGCAACGTGGAAAGCGTCAGGCGCAACCACCGTTAGCTGAGTTAGGTAAAGATCCGGTTTCGGGTGGAACAATTTTGCTGAAAGATGGTCGCTTCGGTCTTTACGTCACCGATGGTGAGACGAATGCGTCGTTGCCACGTTCTGAAGATCCGAACCAGATTACGGCGGAGCGGGCGCAGGATTTGCTTGTTCAGCGGCGATTGAAGATTGCCGAGCAGGGCGGTCCGAAGAAGCGCAATGCCACTAAGCGGACTGTTAGTGGTGCCGGGAAGAAGGCTACCGCGAAAAAGAAGACGGCTACTAAGAGTGCGACGGCAAAGAAATCGACGGCGAAGAAATCGACAACGAAGAAGGCATAATATGGCTGGGTTGTTCATATCGTTCGAAGGTGGCGATGGTGCTGGTAAATCAACCCAAGTTCAGTTGCTGACTCGATGGTTAACTGAACAGGGGCATACCGTCGTCGTGACTCGGGAGCCGGGTGGAACTGAGCTAGGTGCACAGATTCGTCAACTGCTTTTATATGGTGGGGAAGTCAGTGCCCGTGCCGAAGCTCTGTTGTATGCTGCGGACCGGGCGCAAAACATGGATACGAAGATTGCGCCGGCACTTGGCCGGGGTGAGATCGTTATTACGGACCGATATCTGGATTCGTCAGTGGCCTATCAAGGTGCTGCGCGGGCTTTAGGTAAAGACGAGGTGCGTGACTTATCGCTCTGGGCAGTTCAGGGGCGAATGCCAGACATAACCTTCTTGCTTGACGTGCCAGTAGAAACCGGCAAAGCCCGGGTTGGTGAGGAAAAAGATCGACTCGAATCGGCTGGTGTGGCATTCCATCAACGAGTGCGCGAAGAATTTTTGCAATTGGCTCAGGCACAGCCACAACGGTGGCGGGTTATTGACGGCACTGCAGAAATCGGGGAGATTGCACAGCACATCCAGGATGAAGTTTCGCAGGTATTGAATTCTCAGCAATCTCGCAGTGAATGCCAAGAAATTATGTCGGATCACTCCAGTAGCATATAAGTATGAGTATTTTTGATGGTCTAGTTGGGCAGGCATCTGCAGTACATGAGCTGCAACGGGCAGCAGATGCTGCTCGTGTTTCCCAAGCCAGGATGGCAGATCCGAATGCGGAGCACGTTGCCAGCCAAGCGATGAGCCAAGCGTGGCTGTTCACTGGGCCGCCCGGTTCCGGGCGGTCGTTGGCCGCATTAAGCTTGGCCGGAGCGCTATTATGTACTGGGCCAGTAGCTGGTTGTGGGCAGTGTCCACAATGCCGGTCTGTGTTGGAACGTAATCATCCTGATGTCACCCTGGTTTCTACTGATCAGGTGACAATTAGTGCTGAGAACGTGCGGGAATACGTTGCTCGTTCCTATGTGGCTCCTACCAGTGGTGCTTGGCGCATTATTATCATCGAAGATGCCGATCGGATGCTCACTCGAACCACTAATGTGTTGTTGAAAGCGATTGAGGAACCGGGAGCTCGCACGGTATGGATGCTGTGCACTGCCGCGGCCGCCGATGTGTTGCCAACGATTCGCTCACGGTGCCGCAATATTAACCTCGTTACCCCGCATGCTTCTTTAGTTGCAGATCTACTTGTTCAGCGTGACGGAGTAGAGCCTAAACTTGCCCATGTTGCAGCGCGTGCAGCACAATCGCATATTGGTGTTGCACGCGCCTTAGCTACTGATCCGCAAGCAGCTGCGATCCGAACGAATACATTGAACGTATTAGCAAAAATAAAAGGCGTGGGAGATGCCGCTTTAGGAGCACATCTGCTTGCTGATACGGTTGCTATGCGCGGCGGGGAACTCACGAAAAAAGATCTCCAAGAAGAAGATAGTAGAGCGTTAGAAGAGCAACGCATGGCTGCCTTGGGATTGGATACAGGGTCTAAGATTCCGGCATCGGTACGTAGTCAAATAAAGGAGAGCGCGGAGGCAACACGCCGTCGTCACACCCGGCAAGAGCGCGATATTCTCGATCGGGAAATGGTGTATATGCTCGCATTCTATCGTGACGTCTTGATACAACAAATGGGTGCCAAAGTAGAACTGATCAACATTGATTATGAACAAGCAATCAATCGTATTGCTAGTAGCACTACAACTCAGACAACTCTGAGGAGGCTGGATCTTATTAGTCAAGGTCGAGCGCGACTCAAAGCAAATGTTCCATCGCAACTCGTGATGGAAAGTATTCTCGTTGGGCTTCGTTAAGCGGAATAAAATAGGTAAGGAACCACATGAAGAAACGTCTAACTGTCGCCTTGAGTGCGGCCGTACTCCTACTGTCCAGTTGTTCTGGTGGTCTTTGGGGTCTTACTGATGATGAGTCAGGGAAGTCGAAAAAAGCCGAACTCGCGGCAATCGATGCCCATGCCATTGAAGCTAAGATGCCGGAGATTCCGGCTGGACTTGAGCCGTTTTATACGCAGGATGTTTCCTGGAAAAAATGCGGTATTGGTTTAGATTGTGCCACGATTACCGTGCCGCTTAACTATGCTGATCCCACTGGGAAAACCATCGAGTTAGCACTCAAACGGCGTCATGCTGATGGAGATAAAATTGGCTCGTTACTGGCAAATCCTGGTGGCCCTGGTGGTGGGGGTCAAGAAATGGCAGAAAGCGCATTCCAGTTCTTTTCTAAGCGGATCTTAGACAAGTTTGATGTGGTTGGGTTTGATCCGCGAGGAGTTGGTGATTCTACCCCGGTTGACTGTGTCTCTGATGCAGAACTTGATGACAACCTTGCTACTGTGTACCCGGAAACTCCAGCTGGTAAAGCACAATCACATGCCGATGAGAAGGATTTCGGCGAAAAATGTGTACAGAGCTCCGGTGATTTGGTTGCCTACGTCGGAACCGAAGAAGCTGCCCGCGATATGGATGTTATTCGGCATATCGTTGGAGATCCGAAGCTCTACTATGTTGGTTTTTCCTATGGAACTAAGCTCGGTGGCATGTATGCGGAATTGTTCCCAACTCATGTGGGCCGATTGATTCTTGACGGCGCGGTCGATTCGGATGTGTCCGAGTTTGAGCAGTTGAAAGCACAACTTAAAGGATTTGAGCTGGCAACGAATAACTACATTGATGACTGCCTGAAACAAAAGTCGTGCCCATTTGACGGTACACGTGATGAAGCTCGGGCGGAAATTCGTGCCATGTTCGATCATGCACGAGAAACTCCGTTGCCCACTGCAGATGAGAACCGGCCTCTAACACAGTCGGGCCTACTTTATGGCTTTATTACGCCACTTTATGATGATGCCTCGTGGCCAATCCTGACCCAAGCTATTGAAGAATATAAGAATGAAGGCACCGGAAATACCTTCCAAGTCATGTTCGATGCTTATGTAGGACGCACTCCCAGCGGAACCTACTCCAACAACTCGATGGAAGCACACGCAGTCATTAATTGTGCCGATACTGTTGTCACAGATACTCCTGAAGATTGGGACCGACTAAGCGAAGAATTAGCGAAAGAGTCCCCACTATTTGGCGACATGATGGGCTACTCGCAAGGAACTTGTATGGCAATGCCTAAACCAGATCATCCAATTACGCAACGGTTCACTGCCTCGGGTTCGGATCCAATTGTTGTCGTAGGGACTGTGGGCGATCCAGCAACTCCGTATGAATGGGCGGTAGCCTTCGAAAAAGCATTCGAGAATGCGGTACTCGTGACGTGGGAGGGCGAAGGCCATACCGCATACGGTCGAGCATCTGGTACTTGCGTCAAGGACGCACTGGATGCATACCTACTCAATGGCACTGTCCCTGAAGACGGGCTTCGCTGTCCAGCGCAATAGTGGCTCGTGTTAGTGTACGTGGGTGGGAGGAACCAAGTTCCTCCCACCCACTAATTATTCATGTGATTTATGACGGAATGTTGGCGAACTAGCGATAATCAGTTGTGCTGGACGGTGATATTCAGTTACATTGTTAGAGCTGTAAAAGCAGACGGTTCGAAAGTTAAATCGTTTCGATCCGCCGCCTTAGCTCAGTCGGTAGAGCGTCTCACTCGTAATGAGAAGGTCGTGGGTTCGATTCCCACAGGCGGCTCCACTAGTTCCCCCTGGTATGTCAACGAAAAGTTGAAATCAGGGGGGTTCTGTTTTAGGGCTTTGCATACCGTATGCATACCAATGAAATGAAAACGCTGCCCGTAGCTATGAGCCTATGAGGTCGTAAAACGCCATCCAGTTACGCATCTGGTGTCTATAACATGAAAACATCGAAATAATGCCAAAAATTCGAATGTGATAGGGGTTACGTTGGTTTGGTTTGACGTGGGGGTGGTTGGTGGGTAAAGTATTTATCTGTTGCGAGGCGCTGGTCTGGTTTTCTGGTCTGGTTGTTTTCGCTGGTTTTCCTTCTTGCTTGATGCATTGTTGTGGTGTGTCTTGTGGGTGTGGGTGTGTTGTTTGATATCTCAATAGTGTGTCAGCTTTTTATTTTGATCATATTTTTTTGATGGCAGATGGTGGGCTGGTCTTTTGGGCTGGTTTGTTGTTTGTTGTTGTTTTTATTTTGGATGAGCTAGTTTTGGTTTGTCTGTTTTTAGAGTCTGTTTTTCGGGCTTTTCGAACGTGTATTGATTGGATGCCCTTTTTGTGGGGTGTTTGGTTTTTGTTTGGAGAGTTTGATCCTGGCTCAGGACGAACGCTGGCGGCGTGCTTAACACATGCAAGTCGAACGATGAAGCCCTAGCTTGCTGGGGTGGATTAGTGGCGAACGGGTGAGTAATACGTGAGTAACCTGCCCCCTTCTTTGGGATAAGCCTTGGAAACGGGGTCTAATACTGGATATTCTGCTTCTGCCGCATGGTGGGGGTTGGAAAGGTTTTTCTGGTGGGGGATGGGCTCACGGCCTATCAGCTTGTTGGTGGGGTGATGGCCTACCAAGGCGTCGACGGGTAGCCGGCCTGAGAGGGTGACCGGCCACATTGGGACTGAGATACGGCCCAGACTCCTACGGGAGGCAGCAGTGGGGAATATTGCACAATGGACGAAAGTCTGATGCAGCGACGCCGCGTGGGGGATGAAGGCTTTCGGGTTGTAAACTCCTTTTAGCACTGAACAAGGCGAAAGTTGAGGGTAGGTGTTGAATAAGCGCCGGCTAACTACGTGCCAGCAGCCGCGGTAATACGTAGGGCGCGAGCGTTGTCCGGAATTATTGGGCGTAAAGAGCTCGTAGGCGGTTTGTCGCGTCTGCTGTGAAAGACCGGGGCTTAACTCCGGGGCTGCAGTGGGTACGGGCAGACTAGAGTGCGGTAGGGGTAACTGGAATTCCTGGTGTAGCGGTGGAATGCGCAGATATCAGGAGGAACACCGATGGCGAAGGCAGGTTACTGGGCCGTTACTGACGCTGAGGAGCGAAAGCATGGGGAGCGAACAGGATTAGATACCCTGGTAGTCCATGCCGTAAACGTTGGGCACTAGGTGTGGGGCCTATTTCCATGGGTTCTGTACCGTAGCTAACGCATTAAGTGCCCCGCCTGGGGAGTACGGCCGCAAGGCTAAAACTCAAAGGAATTGACGGGGGCCCGCACAAGCGGCGGAGCATGCGGATTAATTCGATGCAACGCGAAGAACCTTACCAAGGCTTGACATACACTGCGACATGCTAGAGATAGTGTGGCCTTCGGGGTGGTGTACAGGTGGTGCATGGTTGTCGTCAGCTCGTGTCGTGAGATGTTGGGTTAAGTCCCGCAACGAGCGCAACCCTTGTCTTGTGTTGCCAGCACGTTATGGTGGGGACTCACGAGAGACTGCCGGGGTTAACTCGGAGGAAGGTGGGGATGACGTCAAATCATCATGCCCCTTATGTCTTGGGCTTCACGCATGCTACAATGGCTGGTACAGAGGGTTGCGAGCCTGTGAGGGTGAGCGAATCCCTTAAAGCCAGTCTCAGTTCGGATTGGGGTCTGCAACTCGACCCCATGAAGTCGGAGTCGCTAGTAATCGCAGATCAGCAACGCTGCGGTGAATACGTTCCCGGGCCTTGTACACACCGCCCGTCACGTCACGAAAGTTGGTAACACCCGAAGCCCGTGGCCTAACCTTTTTGGGGGGAGCGGTCGAAGGTGGGATTGGCGATTGGGACGAAGTCGTAACAAGGTAGCCGTACCGGAAGGTGCGGCTGGATCACCTCCTTTCTAAGGAGCTGCCTACATGCCCGTGTTTAATGTTTTGTTTTTTGTGGGTGTGGCTGGTGTCCCTGTTTTGGGGTGTTGGTTGTGGTGGTTTTTAGTGGAAAATGGTTGAGATGAGAAGTTGGCATGCTGTTGGGGTGTGGGGTAATACTCCTTGTGCTGCCTGTGATGGGCTGATGACTGTTTGGGTTGTTGGTTTGTTGTGGTGTTGGTGTGGTGGTTGAGAATTGTATAGTGGACGCGAGCATCTTTGGTTTTTTGTAAGTGTTCAAGAGCGTTCGGTGGATGCCTTGGCATACGGAGCCGATGAAGGACGTTGTAGCCTGCGATAAGCCTCGGGGAGTTGGCAAACGAGCTGTGATCCGGGGGTGTCCGAATGGGGAAACCTGGCCAGAGTTGTTTCTGGTTACCAGCATCTGAATGTATAGGGTGTTTGGGGGTAACGCGGGGAAGTGAAACATCTCAGTACCCGCAGGAAAAGATATTCTGTTAGTAGTGGCGAGCGAAAGCGGAAGAGGCTAAACCATGTGCGTGTGATAGCTGTCGGGCGTTGCGTGTGTGGTGTTGTGGGGCCGTGTTTTGACCTTGCCGATGAGGGGTCGAGTAGTGATAAATGCTGGTGTGTAGACGAATCAGTTGGGAAGCTGGACCGTAGACGGTGAGAGTCCGGTAGTTGGAACATGCTAGTCTGCTTTGCATGGTGCCCGAGTAGCACGGGACTCGTGAAATTTCGTGTGAATCTGCACAGACCACTGTGTAAGCCTAAATACTTCGTGTGACCGATAGTGTATGAGTACCGTGAGGGAATGGTGAAAAGTACCCCGGGAGGGGAGTGAAATAGTACCTGAAACCGGACGCTTACAATCCGTCAGAGCCTCCTTGGTAGGGGTGATGGCGTGCCTTTTGAAGAATGAGCCTGCGAGTTAGTGGCATGTAGCGAGGTTAACCCGTGTGGGGTAGCCGTAGCGAAAGCGAGTTTTAAAAAGCGTTGTTAGTTGCATGTTCTAGACCCGAAGCGGGGTGATCTACCCATGGGCAGGTTGAAGCACGTGTAAGAGCGTGTGGAGGACCGAACCCACTTCAGTTGAAAATGGAGGGGATGACCTGTGGGTAGGGGTGAAAGGCCAATCAAACTCCGTGATAGCTGGTTCTCCCCGAAATGCATTTAGGTGCAGCGTCGTGTGTTTCTTACCGGAGGTAGAGCGACTGGATGGCCGATGGCCCTTATCGGGGTACTGACGTCAGCCAAACTCCGAATGCCGGTAAGTTAGAGCACGGCAGTGAGACTGCGGGGGATAAGCTTCGTAGTCGAGAGGGAAACAGCCCAGACCGCCGGTTAAGGCCCCTAAGCGTGTGCTAAGTGGGAAAGGATGTGGAGTTGCTGTGACAACCAGGAGGTTGGCTTAGAAGCAGCCACCCTTGAAAGAGTGCGTAATAGCTCACTGGTCAAGTGATTCTGCGCCGACAATGTAGCGGGGCTAAGTACACCGCCGAAACCGCGGCAATGAAATATTTTTGTTTTGTTGGGTAGGGGAGCGTCGTGCGTGAGGTGAAGCAGCACAGGTGACTGGTTGTGGATTTCGTACGAGTGAGAATGCAGGCATGAGTAGCGAATGACGGGTGGGAATCCCGTCCGCCGAATGACTAAGGGTTCCAGGGCCAGGTTCGTCCGCCCTGGGTTAGTCGGGTCCTAAGGCGAGGCCGACAGGCGTAGTCGATGGGCAACCAGTTGATATTCTGGTACCGGGCGAAGACCGTCAAGTGTTGAAATATGGGATACTAACCATCCAAACCATCATCTTCTTCCTTCGGGTTGGGGTGTGTGGGGAGCGTGGGACCTGATCGTAGAGTAGACAAGCGTGTTAACAGGGGTGACGCAGAGTGGTAGCTCCGCGTGGCTAATGGCTTGCCACGTTTAACAGTGCAGCCCGTTCCCTAGGTAAATCCGGGGGGCGTGAGGGTGAGGCTGGATGATGACCCACTATTGTGGGGAAGTAGAGTGATCCTGTGCTGTCGAGAAAAGCCTCGACGTTAGGTCTTTGGCCGCCCGTACCCTAAACCGACACAGGTAGTCGAGTAGAGAATACTAAGGCGAGCGAGTGAATCGTGGTTAAGGAACTCGGCAAAATGCCCCCGTAACTTCGGAAGAAGGGGGGCCTGGATCCTGAAGCCTGTACTGGCTAGGGTGAAAGGCCGCAGAAACCAGGGAGAAGCGACTGTTTATCAAAAACACAGGTCCGTGCGAACACGTAAGTGGATGTATACGGACTGACGCCTGCCCGGTGCTGGAAGGTTAAGAGGAACGGTTAAAACACTTTTGTGTGTTTGACGCTGTGAATTTAAGCCCCAGTAAACGGCGGTGGTAACTATAACCATCCTAAGGTAGCGAAATTCCTTGTCGGGTAAGTTCCGACCTGCACGAATGGCGTAACGACTTCTCCACTGTCTCAACCGCGAACTCGGTGAAATTGCATTACGAGTAAAGATGCTCGTTACGCGCAGCAGGACGGAAAGACCCCGGGACCTTTACTATAGCTTGGTATTGGTGTTCGGTACGGCTTGTGTAGGATAGGTGGGAGACTATGAGACAGCCACGCCAGTGGTTGTGGAGTCATTGTTGAAATACCACTCTGGTCGTGCTGGATGTCTAACCTTGGACCATGATCTGGTTCAGGGACAGTGCCTGGTGGGTAGTTTAACTGGGGCGGTTGCCTCCTAAATGGTAACGGAGGCGCTCAAAGGTTCCCTCAGCCTGGTTGGCAATCAGGTGTTGAGTGTAAGTGTACAAGGGAGCTTGACTGTGAGACCGACAGGTCGAGCAGGTACGAAAGTAGGAACTAGTGATCCGGCGGTGGCTTGTGGAAGCGCCGTCGCTCAACGGATAAAAGGTACCCCGGGGATAACAGGCTGATCCTGCCCAAGAGTTCATATCGACGGCATGGTTTGGCACCTCGATGTCGGCTCGTCGCATCCTGGGGCTGGAGTAGGTCCCAAGGGTTGGGCTGTTCGCCCATTAAAGCGGCACGCGAGCTGGGTTCAGAACGTCGTGAGACAGTTCGGTCCCTATCCGCTGCGCGCGTAGGAAACTTGAAAAGGGCTGTCCCTAGTACGAGAGGACCGGGACGGACGAACCTCTGGTGTGCCAGTTGTTCCGCCAGGAGCATGGCTGGTTAGCTACGTTCGGAAAGGATAACCGCTGAAAGCATCTAAGCGGGAAGCCTGCTTTGAGATAAGGTTTCCATAAACATTAATGTTTTGAAGGCCCCCTATAGACCATGGGGTTGATAGGCCAGACGTGGACAACAAGTAATTGTTGGAGCTGACTGGTACTAATGGCCAACCACTTATTTAAAAACATGAAACATTTCTTGTGTTACAAGCGTGTTCGCGTCTACTATACGATTCTTGACTCCCACACATAAAGCATGTGTGTTACGTCAACCATTTTGACGGTGGTCATAGTGGCAGGGAAACGCCCGGTACCCATACCGAACCCGGTAGCTAAGCCTGCTAACGCCGATGGTACTGCACTCGAGGGAGTGTGGGAGAGTAGGACACCGCCGTCATCCAAACTCTGATAAGAGGGGTTCAGCTTTTGGCTGGACCCCTCTTTGATTATCTGCGTAAACCGCTTGGCAAGCGGTCAGTGTTCACTATTAATTCTTTAACTTTATCCGGTGTGTTCCAGCATCGGCTACGCAGAGCAGATTTCCGTTCTGGGATGCCGACTGGTGTCGGTGCGAGACTATTTTTTGACCGTACTTCGTTTGCGATAAGCGAATGTCCTATGTTCGATGTTCTTCGCATACGTCAGTATCACTAGTACTACTGTAAAAAATCGTTCATTTCGATCTGCTAGTTTAGCTGGTTAGCGTCTCTTCCTGATCTAGGTATCGTGTTGTAGTATTGGGAGCCCAATATTCTAGACCGTCGTGACTTATTTGCTTACGAACAGGATTAAGTCGTCTTAGGTTTTCGTGCTCTCAGACGTATTCTTATTTTAAGGTAGGGGGCGAGTCTGAACAGACTCGCCCCCGGTACAATGAGTGTGCTGAATATTAGCCCTGGAACTCATGCGCACGATTGTTAGCACTACGCATCAAGATATCGAGCCGGTCTGTTGTAATACGTAGAATCTGCGAGAGTGCGACAACCTGTTCGACTTGTTGCTCATTACCGAGACGGCGTCGCGCATCGGCCAAGATCATCTCCATCGAATCTTCGGTGGATAGGAATGCAACATACGGCAAGTCAAATTTGTTACCGTATTCTTCAGCGATTGCTGATAGTTCCGCCAACTGCTGTTCGCTGGCTGATCCCAATGCAAGCGAACCGATGTCTCGAGACAGTCCATCCGCCTCATCCGACGTTAGTAGTGCAAACATATTTGGATAATCTGCAATTAGTTCCTGACGCTTGGCTTCGTCTGCCTGTACTACAGCCATGAGTAGTGCATTACGCAGCTCTTCCGATGTATTAAACGGACGGGCCTGCCATGCCGTTTCTAATGGCCACACGTGCGTATTGAATAGGCTCCGGAACGTGTCAACGAATTCTTCTTGAGACATGTTGTTGACGTTCTCCAGAGTAACCCCAGCTACCACGTCGTCTGTAGTCTTCGCAGTGTGACATGTCATGTGGAAGAAGACCAAGTTAAGTAAAATAGCGGTAATCGAACCGATTGACATGCCAGAAGAGAAGAATACTTGTGCCCAGTTGGGGAATACCTGTGCGATCTCGGGACGGAACGTCACCAGCATTGCCAGGCCTAACGACGTCGTAACAATAGTCGCGATCCGGTAGTCAGCAAGATTCGACTTGGCAATCGTTTGCAACCCAACCCAGGCAACATTCGCGAAAAGTGCCAACGATGCTCCACCCAACACTGGGGACGGAATCGACGCGACAAGAGCGCCAACCTTTGGTAGTAAACCAACGAAGATCATGAGTACGCCAGCTCCGGCAGCAACCCAGCGGGACTTGATACCAGTCAGTCGGACAAGGCCAACATTCTGAGCAAACATGGTGTACGGGAACGAATTAAGGACGCCGCCGAGGGTGGTGGATACGCCGTCGGCACGAATAGCGGCGGCTACGTCGGCAGAGGTGATGCGTTTGCCAACAATCTCGCCGGTAGCAAAAACGTCGCCGGTCGTCTCAACCATGGTAATCAGCATGACGATAAGCATGGAAATAATCGCAGTGAACGAGAAAACTGGCCATCCGAAATAGAACGGTGTGGTTACACCGAGGGCAGGTGCGTTCACAACAGCATCGATTTTTTCGGGCTGAATATGGTTCAGCAGTAGCGCGATTGTTGTTCCACCGACAAGGCCGATGAGCACTGAGATTGTGCCCAAGAAACCACGGAAGAATCGTTGCACAAGCACAATAGCAAAAAGCGTCCCAAAGCCGTATGCTAAGTCGCGCACGGATGGAACGCCGTCGGCATAGTTAACGAAATCATTTGCCGATACTGCGAGGAGCGATGTGCCCATGACCAGAAGGACGGTTCCGGTCACGTGGTGCGGGAAGAATCGTAATAGTTTCGCAAAGTAAGGGGCCGCAAAGAAAGTAAACAGGCCGGCCACGATAATCGATCCGTAAATGACAGGAAGTGATGCCTCGCCACCGGCGCCGTCGGTCGCAGCAAGACCGATCGCAATAATAGGAGCGACCGCGGTGGTGGTGACACCCTGGATAATCGGCAACCGCACACCGACTTTGTTGGTGACGCCAACACTTTGAATGAGCGTTGCGATGCCGCAGGTGAAAAGGTCGGCGTTGATGAGATGGATTGTCGTTGCCGGATCGAGCTTCAGCGAAGATGCTATGAGCAGCGGAACGATCACTGCACCGGCGTAGAAGGCCAATAGGTGCTGAAGTGACAAAAGGACAAGTTTCGGCGCCTTAGGAATGGCGTTCACGGAATTATTTTGGTTCACAAGAGTCATGGTAGTGGCTCATTTTCAGTCAGATAAACTACGTCTATTATGTGGACTGTTATAGTCCATTTTTTGAAAAGGCGTAGGAATCGGGAAGGTAACAGTATGGAGACAATTTTGTATCGGTACTATCGAGCGCCCATCGCCTTAGTGCATACTAAGGGCTATGACTAACGACGCTTTTCATAATGGTAGCGGCGCATCGACGTCGGCACCCCACGACTTTTCCACAGAAAATCACTTATCTTTAATAGAAAATAACGGTATTGACATTATTTCGGAGGACGAGCGTACTGCTAAACCAGCCGACTTGTTCTGGCCCTGGTTCGCTGCGAACGTCTCCGTTTTTGGAATCTCCTACGCATCATTTGTCTATGGGTTTGGAGTGTCATTCGTCCAAGGTCTTATCGTTGCTGTGATAGGCATAACTATCTCCTTTGTGCTGTGTGGCGTGATCGCTATTGCTGGAAAACGTGGCTCTGCACCAACGATGATTTTGTCTCGCGCGGTCTTCGGAGTATATGGGCAAAAAATTCCGGGCGTTTTTTCATGGCTTATTTCGATCGGGTGGGAAACGTTTTTAGCGATTATGGCGACGTTGGCTACCGCGACCGTTTTTACCCAGCTGGGGTGGAATGGCGGAACGACGACGAAGATCATCGCGTGCTTAGTGATCGCCGGGATGATCGTGTCAGCGTCGATCGCTGGTTATCACATCATCATGAAAGTTCAGTCTGTTTTAACGTGGCTGACGGGGGCGCTCACTATCGTTTATGTTGGGTTGACGATTCCGCACATTGATATGTCGGTTATCCTGGCTCAACCAGCAGGGTCGACGACGGCGGTTATCGGCGCACTTGTTATGGTTATGACTGGTTTCGGACTTGGCTGGATTAATATTGCAGCCGACTGGTCACGGTACCAGTCACGAGATGCGTCTGCGGGAAAAATTGTTTTATGGAATACCCTTGGCGGAGCGATTTCGCCAGTGCTTTTGGTTATTGCTGGGTTATTGATTGTGGGGTCGAACCCAGAATTGAACGAGGGGATTGCGGTAGATCCGATCGGGACGTTGGCGAGTATTTTACCGGCATGGGTGCTGGTGCCATTTTTAATAACAGCAGTTCTGGGTTTGGTTTCGGGAGCTGTTTTGGGTATATATTCCTCTGGTTTGACGCTGTTGAGCTTGGGTGTGAAGATTCCGCGTCCAGCTGCGGCTGGGATCGATGGCCTCATTTTGACGGCAGGAACAATTTGGGTGGTGTTTTTCGCTCAAGATTTCCTTGGCCCGTTCCAATCATTTTTAATCACGCTAGGCGTACCAATCGCATCCTGGGCAGGCTTGATGATGGCAGATATTGCGTTGCGCAAGCGGGAATATGATGACGAAGCGCTGTTTAATCCGCATGGAATATACGGCTCATGGGACTGGACTTCTTTGTCGATTATGGCTGTCTCGTCATTTATCGGCTGGGGGCTAGTGATTAATAATTTTGCCAACGAGGCTGCGTGGAACAACTGGCAAGGATATTTACTCGGACCTTTAGGATTGGGTGGACGCGACGGCGAGTGGGCGTGGGCTAACCTCGGTGTACTGTGTGCACTGATTCTTTCTTGCCTTGCTGGTTACGTACTGCGTTCGAAAAAAGTAGCATTTCAAGAAAACCGACGGTAGCTATATGTAAGTCGTGGTGGGCGGCTTAGCCGCCCACCACGAGTCTATGCGAAGGAAAGGAACATTTTTTCGAGATGTTCTTCTTCGACATCTTGGCCAGTCGAATAGCAGGTCTTCATACCAGTAGCAATAACCAGATATCCTGCTCTATCCACTGCTTTAGCTACAGCGGCAAGCTGTGGAATGATGTCATGGCAGTCTTGTTCGCTTTCTAAGGCTGCTATCACTGCATCGAGTTGTCCGCGTGCTCGTTTGAGACGGGTAACTGCAGGTTTGACATCCTGTGCTGGAAGTTTCACGTATTATCTCCTTGGGTATGGTCGATTACGCAGTGCGTGCGCGCTGGCCGTAAGACCATGTTATATATCCGCCATCGAGGTTAGCGCATTCAAGCCCGGAGTTAGTAAGCATAGTGCAGGCAATGTGGCCGCGTAACCCAACTTGGCAATGAACCAGAACTTTCTTTCCGCGAAGTTCTTCTACGTGGTCTCGCAATTCGTCGACTGGGATATTGATTGCTCCAGGGATTGTTCCGCGGTTGTATTCTGCCTTAGTTCTCACATCAACGAGTTGCCAGCCATCGGCAAGAGCATCGTCAAGCTCATGCCATTGACGTGTTTGTTCACCTGTACGGCCGTTATCTGCGATGAAACCAAGCATGTTGATTGGATCTTTAGCAGAGCCGAATTGTGGCGCATAAGCTAATTCAAGATCGGCGAGATCTGAAGCTTTCAAGCCAGCTCGCATAGCAGTAGCAATGACGTCAATACGCTTGTCAACACCTTGAGTTCCAACAGCTTGGGCGCCAAGAATAGAATCGCTATCAGCGTCCACGATCAGTTTAAGGTGGAGGCTAGATGCGCCTGGATAATAGCCAGCGTGATGAACTGGATGCGAGTGAATGACACGAATAGTTTTACCTTCGGAACGGGCACGGCGTTCATTCCAACCAGTTGAGGCTGCTGCGAGACCAAAAAGACCGATGATCGCAGTACCTAAGACAGGTAGGCTGTGTGTTTGACGACCAGTGATCACATCAGCTACCAAACGCCCATGGCGATTGGCTGTTTGAGCGAGTGGAACCATGACTCCTGCGCCAGAAATAAGATCAGTTTTTTCGGCTGCATCGCCAAGCGCGAAAATTGCTGGATCATTCGTTCGATGTTGAGAATCGACTGTAATTCCTCCGCGCTGGTTGACCTCGAGTCCAGCGTTTCGTGCCAAATCAGACGCAGGACGTACCCCTAGAGCGGCAATGACTATATCAGCGTCAACTTTTTCGTCGCCGATAGCTACGTAGCCTTCTCCAATAGCAGTAACTTGTGAGTTGGCACGAATGGTCACGCCATGATTAATCATGTGTTCAGTGACCATGGCTGCCATTTCTTCGTCAAATGGTCCCATAATATGAGGAGCTTGCTCGATAACTGTTGTAGCAATCGATCTTTTAGTGAGGTTTTCAGCTAGTTCCAATCCGATAAACCCGCCACCGATAATGACTGCTTTGCGAGCAGAAGTGGCTTGTACATATTCGATGATGCGATCTGTATCTTCGACGTTTCGCAGTGTCAGAGCTGTTTCAATACCGGGGATCGGAGGCATTAGCGGTTGGGCGCCGGGAGACAAAACAAGGTAGTCATACTTTTGAGTGTATGTTCCTTCTGGGCCGCTGACGGTAACTGTCTTTGCTGCGCGGTCAATGCTGGTAGCGGTGGAGTTGATGCGCACATCCAGGTTGAAGCGAGACTTGAGAGATTGGGGCGTCTGTAGGAGTAAGTTCGAGCGCTCAGTAATCTCACCACCGATGAAATATGGCAAACCGCAGTTAGCAAACGAAACATATCCAGATGATTCTAAGACGATGATGTCCATGTTTTCATCGTTGCGCCGCAGTCGAGTGGCGGTGGACATTCCCCCGGCAACTCCGCCAACAATAACGGTGGTAGTCATATTGTTCTCCTTGAAGTGGTTGATTGTTATCCGGTTGTTTTAGCTGAATAGTGACCGGAAGAATCCGCCACCCTTAGCTTGTTTCTTTTCTTCTTCAGTGCATGTGCACCATTGGCTCGCTGGTACTTGAGCTTTGACAGAAGCGATATGTTGACCGCATCCGCCCCAGGTTGTTTTACCGCAGTTTTTGCAGGTGACGGGGTAGCACATGTTGTTCTCCTTGTTTTATTTAAGTAGGCGTCCTTAGGTGGATGTTTTGGAAGTCTAAGAACATTAGTAAATATACCCCCGGGGGTATATTTACTGCAAGGCGAATGAATTCAATCTATGTGGTTCATGTTGCGTGGTGAGAATCGCGGCAGGCAATAGATGACCGATCGCGAGCCAGAATCCGGCGATAATGAACCAAATTATGTTCATGAGTGTGCTACCTATCCTGCTATTTGGCTTTTCATAACTGTTCTGCCAAAAGGCCAGAGTAGATAGCCAGCAATACGAAAGATAGCTAAGCTCATCGGAATAGTGACGATGAAAATAAGTCCGATAGCGCCAGCGATGAGGTATGCGAAAAACATTTCGGTTCCGCTGAAGACGAGCCATAAGAACAGCTTAAAGGGTGGCTCCCACATAGTTTGGGATACAGCGGTGACATAAGGCTTCTGACCTAGCCTAAAAACTTTAAAAAGACGTAAACTGTAAGTAGTGTGCTTAGGCGCATCAGATATAGTGTTACCGACCATGGAAGTTGAACACACATGACATACAAACTCGTTCTCGTCCGTCACGGCGAAAGTGAATGGAATGCGAAGAACCTCTTCACTGGCTGGGTGGATGTTCCACTCTCTGAGAAGGGAACCGAAGAAGCGAAGCGCGCAGGAAAGTTGCTTAAGGATGCAAACGTTCTGCCAGATTTACTCTTCACCTCGCTTCTTCGTCGTGCAATTATGACGGCTAATCTTTCACTTGACGCTGCTGACCGTCACTGGATTCCAGTTAAGCGGAATTGGCGTCTCAACGAGCGTCACTATGGCGCTTTGCAAGGCAAGAATAAGAAGGAAATTCGTGATGAATACGGTGAAGAACTGTTCATGCAGTGGCGCCGTTCGTACGATGTTCCACCGCCGGCAATCGAAGCTGGATCAGAATTCTCGCAGGACTCCGATCCACGCTATGCGGGTGAGCCAATTCCAGCTACTGAATGCTTGAAGGACGTCCTTGAGCGGCTCCTTCCATACTGGGAAGGTGAGATTGTTCCAGAACTTAAGTCTGGAAAGACCGTTATGATTGCAGCTCACGGTAACTCGTTGCGTGCAATCGTCAAGCATCTTGACGGTATTTCGGATGAAGAGATTTCTGGGCTGAACATTCCAACGGCTATCCCGTTGTTCTACGAATTGGACGAAGAAACCCTCAAGCCAATTACCAAGGGTGGAACCTACCTTGATCCAGAAGCAGCCAAGGCTGCTATCGAAGCAGTTGCTAACCAGGGTAAGTGATCTAGCTTAGGTCTTTTGCGAGTATGGGGCATGCGTTTCGCGTGCCCCATACTCGTTATTGAGATACGTGCAGTGCTATGCGTATATTGCACATTATTCACGCCATTAGCGTAGGCCGCACGTGCAGGGCTGGAACTTTGGTAGAATAGTTTTATTCTTGTTCGCGGAGATAGAGAGACTACCACATGAGCTTCAAAGTCGGAGAAACGGTCGTTTACCCTCATCATGGGGCTGCGTACATTGAAGATATATCAGAAAAGATCATGCGCGGTGAAAAGCGTCTTTATTTGACGCTTCGTATTATTCAAGGTGACATGGTTATTCAGGTTCCAGCAGATTCTATTGAACAGGTTGGACTTCGCGATGTGTCGAATGATGCTCAGCTGGAAGAAGTGTTTGCTGTTCTTCGTGAAGAAAATGTGGAAGAACCATCGAATTGGTCACGGCGTTACAAAGCGAACGGTGAAAAACTAACATCCGGTGACGTCAATAAAGTCGCGGAAGTTGTTCGAGATTTGACTCGACGTAGCAGTGACCGTGGTCTGTCCGCCGGTGAGAAACGTATGCTTGCTCAGGCACACGCAATCCTCGGATCCGAGATAGCCTTGGGTCGCGGAATCAGTGATGATGAAGCTGCCGAACTGCTTAATGAAATTCTGGGGGAGTTTGTTATTCCCCTAGACAGTAGCGATACTGCTGAAACTCCGCAATCGGCACAGTCGGCTGAATAGTAAACATTAAGATAAGGGTCGTACCATTGAGGTGCGGCCCTTATCGTGTAGTAGAGAGTCATTATGAGTTGGAGTGCAGTTATCACCGCCGCCGGTTCCGGGACCCGGCTAGGAGCTCAGTGTCCCAAAGCTCTAGTAGAGATAGACGGAACACCACTAGTGGTCCATGCGGTGCGAACTGTTGTTGAAACTGGGATAACAGATTGCATTGTTACTGTTCCGCAGGGGTATGAAGACGAGTTTGGTCAAGTTTTTGACGATGCGCAGATAGAGGTCCGTGTCGTCATCGGCGGCGCAACCCGCCAAGATTCTGTGGCTCGCGGTCTAGCACAAGTGCAAACTCAATCGGTTCTGGTGCACGACGCGGCGCGAGCACTTACCCCTACAGATATGATCACCCGAGTCGTCCATGCGGTGGATCAAGGCGCAATAGCAGCCATCCCGGTTCTTCCTGTTGTCGATACGATTAAGTGTGTTAACAAGAATAAAGTTCTGAAAACTCTCGATCGCTCACAGTTGCGGGCAGTTCAAACTCCGCAAGGGTTCGATACTGATCTTTTACGTCGAGCACATAAATTCGGCGAGCGACTCAGCGCAGCAGAAAGCAGTGCTGCGCCAGATGATGCAGCGTTAGTTGAGCTGATGGGGAACGACGTCGTCGTCGTCGATGGATCTGCCGATGCCCTCAAAATAACAACTCCATTCGACTTAGCTGTTGCTGAGCTTATCTACCAACAGACACGCAACGTAGAAAGGTAACTGATTATGACTCCCGAAATGCGAGTCGGAACGGCTGTTGACATCCATGCCTTTTCTGCGCAATCAGAACGGCCACTATTCTTGGCGTGTATGTATTGGCCTGGAGAACAAGGACTCGATGGGCATTCCGATGCTGATGTGGTAGCTCATGCTGCAGCCGATGCACTATTAATAGCTTCTGGCATTGGCGAACTGGGAACAGTTTTTGGCGTTGATCGGCCCGAGTGGGCGGGTGCATCGGGAAGTTCGCTGTTAGCCGAGTCAGTTCGTCTGGTACGCGAAGCTGGCTGGGAAATTATGAATGTGAGTGTGCAATTATTGGGGCAAAAGCCGCGGTTTGCACCGCGCAAAAAAGAAGCAGAACAGGCGATGACCGCCGTCGTAGGCGCGCCAGTTTCTGTTTCTGCGTCTACCTCAGATCATCTCGGCTTTGTTGGACGAAAAGAAGGGCTGGCGGCGATTGCGACTGCTCTTGTAACACGCAACTGACTATCACAGAACGTAGAAGGAGGGCGACTCGCAAGGTGAGCCGCCCTCCAGATGTCAAGGTCGTTACTACTTCTTATTCAGTTTCCGTAGCTTCTTTGCGTGTCGAGCAACTGGAATAAAGCAAGCTAAACCGCAAAATAGAATAAACACGATGCCGAGGATGCCGAAGTACGCTGCTTCTTTTTGTGTGATATCAAGGAGCCAGGCGCCGGCAGAAATTGCAGTAGCGTACAGCAACGGAGCTAGCGGGGATGCGGCACGGCCGGTTGTTGCATATAGTCCGAAGATCTCAGCTTCTTCACCTTCGGGAGCCAACCGTGCTAGGTATGTGCGGGATGCGGACTGGGTTGGTCCGACGAAGACGCAGAGCGCCAACCCGAAAGCCCAGTAAATTTCATGGCCGGTGAAGCCAAAGAGACCGTCATGAAAGAAGAATACGCATAGTCCGAGGATCACCATTGATGAAACCGAAAGGATAACAACTTTTGCTGCGCCGATGCGATCATCGAGCCACCCAAAGCCGATGGTGAAGAAACCAGCCACGACGTTTGCTGCAATGCCGAACAAAATGACTTCTGAGTTGGAGAATCCGAATGCGACGCCCGCAATGATGGCTCCAAAGGAGAACACTCCAGCGAGTCCGTCACGGTAAATGGCTGAAGAAATGAGGAACCAAAGAACGATACGATCGTTGCGCCATAATTCCGCAATAGAGCGGAACAACTCCCGGTAGGCATTAAAGAAGCCATCTACTGGTGATTCCTCAGCACGCGGCTTATTCTTTAAGGTAAAAATGAGTGGGAGTGAAAACCCTGCTAGCCATGCGGCGGCCACGAGCATTGATACGCGAACATTTAAACCTTGATAGCTAGTAACGCCGAACCAGCCAACCTCCGGATTGATAAAGCCAACGAATAAAATGAGTAAAAGTACGATACCACCAAGGTATCCCAGACCCCAGCCAAAACCGGAAATTCTGCCGTACTGTTCCTTGTCTGCCAAGTCAGATAGGAGCGAGTTGTAAACCACTGATCCAGTTTCAAAGAGAATGTTTCCGATTCCGATGAGGACTAAACCGAGCATCAGGTAATCTTCACCAGGTTTGACGAAGAAGAGCAAGGCGATAATTGCAGCGGTGCCTAATGTGGTTATGGATAGTACGGTGGCTCGTTTTCCAGATCGATCCACGGCTTGGCCGAGGGCTGGGGCGATGAGCGCGATAATGATACCAGCGATACCGAGGGCCCATCCCAGATATGTGTTTGCGTGATCTCCAAAGAGTTTCGGATTGGAAATGTAGAAAGCAAAAATAAACGTGGTGACAATCGCGTTGAACGCGGCTGATCCCCAATCCCACAAACCCCAATAAATAACTTTTTTAGTGAACAGGTTTGTATTTTTTGACGCTTTTTCAGGTGACGGACTTTCCGGTGGAAAGGGGAAAGCATCGTTGCTTGGAAGCGACGTTGTTTCTAGTTTCATATCTGTAATCTATCGTTATTTGCTGGTGAACGGGGCTATAACGGGAATGTATTTTTGTGAAACTTAACATTTGTCAGGACAATAGGGCATTACTTGGTGGTTAAAATCTGTGGATTTTATAGTTTTCCACGGGTGTGATTAGGTGTCACGAAGCGCGCTGTTTCCGTGTAAAATTATCACCATGGCACTACATATATATGACTCTGCAACCCGCTCAATGCGTGAATTTACTTCGTTGACTCCTGGCAAGGCGAGCATTTATCTGTGTGGTGCTACCGTGCAGGGTTCTCCGCATATTGGACATATGCGGTCGGCCTTAGCTTTCGACGTTTTGGTTCGGTGGCTTCGTCGTTCCGGCTATGAAACGATGATGGTACGTAACGTCACGGATATTGACGATAAAATTTTGGCCAAGTCTGCCCAAGAGGGCCGCGAATACTGGGCGCACGCCTACAAGTATGAGAATGAGTTCACCCAAGCATACGATGCGTTGGGCGTTCTGCGGCCTACCTATGAGCCCCGTGCAACTGGTCATATTCCAGAGATGGTGGCTTTTATTGCACGGTTGATTGAGCGTGGGCATGCTTATGCGGGTGATCCGGGAAATGTGTATTTCGATGTTGCGTCATTGCCTGATTATGGTTCGTTAACGCGGCAAACGTTGGATGATTTTGTGGACGACGACGTTGCACCGGACAAGCGTAATCCGCGTGATTTTGCACTGTGGAAGGCGGCGAAGCCAGGGGAACCTGAAACTGCATCGTGGGAGACCCCATGGGGTCGTGGCCGGCCAGGATGGCATCTGGAATGCTCCGCGATGGCTGGAAAATATCTGGGTGAATCCTTTGACATTCACGCCGGTGGAATAGATCTGCGGTTCCCGCATCATGAAAATGAGCAAGCTCAGTCCCACGCCGCTGGTTATGGTTTCGCGCAGTATTGGATGCACAACGCTTGGGTTACTATCGATGGCGAAAAAATGAGCAAGTCACTGGGTAACTCGCTTATTGTGTCGAATATTCTGCAACAGTATCCGGCGGTTATTGTGCGGTTAGCTTTAGGAACTGTGCATTACCGGTCCACTGTCGCATACTCGGAGCGTACATTAACAGAAGCTGGTGCGGTTTGGGATCGTCTTGCTGGTTTCGTGCAACGTTCGATCGATGAAGTTGGCGAAGTATCTGCTGAGGATGTTGCTGGGATTGGATTGGCTGATCTGCCAGAGCAATTTGTCGATGCTATGGACGATGATCTCAACGTATCGGCTGCGCTCGCGGTGATTCATGAGCATGTTACGTCCGGCAACAATGCGTTAGCTGCGAATGAAGATACAGAAGCTCGCCGGGAACAATTACTCGTTCGTGCTATGCTCGATGTTCTTGGCCTAGATCCGTGTGCATCGCCGTGGCGGGAGAAGAATTCCACCGGGGCACAGTATTACGATGCACTTGATGCACTCGTACACACTATCTTGGCTGATCGCGCAGCAGCTCGTGCAGCAAAAGATTGGGCGCGGGCGGACTCTTTGCGCGATTCGCTACAAGCGGCGGGGATTCATGTGGAAGATTCGGCAGCAGGAGCTCGCTGGAAGATCGGAGATAAATGATGGCAGGTCATTTCGGGCGTCCGGGTGCGGTACGTAAAGGTGTTAAAAAAGGCGGCAAGGTTGGTTCTGGTGGTCAGCGCCGGCGGGGCTTAGAAGGCAAGGGTCCAACACCGAAAGCAGAGGATCGCACATACCATCCGGCGCATAAGAAGAAAGTCGCGCGTGAAGCTGCGATTGCTAAAGCTGCTGGACCAAAATTACGCGGTCATTTACATACACCAGAGGGGTTCGAGCTGGTATCTGGCCGTAATCCGGTGGTGGAGATAGTCACCTCTGGAATTCCATTTAGTCGAGTTTTTGTTGTTGGCTCGTTAGCCAATGATGATCGCGTTGCTGCGGTTTTACAAAAGGCAACCGAGTCGGGTGCTGATCTTATTGAAGTAACTCGCCAAGAACTCGACAAAATGACTGATGGGCAGGTTCATCAGGGTATCGCGGTTGAGATCCCGCCATACGAATATGTCGATGTTGACGAATTGGTAACGTTGGGTGCAGATCATCTCGAGCCGGGGCTAATCGTAGCCCTGGACTCGGTAACTGATCCGCATAACCTAGGTGCAGCTATGCGTTCGGCGTCAGCTTTCCGGGCAGACGGTGTTCTTATTCCGGAGCGGCGCAGTGCTGGAGTCAATGCGACGGTTTGGAAGGTTTCTGCCGGAGCGGCAGCACGTGTACCAGTAGCACGTGAAACTAACCTTGTACGAGCGTTAGAGTGCCTGAAAGAACATGGTTATTTCGTCGTCGGCCTGGCCGGTGAAGGCGATGCTCAGATTGATTCTCTTGATATGGCAGATGTGCCCGTCGTCGTTGTTACAGGATCAGAAGGAAAAGGTCTATCCCGTCTTGTTCGCGATACGTGTGATGTGATTGCATCTATTCCAATCGCTTCGGAAATGGAGTCCCTTAACGCAGCGGTAGCTACGGGAATCGCACTATATCAATTAGACGTCAACCGTAGAAAATTCCACCAAAAGAAGGCCTGATCATGACATCATGGAGATCCGTTCGCGGGCATATCGACATTCTTGACCCGTATTTGACCACTCCGGAACTGGTGGCAGAATTCTTTGCTACTCAACAGATTTTGGGTCGAGGCCAGCAGGTAAGTGATGGCTATGATTTTGAAGTGGCAATCAGTGGACGACGTCGCCGTGTTGCAATGCTTGATGACGCCGGGACAGTTATTCGTGGCTTGGCAGTGAGTGATCTTCTTGTTGAAATGCAAGACAAGCTTCGCAAAGTTGCAGTGGAGCTCGACGGCGAAGTGGTTCACGGCCCGTTGGATATCGGAGCAGTCGATATTGACGACGATATCGATATTGATGACATTGACCTTGACAACGTTCCTTCTCAATCTGCAGATGAGCTTGACGCAGGCATTTACGGGGCTAAGCTCCCCGATTTTGACAGTGGCCCCATGATGCTCATGACGGATATGACGATGGCAGAAGTCCCCGGCATGGCTAGTACTTCCCAGTCGCCGATTGCAATATCGAAACTTGGGTCAATGCGGGTATTAGTTTCGGAAGGCTCGCTACTAAGTTACCGCAAGGTATTTCCGCGTCCGAACTATGTGATGGCGTTAGCTACTAGTACCCAGAGTCAATCTGGCCCCGTCCTGATGGTGCGTCGGGACAACATCCGCTTGGTATGGGACTGGAGCGGTGAAATGCCAATGTTTGACTGGATCAAAGAAGACACAATCGAACACGAATTTGTGAGCGATGAGCTAGGAGCCGGTGCGATTGCCCGGTTAGCGATTGCTGATCTGGTGAATGTGAAATTCAGCCAAATGCGTCAGGCTTTATTGGTAGAACCACGGGCTGCCGTTCGGTCATTAGTACGAGTCCTCGGGTTACCATCCGAAATTGCTGACGTGCTCGCAGCCAAAGGTACTCTTTCTGCAATTCCATCAGCACAACTCGTGTCGCCTCAAGAATGGTCATTTGAAGATGTACTGGCGTGGGAGTTCGCAGGCGAAGGGCTCATTGAACCGTCGCTCATGCGGGCAGTTAACAAGGTTTATATTGATCGGCCATGGCTGGTGGCTGTCGGGTCAGCAATGCAGGCGGCTCTGGGCGGAGCATTATTGGCTACTGCCTACCATCGACATAGCCGTGGAATCGGAGCAAAAACGCTCACGGCGATTGCTTCGGGAGTGCTCCTTAGTGCTTTTTCGCGAATCGGCACAACAACGTATATGCGTAGTATTGTTGATCGCAAGCAGACTGAAATCGAAACGTGGCGCAATATGCGCAATTGGCAGAGCTGAAAAATTAGGAGAATCATGTTCGTTCCAGAACCACAGGCAGCAGAACTATCAGCCTTTTGGACTCGTGCAAAAACCCGATCGAAATTGGCCGAAGTACCTGGTGTTATGGGGATGACGGACGTAGTAGCGGTAGAGCCGCCGGCATTCGCATTTGGCGACGGGACACGTGAGCTTGCAAGCCAGCTTGCGCACCTTGTTGTCTCTGGCGTTAAAACTGCTACCTCTAGTTATGCGCCGGTCTATGATGTGAACGATGAAGCCTATCCGCGTGTTGGTGACCTAGCGATATTACTAGATGGCGATGCTCACCCAGTGGCTTTGCTACGGAACCGCAAAGTAGAGATCATCCCATTTAATGAGATCAGCGATGATATTGCGCAGGCAGAAGGAGAAGGTCCGCTAACACAATGGCTTGCGGAGCACACCCGTATTTTTACTACTGATGCCCATGATTTAGGGCTAGAATTCAACGAAAACGCATCTGTCATCGTGGAGTATTTTGATGTAATGTATCGGGCAGATACTGACATTGCACTGTAAGTATCCGTTAGATCACAGCCGAGGAGCTTGCTATAGCTACGCTGTGCTCCGTATAGTTCTGGTCGTTTGAGTAACTTTTAACGAGGAGAATGATATGGCGCAATTATTTACGTGGAAGCTCCATGGTGATGGCACAAAAATTGCCCCCGGTGAGATCGTCCCACCGAATGAGCGGCTTTCATGGCCGATTACGTTTGGCGTTGGCGCCCAACATATGGTGGCCATGTTTGGAGCGACGTTCCTAGTTCCACTTATTACTGGTTTCGACCCGGCAACAACATTGTTCTTCACCGGAGTTGGAACCATTCTTTTTATCCTGATCACGGCCGGCCGGATCCCTTCGTATTTGGGATCGTCATTCGCATTCTTGGCTCCTATCGGTGCTGTGACCGGATATGTTGCCAACGGCGGACAACCACTCAACGACGAATTGGCCTCCTTAGCTCAAGGAGGCATTATTATGACCGGCGGTTTGCTTGCAGTGATCGGTATCTCTGCACACTTTGCCGGAACGCGCTGGATTGATGTGCTTATGCCACCAGTTGTTACTGGTGCGATTGTTTCCCTGATTGGTTTTAATCTTGCCCCTGCGGCTTGGAACAACGTGCAGGCGGCGCCGGTAACAGCTGTTGTCACTGTTGTTGCTATCTTGCTCTCCACGGTTTTGTTGAAGGGGATTATGGGCCGACTATCAATCCTCATCGGCGTAATTGTTGGCTATGTGACCGCCATTGTTCGCGGCGAAGTCAATTTCGATACCGTGGCTGCGGCAGATATCGTGGGCTTCCCACATTTCCGTGCTCCTTCTTTTGATATTTCCCTCTTCGCGCTGTTTATCCCGGTGGTTTTGGTGCTTGTTGCGGAAAACGTTGGCCACGTGAAGTCAGTTTCGGCAATGACCGGAGAAAACCTTGATAAGTACACCGGGCGTGCATTATTCGCTGACGGTGTGGCAACAATAGTTGCGGGATCCGGTGGCGGTTCAGCAACGACGACGTATGCAGAAAACATTGGCGTCATGGCTGCAACTCGTATCTATTCAACCGTGGCCTATCTGGTGGCTGCTGGTTTTGCTGTGTGCTTATCTATGCTGCCGAAATTCGGTGTGGCCATCGCGTCGATTCCGCCGGGCGTTCTAGGCGGGGCTGCGACAGTCCTCTACGGCATGATCGGTATGTTAGGAATCCGTATCTGGGTGCAGAACAAGGTAGATTTTTCAGACCCAGTAAATCTGAATACGGCTGCGGTCGCTATGGTCATGGCGATTGCTAATTACACATGGTATGTGGGTGAATTAGAGTTTTCTGGAATCGCCTTGGGGTCTTTCGGGGCGATCATCATCTATCACGTTATGCGAGCACTCTCGAAGTGGCGTGGTACCACGATTGAGCCAGCAACACCAGCATCAGCACCAGCCGGTGCGGAACTAGAAGACGGCGCGCTGATTCGCGAACCGTAACTAGCTACTTAACTGATTGACAACCTTCTATCGGCTCCAGTGCAGAAGTTTTTTCTTCATCGCTGGGGCCGATATTTGTGCCTTTAAATGCCTTGCCTATAACAACGTCGAGAATCTCGGAGTTATTGGTTTCATCGAAGTGAATGGTGGCACCAGGGAAGTATGCACGCAAGGTGTAGGCGGCATCGATACCAATTTTTCCAGTGATGATCCGGGTGGACTCCGATAATGGTTTGCCTCCCCAATTCGACGTTTCAGTGATCGTAACGCCCAGGGTTGCGAGATCTTGCCCAACTGCGCCAGCTTGGCCGCTGACCGATGTAGAGTTGTAGACCCGAGCGGTGAGAGTAGATAAATCACGTGCTTGGATCTTGTCAGAAGGACATGGCACAACGAACACAGGCTCCGCCTTCTTAGAGAAAGAAGGATTGATAGGTGCTGGAATAACACCAACCCAAATAAGAGTTCCAAAAATGAGCAAGAACGCCATAGCAGCAGAGATCGATCCAAAAATGACGGTCTGACGCTGCTGGACACGCTTGCGATATTCTACACGTGGATTTTCTTGAGTACTCACCTTATATAATGTAGCGCACGTTAGGGGGTCTGAGCGAGCTAAATATAGACGGTTGTTTCAGGTAGAATAACTATGAGGTTGATTCATGTCTAAAACTTTCCATTCATTGTCGTATCCCAACTATCGGTTATGGTTCATTTCTAACCTTGTCTCTGCTACTGCGGTGTGGATGCAACGTGTCTGCCAAATCTGGGTAGTCCTCACCGTTCTCACCGATAATTCTGCTATTGCAGTTGGATTGGTGACGGCCTTTCAGTTTCTTCCTCAAATGCTGCTTGGCCCATTTGGTGGCGTATTAGCCGACTGGGCGAATCGTCGTCGACTTATTCAAATTACCCAAATAGTAGTCGCAGTTATCGGCTTGATTTTGGGGATTTTACTTGTCACTGGTTCGGCTCATCTTTACCATGTTTATATTGCGGCAGTGTTATCGGGTGCCGCGGACGCGCTCTCGTCAGCGGTGCGTAACACGTTTTTGTCTGAGTTGGTTCCGACGTCGTCGTTGCCAAACGCGATTAGTTTGAATTCGACGTCGTTCAATATCGCGCGCCTTTTTGGTCCGGCGTTGGCTGGTGTGCTCATTGAACTGGTGGGGCCAGGTTGGGTTTTCATCCTCAATTTTGCGCTTTTCTCGGTACCGGTTCTTTCCCTGGCGATAATGAAGGCGGAGCATTTCTTCGAGCATACTCCGGTGCCTCGGCGCAAAGGTATGCTACGCGAGGGGTTTGCCTATGTGCGTACGCGTTCCGATATTTTAGCGATACTGGTCATGATCGCAGTGGTTTCTGGGCTGGGGTTGAATTTTCAGGTCACCCAGGCACTGATGGCTACCGATGTGTATCACATGGGAGCAGGATCCTATGGTTTCTTGGGGTCTATGCTTGCGATTGGATCGTTAAGCGGCGCGTTGTTATCTGCTCGGCGTAAAGCGCCTAGATTTTCAAAGTTATTACTGTATGCGGTGGCGTTTGGAGTAATTGCGATTATTGCTTCGCTTGCTCCCACCTACACAATTTTTGCGTTGTTGATGATTCCTACCGGATTTACAATGCTGACGTTTTTGATTGCAGTTAATACTCTGGTTCAGATCAGTACTCCACCGGCATTGCGTGGTAGGGTGTTGGCGATTTATTTCGCTGTTAATCTTGGTATTACCCCGATTGGTTCGCCAGTTGTAGGCTGGATCGGCGAAGTGTGGGGACCGCGCTGGTCGATTGCAATTGGCGGTATCGGTTCGATTGTGGTGGCATTAATTATTTTCGTATGGGCGAAGACGTCGTGGGATGTGCAGCTGCATTCGCGCCGTCACTGGCCGTTTGTCGATATTCATGGCCCGCGCGAACGCTACTTGAATAATAAGTTTGGTCCGACGGACGAGGGCTTGCGTTAGTTTCCGACGGCGAGATACGCCAATATAAACAGGGAAAGCCAATATAAACATTGCCCCGGACTCGTGAAATAGTCCGGGGCAACTGGCGGAGGATGGGGGATTCGAACCCCCGAGGGCTTGCACCCAACACGCTTTCCAAGCGTGCGCCATAGGCCACTAGGCGAATCCTCCTGAGTATCATCGCTACCGATGTACCTGTTAATGGTATATGAAAACAAGGGCTGTGCGCGAATCGGTGGCGTGTTACCTAGGCAATAGATTCGCATCGAACGGGAAATTCGCGTACACTGAAAGACGACTCCTCACGTGGCGTCATCTTCGGTTAATTCCCCAGGGCAGGAATGCAGCAAGGAGGCCGGGCTCTGACGGGTGCGTGGGGAGTCCTTTTATGCCTGCTTTCTATTTTAGATTTTCAGCACCGGAATATTGCGTGTGGATACTGATTGTTTTCCACAGGATGAATCCATGACAAGTCAGGTGTGGGAGGGGTCGAGTAAGATGGTGTTCGTGAGTGTAGCCATGTATCGCCGTTATCGGCCTCAGTCTTTTCAAGAAGTTATTGGACAAGACCACGTTGTCGCGCCGCTAAGAGCAGCGTTGGCTGCGGGGCGTACAACCCATGCGTATTTATTTTCTGGTCCGCGCGGGTGTGGGAAGACGACGTCGGCTCGCATCCTTGCTCGATGCTTGAATTGTGTGAACTATCCAACCGATACGCCGTGTGGCGTGTGTGATTCATGCCGGGATCTGGCGCGGGACGGTGCTGGTTCTCTCGACGTGGTTGAACTTGACGCCGCTTCACATGGCGGTGTGGATGATGCGCGTGAGTTACGAGAACAAGCCGGGTTTGCGCCCGTTCGCGATCGCTTTAAGATTTTTATTATTGATGAAGCGCACATGGTCTCCAATCAAGGTTTCAACGCATTGTTGAAGTTGGTTGAAGAACCGCCAGAGCATGTGAAGTTTATTTTCGCCACTACGGAACCAGAAAAGGTTATTGGGACGATTCGTTCCCGTACTCACCATTACCCATTCAGGTTGGTTCCACCGCTCGAGCTGGAGAAGTATCTTGCGCGAATCTGCGCTCAAGAAGGTGTCAGTGCCTCAAAGGACGTGCTCTCTCTTGTTATTCGGGCTGGAACTGGGTCTGTGCGTGACACACTTTCTGTGTTGGATCAGATTATCGGTGGCTCCGATTCTCACTCGTTAGATTATGACCGCGCAGTGGCTTTGCTGGGGTATACCTCGGCCCATTTGCTCGATGACGCGATCAGCGCTGTTGCAGAACGCGATGGCGGAAAGCTATTTAACGTTGTTGATTCAGTGGTTAAATCGGGCCACGATCCGCGCCGATTTGTTGAAGATTTGTTGCAACGTTTGCGTGATGTTGTGATTATTGCACTTACCGGGGAGGCCGCTCGAGATGTCTTCGTGAGCGTTCCTGATGATCAGTTTGAGCGTATGACGGAACAAGCTGAACAACTGGGTGCTGCCCGTGCTTCACGATGCTCTGATATTACTAATGAAGCGCTAAATATGATGGTTGGTGCGACTGCGCCGCGATTACAACTCGAACTTTTATGTGCCCGGCTAGTGGTAGCTCAGGCGGAAGGCGGAACAGAATCTGCTCCAACACAAATGAAAGTTGCCACTGAAGGGGCCCAGGTTTCTACTCCGCCGCAGGTGCTCAGTAAATGGAAGAAACCTAGCGCTCAAGAAGCGGCGGCATCGCGTCGGACGATGGAAGCAGTCCCTGAACCCCAGCCTCGGCAATCGCCAGTTGCTACGATACCAACGGAACAGAAGTCAGATTCTGAACTGCCTCCTACGCATACGCCAGCGGTTGCATCTGTCCAAGCTGAAAGCCCAAAGCCGGTAACACAACCGGCTCAGCCAACTGTACCAGAACGCCAACCAGAACCGGTGCATGCTCCGCGTGTTCCGGCTCCTGTGCAGCCGCCGGCACCGCCGGTGCCGCCTGCTCATTTGACGCAGCTGCCTGATTCAGCTGCCGTGCAAGCGCGTGTTGCAACTGCTGATCCTGCCCATACTATGCTGAATAAAATTGTCAGCGCATGGGGAGATATTCTGGTACATCCTAAACTAGGCGGTTTAGTACGTAACCAACTTAAGTCGGGTGCGCGACCCGTTGATGTTGTTGACAATACGTTGCATATCGGTTTCGCTATGCCTGCGGTGGCGTTGCGTTTTAATCAACGTCGATCTGGCGATCATGTTACCGACGTTATTAGGGACCTTCTTCAAATAGAAGTTAATGTTGAAGCAATTCCTGATGATGGTACAACGGCCCCAAAAGTTGAGGCCGCCCGGGAAGACTACGCGTCAGTTTCTCCGGAACCTGCGGCCCCTCGTAGCGATATAGACGTTAATGTTCCAACCAATGATTCTGCAACCGTAGAACCAGATTTTGGTGAGTCTTGGGTAGAAGAAGAGAATCTCACCGAAATCCACGTGACTACTGATATCACTAGTACAGATCCAGCGGGGGTGCTTGGTGCACTTGTCGACGGACAAGCACAATTCAACGGTGAGGATCATGTCCAATCGCCGCACTCTCCGGATCTTGATCCAATAGTTGTTCCTGAAGAACATCAAGATACTAGTGGCTCATTAGCTAAGAGCGATCTTGTGCCGCCTGAGGTGCCGTTCTTTGCCCAGCCTATGCCAGAGATCCCTCCGGTGACATATCCGGGTACGGCAACTGAAGGAGCTGGAGCGAATGGTGAAAAATCCTGGCACAGTAGCGAAATACGAGATAACAAACCAGCTGCCAGTTCGATAGCGTCAGCCCCAGTAAAACCTGTTCGCCCAGGAGATTCGCGACCAGTGTGGGAGGTTCATCCACCAGTAAAATCGCAGGAAGAACCACCACCAGAATGGGAGGAAGTATCTGAGGACGATCCAGATATTAGCGAGTCCTCCCTTGTTGGACTCAAGGTGCTTCTCGGAACGTTTGATGGGCGAATAATTGAAGAAATTCCAGATGGAAATGGTGGTAATTGATGGCAGGCGTTTATGATGGCGCAGTGCAGGCACTTATCGACGAACTAGGGCGTTTGCCAGGCGTGGGACCAAAAAGTGCGCAGCGCATAGCGTTTCATCTTCTTGAAGCTTCAGATGACGATGTTTCGCAGTTGATTACTGCTTTGCAAGCTGTGAAAGCTAAAGTGCAGTTCTGCCATGTGTGCGGAAATATAGCTGAAGGCGAATTGTGCCGAATTTGTGCCGATCTGCGCCGGCTCGACAGTGTCATCTGCGTTGTTGAAGAGGCAAAAGATATTGTTGCCATCGAACGGTCGCGCGAATATCGTGGCAAGTATCATGTGCTGGGCGGAGCGATCGATCCGATTGGAGGTGTTGGGCCAGACGATCTACGTATTCGCGAACTTTATGCTCGCCTCCAAGACGGTACTGTAAAAGAAGTAATCCTAGCAATGGATCCCAATGTGGAAGGCGAAGCCACTGCAACATACCTGTCCATCAACCTCGCACATATGGGTGTCATCGTTTCACGGCTTGCTTCCGGACTACCAGTAGGTGGCGATCTGGAATACGCCGATGAAGTGACAATTTCACGCGCGCTCGAAGGACGCCAACGAATCCATACTCCAGTACAGTGAAAATTTAGTTGTAGTAATCATCCATGGTGTGAGGAGCTTCGCGCTCTAGCATCGTTGCTTCTTCTCGGTGCAGCGGTAAAACATTGTGGATATACGATTGAACCGCGTCAGCTAAGGCAATATCATGACCTGCTCGTTCCGCAATATACCACCGGTGTTCGAGGATCTCGTGGAATAGCTGTGCTGGTTGGAGCCGACCGCGTAACTCGCATGGGATCGCATTCACTGCTGGCTCGTAAACGTTATCTAGCCACTCGTGAGCCACAATAGAATCTGGCACATCCCACAGTCCTGTTACTGCACGATAACCATCGATATCATTCATCATACGGCGAGCTTGAGCTTCTTCAACATCCATGCCGGTAAGACGCATAATCTTACGCGAATAATGTCCAGCATCAACGACTTTTGGCTGGATTGACAGTCTCGTACCGTCGATGTCGGTACTCATTTCAATCTCGCCAACCTCGAATCCAAGTTCATTAAGTCGGCGGATCCTTGCGTCTACTCGCCACCGATCAGTAAGAGCAAACGACTCAGCACTGGTCAGTTCATTCCATAACTCGCGGTATCGACGTTCGAACCGGTCTCCAACGGCGATGGTATTAAAATCTTCATCTAAAACTCCTCCGGCTTGGAGATCCATAAGCTCGCCAATGATATTAGTACGCGCCACGTCAATATCGTAGGCGCGTTTACGATCCGAAAGATTATCCTCAATTTCTCCGGTTTCGGCATCAACTAAATAGGCGGCAAATTCGCCAGCATCGCGGCGAAATAGCGTATTGGATAATGAGACATCTCCCCAGAAAAAACCTAGAAGATGCAAACGGACCATCAAAACCGTTAAGGCATCAATGAGTCGGGCAACAGTTTCCGAGCGCATTGCTTGCTGTCCGAAAAGAGCTCGATAAGGTAGTGAAAAAGGAAGGTGTTTTGTTACTAGTACGGCATTAAGTGGTTCGCCATCATCGGCAGTTCTGCCGGAAATTACTGCAAAAGGTTCCACGCACGGAGCATCGAGACGCTCCAAATTACGAAGTGTTTCGTACTCTTTGTAAGCAACGGTTTCGCCAATCTCTTTAACAGCAATAATCTGATTCTCTAGGCGCACGAAACGCACGATATGGCGTGAAATGCCGCGTGGTAGTTTCGTAACAATGCTATCTGGCCATTCTTCAAGGGGAATATTCCACGGTAGATCGAGTAGCGCAGGGCTGACCGTGGCTGATGTTATTTGAAGAGTCTTAGGCATGAACTTATATCCTCAATAGGGTTTAAAACCGTCACTATAGCAAGTGTGTGAGGGGGTGCGTAAATCCGCACCCCCTCATGGCTATACGCTGAGCTTATCAGTCACCAATACGGTTGCCGCTAGCAGCAGCAAAGTAGTGAATGTGATCTGCGCGTGGTCGCAAGTAGACAACATCGTTCGGGTTTGGAACATTCTCTGGTGGAATACGAACAACCATCGTGTCGGAATTGTCGCCAGATCCGAAACGCTGGGACTCGCTCTTCGCACCAACGATCGTGCCGTAAACATAGGCATCTGATCCTAGACCTTCAACGAAGGTGACCTTGAGTGGAACCGAGTGAGCGTCAGCCTGCGGGATCACATCGAAAGCTTCGGGGCGCATACCGATAGTGATTTCGTTATTGTCCTCTGGGGTAACCGCAGCCAAAACCTGCTGTGGCAGATCAAGACGAGCATCGCCAAATACTGCCTGGTTACCTTCGATCCGCCAGTTGCCCAAGTTCATGGCAGGCGAGCCAATAAAGCCGGCAACGAATGCATTAGCTGGATGGGCGAACATCTCTACCGGTGAAGCAACTTGTTGTAAGAGGCCATCCTTGAGAACAGCAATACGATCACCCATCGTAAGCGCCTCAGTCTGATCGTGGGTAACGTAAACTGTGGTAACACCGAGTTCACGTTGCAAGGATGCAATCTGAGTACGAGTCTGAACACGGAGCTTTGCATCCAAGTTAGACAATGGTTCGTCCATCAAGAACACCTGTGGCTTACGAACTATTGCACGTCCCATAGCAACTCGCTGACGCTGACCGCCGGACAACGCCTTTGGCTTACGCTCAAGGTACTCTGTTAAGTCAAGAATCTTTGCAGCTTCTTCAACACGACGACGAATTTCTGCCTTATCTACTCCAGCAATCTTGAGTGCGAATCCCATATTGTCGGCCACAGTCATGTGTGGGTAGAGAGCATAGTTCTGAAAGACCATTGCGATATCGCGGTCTTTTGGTGAAACATCGGTGACGTCACGGTCACCAATAAAAATGCGACCGGCATTGACATCTTCAAGGCCAGCAAGCATACGCAGTGATGTGGATTTACCACAACCAGATGGTCCAACGAGAACAAGGAACTCGCCGTCAGCGATTTCAAGGTTGAGTTTATCTACTGCAGGCTTATCAGCGCCTGGATATACGCGAGTAGCGTTTTGGAAAGTAACGGTAGCCATTACCTTATCCCTTCACCGGCAGGTACGTGCCGGACGATCCGTAGTGAAAGGTGTCTGAGTGTCGACTCTGACACAAACTTCGCATCGGTGCGAAGCTGGTACTATTCTTGCACAACTTTGGTGTATTTGCTAGTGACGTGCGCAAACCGTCGTCGGCAAAATCTTAGACTAAGCTTAATGGAAGAAAGTAAAAGGAGGTGCCATGCGGGAGCGGAGTGAACTGTCCGGCTATACTTTAGTGAAACGGATAGGTGCAGGCGGAATGTCTACCGTCTACGAAGCTATCGATCCCGCCGGCGAGCGGGTCGCGCTTAAACGCATGAGCCCGGGCTTAGTAGGAGATCCACAAGCACGACTACGGCTGCAACGTGAAGTTGCCATGATGCAACGAGTGTCTAGTCCGCATGTTTCCCAGATCCTTGACGTCGAGTTTGATGACGATGTTTTTATCGTCACGGAGCTGATTGATGGGCCGACCCTCGAAGAAGAAGTTGCTGATAATGGGTGCTTCGCAGGGCAGGACTTGATTGACCTAGCAACTGAATTGAGCCAAGCGTTGCATGCAGTTCACGCGGCCGGAGTTCTGCATCGGGATATTAAGCCATCCAATGTGATGATCGGTGAATCTGGCGTAGTTCTTATTGATTTTGGTATCTCGCAGGCGGTTGGAGCTACGCGGCTAACTCAAGCGGGTTCGATAGCCCATACGCCTGGATATGTCGATCCACGAATCATTGCCGGATCTGAACCGGATGAAGCAGCCGACTGGTGGGCACTTGCTGCAGTGATCGGATTTGCGGCTGCCGGGCACAGCGTTTTTCATGGGACTCCGATGGCAATAATGAACCACGTGCTACATGGTCAGCCGGATCTGAGTGGGATTGACCCGCACGTGGCGCATATTATTGCGGCCGCGCTCGATCCAGATCTTGAGTTTCGGATGAGTTTTGATGACCTGATCGATGCGCTCGTGGATCCTGCGCGTTTTCGTGACGACGACGCAACTCGTATCGTGCCAGTATACGTCAGCGACGACGTCGTGGCTGAGACAGCTGACGAGCCTAGAGTCACCGAGGATTCTGTTCCGCCCACGATGGTGGATTCATACCTCCCTGATCCGGAGCTCACGCTGGAAAGCGAGGTGGTGCCGGAAGCCGAAGAAATACTGCGGGATCCTTTTGCACGGTTGCCACACTACCGGTTGTTATGGATACTCATGGTATGTTCGTTAGCGATCCTTGCTAGTTGGAATGTTGCTATTGCTGGCGGAACGAGCGCATTACTCTTTTTCATTTTTTCAATTGTCGGCAATCTATGGGAACGAGCTCAATACCGTGCACAACGAGGGAAAACTGGATGGCTTCCGCTAATTATTCGATTCCCTTTTGTGGCGTTGCATGCTGGACTCCTACTTATCGTGGGTGGAGCAGTAGGCTGTCTGGCTGGCTTTGGAACTGCGTGGGTTCTATCTCGTTTGCTTGATGATTCCCAGATTGCTGGGCCGCATGTATTGTTTATGCTGTCGATGCTGGTAACTCAAGTTCTGCTGTGGCGAATCGATTGGGGGCGTAATGCGCGGGTTGGCTGGAACGCCACTATTCGTGAGCTGACGCCTAGTCGTGCCTACTACGTCTTTTGGTGTGCGATAGGTCTTGTGGCTGTGGTCGGCGCAGTCATCATGGTTACGACTATGCCAGTTGGCGGCTATCAGCTGGATTTGTTTGGCATATATTCAGGAGATCCACAATCTATTAAGTTTAATTTTTGATATAGACGTTCTATTATCGACTCAGACCGACTAACTTCGTACAAAGGCAAATACATGGCATCGAAAAATACTCCTGGAATGTCGAATGAGCGACTAACAAAGGAAGAACGCCGGCAAGTAGCGCGAGAAAAAGCTCGTTTATTGCAGGAAATGGAAGCTAAACGTGCTAAGCGAAATAAAATTGTCACTATTGTGGTCGCTGTTCTCGCGTTAGTTCTTGTGAGCTTTGCGGTTTGGCAAATTGTCTCCAAAGATCCAGGGCAGGCTAAAGAGCTCGGCTCGTATTCTGGCTCTGTGCGGGAAGTAAAGGCGGACAATGTCAGTGACGACGGCGGGGTACTGTTTGACCAGAGTGGCAGCGCGACTGCAACTGAGTCTGGCAAGCCAGTAATCGGCCTGTGGTCAGATTACATGTGCCCTGGTTGTGAGCATTTCGAAGGGAACTACGGAAAGCTAATGGCAGATCATTCTGCTGCGGGAGATCTGCAATTCAAGTTTTATCGAGTTAATACGCTGGGTACAGACTTTTCAACTAAAGGTGCAACAGCCTTTTATTATGTCGCCCAGTACGCTCCGGAAAAATTATGGGCGTTCAATAAAGCTCTGATGGATTACGGTATGAAGATTCACGCCCAGAGCGTCGGACCTAACCCGTCAGCAAGTGACATTGCTGATATTGCCAAGAGTGTCGGGGTTCCAGATGACGTTGTCAACGATCTGCCAGCGTCGATCGTTGATGAAAAGTGGCAAGGCCTTGTAGCTAAAACAGTTGAAAAGTTCCGGGCAAATGAATATACGGGTACCCCAACATTGACCGTGAATGGCAAGGCTGATGATTCATGGACTAAGGGAAATCCAGACGAGGTTGTTCCGCAAATTCTGAATAACGCAGCTGGAAAGTAACACTTTTTTCGAAACGTGTCGAAGATTACCCGGTAGTGCGATTGGCATTACCGGGTTTTCTCTGTCATTATTGTTATGCGCACCGGTTGTTGCTGATGCGCACGCCTCCTTAGCTCAGTTGGTAGAGCGACGCTCTTGTAAAGCGTAGGTCGTCAGTTCGAGTCTGACAGGGGGCTCTTTTCATGCCTTGTCGCAAATGCTATAGATAGTCCCAGCAATTTTCGTTACCTAAATGTGACCATTTTTGTGATATTTTAGTTAATTTTTAGGTAAAGATTTAGGGTGAATCTTTATCTTTCTTTGAATTAACGCCACTTTTATTCCGTTGAAGCTAGTTCTCAAAATATGGATACCGTTGGCACAGCACCCTGAGCAAGCTAGCATAATTGCTTCGGTAGCTTTTTCTGTTGCCAGTGAAGGAGGATTCTCCATGAACAATATATGGGACAGCTTAAATGCGAACTTTTCGTGGTTTAACGATGTCATTTATACGTGGATTCTTATCCCGCTCTTGATCGGAGCTGGGCTATATTTTACCGTGCGCTCTAAAGGCCTACAGTTCCGTTTATTTCGGAAGATGTTCAAAGTTATTGGGCGAAGCCGAGAAAAGGAAAAGGGACAGATCTCATCGTTCCAAGCTTTCGCCATTGGTTTAGCGGCCCGGGTGGGAACCGGCAATATTGCCGGAGTTGCGGTAGCTATTACCTTAGGTGGAGCTGGCGCAGTATTCTGGATGTGGGTTGTCGCGATTCTAGGAATGGCGACGGCGTTCATTGAAGCTGCTCTAGCGCAACTTTTCAAAGTGCCGTGGCGTGACGGGACATTCCGTGGTGGGCCAGCCTACTACATTTGGAAAGGACTCGGATCCTGGGGTTGGGGTGCAGCCTTCGCAGTAGCTCTGCTGTTTACCTACGGCATCGCTTTCGAACTAGTCCAGTCCAATACGATCTCAAACACTCTTTATGACGCTTATAACTTTCCAACATGGGCAACCGGTCTGGTTGTTACAGTTTTGACTGGTCTTGTCATCTTGGGTGGACTCAAATCTGTTGCACGTGTGACTGAAATTGTCGCTCCAGCAATGGCACTCGTCTATATTGCAATTTCGCTCGCAGTCATTGCTACCCATCTTGACCATATTATTCCGGTATTTACTGAGATCTTTGAATCAGCATTCGGGATAAATGAAGCATTTGCTGGAACTGCTGGTGGATTCACTGCGGCATTAATGAACGGTGTCAAGCGAGGACTTTACTCGAACGAGGCTGGAATGGGATCTGCTCCTAACGCAGCCTCAACCGCAACTACGATTCACCCAGCACGTCAAGCTCTCATCCAGTCGATGGGCGTTTTTGTTGACACTATGCTCGTATGTTCAGCAACTGCATTCATCATCCTGACCTCTGGAATCTATGTGCCTGGACAAGACGTTGAGGGCGCTACTTTGACAACAAGTGCAGCTGTTTCCGCTCTCGGTGGATGGTTGGAGCCAGTGATGATCATATTGGTCTTTGTTTTCTGTTTCTCCAGCCTCATTGGAAACTATGCTTATGCTGAAGTGAACATGGATTATCTTTTCCCAGGTAAAAAATCGGCCGACGTCGTTCTTCGAGTCATCGTGGTTGCTGCCACCTTCATCGGTGCGATCGCTAAACTCGGTTTGGTCTGGACACTAGCCGACACCTCGATGTTCTTTATGGCGGTCATCAACCTTGTTGCAATTATTCTGCTAGGCAAATGGGCATTCGGTGTCTTACGTGACTTCGAGTCTACCGACGGCGAAGGCGCATTTGTAGCGGTCGAGAACCAGTATCTGCCGGGTGAAATCCCAGATACGATTTGGACCAAAGAAACTGCTGGCCAAGAACACTGAACGCGGTGGTAATACAAAGGTTGGCAGGTTAATACCTGCCAACCTTTGTATTACCAATAAAAATCAATCAGCGACGATAAAGCCGATCGTCTTTGTAGGGCCAACCGCCAAGATTTCGTCTCCTGGTTTAAGAATGGTTTCAGCATACGCATTAACCCAATGATCGTCCGGTCCTTTGACCGCAATAATCGAAATGCCTTTTGACCGGCGCAAGCCTAGTTCTGCTAATTCCACACCAGTCATTGCGTCGTTCACCGTCGTCGAAACAAGAGCGTAGCCATAGCCCAGTTCCACGTAGTCATTGAACGACTGAGCGACGATGTGGGCGGCTCGTCGTCCCATATCGGTTTCTGGGTAGAAGATGTGGTTAACGCCCATCTGCTCAAGGATTTGCCCCTGTTGCGGCGTTGATGCTTTTGCCCATACCTCTGGGCCATTCATCTTCAACAACGCAGACGTCACCAAAATCGACGAGGCTAGATCGTTTCCAATCGCCACCACAACTCGCGAGAAATCCTGGATACCCAGTTCTTCCAGCGTATCGGGATTAGTCGGATCAGTTGCTACAACATGAGGAAGCTTATTTGCCAAACTTTGCACAACCGCAGGTGACTTGTCGATTCCAAGCACACTATAACCGGCGTACACCAGCTCCAGAGCTAACGCAGATCCAAATCGACCTAGCCCGAACACAGCAACATCATGTTTTTGAACAGAGTGGCGCAAACGCATACCACACATCCTTTCTTAGCCGATTAACGGCCGATCTTTAGGAAGCTCATAGGTGAGCGGTGTTGTCCGCAATGCTAACGCAGTAGCAATGGTGAGCGGTCCCAAACGCCCAATGATCATTAAAGTAATGAGAACAAGTTGGCTAGATTCGGGTAACGTCGCCGTAATGCCAGTAGATAGGCCAACGGTGGAGAACGCGGAAACTACTTCAAATAATGCCTGATCCAGATTCGCCGTGGTTTGAATCATCAGTAGTGTTGTTCCAGCCATAACGGCCATTGAAGACAACGACATAACCGTTAATGCTTGACGTTGCGCCGAGCGTGGTAATCGCAACCCAAGAACATTAACAGCGCGACCGCCACGCATCTCAGACCAAACAACGAAACCGATCACGAACGCCGTCGTTATCTTTACGCCGCCTGCAGTTCCACCTGGTCCACCACCAATGAACATGAACATATCGGTTAATACGCGAGAAATATCTGTCATGGAACCGACGTCGATCGAATTAAAACCAGCGGTTCGTGGAGTAACCGAAGCGAAAAATGCCATCAAAACTTTCCCGGACGAGCTCTGATTTCCGAGTGTATTAGGATTCGTCCACTCGGCGAGTGCAAAGAAAATCCAGCCGGTGAGGAGCAAACTAATCGTTCCCACAACGACTAACCGGGTAGTCATTGGCCAACGCCACCAGTGCATCCCAGAACTATAGAAGGCTAGAAGTGCGGGGTATCCCAATCCGCCTATGATGATAGCCGCCGATATGGGCAAAATAATCCATGGATCGGTGGCGAACCTAACTAAAGAGTCGGTATATAGTGAAAAGCCGGCATTGTTGAATGCTGAAATGGAGTGGAACCACGCTTCGCCCAGTGCTCGTTGAAAAGCATGACCGAGATATAAAAATCGTCCGAGGAGCATAGCTGCTATGGAAGTTTCGACGACGGCGGTTAAGAGGACTACACCAAAGATAACTCGGCGGATATTTCCTAGCCCGGTGCCACTCACCGTCGCTGATGCCACTTCGCGGGTTCTCATGTCTAGACGCCGTGCTAGAACCATTGCCACAAGCGTAACTACCGTCATCGTGCCCATACCACCTAATTGGATCAATATGCCAATGATGGTCTGACCAAAGGGGGAGTAGTAAGTCGCAGTGTCAACAACTGCAAGTCCGGTCACAGCAGTGGCTGATGTGGCGGTAAAAAAGGCGACTGAAAATGGGGCTCCGCCATTAAATTGCGGGCCGTATTCATGTGGCGGAGTAGATAATGGATATGGCCATGGAGGCTGCCCGGTAACAGAGATCGGGAGCATCAGCAAGAAGGTGCCCACTATTATTGTCAGCAAGAATGCGAAAATGAGAATATAGGTGGGTCGCATCTTTCGGAGACGATTCACCTAAGTGATTCTAGAGCTGAAGATGTCTCAAGACAACATAACAGGCTATCGTAGTGAGTGAAAGAACCCGCTACGGTTTACTCCAAGGAATGAATATGCGCGCACTCGTGAAACCAACTGCTGGCCCAGGCCTTGAATTACGTGAGGTTCCTGAACCAACACCAGGGCAAGGCGAAGTCAAGATTAAGGTGATGCGAGCAGGGCTGTGTGGCACTGACTTACATATACTTTCGTGGGACGATTTCGCCGCAGCACATGTTAAGGCTGGGCAAACTATTGGACATGAATTTTATGGTGAGATCGTTGAACTCGGACATGGGGTTCCGGAGGGCGAGGGTCAAGGTCAATTTCATGTGGGGCAGCGGGTGTCGGTAGAAGGGCACGTGGTGTGTGAACACTGCCGTAATTGCCGTGCGGGGCGTCGCCATATGTGCTCGAATACGGTGTCGATTGGTGTGGATCGTGATGGTGCTTTTGCAGATTACGTCGTCGTCCCAATAACGAATGTGTGGAAACAGCCCGATGTTATCGACGCCGAACTTGGTGCAATTTTCGATCCACTCGGCAATGCTGTGCATACCGCATTCCAATTCCCGTTGACTGCAGAAGACGTTTTGGTGACTGGCGCCGGCCCAATTGGATTTATGTGTGCTGCGATTGCCCGGCACGCTGGCGCACGGAACGTGGTTCTGACGGATATTAACGATGAACGGCTGGAGCTAGCACGGTCCATTGAAGGCGTTGTTGGCGTTAATACGTTGCGTGAGGATGTGCGGGATCGGTTCGCGGAACTCAATATGACAGAGGGCTTTGATATCGGCCTAGAAATCTCTGGTTCTCCCAAAGCGACCGAACAGATGATAGACCTGTGTACCAATGGTGCGAAAATTGCGATGTTGGGGTTGCCGGCACGCCCATACGCTATCAATTGGAACACCTTGATAGCGCGTATGCTGACGATTCAAGGTGTTTATGGTCGCGCGATGTATGACACGTGGTATCGGGCAACGTATCTCATGACCGGATCAGAGAAGTTCCGGGAGCAGGTTCGAAAGGTGATTACGCACCGGTTTGCGCCAGAAAATTGGGAAGAAGCATTTGAGACTGCGCGTGGTGGACACGCAGGCAAGATTATTTTGGAATGGAATGACTGATGTTTAGTATTCGAGAAGAATTAGCAACGACGCTGAACGAGATCAAAGCAGCTGGACTTTATAAAGATGAGCGGGAAATTCTATCCCCGCAGTCCGCACATATCCGTACTGGACAGGGCGAGTTGTTGAACTTTTGCGCGAATAACTATCTGGGATTGGCTGATAATCCAGAGATTATTGCTGCTTCGCATGCGGGGCTAGATGAGTACGGTTATGGTACTGCTTCGGTACGTTTTATCTGCGGAACACAAGATATTCACCGCAAGCTAGAGCGGAAAATTGCAGATTATGTGGGAATGGAAGATGCCATTTTGTTCCCGTCAGCATTCGATGCAAACGGCGGTATTTTTGAGGTTTTGTTAGGCAAGGACGACGCCGTTGTTTCTGACGAACTCAACCATGCCTCGATTATCGACGGCGTTCGGTTAAGTAAGGCTCGTCGGTTCCGGTACAAGAACTCAGATATGGAGCAGTTGCGTGAACAGTTAGTAGCTGCGCGTGCTGAGGGCGTGGGACGGATCCTGATCGTCACCGACGGCGTGTTCTCAATGGATGGTTATTACGCGAAACTGCCAGAGATTTGCGATTTGGCAGATGAGTTTGACGCGATGGTAATGGTTGACGATTCGCACGCTACTGGCATTGTTGGTGAGCACGGTGCGGGTACGCCGTCTGAATTTGGTGTCAGTGATCGGGTAGATATTCTCAGCGGTACTTTGGGTAAGGCACTCGGTGGAGCGTCGGGTGGTTATATTGCTGGACCGGCTGAATTGATTGCGTTGCTTAAACAGCGTGCGCGGCCGTATTTGTTCTCGAATGCCGTTGCACCATCTCTGGTTGCGGGATCATTGAAGGCTTTGGATGTGGCACGTGAAGGTGATGATTTGCGTGAAAAGATTGCTGATAATGCGCAGTTGTTCCGCTCATTGATGGCTGAGGCGGGTTTTGAATTGCTCCCTGGCTCGCATGCGATTATTGCGGTGATGTTCCCGGGTGACGACGGCGCGCGCCTTGCCGGGCAGATTGCTGCTAAGTTAGGTGAGTTGGGCGTTTATGTTACTGCGTTCTCGTATCCGGTGGTGCCGTTGGGTAAGGCACGTATTCGTGTTCAGCTTTCGGCTGCGCATTCGGTTGAGGACGTACGTGCGGCAGTTGCAGCATTCGTTCAGGCACGGGACGCTGTTTCAGTATAAATAATTACGATACGATCTACTTCTTCGTCAGACGCTGTGGATAACATTTGATTGTGGATAGATGTTTTTGGTGATTTTCGATCTTCGATAGCCTGCTTTTGTTCAGGAATTATCGAAGATTGGAAGTTATTATGACATTTCTTGTTCGCATCGTGCAGGGTCTACTTGTCGTCGCATTGTTTTGTTCTGGCATGAGTATGGCTTATGGTGATGAGCGAAAGCCGGAACTCTTGCCTCAAGACGGCGAATTAGTAGGTCTTAATATGCGTTATTTGCCAGCTGTAGACGCTGGTAGTCAAGCAGGTTATACCCAAAAAACTTGGCATGCTCGGCCGGCGCTATTTTCAGTCAAGAATGTAGGTGAAGGTGTTTACCATGCTTACTGTTTGGAGATAACGGTCCCCACAGATCGGCAAGCACCTTTACATGTTACTAACTGGGATGGATTCGTTGGTAACAATGCATTTAGAGCCGATAAGTCAGTGCGCCAAAAAGTGGCTTGGATTGTCCAGCATTCATACCCGGCACGGAGCTTAGAATATCTCGCACATGAGGTTGGGGTTACTGAGCTGTCGATTCAACAAGCGGTGACTGCCACGCAGTCAGCTATCTGGCATTTGACAGATGGAGTGACTCCTGACTTTTCTGCTCTAGGTCAGCAAGATACGGATGGGGTGGATGCTCAGGGTATCGCAGCTACCTATCATTATCTGCTTTCCAGCATAAATGTCGGGTTAACGCAAGAGTCTCTGCAACCTACGGTGGCTTTTAGTCTGCCGGAAGGCGATAGCTTTGCTGGGCAACTTGTGGGGCCAATTCGAGTTGAAGCAAATGTTCCTACCGTTTCGATCGAGGTTCCGGAGGATTTTTCGTTGGCCTCGAAAGTAGGCGACCATATTGATCCGGCAAATATTTCCTCTGGACAAGAGATATATGTGGATGCGCGAAATGTTCACGATGCGGGCAAGATCGATCTGACGGGAACTGTAAACACTGCAGAACTGAATGGTTCTCTTCTCACGCCGGGTATCTCTGCTGAGAACCATGGGCAGACTTTGATAATGGTCCGGGAACTAACCAAGCAGATTCGCCATGTTGCACATATTGGTTGGCGTTCCGAGCAGGACGTATGCCGGGACGTAGACGGCATTCCAGTGACTGATTCAGTGTCAGGGAGAATTCTTCCAAAGGATTCTCCGCAGTGTGTAGTGGTACCTGCAGTCAATGAAACACCAGAATCGTCACAGCTATCTGATGATTCAGGTAAACAGCACGAGGTTTCAGAGGTTTCTTCTGATCGGCCGCAGCTAGCGAAAACTGGCTCCGAGATATATGTGCTTGTGTCTCTAGCTACGATAACGATCGCAGTTGGAATAGCGCTGACTCGGCGTGAGCGGCGTAAATATCGTGAAGTTTTATAGTTAAATTAGCGGATGGTCCAGTCCACAGGCTCGGCTCCTTGCTGTACTAGTAGCTGATTTGCTTGAGAAAACGGCTTGGAGCCGAAGAACCCGCGATGTGCGGATAGCGGAGAAGGGTGTGGACTCATAACGGTGGGTGTTTCGGGTATTAGCCGGGCTAGTGACTGTGCTTGCTTGCCCCACAGGATTGCTACGAGTGGTGCTTTGCGAGCCGCGAGAACCCTAATCGCATGATCTGTGATAACCTCCCAGCCACGCTGTGCGTGCGAGCCAGGAGCGCCGGGCGCTACTGTCAAAACTCGGTTTAGAAGCATTATTCCTTGATGTGTCCATGATGAGAGGTCGCCGTGCGCGGGTGGTATCAGGCCTAGATCATCGTGGAGTTCCTGGTAAATGTTCACAAGCGATCGGGGAAGTGGTTTCACTGTGCGGTCAACGGAGAAAGATAAGCCAACCGGATGTCCTGGAGTGGGATAGGGATCTTGACCAACGATGAGTACACGAATATCTGGTAGCGGCTGCTGAAAAGCGCGTAAGACGTTTTCTCCAGCTGGAAGGTAACGATGCCCTTGGGCTAGTTCGTTCCGAAGAAAATCTCCCATTTGGTGAATATTTTTAGCAACTGGTTCCATAGCTTGTGCCCACGTTGGGTGCATGACTTCATCAAGATCACTCATGACTTTATGATACGGCTAAAAAGTAGCGCGTTGCGTAAACTTATCTTATGAGTGATGGGGAAGAAGATAAGACTGAGGAACTGACAGAGATCGAACGTCGGATACTAGCACTAGAAGAATCGTGGTGGACGATTGCGCAAACTAAAGATCGAGCAATCGAACAAGAACTCGGTATGACGCCAATGCGGTACTATATTCTTCTGTCTCGAATGCTAGAAGAAGAACGTGTTTGGCGAGCTCGTCCACAACTGGTGGATCGGCTGCGCAGACTGCGTGATAAGCGTACGAATGAACGCACTGTGTCCTGAGAGTGGCGTTATTTATTAGTTCGGTAGATTAGGTAGGCTAGAAGCGTGAACGAATACGTAGAAGATGAATTTGATCGCTTAGCTCAAGAACGGCAAAATCTTGGAGCTCATCGGAAGTCTAAGCGGTTAAACCCATGGTTGATAGCTCTTGTTGCAGTATTAGTCTTTGCGCCACTTATTGGCTGGGGAGCTGGCATGTGGACGGCGAGTGATTCCAAATCGCGTGATGATTCAGCAACATCTCAACCAGTGGCGGAACAATCTGAAGACGGCGAGGCTGAGCAATCTACGGAAGAGAAGTCTGCGCAGGAACAGGCAGAAGAACCAGCCCCGGAGCAGACCACTGCGGAACAGCCACCCCTTAATACTGCTGTCTCAGTACAAGTATTGAATGGACGTGGCGAAGCTGGGCTAGCGAAAAAAATTACTGAAGATCTTGTGGCTGGTGGTTACGCCAACGCAACGGGTGGAAACTATTCCGGTGGCAGTGAACCAGCTGTGACTACCGTGTTTTATAGCAAAGAAACTTTTAAGGCTGAAGCGCAAGACATTGCCTCTAAAGTAGGCGGTGCTGAGGTGCAAGACGGCTCTGCGCTCCAACTCGGTGCCCAGATCGTTGTAGTCATGCGCTAAAGCTAACTAGCAGCGCTATGAGTGAGCCTGACGTAACTTGCGTCAGGCTCACTCAACTTTTCTCTCCTAGAGTAAAGTCAGGCTAATCGAGTTCGCCATCTTGCACTCTGAGCTGGAGAGTGCCAAAATCAATACTGGCACTCTCGGCTAGAGAGTGATAGTTATTGTGACTAGTGAGGTGTTTTCTGAATACGAAACCGAACGTATTTGGAGAATGTCGTCCGTCGCGGGCACTGGTCGTGAACCACCCTAATGGGAGGAAAATACGATGGTAAAAATCATTGCTTACAACGAAGAAGCACGCCGTGGCATGGAGCGTGGTCTTGATGCGCTTGCAAACACCGTCAAGGTCACTCTTGGACCAAAAGGCCGCAACGTTGTTCTAGATAAGAAGTGGGGAGCTCCCACGATTACAAACGATGGCGTGTCCATTGCTAAAGAAATCGATCTTGAAGATCCATTTGAGAAGATCGGTGCTGAACTAGTCAAGGAAGTCGCTAAGAAGACTGATGACGTTGCCGGTGACGGTACCACCACCGCTACCGTTCTTGCGCAGGCTCTCGTCAAGGAAGGCCTACGCAACGTCGCTGCTGGCGCAAACCCAATCGCTCTTCGTAAGGGCATTGACAAGGCTGTCGCCAAGATCGTAGAGCAGCTACTTACAAATGCTAAGGAAGTCGAGACTAAGGAAGAAATCGCAGCCACCGCTGCTATCTCCGCTGGTGATAAGGAAATCGGCGAGCTCATCGCTGAGGCCCTCGACAAGGTCGGCAAGGAAGGCGTTGTGACCGTTGAAGAGTCCAACACCTTTGGCACCGAGCTCGAGCTCACCGAAGGTATGTCCTTCGACAAGGGTTACCTCTCGCCATACTTCGTCACTGACGTTGACCGCCAAGAAGCAGTCCTCGAAGACGCATACGTCCTCTTGGTTGAATCCAAGATCTCCAACGTCAAGGACATGCTCCCAGTCCTCGAAAAGGTTATGCAGACTGGCAAGCCACTGGTGATTATTGCTGAAGATATCGAAGGTGAAGCACTCGCAACCCTCGTCGTCAACAAGATCCGTGGTACCTTCAAGTCTGCTGCTGTTAAGGCGCCAGGCTTCGGCGATCGCCGCAAGGAAATGCTTCAGGACATGGCTATCCTCACCGGCGGTCAGGTCATTTCGGAAACTGTTGGTCTCAAGCTTGAGAATGCTGACATTGAGCTTCTTGGTCGCGCCCGCAAGGTCGTGCTCACCAAGGATTCCACCACCATTGTTGAAGGTGCTGGAACCGCAGAAGACATCGCTGCTCGCGTCTCCACCATCAAGACCCAGATCGAGAACTCCACCTCCGATTACGATCGTGAGAAGCTCCAAGAGCGCCTCGCAAAGCTCGCCGGTGGCGTTGCCGTGATCAAGTCCGGTGCCGCAACCGAAGTTGAACTCAAGGAACGCAAGCACCGCATTGAGGACGCTGTCCGCAACGCAAAGGCTGCTGTTGAAGAAGGTATCGTCTCCGGTGGTGGCGTTGCACTTATCCACGCAGCTGACCAGGCACTCGCTGATCTCGAACTCGAAGGCGACGAAGCAACCGGCGCAAACATCGTTCGCGTTTCGGTCGCAGCACCACTCAAGCAGATCGCAGTTAACGCTGGTCTCGAAGGTGGAGTTGTTGCTGAAAAGGTTCGCTCACTCCCAGTTGGTCACGGCCTAAACGCTGCAACCGGTGAATATGAGGATCTGCTCGCTGCTGGCGTGAACGATCCAGTGAAGGTTACCCGTTCTGCACTTCAGAACGCAGCATCCATCGCTGGTCTATTCCTCACCACCGAAGCAGTTGTGGCTGACAAGCCAGAGCCACCAGCTGCTCCAGCACCAGGTGCTGAAGACATGGGTGGCATGTACTAAGAATAACTGCTTAGTTCTTGCGGTCAGATAATGGCCAATGAAAAGGAACGAATCTCGGAAAACTCCGAGATTCGTTCCTTTTTACTAACCAGTGCAGTGTAGAAGTCTTACGGTAATACGCTAAATTTGTGTGGCTGTTGTGCTTTCGGTAGCTTCCACGGGCCATTTGTGCGTGTAGTAGACGTAGGCGAAGGTAAGGATGACGATGCTGGCTAATCCAGTAACGGGAGTCCATATCCGGTCAATGTCGTCGTAGCGAAGGTGACCGAAAACGCCGGTACGAACAATATATTCTTGGGCAGCAAGAATTGTATCGTAGAGCCCATGAGCGATGACTAGCGGTAGGATACGGCCTCGGCGTATTACGTATATTCCAGCAAAAACCCCCAATGGAATCTGCCATAGTGCGACGGCAAGTGTTGCGTAGTACAGGTGCAGTATCACCCGGAAGATGAGTACCACGGCAATCGATAAGCGTGATGGCATGCGAAAAATATAGATTAAGGTTAATAAAATTAGTGCGTAGGCAAGTTCTTCCATGCCACCATTGAGCATGTGACGGAAAATATCCCATATTAAAGGCGATGGTAGCGGAATGTCTATACCATATATATCGTGATTGGTAAACCAATGGTGAAAGTCGGTTCCAGCCGCTATGCCCCAGGATCTAAAATAGGTGGAAAAAGCGCTTCCTTGCACGAAAAATAGAGCAAAGAATATTCCAAAAATTATCCAGGAGCTATGCCGGGTAGGGAGCGATTGGCGTGAAGGACACGTATTCCGAGAGAGTATATACCATGCCGTTATGAGTAGACTGCCGACGATTAGTGCACTCAAGATTCGTAGCGACTGGCTCGCGTCTAGCGATCCATAGACTCCAGGGAGGTAGATTGGGAATGATTTTTGTCCAAATAGTTGCAAGAGACCGGCAATAAATCCGCCAGCGGTGATGATTACTGCCCCAAGAATCATCGTTGTGCGTAGAGCACAGAGCGTAGTTTTCGCTGGTGTTCTTACGGTGGTGTGGTTGAGGGTTCGTGTGATGAGCCATGCGATTGCCCAGCATACGATGATGGGGAGGACGACGTCGTTGGTGGTGGTTTTTAGTGTTCCTAAGAACGTTCCGGCCCAGACGTCGTTTGGTCTAAACGCGATGGCGTTAAATAGTCCGTGGCTTAATGCTAGTGGCCATACTCGACGATAGTTCCAGTAGTAGTAGCTTGAAAAGATTGCTACCCCCGCCCATTGGAGGGGTGAAAGGACGTTAGCATAAGGGGCGAAGAATATGCCGCGAAATACTGTTGACAGAACCACAACAAGGGTGAAGCGTAGCGTGAAAGATAGACTCGTTCGGCTAAGTATCCACCAGGCGAGGGCAGCGCAGATGATTTCGGTGAGAACCCCGATAGCGATGCTCAGTCCCCATTGTGTGGGCAGGGAGAGGTGTTGGGTAAAGCCGAGACTGTCACCGACGAATCCAGCGGTTGAGGTAAACCCTAGTTGCTGAAATCCTTGGGTATGTATAAGTACAAATGATGCTAGGCCGCTAAAGACCACGCAACCAAACAACGCATCCCAAAATGGCAACCGATTCTCACCAATCACTTCCACCCCTCCTTCGCGTAAACCATACATTGTTCTTTAGCTCAGTTCTTTACGCCCAAGCGGCACCGTGCCTGGATCAACTTTGTTCATACATACATAAACGCCATGGATGTTCGCGCAGGGTTTACAAACTGTTACTCCTGTCCAATTGGGCCCATTGGGGATAGTGCCACTTAAATTTGGTCCTGTTAAAGCCCGGCAATCATTAGGCCGTGGCCCGAAAGCAGAGATCGTGTAGCTAGAATCGTTGTGACCGTCCAATCCTCCTGCTAGGTTGGTCGCTAACCCTGCGGGAAAAAGGGCGAGAGTAGATATAGCTAAAGTGCTGATAATTGTCTTAAACATCGTAGAACTCCTAGTTCGCGGTTTAGGACAAGATTCAGTGTAGAGATAAATTAAGGTTTACGCAAATTAAACTGGTGAAACATTTACCATATACCGACTCGGAAGGGCTGTTGAATACGCTTGAATCTCTTCGTCATTTCACATTAAGACGTAAAATCTGAGAACCCAGGCGAAAGTAACGCAAAAACAGTTTTCGAACAGGTAGCGGGAAACTGAGGGTTTCATGCATGTCTGCCTAAATATGTAAGATGTGATTATTTATAGTAATGATGGAGAACAAGATGAGTGATGTGACCAAAGGCGTTTATCGCCGGCTATATTCGACAACACTCATCAACCTTATGGAGATGCAATAGCGCAAGTTGCTCTCCCACTTGCCTTCTAATATGCCACTGGATCGATTGCATTGGCCGCCACGTTGGCGGCTTCTACATTAGCTACTCAACAATCACTAACCATACCCTTGGTAGCAATTGCGGACCAGCTACCGCGCAAGTCAAGTGTTATTGGCAGTTACATTACTGAAGCGATTTGCCTAGCCATCTTGGGGATACTTCTCTACGTGGGCTTTGCGCAGCCACTAGTTTTATCGCAATCGGTTCTCTCCGTGGAGCTGCGTGTAACGGCAAGTGCTGGCTATATTCCGCAGCCGGACTCTCATTGCGCCACAAGTTAGTCCAGTTTGCTTTAGATGTAACCACTGCAGGCTATATCTATGGAGTGGGAGGAACTTGACATTGGAACGCTTCGTTCCGATCGGACGCTACAAAGTAGTGATGTCACTATCTCTCGCAGGTGTTGGTATTATACTGATGACCTTTGCCTTTGTATATAACCTATTTTTCCAGCTTTGGACTACTCATACCTGACCATAGCGTGGCAATATATTTAACCGCCATCAGTGCAACAGCTCTTCCGGCTTTCGCGATGTTGTTTTCGTTGCTTCATCACCACGTGTGACGTTCCGCTGACGCCCTCCGCGTTCCTCACGGGCTTCGTTTTGCTTACGCTCTATCGTTTCCAGAGTTTCTTGCGCTATCTGTTCCCGGCGGGCAGCCTCGGCTTGCGAATGATCCAAGATCCGCGGTGGAGCCCCCGGGGCAAAGGCTTCGTCGAGTTCTTCTAACGACGAGCGTTTCACAACTGGAACATGTGGCTGGAAGAGTTCGGTCACGTCGTCGTTGATAATGGCCGGATCGGACGAGGTTACGTCTAGTGTATCTTCGTCCGAAACAGTTGACTGTTCCTCTTGAGCAGTTTGGAATAGGAGATCGGTAGGATCCGTAGCCGTCGTCGTCTGGTTTGGCGTCGCTACCGGTGAGAATTCCTGATCAGAAGCGTTATCGCCGAGCTTGTAGCAGGCAAGAGTGATGCGTTCTAACTCTGCGCCCAAGTTTTGCCGTGCGACTTGCTCCCACTCGTTGGCAAGTGGGGTGAGGAAAATACGTTTCCGTGCCAGCAGGTGTTCAACAATCTGGCGGCGAGCCATGAGCCAACTATATTCAGATACCCGCGGATACTCCTCGCGAACCTGACTGACATAGGTCTTATAACGCTGTGGCGGATTCGCGAGAGTGCCAAAATGTGCATCATAAAGAGCGAGGCGATCGACGTCGATAGAATCAAAACGAGCAGTTTCATCCGCGCGCTTGGCTGAACCTGGCAGATCATGACGCTTATGAAGGTGAAAAATGAGTTCAGCGATTCGGTGGCGATTGTCCGCTGGGATACCAATCTCGGCAAAAAACTTATCTGCCACATCTGCTGATGCACGCTCATCCTCGCCGCCATTGCGCGAATAGACGGCATCATCGGAGACATTGAAGACAAGCCCATGGCCCCATGTTGCTAATCGGACAAGACACGGATTTTGAGTCTCCGAAGCCAGGGTATCTACCCGGGTGAGCATGTCGATAACATGGCGGGTATTGTGAAAAAATCGGTCTGGACTAGACCAAATATCCAACAATTCGTACGCAACACGCTCGATATGATCTCGCTCTGCGGTAGCCCCGGCATCGCGCGCGCTTCGTACAAACGCTTGAACTACCCATGCAGGTACGTCCATTTTCACCATAAATCCTCCAAGATAAGCGCCCCCCGATTCTATACCCCGCAGATGAACTACCCAAATGATGCGGTATAAGTAACTAGAGAAGTACCACGAACTGGACCGTTAAGAGTGCTCAAACGCGCAAAGTGTTCTAACGTAGAGATTGTGAAGAAAAAAGGTTCAACATCTGTCCTTACTGGTCGCGCACTCATCACCGGAGGTACATCTGGCATGGGGGCGGCGTTCGCTCGTGCGTTAGCGGCTCGCGGATGCGATATTGTTTTGGTGGCGCGAAATAAAGAGCGGTTAGCGGAAAATGCTAGCGTGCTCACGCAGCAATACCAGGTAGATGTTCAGATTCTTCCCGCAGATTTAAGTACGCGCGATGGAGTCGACGCCGTTAAAGCTCGGCTTCTTGAACAAGCCGATCCAGTAACGATATTCGTGAATAACGCCGGGTCTGGGATGTACTCACCGATGGCGACCGACGACGCCACCCAGCTACGTGCCGGTGCCGAACTTATGGCGTTAGTTCCGATGGAGCTTGGTGGAGCTGCCGCGTTCTCAATGAAACAACGTCACGCCGGTGTCATTATTACTACTGCATCGGTAGCATCGCTTGCCCCGATGGGAGCCTACGCGGCCGTCAAAGCATTCGTACGAATGTGGTCAGAGTCCCTGTCTATCGAAGTTGGCCGATACGGTGTACAAGTTGTTGCTTTCTTGCCTGGTTGGGTGAAAACCGAGTTCCACCAGCGATCCGGTGTTTCGACGTCGTCGATCCCATCATGGCTATGGCTCGACGCAGAGCGCGTGATCGACGAAGCTCTCCGCGATGTTGAACGTGGTAAAACAACCACTATTCCGTCCAAGCGTTTCAAGACGATGGCATTTTTCGCCCGTCACTTGCCACAATCAGTGGTCCACAAGGCCGTCAAGAAATTGAATAAGGGCCGGCGATGAGTGAGCTACACCCATTAGATGACTACCATTCAGACGGTAAACGAAAAGTTCGCAAAGCAGTTCGTAAAATTCTCACCCGGCCAGTGCTGAAAACGGTTCTCAAAGCAACCGTGTGGGGTGAAGAAAACGTTGAAGGGCTCGAAGGAGCCTATGTTGTTGTCGGCAATCACTCGTCGCATCTTGACGCTCCAATGGTCTTTTCATTACTGCCTGAGCATATGACAGAAAATCTTGCTACCGGCGCCGCCGCCGACTATTTTTATCGCAAGAAAGGCATTGCCAAGCTGACGTCAGTATTCTTCAATACGTATCCGATTGAGCGCAAAGGAAAGACCGTTGGCGCGCACGTCGGCCGGGCAGCCGGAATGACAAGTCGCTTGCTACGTGATGGCATTCCAATTTTGATCTTCCCAGAAGGTACGCGCTCGCGGGACGGCCAGATGGGAATTTTCAAGCCCGGTGCAGCCGCGATTGCATTGAAGATCGGGGTGCCGATTGTTCCGTTAGCGATGTCGGGCGGACACGAAGCAATGCCGGTTGGACGAGTATTGCCACCGTTGAATCATCCGGAAGTTGAACTGTTCATCGGTGAACCCATGCATGGTCAGCCTGATGATACTCCAGAGGTTTTTATTGCACGGGTTCGTCACCAGATCGAGATGATGCTGGAACAGAAGACCGCCAATCCGGATCCTTCACTCAGTTAAGCAGACTGGGCATCGGGAAAACTAGGCGCACAGTCAGACCGCCACCGGGTGTTTCATGCACGCTGACTTGCCCGTGGTGTGCGCTCATAATAGCAGCAACGATTGCAAGGCCAAGTCCTGAGCCTTCGCCGCTACCGCGAGTGCGGGCAGAATTGGCTTTATAGAAACGTTCGAATACATGCTCACGGTCTTTTTCAGATATTCCCGGGCCGTGATCGCGAACTTCAACAACTGCATTTTTAGGTTCGAGCAGATCTATCCCAACAGCAACGTCAACAGGAACTGAGGAGTCAGTATGGGCAGAAACATTGCTGAGCAGGTTCGTTAGTAGCTGCGTCACAGCATTTTGATCTCCCATGATGACGACGGATTCGACGTCGTCGCCGTTAAGGTTGGTGACATTGGCTATTCGTTCTGGCGAACGAGCAAGAAAATCAGAAACAGTGTTGAGTGCAACTGCAGCTAGATCTACTGGTTTAGGATGAATTTCTTTACGCTCATCAAGTCGTGCAAGTTTCAAAAGATCTTCGACCAGGTTAGCCATCCGGCCAGATTCAGATTCAATACGGCCAAAAGCGAGTTCGATTTGCTCGTCTGGGACGCCACCCATACGATACAGCTCCGCATATCCACGAATAGTAGCAAGAGGTGTGCGCAACTCATGCGAAGCATCAGATACAAATCGTCGAACGCGCTGCTCCGAAGCAGCCTGAGCTGCGAACAACTCTTCGATCTCGTCAAGCATAGCGTTAACTGATTCACCGAGGATGCTAACTTCAGTTCCCGGCTTCATTAGTGGAATTCTTGCCGCAAAATTTCCTTGGCGTACATCCGATGTCACGCGCGTGACCGTGCGTAGCGGACGTAATGATCGACGTACCAGTACAATCGATAGCAATGCTCCGATAGACATGATGGCGACAACAAATAGTGCAAGAACCTGCTTGAGATTCGTGACGGTACGTTCCACTTGGGCTAACGGCAATCCGATCAGCACATTGCCTACGGTATGTGGGTTTGAACCAGTAGATGTGAGTGGCACGGAAATAATGCGCCATTCGGTGTCCTCGAATGTGCCATCAACAGTACGGGGTTGATCGAAATAATTTGACGCCAACGTTTCTGCGTGTTCTGGTTTTCCGTATCGTTGTTCGATTGACGGATGTACTTCCTCAACTGCAGTACCGAAATCATCAGAAATATACAGATAGAAGTCAGACGGTAGCAGCGCTTCTGATGTTCCTTGAATGAGTGCATCGACAGTTTGTGAAGCCACGATCTGTCCAGACGATGACAGTGTTTTGTCAGTTTCCGACGTCAGAAAGGTTCGCAAAGAAATAGTTGCAAACGCCGAAACCAACATCAGTGCGGATCCGAGTAGCACAAGGAAAACTACGAGCAGTTGCCACGATAGACGCCCGGTAACGTGTAATTGCGAGGAAGAGTTTTCCATAGGCCATTTACTTGCCAGCGCGCATGACGTATCCGATACCGCGTTTGGTGTGAATAAGCGGCACGAGCGCGGCGACTTGTTCTGGGTCAGTGATGCCGAGTGCTTCGGCCGAGTCTATTTTCCGGCGGAGATAGGAAATATACGATTCAACAATCGAAGCCTCACCAATCCAGTCATAATCCCAGACATGATCAAGAATCTGAACCTTTGATACCACGCGTTCCGCGTTTACCATCAGATACCGTAATAATTTATATTCGGTAGGAGAGAGCTCAACGAGATGACCAGCTCTACGAACCTCGTATGTATCTTCGTTTAGCTCAAGATCATGATAAGTGATAACCGAAGGCTCATCGGTACTAGGATTTGTGCGTCGCAAAATGACCTGGATCCGGGTAACGACCTCTTCCAAGGAGAACGGCTTAGTGACGTAATCGTCAGCACCAGCAGTTAGTCCATGAATCTTATCTTGAAGATCATCCTTTGCCGTCAGGAAAAGAACTGGAGTGTCGGAGTCTTGTGTGCGGATGCGGCGCAAGACTTCGTATCCATCAAAATCAGGTAGCATCACGTCCAGTACGACTAAATCAGGTGAAAATTCTTGGAATAGACGCACTGCGTTACGGCCGTCGTCAGCAGTTTCAACGGTAAAACCGGCGAACTTCAGCGATACGGAGAGGAGTTCGCGAATCGAAGGTTCGTCGTCAACGACCAATATTTTTGCTGTTGATTTTTGTTCTGTCATGGACAATATTTTCCGCTACTAAACTGAGAGAATCCTGAAAATGTGTTTCACAGGTACGGGTACGGATCGAACTCATCGATATCTACTGGATGAGTACGGTTGAGTGGAATATTGAATGCCTGGACATCAAGTTCAAGATCGTGGATGACAAGTCCACGATCTTCTAATTCTGCCAACGGAACAGCAAGGAATTCGCGGAAACAGATAATAGCTACGCGATGTCCAGCGTCGAGTAATGCTTCTAGTTGCGGAAGATAGTCGACGTCATGAGTTCCGACGACGACGTCTGCTTCAGGCCGTTCTTTAAGAATAGCTTCGAGAGTGCGCTGAATTCCTTCATCAACAACTTTCCGCTCTGGATCTTGCGATGTCAGCTGGATTGGCTGCCATCCGATTGCTAGGAGAGCTTGGATGAATGGGGCTGCGGTGCGCTGTGAGACGTTCAAGAAGAAAAAGCCTTTGGCGTTCTTCTCTCGATGGTTTTCGGACGTAGATGTTGCCGGATCGTCAAACGGATCAAATTCGAGAACACGGTCCCAGCGAGGACGTTCCTCAGCGCGTGGGGAGTGCTTAAGAATGTTCACTCCGAGGGTAGCGTCAATGTTTTCACCATCAATAAGAATATACATACTTGTATTTTAGCCCTCTTCGCGACGAAAAGCAGGGCAATATGTAACATATAGCGGTGGGCAGAAACCGACTGGTTTCTGCCCACCGAAGAGTCGATATGTTAGTTTTCGATCTGCTGAGGGTCAGTGTTTGCTTGAAGCATTGCTAACCGTGCCTCGACTTCAGTTGAATTCGAGGACTGTTCAAGCTGAGCAAACTGTTCATCCAATGATGATGCGGCAACTTCTGCCTTGCCTTGAGCAAGGGCTTCTTGCCGGCGTACCGACTCTTCAAAGCGACCAATTTCTGTTGAAGGATCAAGAACGTTAATGGAGCCGATCGCATCTTGGACAGTATTTTGTGCCTGAGCTGACTTTGCCCGAGCAACGAGCTGGTCACGCTTGCTACGTAGATCGTTGAGCTTGCTCCGCATAATATTCAAGCCGTCTTTGAGCTTCGCAACAACCTCACGCTGGGAAGCGATCATCGGCTCTGCATCGTGGGCTTCTTTTTCAGCGGTAATTTGACGTTCGATAGCGACTTTGGCAAGATGCTCCATCTTTTGTGCGCCGTCTTCATTGCCAGCAGCGCGTAGTTCTTGTGCTTTGGAGACAGCGGCCTGGGCTTTGGCGCCCCACTCTTGTGCTGCACGGATGTCTTCGTCGTAATCAGCTTCAGCAAGGCGGAGATTTCCAACTGTAACTGCCACTGCGTCTTCTGCTTCAGCGATCGAATTGGTGTAATCGCGAACCATCTGGTCGAGCATCTTCTGCGGATCTTCGGCGCGGTCAAGTAGCGCGTTGATATTTGCTTTAGCTAACTGGGCCATGCGGCCGAGGATTGATTGCTTTTCAGCCATAGTGGAACCTTTCTTTGGGACAGCGATGTTGAGATACATCTTACTGCCGGTAGTTATTCTTGTAATCTTATACGTAAGTTTTCGTGTTTAGAAGGTTTTTCCGAAACCGCCACCGCCAGATCCGAAACCGCCACCGGAATGTGAGTTGCCGCCAGATCCAAAACTGTTGTTTCCCCAGTCATTCCGACGTGAAGAACCGCCCGACAAAGCTCCGTAGATCAATGACCTGGCAACTCCGGTGAGAATCGCTCCTGCCAGTTCACCACCTAGTTCGGAACCAGTACGCGATTGACGTCCGCTTCCGCGATAATCCTCAATATCAGAATTCAGCGCGCGTTCGGCACGTTGTGCATAGTCCATTGCGGAACTGTATGTCGACAGTTGCTGTTCGCCAGTTTGTGATTGTGCCGAAGTAAATGCACTGTGAGCACGATTGAGAAGAGTGCGTGTATCGGCAGTGACGACCTCGCGATAGCGAGTAACATCTTCATCTAAGCGCGCGAGTTTTTCCTCTAGCCGGATACGGTATTGAGTGAGCTTAGTGTTTCGTTTGTCTTCTTGCTCGGCTGCTGTACGCACGTGAACTAGTGCTAGGTCAAGCTGCCGTTCGGCCTCCTCTAGTTGGTCAGCTACCAGAAGGAGATCGACGGCGGAGCCCGCAGTCGCTCGCGCAATGGCTGCTTCGGCTTCTTGCCGGCGTTGGGTAATCGTGGCGTTTCCTTGGCCCAGCCGCTTTGCATCAGAAATATCGGCAGACAATGATTCAATAGCTTGTGGCAAGTGATCGCGGGCTTGAGCTAACAATGTTGGAGCTTGATCGATGCGATCGATGAGTTTGGACGCTTGGTCGAGTACGCCTTCAGCCATGCGGGCGTATTGTACGGCTTCGCCTTTTTCTGCCTGCTTCACATGAGTATGAGCATCGGTAATATGTGTCGATGATGCGCTTAAAAGAGTACGAATCTGAGACGGGTATGTAGAAATCGTCGCCAATGATTCTTGTGGGAAAGACAAACCAAGATTACGAACCTTAACCTCTGCCAGTGAAAGCTGAGCCTGGAGTTCATCATGGCGTTCTTGCAAATCACTCAGTTTCGAATCTACCCGGTTCGCTAAATCACGTAGTGCAGAAAACTGTTCGGCTTGTGCTTGCATCGTCTCCCGGGCATGGTGTGACAATTGCAGAATCTGAGTATTCATCTGGTGCTGCTGAGCAGGAGTCTCTGGTTCGTCGTCGTCAAGTAACCGCCGCAAGTTAAATGCCTTATGAACAGCTTCTTGAGCTTGTGTTAGGGCATCGTGGAACTCGCGGGTAGCTTCGACGCCGAATTCAGCGCGAGCAAACTCAAGTTCGTTAGCACCAGCGCGAACGTCGTCGTCGGCAGCCAATAATTCAGCCGAAGCCTGTTTCGCTAATTGCGCGTTAGACATATCCTCACTAACGCGAGCCTTTTTCTTTCGCCATACCGAGAATCCAACCACTACTGCGCCGCCAAGTGCTATCAACACGATAACAGGTAGGACATTTGGAGCAGCTGCTTGCCCAGGAGCGACCGGAGCGGGGCCGCCATTACGTAAAGTGCGTACGTGCTCGCCAAACAACTCAATACCAGCGTCCCATTCGCCGTCGTGGAACTTATCCAAGACATCTTGGGAAGTTGCCTGGTTGAGAAGCTCTTTGATCTGGCCATCTGGCGAATAGGCATAGAGCTCAGATGTCCCAACACTGACAGCGAGTAACCCATCAACCGATGTTAGACCAGATTTGTCAAACGTTTTCTGGGCCCAATTATCAGGCGCAAGCCCGTCAAAATTATCAACTGTGATAACCCACAAATTTCCGCTAGAAACCTCAACAATAAGATTTGATAGTTGTGCTTCGCGCTCAGATACGTCTGCGTAGTCTTCGTAGTTCCTGGAAATATCAACAGGAGGAACTGCATACGCCACACCAGGTAACAATAGGAAGATACCTGCTATCACGGCTGCCAATAATCGGCGCAAGTTTCTCATGATTATTGCCTTTCTGCTGAGTAATACCTCAAATCTATCAATTAAGTTGTCTGTTGTGGACATATTGATACGCTTAGCGCGCAAGTCTGCGAGCCTTGCCTGATAGAATAGTTAGTCATATAAGTGTCATAATGTTGCTTAGCTATGTCTGAGTGCGTACTCAAAACTATCGCACTCCGGAAATGAAAGAGAGAATGCCGTGCCTACTGGAAAAGTGAAGTTCTTCGACGCTGAGAAGGGCTTTGGTTTTATCACTGGGGACGATGGTGCCCAAGTTTATGTTGCTCAAAGCGCAGTGCCACTGGGCGTTAAACTGCGCCCAGGAACCCGAGTTGAATACGGAATTGGCGAAACTCGCCGCGGTCCAGCTGCACTTTCGGTCTCGGTGATCAAAAAAGAAAAGTCACTCCTAGAAGTCAATCGCCGGTCACCTGAAGAACTCGTTCCACTCATTGAAGACCTGATTAAGATTCTTGATGTTTCATCCACGCAACTTCGCCGGGGTCGTTATCCCGAGGGTGGACCGCGGATTGCTCAAGCATTACGTGCACTAGCAGATGATTTTGATGCCTAAAAGAATAACTCCACGCAAAAAAGTAGTTAAAGATAAGATTCTCGGCGAAGCTGTTGAATTCGCGAGAGAAGCGCTCACGGATATCACTACTCCTGAGCGGGTAGGCAAACACGTGGGGATGGTCCAGGAGGCCGAACGTCTCGTCACACATGCGTTTGAATGTCTAATGGCTGGATATCGAGGCTGGTACTGGACCGTGTCACTAGTTCGTGCACCGCGGTCTAAGAATGTTTCGGTTGCGGAACTATCGATCCTGCCCGGCGAAGATGCGCTGCTGGCTCCGGACTGGATTCCGTGGGCTGATCGCTTACAGCCATCTGACGTTACGCCTTCAGATCGCTTGCCATATAACCCGAAAGATCCACAGCTAGTCGCTAATGTAGATCCGGGGCTCGATCAGGGATGTGAAACTGTAGGCGTTGACGAGGATGTAATAGCGGACTGGGAGTTAGGTTTGGGCCGTGCCCGAATCATGTCTGATCACGGCCGGGCAAAAGCCTACCGTCGCTGGTATCGCTCCGATGCCGGCCCGCGTAACCAAGCTACCCGCGATGCTCAAGCAACTTGTTCAACCTGTGGGTATTTGATGCATCTGGGCGGTTCTGCACGTCAGCTTTTTGGAGCGTGTGCTAACGAGTGGTCAGCATTTGATGGGCGTGTTGTGTCCCTGGATCACGGGTGTGGTGCTCATTCGGAAACAGACGTTCCGCACCGGGAACATCTATGGAAGCAAACCACGCCAGTAATTGATGAAGCCGAAGTTGAGGTAGCTAAGCGGTAGGCAATGAAATATTTGCAAGGCCGCGTTCGTCATTACTCGTGGGGATCGCACAATGCGATCCCCCGACTTTTCGGGCACCCTGCTGCGGGCGAACCGGTAGCGGAGCTATGGTTCGGTGCGCATAATAATGCCCCGTCCTTTGTTTCCGATGATCCGAGACAGCAGTCTTATGCTCCGCAGGGTGGCAGTGGTGAGCTGTTGTCACTTGCAGAGCTGATTGCGGCTGATCCTCATCGTGTTCTCGGTGATGACATTATTGCCAGATATGGTTCGCAGCTACCATTTTTACTTAAGCTAATCGCACCAGATCAGCCGTTGTCGCTACAAGTGCATCCGTCATTGGAGCAGGCATACCTCGGGTTTGAGCGTGAAGAGCGTGCTGGGATTCCACCGCAGGATCCGCGCCGGTGCTATCCGGATCAAAATCATAAGCCAGAAATGCTTTACGCGCTAACAACGTTTGAAGCGTTAGTGGGGTTCCGCAGTCCGCGCCGAATTCTCGGGGTTCTCAGTGGGTTGGACTGTGCAGTAGCCCAGCGGGTGCGCACTACGATCGCGGCTGAACCCAATAATCATGGGGTGCGTCAAGCATTTTCGCAGTTGATTTCACAAGCAACGCGACCGACGGAGGAGGAAGTGGCAGAGCTGGTGACACAGTGCGCTGCGCGCCGATCTGTCGATTCGCCGTCGCCTCGTGCAGATGCGTTGGCGGTGCGGATTGCTCGGTTCCATCCTGGCGATCCGGGAATCGTGGCGTCGCTGTTGCTTAATCCGGTTACTTTGCATCCGGGTGAAGCTCTATATACACCAGCGGGTATTGTTCATGCCTACATCTCCGGCTTAGGTGTTGAAGTCATGGCTTCCTCCGATAATGTGTTGCGTGCTGGTTTGACCTATAAGCATGTTGATGTGGCGGAGTTGTTGCGCATTACCGACACGGTTGCGGCGCCACCGATCCGTATTGCGGCAGAACGGATTAGTTCCGTGCAATCAACGTTCTATGTTCCGGTGGATGATTTTGAGCTATCCGTTATTTCCTTGCGTCATGCCGATGAGCGTGTCGAGGTTAAGGGTTGTGGTCCACGTATCATTTTGTGTGTGCGTGGTGCTGTAGAGGTGTGGATAGGGAACGAATTTTTCTTTATAAATACTGGGCAATCAATGTTTTTAAGTGCCGACGACGGCGCAATCAGTGTGCGTGGTGCCGGCGAGCTTCTTCAGGTAGAAGCTCCTTAATCTCAAAATGTGAATAAAACACATCTTAAAATATGGACTGGTGTGGCTGGGTGTTATGTCCCTATGTCAGCATTAGGTAAGTGAAGAAAACTACGGGAGCTGACCCAGTAAAACAGCCTGCTGCTGAACAGATGTCATCATCCTTTCTTGAGCGTTATTTCAAGATCACGCAGCGTGGTTCCTCGCTGATGCAAGAAGTTCGTGGCGGTATCGTTACGTTCTTCTCCATGGTCTATATTTTGGTTCTCAACCCAATCATCCTGTCTGGCCCGGATTCGACCGGAGCCTTCCTTGGTGGTGGCGCAGAACCAAACATTCCAGCCATCGCTGCTGCGACAGCATTGATTGCAGGAATTATGAGCGTTCTGATGGGTGCGGTAGCCAATTTTCCGATCGCGCTCGCAGCAGGCCTAGGGCTTAACGGCATGATCGCAGGTTTCGTCAAGCTTCCTGGAATGACCTGGGCGGATGGCATGGGCATCGTAGTTATTGAAGGTATTGTTATCGTTGCGCTTGTTCTGACAGGTTTGCGCGAAGCGATTTTCAAGGCTGTTCCGAAATTCATGCGTTCGGCTATCTCCGTAGGCATTGGTCTCTTCATTGCGTTTATTGGTTTGGTGAACGCTGGAATTGTTCGCCCTGGAGTTGGTACTCCGGTGTCATTTGCAGTCAATGGCTCCATTTCTACGTGGCCACTGGTTGTTTTCGTTGTTGCGCTCCTCTGTATTATCATCATGATGGTGCGCAAGATTAAAGGCGCGCTCCTTTTTGGAATAATCACCGGTACTGTATTAGCAATCATCATCGAAAACTTTGGCCATCTAGGGAACTCTGGCACAGACAATCCTGGCGGTTGGGGACTTACGGTTCCAGCATTCCCTGGAAATCCAATTCAGGTTCCAGATTTTTCCACCCTCGGCCAGTTTTCGATAGTTGGACCGTTCCAAAAGGTTGGCGTCATCGCCGTCGTCGTCCTCACCTTCTCGATCATGCTCGCCGACTTTTTCGACACCCTCGGCACAATGGTAGCTGTGGGAACCGAGGCCGGACTCGTCGATGAGCGGGGTCAAGTGCCACGTACCCGCCATATCCTTCTGATTGACTCACTCGGTGTTGTTGCTGGTGGTATGGGTGGTGTTTCCACTAATACCTCCTTCGTAGAATCTTCCACTGGTGTGGCAGAAGGTGCTCGAACCGGTGTGGCTTCAATTGTCACTGGAATTGCCTTTTTACTTGCGACTTTCTTATCGCCGCTGTTCGCTATTGTTCCCACCGAGGCTGCTGCACCGGCTCTCGTGGTTGTTGGTTTCTTGATCATGCAACAAGTAGTTGAGATTGAATGGGCGGATCTGCGCACTGCGATACCGGCGTTTATGGCGATCGTGTTCATGCCGTTTACATATTCGATCACCGTTGGAATCGGTATTGGCTTTATCGTCCACGTCATTGTTGAACTAGTTCTGGGCAATGCTAAGAAGGTGCATCCACTGATGTACTTAATGAGCGCCGTCTTCGTTATTTACTTCGCACTGGAGCCAATTACCCGTGTACTGGGAATCAGCTAGAGCAACTGGCAACTGAAAGCTCTGCAGGCATCCAACTGGTTGGATGCCTGCTTGGCCTATATATAAGGAGCATAGAAAGGAATAAAATCATTTAGGAAAGGGTTTCGTATAGTAAAAGATTTAATCATAACTTTGGTGGAACTTGTCGGTAATATGAAACGTGAAAGGGGTGCGCTATGAGTGATTTGATGGATACAACAGAGATGTATCTCAAAACTATCTATGAATTAGTTGAAGAGGGGATCCCTCCCCTTCGTGCGCGTATCGTTGAACGGTTGGGACAATCAGGGCCAACCGTGTCCGAAACTGTCGCGCGTTTGGAACGTGACGGCTTAATTCGGATGAATGGCAAGCGTGAAATATCGTTCACCCCTGCAGGGTATGAGAGAGCTGCTGCGGTATTGCGTCGGCATCGCTTGGCAGAAGTGCTGTTATTAGATGTTGTGAAGATGCCGTGGTCCCAGGTACACAATGAAGCGTGCCGCTGGGAGCATGCGATTTCTGATCGGGCAGCGGATCGTATTAATGAATTGCTCGGTGAGCCGAAACATGATCCATTCGGTAATCCAATGCCGAGTGATGAGCCGAAGCCGGAAGAAATGCGGTGTGGCTGTGATGATGGGCTTATGGCGTTGAATAATCCGAGCACAGCGGGGCGTCGAGTGCGGATACAGCGAATTGCTGAAGTTGTTCAGGTAGATGAACAGGGATTGGCGGATCTTCAAGAATTGGGCGTCGTCCCTGGTGCTCAAGGAATTGTTACAGTTGATGGATCGATTATCTTTGACCTTGGTGACGTGCAGGTGGCGGTGCCGGATGATCTTGCCCAGCATGTTTATGTCTCGCTTTATAACGAAAAATAACAATCTATAACAAGCTGTAATATGAATCACTAGCAGGTAGTTTTCTGCGGTAAATCAATGAAAAAGAAATTCTTATGCAAGAGAAAAATGCGGAATTGTTATAGATGTGTGTCAAATTGTTGCCTAATTGTTATAAACGTTGTAGTCTCTTTCTTGTGCCTAAGGGCTGACCGGATTTGATCTGGTTGCCTGAGTCAAGACATAAATGGAGATAGTAAGCAATGGGACGACATTCGATCGCAACGCCAGTAGATGTGAAAAATCCGAACGCTGTGCGTGGTTTGGCTCTAGCCGGGGCGCTGGGTGTTATTGCTGGCGCTGGTATCCCAGTCGCTATGGCGTCTCCGCAGAATGACGTCAATAAAACAGTTCAGGGTGTAGCTAATGCTTCCGTATCGCTTGGTCGCGTTACTGCAGCATCTACTAGTGATTCTGTCGAGGTTCAGAGCGTTGTTTTGAGTGAGGAAGAAGCTAGCGAGTGGTCAATCGATGCAGTTTCGGCAGAAGTTGATCTTGGTGCGGATGTTGTTGAAGCGACTGAGGCCCCTGTAGTTGAGACTCAAGCACCAGCAAAGGCGACCGTTACCCCAGCAGTTGCTACCAGATCGGTTGCACCAGCAATTGCTTCAGGAGATATTGTTTCCATTGCGCGGGCATACACTGGCACGCCTTATGTTTGGGGCGGTACTACACCAGCTGGTTGGGACTGCTCTGGTTTTACTTCATGGGTATATCGTCAAGCAGGTGTTACTATCCCACGGACTGCAGGTGCTCAGTTAGCAGCTGGAACTATTGTCTCAGCTGCCGATGCTCAGCCAGGTGACATTGTGTACTGGCCGGGACATGTTGGTATTTATAGTGGAAACGGTATGCATATTGCGGCTCACACGCCAGCTTTAGGTACCTCTGAATCGCCACTTTACGGTAACCCAACATTTATTCGTATAGGTCGCTGATATATATCTTTCTGACATAGGGAGAGGCCACATGGCTTCTCCCTATGTTGCTATTTTCGAATGTGACATCAACCATATGGCATTGAAACGTGCGATAATGGAAGAAACCAAAGGAGGTTGCCATGTCACATGAAAACATTGTCGTTGTTGGAATCGATGGGTCACCGGCATCGCGAAGTGCATTGAGATGGGCGCATGCCCAAGCCCGGGCTAGAAGTGCTCGCTTGCACCTAGTTTGTGCGTATGAGCTGCCAAGCTATGCACCAGAACTTATGCCGACGAGCGGTGCCAGAATTCCTGCCGGAGATTCGGGATTCTTATACAGTGCAGCCGAAAAAATGATAAAAGAAATCGCTGCTAGTGTTGAAAATCAAGGCGTGGAAGTAACTTGGTCCCTAGAATTTGGTGATCCTACCGAAATTCTCGTGGGAATGTCTAAGAAAGTCGCGCTAATCGTGGTGGGTGGTCGCGAGGAGACCTCTAATTCGCTCGCTGATCGTTTATTGCGAACTGTGTCCTCGGCAGTGCCGTCAAACGCATACTGCCCAACTGTTGTCGTACCAGCAGACCACACTGAAGATGATCTACCGATTAAGCATATAGTAGTTGGCGTTGATGGCTCTGATCATGCCAAAACCGCATTGCAACGCGCCGTTTGGGAAGCTGATCGATGGCATGCTCACCTGTCGATTGTGGCAACAGTTAATACTGCAGCTGCAACATGGATCCCGGCAGACACATTCCGGTCTGGTTTCTTAGAAGAAGTTGCAGAATCGGTGCGTACCCAGCTTGCGGAAGTGGACGAAGGTCGTGAGATCGACGTCGAAGTTCATACTGTTGAAGGAAATCCAGCACAAATCTTGACAGAATTCTCACACAAGGTTGATCTGCTTGTGCTCGGCACCCGCGGGCGTGGCGGTTTCGCGGGCTTGCTTTTAGGGTCGACATCGCAAAGCGTGCTGTCAACAGCGTCGTGCCCAACAATGGTAGTTCCGCGCCGGGTGCGCCCTGGTGATGATCAGGGACCACAGGTTAAATAAAGTTAACGTTGTTCTAGTCTCATAGATGAACCGCACCCGAGTGGTGCGGTTCATTGTGTGGAGACTTTCAGTTACACTAGATAAGTACTCCATTCATCGGTGTACTATGCCCTCGTAGCTCAGTGGATAGAGCACGGCTCTCCTAAAGCCGGTGTCGTAGGTTCAATTCCTATCGGGGGCACGCGAATTTCGTGCCAGATTTCATCTGGAAGCAATCAGAACAAGGAGAATATTGTGGCACTGTCTCGAGTTTTACTCTTTTATAAATTCACGCCGATTACAGACCCAATTGCAATGAAGATGTGGCAGTGGGACATGTGTGAACGGTTGAAACTTCGTGGCCGTATCCTTATCTCTGAACACGGAATTAACGCTACTGTAGGGGGCACGATCGATGCGTGTAAAGCCTATGTCAAGCGAATGAAACAATACCCCGGATTTGCTGATATTGAATGGAAAATATCGGAGGGTTTAGGAACTGACGCTGAGGGATACGCGACAGATTTTCCTCGGCTATCTGTTAAAGTCCGTAAAGAAATTGTAGCGTTTGGTGCCCCGGAAGAACTCAAAGTTGATGAAAACGGCATCGTCGGCGGTGGACGCCATGTGAAGCCTGACGAAGTCGAGCAGATTATCGCGGAGAACCCGGATCTTGTTTTCTTTGATGGACGTAACGCGATCGAAGCGCAAATTGGGCGATTTGATGGAGCAGTTGTACCGCCAACCACTACTACGCACGATTTTATTTCAATTCTTGAATCAGGTGAATATGATGACCTGAAAGACAAGCCGATTTTGGCATACTGCACTGGTGGTATCCGGTGCGAAGTTTTGACCGCGCTGATGAAGAATCGTGGTTTCGACAAAGTAATGCAGCTTGACGGCGGAATTGTACGGTACGGAGAAAAGTTCGGAAATACTGGTCGCTGGAAAGGATCGCTAACGGTTTTTGACAATCGCGAGGTGATGGATTTTCCCGGTGGCGAAGTGGACGTCATTGGTTCTTGTCATTCATGTGGTCAGCCGACTGGGCAGTTGCATAACTGCGACGAGCCATCATGTCGAGCCCGATTGGTGACCTGCGAATCATGCGGTGCGCATCCTGTCTATTGCGATGCGCATAAGGCAACATTGGCTCGTTGAGCTGGTGAATGAGAACTCTGAAACAGCGAATAGGTGAGAAACGTGAGTTTTTTTAAACGTAATAAGGACACAACTCCGGAGCACAAGGATGATGCGCTAACGCCTGAAATCGCTGTTGAATCACCCAGTACCGAAGCGACTACTAAAGCCGACGATGAACCAACTCCCGATGTCCCGCAGCGTCGACCAGAAATGGTTGCGTCGCGAGAACAGATTATGAATGTGGCGTTTGAAGACTGGCATCAGGAACTGACTCAACGCGCGTCCGCGGCGGACAAGCGAGAAGCTGAGCGTGCTCCAGGGCGTATTGATTTAACCCAGATTCACCCGACGGCGTCGGTCCAATTTTATGGTTACCAAGCTACTCGGCTGTCGTCGTTAATCAGAGAAGAACGCTCACTTGCGCAGGCAAAGGTTCAGCTTGCGCGACTTCGTGAAGATCTTGATGATACGGCGCAAACATATGGGCATGCTCCGGCCAGTTTAGCTGTTGGCTCGATGACGTGGACGGAACTACCTGAACCGTCTCGCACTGATTCACCCATTGTGCATTATGATGTGACCGGCGAGCTCAAGCTCTCTCCGGATGCTCTGTTAGAGTCAGTGGCAGAGACGATTGACCAAGATGATTCGCACATTCGAGAAGCGCAAACAATAACTGAAGTCGCTTTGTTCCGTCCAGTGCGGCTCTTTTTCCCGTCACAAAAAGAAGCACTCATACAACTTGTCACCGCAGTTGAGATTAACCCAGTGGTCATCCGTGCGCTTCGTAATCATGGTGCAGCTGCGGAGGAATTGGCAGCACTGCGTCAGCTGGCAACGGAAGATGGTTCCGTTGATGTCCTGATCACTCGGTTAAATGAGCTGGGTCGTATTTATTTGCCGGGCTTCTCTTACGAGTCACGAGTCGTTTTGGGGTCTTTTTTCCAACCGGAACGAATGATGCTGGCAGATCTGGAAGCGATGGAGCCCTATGTTCGGACCTCTCCGGTTATGTTGGCGTTGGCTGGCGACCAAGAATCGCGTGATGAATCTTCCCAGCCATTGCCAGCAGGAAATCCGCACGATCGGAATCCTGATCAAGAACGTGGCGTGGGCGATCTTGATGTTGCCGAATTAGAGGTTGTTGAGGCAGTTGCCTCCGGTCGTTCGTTAGTGGTGGATTGCCCGCCAGGGTCTCAGCGTTCTGCAACAATGTCAGCTATTGCTGCGGATACAGTTGCATCAGGACGCTCCTTGATCATCGTGCCTTCGCGAGCTTCGAGCGCGGCCGACGTCGTCAGCCAACTTGAACAACACGGTTTAGGTGATCTCGTTGCTGATTTTTCAGACGTCGAAGCCATCCCGATGCGGCTCCGTACTGGAATGCGAGTTGAGCGTCCAGAACTACCACTTGATGAAACTCTGTCGCAGCGTACTGAGCTGATGCGAGTCCGCTCAACTCTCGAAACTTTCATGCGGGAACTACACGACGTAAGCCCACGCTGGGGCGTATCAGTTTATGACTTGCTCGAAAAGTTAGCGGCGTCTACAGAAGGTACACAAGCCCCCTTAACACGGGTCCGCTTTGACAGCGAAACACTAAACAGTTTTGCTGGTGAAGGTTTAACGGCTGTTCGCCACGCGCTAGAACAAGCGGGTCAGCATCACGCTTTTGACCCATCAGTAGCGCAGTGTGCATGGACCTCCACTGATATTGCTGATCCAGCCATGGGGCAAAAAGCGCTTGAAGCAGCTCAGCGGTTACATGAAGAAACGGTTCCTACTGTCGTGAGCCAGTCGTCGCGGGCAGCGGGTGAGACAGGTCTGAAGCAAGCATCTAACCTTGCCCAGTGGCTGGAACAAATTGACGTACTCGACGGCATTGCGCAGTCATTGGATATCTTCGTTCCACAGATTTTTGAAACCTCTCCGATGGACATGGTTATTGCTACTGCTTCGCGTGAATGGCGTGATAGTAATGGGCATACTATGCGCGGTGGGGAACGCCGTCGGTTCAAGAAACAAGCGCAGGATCTGGTTCGCCCGGGAGCCATCGTCAAAGATCTACATGCTGAACTTTCCTTAGTCCAAGAGCGTCGGGAAACTTGGCGACGTTACACTGCAGAAGGTGGCTGGCCACAGTTACCACAGGGCTTGGCACATATGCAGGCCACGAGCGTACAGTTGATGGATGATCTGACTTTCCTCTCTGACCATCTGGGCAATATGAACTTTGTAGAGATGCCGTTTGACCAGTTGCAACGTAGGATTGCTGAATTAGTTGCTGATGGTCCGCACATGGAAGTTCTCCCCAAGCGCAATGCGGCTTTGAATGATTTGCGTGAGCGTGGGTTGGGACGGTTCGTGGACGATATGCTGGAGCGCGAAGTTCTAGTCGAGCATATCGATGCTGAGTTTGACCTTGCATACTGGTCCTCTATTTTTGAGCAGTTAATCGTTACGTCGTCTTTGCTTGCTCATCTTGGGCCGCAAGATCTTGCGGATTTATTAGCTTCGTTCCAAGAGCTCGATGCGGCGCATTGTGAGTCTTTGGCCGGTCCAGTGAAGCTGGCCGTAGTCAATAATGCGCGAGCACTAATGATTGACCGCAAAAACGATACGCTGAAACTTGATGCACTTCTGGCACGCCACGGAATATCAGTGTTGCGCGATGTGATTGCAACATATCAGCGGCTAGTTCAAGTTGCTCGTCCAGTGTGGATTGTTCCGGCCACTATTGCTGCCGAATTTATTCCGCCGATGCCGTGGGTAGACGTCGTTATGATGGACGTTTCAGATAACGCGACCGTTGCATCGGTTGCTTCGACTGTCACCCGTGGCCGGCAAATGGTCGTTTTGGGAGATGTTCGTCGAGCACATATTGTGGAACACGAAAATGGTGCGTTGCGAGCGTTGTCTGGTGTGCTTCCAGTACGAGAGTTACCAACAAACCGTGCGCGACTCGATGGACTATCACTACGAGCACTGCGTGCCCATGGTTACGACGACGTCCTACCACAGATACCATCAGTTGCATCAGCTAAACAATCACAACTAGTCGTGGTCGATGGACGAGGAGTGCCAAGTTCGTCTGCAGATGGTGCAGTAGAAGCGCCAAAAGTGGAAGTTGATGCAGTAGTTGATGCTGTGTTGGCTCATGCTATGAGTAGACCAGATGAATCGTTAGCGGTTGTCACAGTATCGCCGGCACATGCTCATCGGATTCGCGAAGCTTTGCGTCATTTGGGAACCGAGTCCAAGGAACTGTCAGCTTTGTATGCCGGTAACAAAGGTGAACCGTTTGTCGTTGTTGATATTTTCTCGGCGGCGAGTGTGCGTCGTGATCACGTGATTTTGTCCGTAGGCTATGGAAAGACGGTCCACGGCCGAGTGCTACATTCTTTCGGAGCATTATCAACTCCGTTAGGCCTAACCGGCATGATCGATGCTATTGAGGCTGCGCGTGGATCGATGACTATTATTTCCTCACTTGCGCCGGGAGATATTTCGTTGAAGCGGGTTTCGACGCCGGGGCCGCGACTGCTTGCACAGCTTTTGGCTGAAGCTGGCGGGTACGTTGCAGATAGTACTGTTCCAGATTCTGTTGGCGAGATAGCACCGTTACTTTCAGATTTAGCTCGGCGGATCGAGAATGCGGGCTTTGTTACGCGAGCTAATGTTGGCCACGGTGACTGGAGTATCCCGCTCATCGTGGGGCACCCAGATATTCCGGGTCAATGGGCAGTAGCCGTTGTTTATGACGATGTAGCATATGCACGCCAAGCATCACTGCGCCGGCGTGACCGCTACCGGATCGACACGTTGAAATATTGTGGATGGGAAGTCTACCAGACGTTCTCCACGTCACTTTTCGTTGATCCGCAGGGTCAAGCTGAGAAGATCATTGACCTCGTTCGATCGGTGCTGAATCAAGATGATCCAGACACTGATTTAGCAGTTCCAGACGTCAACGAATGGGGAGATCCAGCTGTAGAAGTAGAACATGAAGTTCCCCGCGCAGAACCAAAGAAGCGATCTGTTCGTCCAACTGTTATTCCGGGATTACAGCTAGCTGGATATACAGATAACGAGCTTGAAGAGCTACTGATGTGGATTGCTTCGGACGAGATTAAACGTACCACCGAAGAATTTGTCACCGAGCTTCGTAACGAGTTAGCGTTACGGCGTGGTAGCCAGATCGATCGCGTTTTAGCCAATATTGTGCGTCGCGTTGGAGTAGCTAGTGATGAGTAAGACACATGGGCGTCGTGTTGTACGGTTATCGCGTGTTGATGCGCAACGTTTAGAACGAGGTGAAATTGAATATGCCGAGCAAGCTTTGCATATTTCGGATGCAGGCCCCGTGTTATCGCGGAAGTCTGCTATCGAACCTCCAAAACCAGTGAATCTGTCACCGCATGAGCGTGAATTGATTAACAATATTCCGCCACATTTTGGGAAAATCTAATACATAGTAAATGGTAGGGCGAGCTATTAGCTCGCCCTACCATTTACTATGTGGTGATCAGCGCTGTGCTAACAGATCACGGATCTCGGTTAGTAACGCAACATTTTCTGGAATTGGCGTTGGTGCTTCTTCTTGCTTCTTACGCTTTTTAAAAGCGTTCATTGGTAGGACAACACAGAAGTAGATTACTGCCGAGACGATCAGAAAGTTGACTACTGCAGTGATAAAGAAACCAGGCTGGATGGCGGTGTTTCCGATATGGAATTCGCCAAGATCGTCAAACTTAGGTTGACCAAAAATTGCTGAAATCAGCGGCATAATAATCTTTTCAGTCAAGGATGAGATGACTGGAGCGAAAGCAGCACCGATAATAACTGCCACAGCCAGATCGATTACATTGCCTTTGTTAATGAACTCTTTAAAACCTTTGAGCACGGAAAATCCTTTGCGGTTGTGAATAGATATAGGCGTTTTATTGTGAAGCACCAGAAAGAACTGCAATAAGTGGAGCACGAGATCCGGTACCTAGAACAACTTTAATAGTTGAATCTGGAATTTCGAGGAAGAAATTCATGGTGTCAGGCACGTTATGAAGGAAACTCTTTTCGCCAGAGTTTTGCGCTATCCCGGCAACTCGAATATGACGAGCCACTAATTGAGCATCTTGAGGACTGTCTGAGAAAGAATCCGGCACTGGAGCAAATAGATCCACATAGTTACCGGTATGGAGCATGGCCAACCCGCCGGTATCAGCTAACACAACCGGGGCAATGACAAATCCTGGCGCTGCCTGTTCAATAGTTTGTGGCGATAGCACTTGATTCGGCCCGATTGCCTCGCCTGCGTTGACAGGAACAAGAAGATGATGGCCTACGATCTCTGCTGTGTCTGTGCTCATTCCCGGCAAGACAGCGTGTATGGGTATCAGCTCAATATCGTCATTGGTGAGTTCGTAGCCAGCGGGAAACGAGTTACGTGCGGCAACGATCTGGTACTCTGCGGGCTGCGATGCAGCTACAAGTGCCAGTATTTGTTGGATGACAACAGCACAAAGCGCAAAGAACCCAACCCAACGCCATTGCCACATTTTTGCCCGGATTCGCTGGGGTCTAACAACAGTAGTCATAGAACTAGTGTGACAAGCAAAGCTCCGTCGTCGTCAGCCATAACAAAATCTGTGGAAAAACTGGTGACGAAGAAAAATGTGGAAAAATAGTGCTTAGATAGTAGTGGCTGCTTCAGTTGTAACCCAGCCTTCTGGAAGCAAAGCGAATGGAATCAACACATCCAAGTCATCTTGTGGCAAAGACCGATCCACAAATTCCCACGGAAAAATCATTTGCGCAATCCGATGAGTTATCTGCGGAGTTTTTAGCGCGCGATCATACCAACCGCCGCCTTGACCCATCCGTTGTCCCGCGTGAGAAAGCGCCAAACCTGGAATGATCATTGCGTCAACAGAGGTCAAAATATCGTTCGAATACGCGTCACCAGACGGTTCTGGTGGTCGGCCAGGAGCCAACAACTCCAAGTCGTCACGGCCACGATACTCAGCCCAAGCACGAGTGAGGCCCGGCCCAAGTTTTGGTAACAAAATCTTTTTCCCAGAATCTGCCAACGCGTCCAAAACTGCAGCAGTAGGAGGCTCAGTTTCCAACGAAACATAGCATGCGACGGTGCTAAAACCATGGGTAAAAGCCAATGCAGATTCTACCCATTCATCAGAAAAAAGATGTGCCTTAGCCTTACGCCTATCCCGAATAACGGCACGGATAGCCTGTTTAGCTTCCTCAACATCCATGCCAACAGTGTCAGGTAATGTCAACGCTGAATTCATACCTCCATTGTTTCACGAAAAATGCAATTCATACTCACCCTTAAGCGAGAAGCGGATAAACTAGAACCAGACCCTACATGAAGGAAAGAAAATGAAGTCTGTTGCAGATCATCTTGCCGATTGTTTAGCGATTGCCACGCCACTGCCGGCGTTTACTGTAACGCTTCACGATTCCGTCGGCACAATATTGGCAGATAACGTGCGCTCGCTCGTGGACGTACCGGCCACTAATCTAGCCGGCAGAGACGGATACGCAGTCCGTGCGGTAGATGTCTTTGGAGCAAGTGCAACAAACCCAGTGACACTGCCAGTTATCAGCGAGATTCGTGCAGATGCAACTGATGGACAGAGCATTGTGAAGGGTGCATGTGTCCGTATTTCGTCTGGTGCGCCGATGCCGCATGACAGCGATGCCGTTGTTCCTATCGAGATGACTAATCAGGGTCGCGCCGAGGTGGAAATTCGTGCCACCGTAGAAGCTGGAGCCAATGTGCGACTGCAGGCAGAGGATCTTAGCGCCGGCACAATTATTCTCGAAGCTGGTGTGCGTATCGGCTCGCGGCAGGTTGCGATGTTAGCTTCTGCTGGTCATTCTCGAGTCATGGTCCATCCGCGGCCGAGAGTAGTTATCATGTCGGTTGGCGATGAGCTGCAAGAGCCAGGAACGAGTGCACGTCGTGGTCGAGTGTTTGATGCTAACTCCCATGCGTTAGCATCAGCAGTTACTGATGCTGGCGGGGATATTTTCCGAGTGGGTTCGGTGCCTGACGACGCGCGGCAGTTGCGCGATATGATCGAAGACCAACTGGTTCGCGCGGACATCATCATTACGACCGGCGGATTGTCCTACGGCGGTGGCGACACGGTCAAAGACGTTATGCATCAGTTAGGTGATGTGCGGTTTGATAATGTGGCAATGTCGCCCGGACGTCAGCTGGGTGTGGGGCGGATTGGCAATACAGTTGTCTACTGTCTGCCCGGAAATCCGGTAGCGGCGATTACCAATTTTGAGGTCTTTATTCGTCCGTCGCTGCGAAAGATGGCTGGCCATTCCCAGATTCATCGCCAAGCCGTAAAGGCCAAGGTCATCCGCGGCTGGGAGTCTCCGGACGGCCAGCGTGAATTTGTTCGCGCCCGCGTTTTAGGTAATCCGCGGGAAGGATATCAGGTGGAGCCAACTGGCGATCCGCGACGTCCTTTACTAACTGCATTATCCGCGGCAAACTGCTTGGCGATCGTTCCGGAAACTCAGCGCGTCGTCTCGGTAGGCGACGAGTTGGTGTGTGAGGTGTTGGATCGCTAACATCTGTGGTACTGGTGTGACTCATGTCGGATATTTCGGCATGATCAGGCAACACGCCACCCGTAAATATCCGCTTTCTGGCGGGGTTTTACTACCGTGGAGACATGGGTTTCGGAGGCTTCGGTTTAGCGATCGTCGCAGTCTTTCTGCTCATCTATCTCGTGCCTCATGTGCTACGCCAGCGGCAAGTACTTGGAGATGCGCCGATTGATGAACGTTTTGCAGAAGATTTGCGATTGATCGATCGGCGTACCCTCATGTCGAGTCAGTCTTCAGATGCTCACGGCAAAATTTTTCTAACGGAGCGAATCATGACACCAGCAATGACGAGTGAACAGTTGCGTAACGCGGCTCGTGATCGGTCACGCGCCCGCGCTCGGATGGCTACCCGCCATGCGAATCAGATGCGTGGAATGATGATTGGGTTAGTCCTCGTTGTTGCGACGTTAGGAGCGTGGGGTGTTGTTGCGCTTACTAGCTTTCCCTCAGGTGTTGCTATCGTTTCCACGGTTGTGACAGGTGCGTACGGGGCATTGTTCGGTTACGTCATCAACGAGATGGTGAAAGCCGACGACGCCGATGCCAAACGTATCGCTCATGCTAATAAGGTCCTGCGGGGACAAGTTAGCATGTCACAGGCTACTAAGCTGGCAGAGCATAAAGCTGTTGAAGTAACGGTTCCGGAGAATATAAGTGCGAAACAAGAGAACGCTGCTACTGCCGAATCCCAGACTAGTGTTCCAGTTCGGAAGCTTTCGCGGGAAGAACTTGATGCCCGAACGGCTGCGTTGGCAGTACCAGCCACACCGTCGTACACACTGAAGTCTGTTGCACCGTTTAAGGCTGAAACAGTAGTGGCTACTAACGTGCCATTCCGCCCAACTAAGCTCAATGAGCGGTTGGGTGATGAATCGTTGCCAGATGCTCATGATGCTCCAGAGATGACTGGAAATGAAGAATTGCGTCGCGATGTTCTCGGCGGCGGTTCTACGCTAGATGCGTTGCTGTCACGTCGTCGGGCGTAACTGTGACAACCCTAGTATTTCTTCATTCGCCTGGTCAGTCACCCTTTGACTGGCGGGAAGTTGCTGACTATTTACCACCGGCATGGGCGATAGCTGCGCCAGATCTGCGGCAGTGCCACACCGTAGACGAACTGTGCTCAATTATTGACCGTGATGCGATGAGCGTATCTGACGAACGAATAATTCTCATAAGCTCTGGTTCTAGTGCAATCGCGTTAGCTGCATTTAATGAGCGTTACGCACACCGGGTTGAAGGGCTTATTGCTATTAAACCGCGCTGGAAGGTATCCATGCGGCAACGATTCACGGAGCGGAAAAAGCCATTTCTTGCTGTGCTGCGCAAGACTCAGATTGTTAAGCCGGCTGACATTACTGAGCTTTCCCATGAAGATACGCAATACCCGGCACAATGCGCTGCCGCACTATACCGGGTAATTACGAAGTAATATCAGTTTTTACTTACCACAACTGCAGTTGCAGTTTCCGCCGCAGCCGCCGCTACCAGCTTGGTAGGCTTCTTCGTCAAAGATCTCAATGATGTGGTCTGAGCTGAACTGAATCTCGTCGCCTGCTTCTAGGGACGAAATAAATTCTGGATCAGTGTCCAACGTGCCGACATAACCAGCAGCGTCTTGGCCGTCGACGATGACCCACATACGTTCAGCAGCAACTTCACCTTCAGGATTCACTAGACCGAATACCAGTTTGACGATGTCTCCAGGTTGTACGGCCGCCCGTTCTTCCGGCGTTGGAATAGTGAAATCGTCTAGTTGGGCAGCTAACTCTTCAGCGTCCCACAGTTCCCATTCGCGGGTGGTATTAGTGGTGGTCACAATAGCTCCTATGCTTCGATGTGTGATCTGATCCTTGAACAACCGTACAACGCCGAGCGCACAATTTCTCGTTGGATAGTTATTTGCGGCAAAAATGTGTGTTCACGCATCGCCACAATAACTGGGGTCACACCCTCCTGCGCCGTTTGGCGACGAGCATGATGCCGGCTCCTGAGGCGAGCAGAATTCCTGACACTAGCCCAGTAAATCCCAACGAAAATCCGGTTTTTGCTAAAACAGATGAAGACTCTGACGGCATGGGTGTTTCGATTACAATGGGATCGGTGGGTGCTGGCTGGTCAATAACGTTCACATTGATGACTTTGATACGTGTTGAGCCGTCGCCAAATGTGATTTTGACGGTTTGGGTTGTGTTTCCGGCTGCAGATGTTTGTGCCGGAGTAATAATTTCTGCCCGAGCGCCGGCTGGCAGATCAACCAGCCCATCAGTTGCTGGAACTGTGTCACCAACATGAACGGTGAGATCTGTCGTGGCCACATCCGGGATTGGAGTAATCGGCAACGCGCTTAAGTTGAATGTCACCTTAGTGTCTGTGCACACCGTCGAATCGGGAGTGAATTCTGTACCTGGCATTGACTCAGGATCAAAAGCAACAAATTTTCCGGTTAATCCAGCAGGAACCTCGGGACTCGTGAAGAATTCAGCTTCGTTGAGTGGCTCTACGATTGAGGTACCGGCGATCAACAACCGATGTTCGGTATAATCTGGATCTGTTGTGCTGGTGTAATAGTCCACATTAACTGCGGGCGCCCATACGTGCTTATGCTGATCGGCTGACGTGTGAGTGACTGGATAAGTATATTGAAGAGTTCCGCAATTAACGTTGACCGACGTCGAATCGGCCCCAGAAATGAACTCGTGCAAGTCTTGTCCAAGAGAATTCTTGGCAACTGCACCCGCTGGAAGAACGACAGTTCCGCCGTCAATCACAGTGGCAATTTTGCTATTTGGCATGCTCGTTCCGGGGATATCAACTCTGGAATCACCAACGATGGTCAGGTGCGAGCCGACTTTTTGCTTGTAATCAACGCCGAGTGAATCGCCGATGACGGTACTGCTATCAATGGTGTATGTAGCGTCCTGAAATTGGAAAGCCTGGTGAGTGCCCGCTACGGCGATCTCACTGGTAATCGTGCTATTCGTAATCCCAACTGAATTGTTCGCAGTATTGATAGATACAAATGGTTTCGCGAAGAAACCACTTGAAACAGCGTCGGGAGTCGTTACCAGTGTAACCAGTGAATCAGAGAAATCTACCGCAGCTCCCGCAACAAACGACATGTTGTAATTGCGTACCGTCGTGGAATGAACGATAGAGTTCCGGAAAACAATCGGGCGTTCAGAGTAAAAAGCTGCTCGCCACACGGACGTCTTACTACTGTGGTCAATAGTGACCGTCGAATTGTTAAAAGTTGCGCTGGCTTGCGTATCTGCTCCGCCATTCCGAGCAAAAATGATTGGGCCTTCGGCAGTATCTGGTCCGGGCGAGACAGTCAGTGATGTGTCACTAACCGTGAACGGTCCTCGAATCAGCTGGCCATTGATGCCATAACCACGAGTGGGACCGATATGGATTGAGCTTCCATCAGCGCCATCCCCGCGCACAGTTACCTCTTGGCCAGGCACCTTCTGGTTAATCTTCATGCCATAGCCAGCGAAGTGTTCGATAATCAGATTGCCGTTATTAATTAAGGTAAATTCCGATGTGATATCTAGACCGGTCTTATCGGCAACATTAGAACCATCAAATGTTACGTCAACACCATCGTTGATCGTGAACGTCATCGGATGATCAATAACTAAGCCACCATTAAATGAGTTATCGGCAGTAAACGTGACTGATTGGGTGGCTGGATCGCTAACTGCAGCTTTAAGTTCAGCAAGAGTGGTGGTAAAGCCTACCTCGACGTTGTTGGCGGCAAAAGCGGGCGGTGACGTCCCTAACAAAAGGCCAGTAAACAGAATGATGGACGTGATATTATATTTAGTTCCCATATTCAGACACTACACGAATAGGGATAGCATTGATAGAGCGATAGTATTTGAGCCTAACCGAAGGTAAAACCGTGAATAGACTAGACCAACTCATCATCGCGCAGGCGTATGAAACTGGCTGGCAACCAGACCAACCGGCCTATGTCGTCGATGATCCGACTGGCTCGCTACTTGCTCACCTGCTCGACAATGCTTCCACAGTCACTGTGCTCAGCGATTCACATTCTCAGGTACACGATGCATGTGACTACGCTACCCGTAATGGGCAACGCCAAAAGCTCTGCGCCCGAGGAATCGATGGGCCGCTAGAACTCAACGCTTTCCTGCAAAGCACCGTTGAGCCGGAAGCCAGCCACGGCGTCGTCGTCACTCGACTACCAAAGTCACGCACACATCTTGACTATCTTGCGCACTGCACTGCGCGCGCCGGAGTCGGAGCATTCGTCGGCGCACACAACACCAAGCACATGACTCGAGCCCAAAACCAGATCCTAGCAACGTACTATGCGACCGAGCACGCCAGCCGCGGATCAGGAAAATTCCGAGCCCTCTGCGCCACTAAACCACTTCCAAACCTGCCTGAGCCCCAACCACACCACGCCGGTCACCTCTATGCCATCGGTGCTACATTTGCTGGCAGCCAAGCAGACCACGGTGGACAATTGCTTGCCACCACTGCCATCGCCGACTGGGCAACACCGCCTCGCACGATTCTTGATTTCGGCTGCGGAAACGGGGCCGTGAGTTATCTGGTTGCCCAACACAATCCGGCAACCACCATTATTGCCACCGATATTTCAGCCGATGCCGTAACGTCAACCCAGCTCACACTCGTCCCATACCGCGAGCGCACAACCGTCACCTGGGACACCTCGGCGCGAAGCATTGCCGAAAACGACGTCGACGCCGTCCTCCTCAACCCGCCATTCCACGACGGATTCTCTATCGACGACACCCTCGTGGACGAACTATTGGCCGCGGCCCAGCGCGTACTAAAACCTGGTGGCGCCATCTACGTTGTGTACAACTCGCACCTGCGCTACCGGCTCCGCATCGGGCAGCTGTTTACCGACGTCGTCCAGCTGGCCCGCGATAGCCGTTTCACCATCGTACGTGGGCACAAACTATAACCAGCCGCGCTCGCGCGCAATCACTGCTGCCTGGGCACGAGTCTCCGCTCCAGTCTTTCCGATCGCCGCCGATAGATGGTTACGAACCGTGCCTTCGGAGAGATAAACGTGCCGTGCGATCTCGGCGATAGTCGCACCATTGGCGGCAACTCGCAAAATCTCTTGCTCGCGTTCGGTGAGCGGATTGACTCCTTCAAACAGCGACTGTGTAGCCAGCACCGGGTCAACCACTCGATTTCCCGCATGAACTTGGCGAATCGCTTGAGCTAACTCTTGTGCGGGGGTATCCTTCACCACAAACCCATAGGCGCCAGCTGCCAGCGCTCGATGGACATAGCCTGGCCGGCCGAACGTCGTCACGATCAGCACCCGGGTGGGTAGCTGCGACTCTGCGAGCTCCTGGGTGACTGCAATCCCATCCCGTCCGGGCATCTCAATATCTATCAATGCCACATCTGGCCGGTGAGTACGAACCGCCGTCATAACCTCATCACCCCGGCCGACCTCACACACCACCTCAATATCGTCTTCCAGATTGAGCAGAGCACTCAGCGCGCCACGAACCAGCGCCTGATCGTCAGCAATCAGCACTCGAATCATTGTTTTGTCCTCACATCCATGACTGCTGTTATCCGTGTCCCAGGATCAGCGGCTACCACATCGAGCCGGCCACCTACCTCGGTGATCCTCTCACTCAATCCCGTCAAACCGTTTCCGGCAGGCTGAGTGATGCCTACGCCGTCGTCGATAATCGAAATGCTGGTTGACGTCATTTCACATCTTACGTGACTGGCATGAGCATGACGCAAAATGTTTGTTGCCGCTTCACGTACAACCCACGAAAAAACAAAACGGAATCGCGGATCGACATCCTCCGCTGACCCCACAACTGACACTGAAATATGGGCATCTTCGAGCACCCGGATAGCGTTGCGCAGCTCGTCCGAAAGCAACTGCATGCGCAGACCAGAGACCGTTGTGCGTACCTCAGTAATCGCGGCGCGAGTCAAGTCCGAGATCTCGGTGAGCTCTGCGCGCGCCCGCTCCGGATCAGAATCGAGCAATCGCAACGCCAGCTGTGACTTAAGCGAAATGATCGTGAGTGAATGTCCCACCACGTCATGCACATCGCGGGCAACTCGGCTACGCTCAGCCGATATTGCTTCGTGGGCTACCGCGATTTGTTTTTCCTGGGAGGCCCGATCGAAAAACCTTGAGCCAGCAGTCATAGCGAACACGCCAAGTGACACCATGAGGAGAGCATGAGCGTCACCAGCGGTGCCGAGTAGCCAGCCAGCAACCTCTATGATTGCGGCGAGGACAACCATGATAATTGCACCGGGGAGTAGCGGAACAAACATCCCAGTCAGAGATGCTAGATACGGGAAAAACGAAAAACCAGCGACTGCAAAAAGAGCCAGCATCGTTATTGTGATGGCAAAAAGAATGGTGAATGAAACGATATAGAGCCAGAGTAGATGGTTCTTCATGCGCTGGGCGTATGCCAAAAACCAGGTGGTGGAATTGAGGAGGGCGAATACGGCAGTGAGCGCGTAGCCGATGATGCGAATCGTAGCTGAATATGGGCCGATGCTAATGAAATGGATCGGGAAAACAAGGAAAACTAGCCAGATAAGAGCCATAAACAGGCCCATGGCGTATTCGCGGCGAGAAGTCATATGCGTATTCTATCGTTGTGGGGTGTCAGGGAATCTCGGCAATAGCGCAAACCTAGGCGTATATGAGCGAGGTTTGCGCTATTGCCGGGTTTGGGGGACGCTTGGTTTGGTAGCGGCCTAGCGTTCCTGGTTTCGTCGGGCTGCTAAGAGGGCAAACACGCTGAAAATAGCCAGCCACGCAACAATATTTGCCAAGGCATACCAGAGCGGGGTGCTGTAGAGCGCTCCGTTGGCGTCATACATCTGCCCATCGGTGAGGGGATAGCGTGCTAGTTCGCCAACTCCCCACATCGGGGTGAATCGAGCAACCGACAGCAGTGTGCCAGACAGCGGTGCGAAGAGATTTCCAGCAAACGAAAAGAGCACCAGCAGGCCAGATGAAATGCTGACAGCGGTTTCGGCCTTAAATGAGTAGGCAACGGCAAGCCCGTAACACGCGAAGAGTAAAACGCTCAGATAGCTGATACCCCAGACTGCTAGGAGTCGAAGCGTCGGAAGCTGGGCTCCCATTGGAATCCCTACGATGAGGAGCGAAGTGAACGTGATGGTTGAGATCAAGAATGCCGACAATATTCGATTAACGATAATGTTTCCGGAGGTCAGCGGAGTGAGTGCGAGTTGTCGGCCCCAGCCTTGGAGCCGGTCAACTGCGGCCGTACCGGTGTAGCCAACAGCAGCTTGTGCAACGGCGTAGATGCTCATATTAATGAGGACTGCCATGTTGATGTTGCCGTGCCCGATGGGCATTTCGCCGTATTCGGCAGTTCCGCCGAAGATGATGTACATGAGGATTGGCAAGCCGATGGTGAAGAACAGGGCTTCGGGCGCGCGGAGAAAACGGAGGACGTCGGAGCGAATGAGTGTTGCGTTCATGTCAGTTTTCTTTCGGTTGGGCGTCGGCGGCAATAAGGGATGCGAAGGCGTCGTCGAGGGAGGACGGGACGATTTCGAGGTTGCTAGCTCCGGCATGAAGGAGTTCACGGGCGAGGCTATCGGAGTTGGCTGTTGCACAGGTCAGGATGTTATCTGCCACGGTGGCGCTGAATGCGGCCTGGAGCCGTGCCGTTTCTGCTCGGGAAACATTCGCAATGCTGGCTTTGAGGTGGCGGACGCCGGCGATGGCGCGGATCTGGTTGGTGGGTCCATCGGCGATGATGCGTCCCCGGTTCATGAGGATGATGCGGTCGGCGAAATTTTCAGCTTCCTGTAGATAGTGGGTGGCGAAGATGATTGTTCTGCCGTGGCTGGTTTGCGTGCGCATGGCATCCCAAAATTCGTGCCGTGCGTTGACGTCCATTCCGGTGGTGGGTTCGTCCAGGATGAGGAGTGATGGGTCAGGCAGAAGTGCGAGTGCGAATTTGACTCGTTGTTGTTCGCCGCCAGATAGTTTGCCGATTTTTCGGTTCAGCAGCGGGGTGAGTTGTGTTTGGTTGACGACGTCGGTGATGCGCTCGCGGGTGATGTTTTTTGTGACGCGGTAGGCGGCGGCAATATAGGTGAGGGTTTCGTGGACGCTCATGGTTGCCAGTAGACCGCCGGTTTGCAGGAGGGCAGAGACGTTGCCAGCGCGGATTGCGGCGTGTGGGCTGAGTCCATCTATCGTGATAGTCCCGGAGGTTGGATCGTTCAGGCCGAGGATCATGTCCAGTAGTGTGGTTTTCCCGGCGCCGTTGGGGCCTAGGATGGCGAGGATTTGTCCGGCCGGGATGGTGGCGGTGACGCCGTCGACGGCGGTAACGTTGCAGGTGGGTGTGCGATAGGTTTTCCGCACGTTCTGTATGCTGAGGTTTCCCATGCTTGTATTGTTCCGCGTGGCGTGGGTGGCGCGGAAGTCATGGATGTCAGCGGTTGAGCATGACAGATGTCATATAGGTTTTAGGCTTTGACGTAGCCGTAACCTTCGGTTTGTAGGCGTGCGATTTCGACTATTCCAGCAGGCACGATGGTGCAGAATTCGGGGACCATATCTTTGTTAACTTGGCGTTGTTCGAGCCCGGTGTTGCACACTAAGAATTGGACGCCTTTTTCGGCTAGTTCGCGGATGCGTGACATACGGTGTGGTTCGACGTCGAGTTGGGAGAACGATCGAACAGCTTCGCCGTTGGCGACGACGGTGACATTCGTTCCTTCAATGCCGGAGTGGAGAAGGAAGTTGTCTACTGATCGGATTGTAAAGGGCCAACGATTGTTTTCGTTGACGTGGAAGACGAGTTTTATATCGGACATGGGTGCTCCTTAATCGCGCTTCACGAGCAATTTGGTTGTGTTTGTTATCACTCTACTGCCCAGATACTGATTTGTCTCGATGTTAAGAGAATATGGCTGTGAAATAGTGTGGGAGGACTCGAGTAGTATGGTTTTATGGATGGGCAATTGACATTGCTGGTTAGTGGTTTGTAACAAAAGTGTTCACTGTTTGAACGATGGTTCGTACATGCCAGCGGTAGTTAATGCATATTAGTGATCTTTGAGGGGTAACGGATGATTATTTTGGCTGGGACGCCGTTGGGGAATGATGGGGATGCGTCGCCGCGATTGCGCAATGCATTAGAAGCTGCAGACATAATCGCGGCTGAAGATACTCGCCGATTACTCAATCTGGCTGGACGATTGGGGCTAGAAATTCATGCGCCGGTTATTGCCTACCATGATCACAATGAAATCCAGAAAGCTCCGGAGCTGATCGCTGCCGCGCAAGCTGGTAAGACGATCGTGATGGTCTCTGACGCGGGGATGCCGTCGGTATCTGATCCGGGTTATCGGCTAGCGGCTTTGGCGGCCGAAGAAGGTGTTGGGCTCACGGTTATTCCTGGGCCGTCTGCAGTTCTGACGGCATTAGCGATTTCTGGTTTAGCGTCAGATCGGTTCGCCTTTGAAGGTTTTCCGTCACGTAAATCTGGTGAGCGCAGGCAGCTGTTTGGCAAGCTGAAGTATGACGAGCGAACGTTGATATTTTTTGAATCGCCGCGTCGATTAGCAGAGACTTTGGCGGATATGGCGGCGGAGTTCGGTCCGAATAGGCGCGCTGCCGTGGCGCGCGAATTAACGAAGACGTTTGAAGAAGTACAGCGAGGGATGATTGCTGATTTAGCAGCCTGGGCTCATGACTGCGATGTTAAGGGCGAAATTTCTATTGTTGTAGAAGGCTATTCGCGGTCGGCTAGTGGAGATGGTGGCGTGGAACAGCAAGCTATCGATGATGTTCATGAGCTGGTTGAGCTGGGTGTACGGCTAAAAGATGCGGCTGGTTATGTTGCACAACGCCACGGGTTGCGAAAGAACAAGGTTTATCAAGCTGTGGTGGCCCTCACTGTCGATTAATCGGTCAGTGAACATAGCGTCATAGAGACGATTTCAAGTGATGGTGTATTGAAAAACGCGCTAGGGTGAATGGTATCTAGCGATGGAGGATTCACATGGGGAAGCATCAGGGAACATCAGAAGCGCCAGCGCGCCAGACGCGTATTAGTGTGGATTCTGCAACGGACTTTTTGCGATTGCGAAAGGCACTGCCACTACGGATTGGGTTGCTTATCTTATGGCTGGTTGCGTTCGCTTTTGGCGGCATGGCTCAGGGAAAGATTTCGACGGTGGCAGAGTCAGATCCGTCGTTCTTTTTGCCGGCCTCAGCTGAATCGACTTTAGCTGGCGAAGAAGCGGAAAAGTTTCGCGATGATTCGACGATTCCGGCACTTGTTGTGGTGGCTAACCCCGATGGTGAAAAGATTCCAGGAGCTAGTATCGGCATTCTCGGCGCAATTGCCAAAGAATTACCAGACGTCCAGGTCACTGAGGGCCTGACGGTTAGTGATCTTGCGCAAGGCCCAATTCCGGTCATACCTAATGAGGATATGACCGCTGTTTTACTTCCCTTGAATCTTGATCAGGATCTGGTTAATGAGCGAGATGCTGATGATAAGAAGATTCTCAATGTTGCCGTTGATTCGATACAACAGAATCTGACATCGCTTTTGGCAGACCGCGGAATTGAGCCCGCGGACTTAGCCGTTTATGTTTCTGGGCCGGCTGGGCTATCTGCCGATTTAGGTGGAGCTTTTGCAGGGATTGACTTAACACTACTGCTAGTGGCTGTTGTTTTAGTGTTTGTCATCTTGATCGTTGTTTACCGATCGTTCCTTATTCCTATTGCCGTCTTATTAACATCGGTAGCTGCACTCTGTGCCGCCGTGCTGGTTGTATTCCAGATAGCGATGGCAGGATGGCTCGATCTTAATGGGCAGACACAAGGTATCCTCGCAATTCTTGTTATTGGTGCTACCACTGATTACTGTTTGCTGCTTATTGCGCGCTACCGTGAAGAACTGACTGTGGTTGAACACCCGACTGAAGCTTTGGTTCGCGCAATTAAAGGATCTTGGGAGCCGATTGTAGCTTCTGGTGGTACCGTGATTGCGGGGTTGCTGACCCTTCTTATTTCAGATTTGTCTTCAACCTCGTCCCTTGGCCCAATCGCATCGATTGGGATCGTTTTCGCGATGCTCGCTGCGTTAACGTTGCTTCCCGGGATTTTGCTCATACCTGGTAAACATGCGCGTATCATGTTTTGGCCAGCAAAAATACCGCATCATTCCAGTGTGGACGAGGCTCAAACTCATGGGGTCTGGCAGCGAATCGGTTCATTCGTTGCCCGCCGCTACCGGGTTGTCTGGGTTGCAACCTTAGCCATTCTTTTGGTGTTTTCTGGATTTGCGTTTTCGTTTAGAGCGTCCGGAACATCAGCCATCGAGCAGTTTACGAAGCCTTCCCAAGCAGTAACTGGTTTCAAGATCCTGCAAAAGGAATTTTCTGCCGGTTCAGCGCAACCTACAACTATTATCGTTGATGAGAACCGGGCCCGGTTGGCGCGCAAGGTTATTAAAGATCTCCCTGGCGTTAAAGCAGTCGTTGCCCAGATGGATGAAGAAAAACAAAACAACGCTAGTGCCCAAGGCCGGCCAGCAGGAGGTCCTCCCGCGGGAACGGCTGAGAAGCGGCCAAGTGCGCCTGCCGTCGTTTATGATCCGCTTGTTGTTGATGGTCGGGTATTGCTGAATGTGACTACTGAAATGTCAGCCGAGGATAAAGCGGCCCAAAGCGTTGTGCGAGACATCCGCAAAAAGCTCGAGCCGTTGGAAGCTCACGCACTTGTAGGCGGACCAGCTGCACAATCGCTGGATACTCAAGAAACTGCGCACCGCGATTTCTTGAAGATCGTCCCGGTTGTTTTGGGTGTTATCGCAATTTTGCTCATGATACTTCTTCGATCCGTTGTTGCTCCGCTTCTTGTTGTTGTTGCAAATGTGATTTCGTTCGGAGCTACGCTGGGTATCTGCGCTATCGTCTTTAACCGAATCTTAGAGTTTCCTGGCGCAGATGCCTCTGTGCCGTTGTATGCGTTCGTCTTCCTCATCGCGCTGGGTATTGACTACACGATTTTCCTTATGTCGCGCGCCCGGGAAGAGTCGCTCAAGGATGGAACTCGTACCGGAATTATTCGGGCGATCGGTGTTACTGGTGGCGTTATTACCTCAGCAGGAATCGTCCTAGCATCGACATTCGCCGCTCTAGGCGTCGTCCCGCTCCTGTTCATGTTGCAACTAGCGATTATCGTTTCACTGGGAATTATCATCGACACTTTCATCGTTCGATCGTTGCTGATCCCTGGTGTCGTCTACGATGCTGGCCGGATCGTCTGGTGGCCGTGGACGTTACGTAAAATTCCGGCGAAGAATTCTTAATAGGTGGTAACAAGACGCTAACTAAAGCGGGGTGGGCACGACGACGTCGCGCCCACCACTGTAGCTGCTTCAGCTTTTATAGCCCAGGCTTGTAATCGATATCTGAGAAATCGAAATCAGATTCATCAACTTCATCGGAGAAATCAATATCGTCATCGATATCAATGTCGAAGTCGTCCAATCCAAAATCGGGGATATCTTCGTCGGTAGATAGTCGCGACTCGAGAGCATCGAATCGATCCGTTTCATTGAATTCAGACCCGTCTTCATCCGCAAAATCGTCATAGACAGGGGCCTCACGGATCACTCCGCCATTGTTGGAATCCGGAAGTTCGAAATCGCGGTAGTCAGCGGCGCCATATTCGTCGTCTTCAAGATCATCAGGGATGCCGTCGCCGTCCGTGTCATTCCACGTATCTTCATCCCAATCGGTTGATGAATCTCCGGCCCACTCGTCGTCGGCATGTGAGCGAACCTGTTTCCATTCATCAGCGAGGAGCGGAACGTCGTCGTCATCGTCTTCATAGAAACCGAACGCCTCCGAAGAAGAAAGCTGTTCCACGCCAGCTTCGTCCATCTCCTTGCGCGCAGCGAGCCCAAGATCTTCTGATACTGGCACCGTGAGATCCGAAAAAACTCGCGTCGTAAACCCAGAACGTACCGCATCTAACGCTGTATCTTTTACGCAATGAGATTCTGCGATACCAACAATGTCAACAGCGGAAATTTCGTGTTCACGCAAAAGAACCTCCAGCGGCTCACCATCAGGATTTTTGCCCTCAAATCCAGAATATGCCGCGGTAAGTTCGCCTTTTTTAACTGAATCGTCAAAAGGCAAAGCGGCAATGGCATCATGTAACTCAGCTTCTGCAGTCCCGGCAACGCCATGTGGTGGCCAAGAATCAACAAAATCTGGAGTATCAGAAAAATGCCCGCCTGGGTTGATATGCCAGTCTTGAGTGGTAACAATATATTCGTAATCATCGGCGTGCTCGGTGACGAAATCAGCAATGCGTTCCGCAACTGCATTGCCCCCTTCAACTCCTAGGGCGCCACCTTCGCAGAAGGTGGGCTGAACATCGACGATAAGAAGTGCACGTTGAACTTCCATTACCCCTCCAAAAGTTTGTCATCTTTGACTATATTCTAAGCATACGTGGCGAACGTGAGATAGGCACATGGAGTTTCGTATCACAGCAATAGGCGCGTAATCTATAGGTATGAAGATATTGTCTGCTGTAGCTTGGCCATACGCCAACGGTCCTCGCCATATCGGTCACGTTGCTGGTTTTGGTGTCCCTTCTGATGTTTTTTCGCGGTACATGCGCATGGCTGGGCACGATGTGCTCATGGTCTCGGGCACCGACGAACACGGCACGCCAATTCTGGTTGCTGCAGATAATGAAGGTGTTACTCCGCAACAGTTGGCGGACAAGAATAACCGCATTATTGCCGAGGATCTTGTTAACCTCGGATTGTCCTACGATCTGTTTACTCGCACCACAACCCAGAACCATGTTGATGTTGTCCAGCATTTGTTCGAAGGATGCCGTGATAACGGTTACATGATTGTGCAAGAGCAACTGGTGGCAATCGACCCTAAGACCGGTAACACATTGCCAGATCGTTTCATTGAGGGAACCTGCCCGATTTGTGGCGCTGCCGGGGCGCGCGGCGATCAGTGCGATACCTGCGGTAACCAGCTTGATCCGCAGGATTTGATTGATCCGATCTCTAAGGTTTCCGGTTTAACACCAAACTTTACGTCCACTGAGCACTATTTCCTTGATCTGCCAGCGCTTGCTGGTGCGCTTGGGGAGTGGCTGGATGAGGTGGAACGCGATGGATCGTGGCGTCCGAACGTTATCTCGTTCTCGAAGCATCTTCTCGACGACGTTCGCCCGCGTGCGATGAGCCGCGATATCTCGTGGGGTATCCCAGTCCCAGGCTGGGAAGACAGGCCAAACAAGCGCCTTTACGTGTGGTTTGATGCGGTAGTTGGGTATCTTTCAGCATCGATTGAGTGGGCTCGCCGCCGGGCGGCTAACGGCCAGGGAAGCCCAGAGGACTGGCGCGAATGGTGGACGAACCCACAGGCGTTGTCCTACTACTTCATGGGCAAAGATAATATTGTTTTCCATTCTCAGATTTGGCCGGCGGAGCTGTTGGCCTATAACGGTGCTGGTTCCCAAGGTGGGCAGGCGCGCGATTTCGGAAAGCTCAATTTGCCTACCCAGGTTGTTGCCTCGGAGTTCTTGACGATGGAGGGGAAGAAGTTCTCGTCGTCGAAGAACGTGGTTATCTATGTGCGTGACGTATTGTCACGCTATCAGCCAGATGCGTTGCGTTACTTCATTTCTATTGCAGGCCCAGAAACATCGGATTCGGACTTTACGTGGGCGGAGTTTGTGCGCCGGAATAATTCGGAATTGGTTGCTGGCTGGGGTAATTTGGTGAACCGCACCGGTGCTATGATCGCGAAGAATTTCGGCGAAGTTCCAACGCCAGCTCAGCGTGAAGAGATCGATAATACGCTGCTCGATACCATCCACGCCGGTTTCGATACGGTTGGTCAGCTCATTGGCTCGCACCAGCAGCGCGCTGCGCTCAGCGAGATTATGCGTCTCGTTGGCGAGGCTAACACCTACGTCACTCGTACTGAGCCGTTCAAGTTGAAGGCTCCCGAGCAGCGCGAACGTCTGGCAACTGTGCTGAACACGTTAGTGCAGGCGGTGTCTGACCTGAACACTATGATGAGCGTATTCTTGCCGCACTCCTCGAACCAGATCGACAAGATCTTAGGTGGCGCCGGTGATATCGCGCCGATGCCACGTGTCGAAGAAGTGACTGATTTGGATACCGATTATCCATATCCGATTATTACCGGTGACTATTCTCAGGTTCGTCCGTGGGAACCACGCGAAGTTGTTCCGGGCACCCCGATCGCTAAGCCGAAACCAGTGTTTGCCAAACTTGATGAATCGGTCATTGCTGAAGAGCTTGAGCGACTTGGAATCGCAGAGTAATTGGCAGGTAGATGAGTAGCTCGAAAGCTAAGAAAGAACGTCGGCGGCTGGTCCTGGATATTCCGGACCGGCTGCCGGTTCCTATTGTTGATAACCATACGCATATTTCCCCAGATCCGGCAGTGGGTCTTGACGGGGATGCACCGGTTCAGAATACGGACGACGCCGGAAATTTGCGAATGCCTGTTTTGCTGGCAACGTTGCGTGATGGAATGGCGAAGGCCGGGGTACGGGCGGCGATTTCTTCAGGCTGCGAAGTGCCGATGCTGGAGTTTACCCACGATCTTGCCCGTGATGTTCCTGAGATTTGGGCAGCGTTAGCGATTCATCCTAACGACGCTGCGTTGCATGCGGGAGTGCGTGAGGTCGCCCCTGACGGTCTAGAACCGCATGTGGATCCGTGGCATGATGAATTATCGTTGGACGACGCCGTAGCGAAAGTTGCGCAACTGAGCGCAGATCCGTGTGTGGTTGCGATAGGTGAGACTGGTTTGGATTATTTCCGTACTGGTGACAATGGTAAGCAGGCACAGCAGGATGCGTTCCGTGCGCATATTGCGCTAGCGAAAGAGCTCGGTAAGCCGTTGCAGATTCATGATCGAGATGCGCATGCTGATGTGATTGATATTTTATTAGCTGACGGTGCACCGGAGCGGACGGTATTCCATTGTTTCTCGGGTGGTCGCGAAATGGCTCAGCTATGTGCCGAACACGGATGGTATGCCTCGTTTGCCGGGCCGTTGACGTATGGCCCGAACGTAGAGTTACAGGAAGCATTTGATGCCATGCCAGATAACTTAATTTTGGTAGAGACTGACGCGCCCTATTTGACACCAGTTCCGTTTAGGGGGCACCCGAATGTTGCTTGGGGCGTAGGATATACCGTGCGATTTATGGCTCAGCGGCGTGGCACGCGCCTCGAGGATTGGTGCTCGATAATAGATAACAACACCCGAAATGTATATGGGATATAGAATTTGTCGGATCTTATTTGTTAGGCGTCGCACCCTGGCGTGACTAATTGTTACAATTTGATTACGATGGGTATACATCAGATAACTAACCAATGTTAGACGTGGAGAAAACCAATGGATGAAACTCAACTGTCTGCGATGACTCCGCCAAAGCCAGGCTCGCGCCGGGCGCGGCGAGCGGCAGAACGAGCAGCAGCGGCCGCAGCCGCAGCAGCTGAGGCAGCCAAGCGTAGTACCGCAACTACCGGGGAAATCCCGGCGATTAGGGAGACTCCAGCGATTGCTCCGCAAACGTTTGCATTGCCACGTACTCGTCCAGTTTCACTAGCTCCTTCGACTCCATTTGCGGAGCAGATGAACCATGATCTGGTTATTGCACAAGTGGACGAGGATAACGCCGTCGTCCGTAAATCTCGTAAAGCAACCATGATGCAAGGTGTGGGGATCAGCTCTGCAGTAGCTTTGGTTGCGGGAATTGGTTTGGGTATCGCCGTCGATAATGTTCCTAAACATATGGCGATGGCAAGTGGCCCGTCAGCAGCTGAGCTGGCGGTCGCTTCTGTTTCGCTGGGGGAGCATACTCCAGTGATCGATGGCGTTACGTCGCATTTTATGGTGAGCGTTGATGGTAAGACTCGAAAGATTAATACTTCTGCGCGTGCCAGCTTGGCAGACGCGCTAACTGCTGCAGGCATTGAGATTAACGAAGCAGATATTGTTTCGGCTCCATTAGATAAACCGATTAAAGCCGGCGCTCAAGTTACCATTACTCGCGTAACCACTGAGACGGTATCGGAAACGTACGATGTTGAACCAGAAACCCAGCGTGAAGACGATCCAACTTTGCCAAAGGGACAAGAGAAGAAAGTCAGCGAAGGTAAAGCTGGCCAGGGAACTCGGACCGTTGTGATTACTAAGCATGATGGTAAGGAAACAAGCCGTGCAGTTAGTGTTGATGCGATAACTACCCCAGCTGAACCGACCGTCATCAAGGTCGGTACTAAAGATAGCGCTAAGTCAGCTGTCGCAGTGCCAGTTAATGCAGCGCCAGTTGCACCTGGAACTGCACGTTCAATCGCGGCTGACATGGTTGCGGCTCGTGGCTGGTCGGAAGCAGAATTCGCTTGCCTCGATCAACTATGGCATCGCGAATCAGGATGGAACCACTTGGCAAACAATCCATCCTCAGGCGCATACGGTATTCCGCAAGCTCTGCCGGGGTCAAAGATGGCTTCTGCAGGTGCCGATTGGCAGACTAACCCGGCAACACAGATCACATGGGGTCTGGGATATATTGCGGGTCGTTACGGAACACCGTGCGGCGCACTAAACCATTCACATTCTGTCGGCTGGTACTAAACCCAGTACAGTGAGGAAAAAATGAGCCACCACCCCGTTCCTCTTCTTGGACCGGTGAAGATTCGCCAACTTGCTGAACAACTTCATATTCGTCCAACGAAAACTTTGGGGCAGAACTTTGTCCACGACGCCGGAACGGTGCGGCGCATAGTTCGCGATGCCGGAGTGGTAGCTGGAGACCATGTTGTTGAAGTCGGACCAGGGCTTGGCTCTCTCACGTTGGCCATTTTAGAAACAGGAGCTATCCTTTCTGCAATCGAGATAGACCCGCCTTTAGCCAATGCGTTGCCGGCTACCATTGCCGAGGTCCAGCCGGAGTCGGTAGCTAACTTCGCGGTCACCAACCGAGATGCGATGGATATTTTGTCTGTGGCTGATCTTGCCGTGCCAGATGTAATCAAGTGTACGGATCAGTTCATGCCTAAGCACTTAGTAGCGAATCTGCCGTATAACGTGGCTGTGCCAGTGCTCCTGACGCTGCTTCAATCGCTGCCCACATTAGAAACAGTAACCGTGATGGTTCAACTTGAAGTAGCTGATCGGTTAGCGGCTCAGCCGGGCTCTAAAACGTACGGGGTGCCATCAGTGAAAGCGAACTGGTATGCCGATGTGTGGCGTGGCGCAAAAATCTCCCGCAATGTTTTTTGGCCAGTACCCAATGTTGATTCGGCATTAGTGCATATGCGCCGCCACCCAGAACCAGAAGGTGTGGATCGACGTGACGTGTTCGCCGTCGTCGATGCGGCTTTTGCACAGCGTCGCAAAACTTTACGCGCCGCACTCTCCACTTGGGCGGGCAGCCCAGCGCGTGCCGAAGAAATTTTGCGTGCGGCCGACGTCGATCCGTCGCTTCGCGGAGAAAAACTTACGGTTGACCAATTCATCGCAATTGCTTGCCGCGCCAAAAAAGTGGCGTAGATTACGAAAGATATTGCGAAACGCTCCAGGGTGCCTTATATTTAAAGAGTAAAAATCCTGGGTGTTACTGGTAAGCAGGCATGACCAGATGGGCGCCGAAATACGGTGCGCTCAACGAGGAGCGATATGGTTCAGTCTGCTGCTCGCGTGATGAGAATTTTCAATAACAATGCGGTGCTTGTCAGTATCGATGGAGTAGAGAGAGTTCTTGCCGGGCGAGGAATTGGTTTTGGGAAGCGACCGGGAGATTTCATCCCAGCCGGCGATGCACAGCGCCAATTTATTGAAGCTAGCCCGGACAAAATTGATTTCCTCACTTCGGCTAACGCGCTCGATCCGCAACTAGTTGACACAGTTACGGAAGCGGTTGAACTCGCAACAAGCATAATCGAAGATCTTGATCCGTCAGTCTATGTTGTGTTGGTAGACCACATGGCTTTTGCTGTGCAACGGCACCGCAGTGGGCTCACCATTCGTAACAAGCTCGTAGAAGAAGTCAAAGTCGCTTTTTCAGCGGAATTTACCGCAGCCGAAATCATGGTTCACTACGTTAATCAGAAGCTCGACGTCGAACTTCCCACTGACGAAGCAGCCTACATCGCATTGCATCTCAATGCGGCACGTAGCGGAGCAACAGTCAAACAGCCGTTATCTGAAGCTAACCAGCTAGGAAGTATCGTAGATCTTGTCAATCGTTCCTTTGGCGACGACAAGCATGGCAACATGGCAGAATTGTTGCTCACCGTTAACGGGTTCATTACCCGCATTCAGCAAGATATATGGCGCTCTAATACCACTACGGCAATGGTGGAACGGTTATTGCCGGAGGAATTTGGACTAGCGCGCCAGATCATTACACATATTGCAGGGCCAGATGCTCACGCTACCCATATTGCGAACGAATCCGCCTATTTGGCGGTATTTTTGCACGGGTGGCGGCAAGTTTCAGGCACACAACATACATAAGAAGGACACACTACTGTGAACGGAAAAATTATGGAGAGCCTACAACGGCTCGGTAAAGCGCTGATGGGCGCAGTTGCTGTCATGCCAGTAGCTGCAATCCTGATGGGTATCGGCTACTGGTTCGATCCTACTGGCTGGGGTTCGAACAGCGTAGTCGCTGCTGTCCTTATCAAGTCAGGCGCAGCAGTTCTGGATAATCTTGGATGGCTGTTCGCGATCGCGCTAGCTTTTGGCCTTTCACGCGACAACAACGGTGCTGCTGCGTTGTCCGGCTTTATCGGCTTCGCAACGATCAAAATGCTTTTGAATGAAAAGTCAGTTGCGGGTTTCCAGGGAATTGACCTAGATAAGCTCGACGGCGCTGCCAAGCTCGATTGGGCATCCCAAGGATGGGGCGCAATGGGCGACAAGAACGTCCTTGTTGGTATCTTCGTCGGTATTCTTGCAGCTTGGGTTTACAACCGGTTCTCCCGCACCAAGCTTCCACCATTCTTGGCCTTCTTCTCCGGCCGACGTCTGGTTCCAATTCTCACTTCGTTGCTCGCTATCGTCATGGCTGGCGTTCTCTATTTTGCTTGGCCATTTGTGTACTCGGCTTTGTTCCACTTTGGCCAGTCCATCCAGGGCATGGGCGCACTCGGTGCAGGTATTTACGCATTCGCTAACCGTTTGCTCATCCCAACCGGTTTGCACCACGCATTGAACTCGATCTTCTGGTTCGATGTTATTGGAATTGACGATATCGGTAACTTCCTCGGCGGTGGTAAGACCATCGCAGCTGCTGCAGCAGCAACCGATGCGGCTTCCTGCCCGGGCGTGGGCGTATGGGCTAACGGAACGTGTACCGTTGTTGGTGAAATTGGCCGTTACCAGGCGGGCTTCTTCCCAGTTATGATGTTCGGTTTGCCAGCTGCGGCATTGGCAATGTACCTGCGCGCAAACACTAAGTCGCAGAAGGCAGTCGGCTCGCTCATGATGGCTGGTGCTCTTGCATCCTTCTTTACCGGTGTTACCGAACCTCTCGAATTCGCATTCATGTTCGTTGCTCCAGTTCTTTACCTCGTCCACGCAGTCCTCACCGGTATTTCGGTATTCTTGGCTGCAATGTTCCACTGGACGGCCGGCTTCGGCTTCTCCGCTGGTTTGGTCGATATGGTTCTGTCGGCTCGTAACCCGTTGGCAAACGAATGGTATATGTTGCTGGTCCAGGGCTTGGTATTCGCTGCAATTTACTTCGTTGTCTTCTACTTCCTGATTGGCGCGTTGAACCTCAAGACGCCTGGTCGCGCTGACGATGCCGAGGAGCAGAACGTTCAACTTGCTAGTGACACCGAATTCTCCGGCGTTGCTGCCACCGTTATTGAAGGCTTGGGTGGTATCGAGAACATCGAGTCCATCGACTACTGTGCTACGCGGCTACGCACCGTCGTCAAAGATTACGTCAAGGTGAGTGAAAAGACCATCAAGTCTGCTGGTGTGGCGGGAGTCATTCGCCCATCGCAAAGATCAGTTCAGGTTGTGGTTGGCCCGCAGGTACAGTTTGTATATGACGAGGTTGCAGACTTATTGCGTGCCTCGGAAGTATCACTGAACGGCGAGCAGGAGATCTAATGTTTGGTCTAGGCAAGAAAAAAGTTGAATTTCACCCGGTTTTCCCCGGCGCTGTAGTGCCCGTAACTGAGGTGCCCGATCCGGTATTCTCGCAAGGTATGCTCGGTACGGGATACGCAGTTAATCCGGACCCTCAAGCGGACGAACTCGTTGTGTGTGCACCGATTGATGGCACAATTGGCAAGATGTTTAAAACCTTGCACGCGTTCACAATGCATGTTGATTCCGGCGTGGATTTCTTGGTTCATATCGGACTTGACACAGTTGAACTTCACGGTGAAGGCTTCACCGCTCTTGTGGAAACGGGAACGCATGTGAGTGCAGGTACTCCGATTATGCGAGTAGACGCAAAAGCTTTGCGTGCAGCGGGAAAGAACCTCATCACTCCAGTGGTCTTCACAGAAAAAGTTCAAGTGAAATCAGTGGATGTGCATGAAGGTGATGCCATGCTCGAAGATGTGGCTGCAACGGTCACGCTTGCCTAGATAAAAACTGACTAGATTGGGCGGTCCGGAGTGATTCCGGACCGCCCAATTTGTTGTTTGCGGTTGGTAACAGGGAATAATAGAAGCATGAATATGGATAGGGTAGTGCATGCGTCTGCACCGGGGAAAGTCAATATTGCGTTGCGAGTGGGTGCGTCGCGCCCAGATGGTTTTCACCCGTTAGATACGGTGTTTGAGGCGTTGGATGTGCGTGACGACGTCGTAGTTCAGCTCGCGCCGGACCTAGCGATGAGTATTAGCGGAATCGGGGAAGATCTACCGGTTGATGATTCTAATCTGGTGATTCGGGCGGCACGGTTATTGCGGGACCGGTTTGGACATTGCACAAGCCTCGATATTGTGCCAGCTGACTTAGGAGCGCACCTGGCGGTAACAAAACGTATCCCGGTTGCCGGTGGTATGGCTGGCGGGTCCGCCGACGCTGCGGCAACACTGGTGGCGCTGAACGAATTGTGGCAACTGAGTCTTAAACCCGAACAGCTCCATGAGTGTGCTGCCGAACTCGGTTCCGATGTGCCGTTTTCCCTGATGGGAGGAATAGCGCACGGGATTGGCCGTGGGGAACAATTGACGCAGCTGCCGTCGTCAGAAACTCATGGCTGGGTGATGCTCCTTAACCAGCAGGGACTATCCACTCCGGCAGTATTTCGTGAGTTCGATAAGCTCGGATTAGGGCGCGCAACGCCGGATACTACTGATGATGTGCGCGCCGTGATATCCGGGCCAACCCGCGGTAGCGAGCATCGGGGACTGCTTGGCCGTGCTGTCGGCAATGATTTAGAAGAGCCGGCTCGCTCACTACGGCCGGATGTGGCACATATTATCGACACGATACGCGCCCATATCGCGGCGGGCGTTCTGGGGGCACATGCAGTGCTTTTATCTGGCTCAGGCCCAACGATTGCGGTGTTAGCTGAACCAAGCCGGCTGGATTCGTTAGCGGCTCGTCTTGAACAGTTGTTCCCGGGCTTAACGGCGGTGGTCGCCACTGGGCCAGCTCGTGGAACTTATCTAGTAAGATAAAACCCAGTGCGTGCATACAGTTTGCATATATGGCTATTTCGGCTCAGTTTTTTGAAGAAAAGCTCAAATTCCCTAACTTTGTGCACGCATTGTGATCATTAAAGAAAGGCCGGGTTGATGGCGCATATTTTGGGTGTTGAAGACGTTTCGATCGCGTTAGGATCGCGCCCAATTTTGGGCAATATTAACGTCTCTATCGAAGACGGCGCCAAGATTGGGATTGTTGGCCCAAATGGTGGCGGGAAGTCCACTTTGCTCAAACTTTTGACCCGCGTGTTAGAACCGGATAGCGGGCAAGTTACCATGATGAATGGAACCCGGTTTTCGGTTCTCTCCCAGGCGATTTCGTTCGCTCCAGATGTGACGGTTATCCAAGCGATCCACGGTAATACTGAGGAATACGTGTGGGCGTCGGATTCAGCCATCCGGTATTTACATGAGGGGTTGTTGCCTGATGTTCCGCTTGATCGGCGGGTGACTGAGCTTTCTGGTGGGCAACGACGCCGGGTTGCGCTCGCGGCAACCTTGGCGGCGGATGCGAATGTGGTTGTGCTTGACGAACCCACCAACCACTTAGATATCGAAGGCGTTACCTTCCTTGCTAAATATCTTAATGAGCGCTTTGGCCGGGGCGAGGGCGCACTTGTGGTTGTTACCCACGACCGCTGGTTCTTGGATGCGGTGTGTGACCGGTTGTGGGAAGTTGTTCCTGGCAACGACGGTGCTGGCGGACATAATCCGCAGCCTGGCCATGTTGAAACCTACGAGGGCGGCTATGCGGCATATATTTTGCAGCGTGCTGAGCGTGCCCGGATTGCGCAACAAACTGCAGAAAAGCGAAACAATATTTTGCGTAAGGAATTGGCATGGTTGCGGCGCGGTGCACCGGCCCGCACCTCTAAGCCGAAATTCCGTATTGAGGCTGCCAATGAGTTGATTGCGAACGAACCGCCGCCGCGCGATTCACTCGAGCTTGCTAAGATGGCTACGAGCCGGCTAGGTAAGGACGTTATTGATCTGATCGACGTGTCTTTTTCTTATGATTCGGCGAGCGATGCTGATGACCAAAAGCCGGTTCTCGATGACGTAACTTTACGATTAGCGCCAGGTGAGCGCCTGGGAATCGTGGGCGGTAACGGTGCTGGAAAGTCCTCGTTACTTGGGCTGATTAGTGGTGTTTTAGCACCGACGACGGGCCGTGTTAAGCGCGGCAAAACAGTGAACCTTGCGGTGCTAACCCAGGAAACTAAAGAGCTTGACGATATTGCGACTCGACGAGTGGTTGAGGCCGTTCATGATATTGCTAGCCACGTTATGGTGGGCAAGAAAGAAATGACTGCCGCGCAGTTGGTGGAAAAGCTCGGTTTTACCCGGGAGCGGGCGTGGACGCAGGTGGGCGATCTCTCCGGTGGAGAACGCCGACGGTTGCAGCTTTTGCGGTTGCTGGTTGGGGAACCAAATGTGTTGCTTCTTGACGAGCCGACCAACGATTTGGATACCGATACGTTGGCGGCGATCGAGGATATGCTTGATTCGTGGCCGGGTACCTTGGTTGTGGTATCGCACGATCGTTACCTGTTGGAGCGGATTACCGATCACCAGGTTGCGGTGCTCGACGGGCACGTGCGTGATTTGCCTGGTGGGGTGGATGAGTACGTGCAGTTGGCGGCTCAGCTTCGTAAGGAACGTTCCGACGACGGCGATGCCGGTCCACACGTGGCAGCACCTACCAAGACGAAGGATGCGGCCAAAGAGCGGTTAGTGCATAAAAATATGGCGCGTCTGGAACGCAAGATGGATAAGGTGCGTCAACAGTTGGAAAAGATTGGGTTGAAGCAGGCTGATGCGGCAGCGAGCGGTGATTTTGAGGCTTTGATAGATCTTGGGAAAGAGGCGGCTGAGGCTCAAGACGAGTTAGATGCGCTTGAAGAAGAATGGATGGCTGTTGCCGAAGAAGTAGAATTTTTATAGAAATAGTAAATGTATTGATGTGAGATGGTATGATTTAGGTAAGCTATGAATGTAGCTAACGGAAGTAATAGAAAGTAACATGGAAGGATTTCAAAGATGAAAATTTCTGCATTTTTTTTATCGCTTAGTCTGGTCTTGAGTGCTCAGTTCGGGGATTTAGAATTGACGTCAAATTCCGTTGATAATGGTGGAGAAATTGGTGATAGTGGTCGTCAAGTCTTGATTCACCCTGATAACTTTGGAGCGTCAAATGGCGAATTGGACATCTTTCGTGATACCCCATCCAACGAATTTCAGCCCATCTTGCCAAATTCCCCAAGATTGCATGATATTTCTCCGTATGCAATCATCCCTTCAATAGATATTGGGGGAGGCGGAGCCTCGTACCCACGAGTATCGCCAAAAGAAGGATGTGCAAGAGCACGTTGGGGCAATTTCATATGGTCGGTGGCGTGGGGCGGATTGGTTTGTGCGCCGGTTTCTGTTGCTACTGGCTTTGGGGGTTTCCTTTGTGGAGCTGCTGGTAGTGCAGCTTCTACATGGTTGCCATGGAATAACATTTGTAGATAGGAGCCTGTCATGAGTCGGTTAACGAAATACTTGAGTGCTGGCGTGCTTTTGGCTATCGTCAATTCTTTTATTGTGATGAGTCCTGATTTGCTTGATGGTGTAGGAATTGGCACTGCGCTGGCGAATAACATCACGAAGGTTGTTATTCAAGCGATAATAGCACTGGTGATCATGGGCTCCGGTGGAGTCATGCGTGAGAAAGCGGATTCGGGCGAGTTGCCTGATGGTACTGTTCAAAACCTCCTATTTTTCGCCTTAGCAGCAGCGCTTATGCTTATTGCTGTTGCTATTGCAGTGTTATGGAGATAGCGATACGGCCTAAAGTCCGTAGATTATATTTTGATGTCAAGGTATGGTAAGGGTGTGCGTCAAGCAATGGCGCTTAACGCACACCCTATATCCTGCACACTCAACCGGAGCCTTCTATGACTGATGACCCCATGTCTTCCGACAATTCAATTTGCGACGATGTCGATGCGATTATTACTGCATGGCAGGATCAATGCCCAGAGCTAGACACAGCTCCTTTCGCTATTTTTTCGCGGTTATTGCGCCTGACACGGCATATTGAGCGGATGCGGAAAACTGTGTTCGCGCGCAATGGGCTGGAAACGTGGGAATTTGAAATGTTGGCGGCATTGCGGCGCACCAGCAACCACACCCTAACCGCCGGTCAACTGATGAAAGAAACATTGGTGTCTTCTGGGACGGTGACGAACCGGCTCGATCGGATGGCAGCTAAAGAGCTCTTGGTTCGCCAATCGGGCGAACACGATGGGCGTGTTGTTTATGTGCAAGCTACTGAGTTGGGGCTGTCGCTGATTGATGGCGCAGTTGAGGATCTGCTTCACACCGAAGCGCAGATTTTAGAACAATTTAGTGCGGCTGAAAGTGACGAAGCAGCCGCCTACATGAGACGGCTGCTCCATTCGTTCGAGTAACGTTACTTGCTTTGCTTCCATGCCTGCTTGATAGACATGCGCTTACCTGAATGCAAAACCGAATTGCGGTAAAGCTTGCCAGCAAATGCTGCCAACAGTGGGATAGCTACGACGCCCAGCACAAATGCGATGATTTGTTCAGTGGGTGAAGAGATTCCGAAGGACTGCCGGATTGGCATCATGAAGGATGACATGAATGGAATGTATGACAAGACCTTCGTGATGGTTGCGTCAGGCATTGCCGAGATGAGGAAGAATCCGCCATAGATCGGGATGAAGGTGAGCATCGTGAGCGTACCGGTGATCGGAGCAAGATCTTCTTGGCGAGAGACGGTTGCTGCCAGCGCACCTGCAATCAATGAGAAGGTGAAGAAGCCGACGATAGACCACAGAATCGTCCATACCGCGAGTGATGAAAGATTCAGTAGCGGCAACGACACTCCCGCAATTTTCAGTGAAATAAACGTGGCTACAATATAGCAGGCGACTTGGCCAATAATCACTGTGCCGATTCCGAGGATCTTTCCGAGCAGTAGCGTCCGTGGTTTGACGGACGCCAAAATAATTTCGACGACGCGCGAGGACTTTTCTTCGACAACTCCAGTTGAGATTGTTGCTAGACCTCCCAAGATAACGGTGGCAAGCAGAATCACAACACCGAGTGCGGTGAAGTAGCCAACCGGGTTAGAAGCGATGAGGTTATCGTCAGATGATAAATCCAAGACCCGTACATTTGCGCCGTCAGCACCGGTAATCGCTGAAGCGGCTTCATCCGGAGTCAGGGTGGAGTTTTCGCTGGCAATCCAGAATGTCACGCCACGATTCACTGCTTCGCCGAAGTTGCCACTGATAGCACTTGAATTAGGGAAAATCACGGTCGGTTCAGCAGGAGTTCCGCCAACAACAGCGTAGGTGATATCAGTGTTTTCGTCGTCAGCTTGGGCTTCTACTGCATCGGTCAGCCACTCTTCGCCTTCGCCGTCACCAATACTTTCGGTGCTGGTAGCAGGTAGCGCAGCTTGAATAAATTCGGCAGCATCGGCGGCAGATTTCTCAACGCCCACAACATACGATGTTTCCGGGGCTGCAGAATCGTCGTCACCGCTCATCACAAGGTTGGCAATAATGCCGCCGCCGAAAATAAGAACGAGCATAACCACGAAGGAAATCTGATTTGATCGGGTCTGGAGTAGCGCGGTCATTTCCCGCTTAATAATCAGTCCTAGCATGTCACTTCTTCTTTCCAAATAGGGCAGCTAAGCCGCGCTTCTTTGCTGGAGTCTCTTCTTCTGCCTCATCAATAGTCGGGGCCGAAACCACGCCTTTGAAAATATCTTGAAGATGCGGGCGCTGTGGGGCGAACTCCAGGAGCGGGCCAGCAGCTAGCGCAGCTTGCAGAATCCGTTGAGAATCGTCACCAGCATGCATCGCGATCTCGAGCACGTTGTGTGACGTGTGAATAACAGAGAACCCCTGTGAACGTACCGTATCTGCGAGGGAATTCACGTCTCCACCGGTGCGCACAATAAGGTTGCTCTCGGCGCTGGCGCGTAAATCGTCGATCTTGCCTTCAGCAACGATCTTGCCTTCGGCGCAAATACCGACTCGTTCACACATACGTTCCACTAGATCAAGCTGATGTGACGAGAAAACCACAGTGGCTCCGGCATCGGCTTTTTCACGCAACACTGAGCTCATCACGTCAACCGCGACCGGATCCAAGCCAGAGAACGGTTCGTCCAGAACAAGAACCGCCGGATCGTGAATGAGCGCAGCCGCGAGCTGAACTCGCTGCTGGTTACCTAGGGACAGTGCCTGGACCTCATCATTACGTCGCTTATCAATATTGAGACGTTCGGTCCAATACAACATGGCGCGAGTCGCGTCCTTCTTTGATAGGCCTTGGAGCTGGGCCAAATAAATAAGCTGTGCGCCAACCTTCATCTTCGGATATAGTCCGCGTTCGGCAGGCATATAACCAAAGGTTTTACGAGTAGCGAAATCAAGTTCTTTGCCATCGAGTGTCACTGTGCCGGAATCTGCAGACAATACGCCGAGCACAATGCGCATCGTCGTCGTCTTTCCGGCTCCGTTCGAACCAACAAAGCCGTAGAGTTCGCCCGGTTGTACCGTGAACTCCATGCCATCGAGTGCAACGGTATCCCCGAAGCGCTTGTGAAGATTACTGATGTGTAAATTCACCAGTTCTCCTTTCTGATTTTTCTTATATAAGTCAAGTATCTAGCTGTTGCCAAGCTGGGTTGTTAGGGCAGTGGAGTGACAAGCTTTGGCTCTGCTTCGAGCCGATGCAAACCGTTCCACATAAGGTTAACAAGATGAGCTGCCATAACATGCTTGTCTAGTTGCCGGTTAATGGCCCACGATTGGCCAACGATTCCCATCAGTCCGGACAGCATGTGGGCATAGAGCGAAATAGCGTCAGCTGGGAATTGAAGTTTTTCAACGTAGGTAGCCAGTAGTTCATTGAGGTGGTCGCTCATATCGGAAATGATAGTAGAGAACTCACCGCCGGCGAGCACGCCAGGGCTCTGGTGAACCATCAGTCCGAAACCATCTGGATTTTCTTCGATATAGTCCAGCAATCCGAGGACGACGGCTTCGAGTGACTCACGCGGTCCCTTCCCTGCCGATAACGCCTGATCCAGAATCGTGTTGACGGCGGTTGTCTCCCGGTCAACGATAACCTGGTAGAGGCCTTCTTTGCCGCCAAAATGTTCATAAACAACGGGTTTTGAAACGTCAGCAGCGTTCGCGATTTCTTCAATAGACACCGCGTCATAGCCGCGTGCAGCGAACAGCTGACGCGCAATTCCAATAAGCTGAGTGCGCCGCTCAACGCGCGTCATACGTTGGCGTTTTGGTGGATCAGTAGGTGATTTAGCAGTACGTGCCATAACGCTATTCTCGCATACCTACAGTTGCGAAACCAATGACGACGACGGCGTTTGGTTCACTACCATGAGGAAGTAGATAATGGCTATGTGTGCGCACAAATTCTGGGGTGGGGAACGCCATATCGGGTTAATTGCCCGCGTGAGTGGAAACCGAACGGATAAGCTGGCACAATAAAACAAGTAATCCGCCATGGTGTAATGGCAGCACAGCGGTCTTTGGAACCGCTTGTCTAGGTTCGAATCCTAGTGGCGGAGCGAAACAATGCATGCGAAGCGTTGTGTTCTTGAGTTCGGCTAGCCGAGGAGGCACCAGTGAGTCAGAAACTCGCCGCAGCTATTATTCTTGCTGCTGGTAAAGGAACCCGTATTAAATCGCAAACCCCTAAAGTGCTCCTATCTCTCTGTGGTCGTTCCCTTGTTGGGCATGCAGTTGCTGCAGTAACAGGAGCTGGGGCGGAAAATATTGTTGCGGTGGTACGGCATGAACGTGACCGTGTGGTTGAACACTTGAGCCAGATTGCGCCACATGTACTGATAGCTGACCAGGACGATATTAAGGGAACTGGCCGAGCGGCGTGGTGTGGCATGAACGTTTTGCCAGATGATTTGCATGGTTCAGTGCTTGTTATTGCCGGCGATTCGCCGATGTTTGAACCAGAAACACTCGCTGAGCTTAACCGTGTTCACTGTGATTCTGGTGCCGCGGTCACTGTTCTTTCCACTGTTCTTGAAGATTCGTTCGGATACGGTCGTATTTTGCGTGCCGCGGCGCCTGGTTCGGATGAAGTTGCGCAGACTCCGCAGGCTACTGGCCCAGTTATTGGTATCGTCGAAGAAAAAGATGCCACTGACTTACAGCGCACGATTAAAGAGATCGGCACGTCAACATATATTTTCGATGCAGATTTCCTTCGTTCGGTGCTTGGTACGCTCGGCACTGACAATGCTCAAGGCGAAATGTATTTAACTGATGTTATCGCCCGTGCAGTTGACGAAGGTAAGAGCGTGGCATCATACGTCTTAGCAGATTCAGTTCAGGCTGAGGGAGTGAACGATCTGGTTCAGCTGGCAACGTTGCGAGCGGAAAAGAACCGTCGTCTCTTGGAACGCTGGATGCGCAGTGGAGTATCAATTATCGATCCGGCTTCTACCCATATTGAGGTAGATGTTCAGCTTGCGCCGGACGCTATTGTCCACCCAGGTACAATTCTTCGCGGCAATACGCGTGTTGACGCATTCGCCGTCGTCGGGCCCAACACGGAACTCGTTGATGTTTCCGTAGGTGAGCGGGCAGTAGTTCCGCACACGGTTGCTTCGTCGACGTCGATAGCGCACGATACGTACATTTCACCATTCACGGTGATGCGCGAAGGGTAACAAGCTGGAGTGGTGGCCAGCTGGCCATTACTGAAACTGGACAACACAAAGAATGGTCGGGCATGACAGGCATCCACACAAGCGGTGAAAAGCACCTCGTTGTCGCCACTGGGCGCGCACATCCAGAATTGGCAGAAGCGGTAGCGAAAGAACTTGGCATTGAATTGTCGCCAACGACGTCGTACGAATTTGCTAACTCGGAAATCTATGTTCGTTTCGATGAATCAGTTCGTGGTTCGGACGTGTTCATTATTCAATCTATCGATGTTCCAGTGAACAAGTGGATTATGGAAGCGCTTATTATGGTTGATGCGGCCAAGCGTGCGTCAGCCAAGCGTATTTCGGTGGTTTTGCCGTCGTTCCCTTATGCCCGTCAGGATAAGAAGCACAAGGGTCGCGAACCTATTTCGGCGCGTTTAATGGCGGATCTGTTCAAGGCTGCTGGTGCTGAGCGTATCATGTCGGTTGACTTGCACGCTGCGCAAACCCAGGGCTTCTTTGACGGTCCAGTTGATCACTTGTGGGCTATGCCAACTCTTGTTGATTATGTGCGTACCCGGGTCAGTCCGGAAGAATCTGTCATCGTTTCCCCGGATGCTGGACGTATCAAGGTTGCTGAACAGTGGGGTAACCGATTGGGCGGTGTGCCGTTGGCATTCGTTCACAAGACGCGCGATATTTCGCGACCAAACCAAGCTACCGCTAATCGTGTGGTGGGCGATGTTGCTGGCCGTACCGCGATCATTGTTGACGACCTTATCGACACCGCCGGTACTATTGCGGGCGCTGCTCGTGTTGTTCTTGAAGCTGGAGCGAAAGACGTTATCGTTGCGGCTACCCACGCGCCGATGTCCGGCCCGGCACGGGAACGGTTGATGGAATCGGGTGCATGCGAGATCATTGTGACCGATACGTTGCCAATTGCGCCAGAGAAGCGTTTTGATGGTCTAACAGTACTGTCGATTGCACCTGTTTTGGCGCGTGCGATTCGCGAAGTTTTCGACGATGGTTCGGTCACCTCGATGTTCGACGGTGCGTTCTAGTCCAGTATCAGATGTGATTTTGACACGTATACTTTTATCTCGTTCATAAAGACGGGTATAATGATGGGGTTGCCTCGGCGAGGGAGCCCCATCATTTTTTGGGAGTTCCGTTATCGACGCGGTGTCTACACTCCTGAGGGATGTAGCCTCCGGTATCGAGGCTGTCCATAAAATAACAAGGAGTACATATCATGGTTGAAGTTTTGAAGGCTTCCGTTCGTTCCGAATTTGGCAAGGGCGCAGCTCGTCGTCTACGTCGTGAAGAAAAGCTTCCAGGCGTTCTTTACGGTCACGGTGAAAACCCAGTCCACCTCGAACTCGATTACCACTCAACATTCATGGCTGTTCGTGGCAATGCAAACGCTTTGTTGAGCATCGAAATTGATGGCGAAAAAGAACTCGCTATTGTCAAGGATGTTCAGCGTAACGCTCTTTCCCGTTTGATCGAACACGTCGATTTCCTCCGCGTGAAGAAGGGCGAAAAGGTCGACGCTGAAATTCCAGTCGTCATCGAAGGCGAGCCAGCTGGCGAAGCTGCTGCAACACTCGAAATGCTTCAGGTTATGGCGAAGGCTGACGCTACCGCAATTCCAGAGCAGATCGTCGTTAACGTTGATGGCCTCGAAGATGGCAAGCACGTTACCGTTGCTGATCTCGTATTGCCAGAAGGCGTTGAGGTTGAGCTCGATCCAGAAGCAGTTGTTGTTGTGATCGCAGTTCCGGCAATGGAAGCTCCAGAAGAAGGCACTGAAGACGAAGCTGCTGACGCTGAGTGATTCATTTGTTTGAATGTGAGGCCCGGCCCTGGTGGGGACGGGCCTCACGCTCATTTAGCTGATGTGTTTCATAATTGTGGTGGAGCTGTCCGCTATAAAGGATAAGTAAGCTCATTGATTTGGGAGGGAACTGATTGTGTACACTATTTTTGGATTAGGTAATCCAGGAGCCAAATACGCTACTACGCGCCACAATATTGGGCATATGGTGGTTGATATTGTGGCTGACCGGCTGGGAAGCCGGTTGGGTGTCCATAAACAGAGCAACACGCAATCGGCATCTGTTCGTTACGGAATAGCACCAGGAGTGCCGGGTGAACAGGTTATCCTTGGCGTATCAATGGGATATATGAACACTTCAGGTGGGCCAGTAAGCTCGCTGATGTCCTACTATCATGGCGATACTGAGAATCTCATTGTTGTTCACGATGAATTAGATTTGCCATTTGGCACGTTGAAGCTTAAGCGTGGCGGTGGCGAAGGGGGCCATAATGGTCTCAAATCTATTTCCCAATCTCTCGGCTCAAAAAACTATATCCGGTTGCGTTGCGGTATTGGACGTCCACCGGGACGGCAAGATCCGGCCGATTTCGTCTTGTCGCAGTTTTCGGCAAGTGAACGCAAAGAACTAGATCTTATGCTGGAACTAGCCGCGGACGCAGTTCTCGATGTTATTGATCATGGCCTCGATAAAGCCACCATGCGATTGCATACTGCCTCCTAACTGACACAAAGAAAGCCATTATGGATCTTCACCCCTTACTTGACGTATTTACTGCATCGCCGTCTTTAGATGCTCTTAACGGAACGAATGCAGATATTTCGGTTCCCCGCGGTGCTGTTGCCCCGTTATTGGCAAGCCTCAGCGAACGCGATATCAAGAAAACGCATGTGGTTATTACTGCAAGTGGGCGGGAAGCAGACGATATGGCAACCTTGCTTGGATCGTATCTGCCACCGGATTCTATTGCGGTGCTACCTGCTTGGGAGACGCTGCCTCATGAACGGCTTTCACCGCGTTCTGATACGGTTGCGCGCCGAATGCTCACGTTCCGCAGGCTGGCACATCCGGAAGAATTTCCACCACTGCTCGTGGTTATTATTCCGATCCGTGCACTATTGCAACCAGTTATTGAAGGTTTAGGGGAACGAAAACCAGTACGGATTCGTGTTGGGGACGTAATTGATATGAACGAGTTGCAAGAGCAGCTCGTGTCGGCGGCATATACCCGCGTAGATATGATTGAGTCGCGCGGTGAGTTTGCAATCAGAGGTGGAATTATCGATATTTTCCCGCCCACTGAACCCCATCCGTTGCGTGTGGAATTATTTGGCGATGAAGTTGATGAGATTCGTTCCTTCGCAGTGGGAGACCAGCGTTCATTGCATGCTCGCGCTCAGGTTTATGCACCGCCGTGTCGCGAATTACTTTTGACAGCTGACGTGCGGTCGCGTGCTAGTCAGGTCATGACTCAGCTACCCGGAGCAACCGATATGCTCGAAAAAATCGCGAATGGCATTGCGGTTGAAGGAATGGAATCACTGATTCCGATTTTGGTGCCGAGTATGCATCCGGTGCATGATGATCTGCCCACACAGTCGCGTTTTATCGTTGTTGAACCAGAACGGGTCACAGCCCGTGCCGAATCGTTGATTGAAACAACTGAAGAGTTTTTAGAAGCAGCATGGAGCGCGGCAGCCTCTGGTGGTGCAGTTCCACTCAATGTTGGCCGAGCATCATTTATTCCGGCGGCAGATATTCGCGCTGCCGTGATCGAAAGCGGAAAAGAATGGTGGACGATTGGTGGTTTGCCCTCTCCGGCTGCCATCGACTTCGGTATCCACGAACCACAAAATTTCAGTGGCAACGTTGATGCCTCGATCGATTACCTGGGCGGCCTAGCTAAAAAAGATTGGCAAGTTGTCATTGCCACGCAAGGTGCAGGTTTAGGCAGAAGATTAGCCGAACAAATAGAAAGTGCGGGGTTTCCTTCGCGATTCGTTGAGGATCTGCCAGCCGCTATCACGAGTGGCATTGTTTACGTAACTCCAGCTGCTATGCCTACTGGTTTCGTTGATCCTGCACGCCAGATAGCAGTCTATGGTGTTAATGATTTTATGCACCGCAAGAAAGCTAATTTCGCCAATCAGCAAGGCATGCCTAAACGACGCAAGAATGCGGTAGATCCACTGCAACTGAAGCCTGGCGATTATGTTGTCCATCAGCGCCACGGTGTAGCTCAGTTCGTCAAACTAGCGAAACGTTCGTTAGGTGCCAACAACAGCAATCAGCGCGAATACGTTGTTTTGGAGTATTCGCCGTCGAAACGCGGTGCGCCACGCGATCAGCTCTGGGTCCCAACAGATCAACTCGATCAGGTATCAAAATACTCTGGTGGGGATTCGCCGTCGTTAAATAAAATGGGCGGCGCAGATTGGGACAAAACAAAAGCGAAAGCACGCGCAGCCGTCAAGCAAATCGCGAAAGAGCTCATCCGGCTCTACGCTAAACGTCGAGCCACAAAAGGTCACGCATTTTCACCAGATACTCCGTGGCAGCGCGAACTCGAAGATGCATTTTCGTATGTTGAAACTCCCGATCAGCTCACCACGATCGAAGAAGTCAAACGGGATATGGAATCTCCGGAACCGATGGATCGTCTCATTTCGGGAGACGTCGGATACGGAAAAACTGAGATTGCAGTGCGCGCAGCTTTCAAAGCCGTCCAAGACAATATGCAGGTCGCGGTGCTCGTACCAACCACAATTTTAGTTCAACAACACGCGGAAACATTCACCGAAAGATATGCGGGATTCCCCGTTAAAGTCGCGAGCCTATCCCGGTTCCAAACCGCCAAAGAAGCCGATGAGATTCGCAAGGGTGTGCGCGATGGAAGTATCGACATCGTCATCGGCACTCACCGGCTCATCACTGGTGACGTGCGGTTTAAGAATCTAGGACTTGTCATTATTGACGAAGAACAGCGTTTCGGGGTGGAGCATAAGGAAATGCTGAAGCAACTCTACCCAACAGTAGACGTGCTTTCCATGTCTGCAACGCCGATTCCGCGAACATTGGAAATGGCGGTAACAGGTATTCGCCAAATGTCTACCCTGGCAACTCCGCCAGAAGAACGGCACCCAATCTTGACGTATGTTGGACCGCACGAATCGAAACAAATAGCGGCAGCCATCAAGCGCGAACTGCTGCGCGATGGACAAGTGTTCTATATCCACAATCGCACCCAATCGATTCATCGAGTAGCTGCTCAACTTGCTGAACTTGTTCCGCAAGCGCGAGTTGGGGTGGCGCACGGAAAGATGACGGAGAACCAGCTCGAAGATGTTATTCAAGCATTCTGGGATAAAGACATTGACGTACTAGTGTGTACCACAATCGTTGAAACGGGACTTGATATATCGAATGCCAACACGCTCATTGTGGAAGATGCGCACAAGCTTGGACTTTCCCAACTTCATCAGCTACGCGGACGAGTTGGCAGAAGCCGCGAACGAGCATACGCCTACTTCCTATACCCGCAAGATAAAGCAATGACAGAAACCGCCATTGAACGGTTACGCACAATTGCCGCTCACTCTGAGCTGGGTGCTGGAATCCAGGTTGCCATGAAAGATCTGGAAATTCGTGGTGCTGGAAATATTTTAGGTGGTGAACAGTCCGGGCATATTGCGGGAGTAGGATTTGATCTCTACCTGCGGATGGTCTCTGAAGCAGTTGCTCAGCTCACCGGGCAAGACAAACGCACTGAAGCTGAACAGCAAGCCGAGATGCGTATCGAGCTTCCGGTAGAAGCCTATGTGCCAGAAAAGTGGGTATCGTCTGAGCGGTTGCGTCTTGAAATCTATACCAAGATTGCGGCATCGGTTAACCAACAACAGCGAGATGATGTGCGGGTTGAATTAATCGACCGCTACGGTCCGATTCCAGTAGAAGTAGATAGGCTGTTTGCCTTAGCAGCACTTCGGGAACGGGCTCGTGGATATGGCATCGAAGAAATTACGGTGATGGGGAAGAATATTCGCTTTGCGCCAGTGGTCTTAACTGATTCCCGTCAAGCTCGAATGCGACGGTTGTATCCGAAAGGTATTGCCAAAGCAGCGATACGAACGGTGCTTGTTCCGTTAGCGGATGTCCAGCGCAAAAACAGTCAGCGTGCAGTTTTGGGCAGCGAGACAGCGTTGGAAAACGAAGACATTATTGATGTCGTTGCAACAATAATGGATCAGCTATTTTCGTAAGACCACGGGAAACTAGTAGCATTTCACTGACTGGTCGTGAACGGTATCATGAGTTCTGGCGTACATGCGTCTATTTCAACTGTTTACTAATGTGCTAACGGACTGAATCACAAAATATATGCCACCCGCGTAATTCTCAATCAATAGGACTTTTAGCCGTGATTCCGCGGAAAATATGTGGCTAGAGATGTAAAAAGATTGAGTAAAATTCATCAGTATTGCGATCGGGATACCCAAATGGCTCAAAACGTAGGACAATAGAAGAGTACGTGCTGGGCCTAGCCTGGTACGAGACTGCAAGACCAAAAATAACAATTTAAAGGAGTCCTTGTGGCACTTATTGAGGCAATTGCTGCCCGTGAAATTCTTGATTCTCGCGGCAACCCAACCGTCGAAGTTGAGGTTCTATTAGATAACGGTGTTTTCGCTCGCGCTGAAGTTCCATCCGGAGCTTCCACTGGTGCGTTCGAAGCTGTTGAGCGTCGCGACGGTGACAAGTCCCGTTACGGTGGTAAGGGTGTAGCTGACGCTGTTGCTGCAGTGTCCGAAGTGATTGAGCCAGAGATCGTTGGCCTATCGGCATCTGATCAGCGTTACCTCGATCAAGCCCTGATCGATCTTGATGGCACCCACAACAAGGGTAAGATTGGCGCTAACGCTATTCTCGGCGTTTCCCTCGCAGTTGCTAAGGCTGCTGCTGAGTCTGCTGGTCTTCCACTGTACGCATACCTTGGTGGCCCGAACGCTCACGTTCTCCCAGTCCCAATGATGAACATCCTCAACGGTGGATCCCATGCAGATTCCAATGTTGACATTCAGGAGTTCATGATTGCTCCAATCGGCGCTTCCACCTTCAAGGAAGCTCTGCGCTGGGGTGCTGAGGTTTACCACGCTCTCAAGTCCGTCCTCAAGGATCGTGGCTTGAACACCGGTCTTGGTGACGAAGGTGGCTTCGCACCAAACCTCGGTTCAAACGCTGAAGCTCTTGACCTGATTGTTGAAGCAATCAAGAAGGTCGGCTTGGAGCCAGGCAAGGACGTTGCACTCGCACTTGACGTTGCTTCCACCGAATTCTTCGCAGATGGCAAGTACAAGTTCGAAGGCGAAATGCGCGACACCGAGTACATGGTTAAGTACTACGATGAGCTCGTTGCTAAGTATCCAATCGTTTCCATCGAAGATCCGCTCTCTGAAGATGAGTGGGATGCATGGAAGGCTCTCACCGAGCACGTTGGCGATCGCGTCCAGCTCGTTGGCGACGATCTCTTCGTCACCAATCCAGAGCGCCTTGAGAAGGGCATCAAGCTCGGTGCGGCTAACGCACTCCTTGTCAAGGTCAACCAGATTGGTACCCTCACTGAAACCTTCGAAGCTGTTGAAGCAGCGCACCGTGCAGGCTACAAGTCAATGACTTCCCACCGTTCCGGTGAGACTGAGGACACCACCATTGCTGATCTCGCAGTTGCAACCAACTCCGGTCAGATCAAGACTGGTGCTCCAGCTCGTGGCGAGCGCGTCAGCAAGTACAACCAGTTGCTTCGTATTGAAGAAGAACTTGGCGATGCTGCAGTTTACGCAGGTGCTTCGGCATTCCCACGCTTTAACGGCTAAGGAATAGTCAGACCTAGCGTGTGGGGCTGTGCCAGATTGGTACAGCCCCACACGTGTATCGTCGTCGTCACTCAATACGAGTATTCTTATATCTGGAAGTACTCACCCCAACTAGAGCTGAAGCACACTGGACTGTAAGGAAAACCAATGGTGGAAAAAATAATTCTTGACTGCGATCCGGGGCACGATGATGCGATTGCGATTTTGCTGGCTGCCGGAAATTCCAACATTGATCTTCTTGGAATCACCACGGTGGCAGGCAACCAGGTTTTAGAAAAAGTCACTCGGAACGCGTTGGCTGTTTGTGCAGCCGCTGGAATCACCGTTCCGGTAGCAAAAGGCGCCGCAGGGCCTCTCGTACAGAAACAAGTGATCGCCCCGGAAATCCACGGCTCCAGCGGTTTAGACGGCCCAGTTTTACCAGAACCGCAGACGGACCTCGACCCGCGCCATGCAGTCGATTTCATTATTGACACCGTGATGCGTGAACCGGCAAAAACCGTCAATCTTGTTCCAGTTGGCCCGCTGACGAATATTGCCCTAGCTGTGTGCAAAGAACCAGCGATCGTGGACCGAGTGAAATCAGTTGTGTTGATGGGCGGTGCCTATACTCGCGGTAATTCCACTCCCGCAGCTGAGTTCAATATTTATGCTGATCCGGAAGCTGCACAGATAGTTTTCGAACATGAATGGCCAGTGACCATGGTTGGCTTGGATTTAACACACCAAGCCTTAGCTACTGCTGAGCTGCAAGACCGGGTGCGTGCAATTGATACTGACTTGGCACGGTTCGTTCTTGATATTTGGGGCTTTGTTGGGCAGAGGTATCGTGAGGAGTTCGGCTTTGAAGCGCCACCAATCCACGATGCGGTTTGTGTAGCAGCGCTGATTGACCCGCGCATCATTCAGTGCAGTAAAGCATTTGTTTCAGTGGAATTAACTGGAACATGGACTCGTGGAATGACGTTTGCTGCTTTCAACGACATTCCAACAATGACTCATCCGTTCCCGGTTCTCGACGACGATCAGTTCCGTACGAATGTTGCTATCACGTTAGATTGGGAGCGGTTTGCACACCTAGTTGTCGATTCGATTCGGGCCTTAGGCTAACCGAATACGTGGAGCGTGTGGTGGCTCACCAGCGCCGTCTCCCGTTTTGGCTACGAGACCTCTAGACTTATAAGCATGGTTCGTCGTCCTTCTCATCGTTCATCATCCGGCAAGCCCGGATCATTTCGTGTGCCTAAACAACAGGCGCAGCCGATGAAACCTGGGGCCGGGCGCAATAATGTTAAAAGTAAGACCCGGCCCGTAGCGCCGTCGTCACGAAAGACAGAATCGGGCGCACGTAGTCGGTTTACTCAAGAACATCATTTAGTTATTGAAGGCCAAAACACAACGCATCGTATTTCGTTGCGTCTGGCATCGATCGTGTTGTTCGTGCTGTTAGCCGTGCTGATTGTAGCTAATCCGCTCACACAGTATTTGGCGCAACAGGAAGAAATCCGGGAAGCCAAAGCAGAGTTGGCATTGGTTAAGGACCGCGTGGAATCGCTGGAAGAAGAAAAAGAGCTGTGGAACGATCCGGTTTATATTCAGTCCAAAGCGCGCGAACGTCTCGGTTTTGTGATGCCTGGGCAAACTCTTTATACGACGACGGATCCGCAAAAAGGTGATGCAACCGAACGCTTGAATGCGCGTGCTGAGGAAGTAACGCGGTTGCGCCGCGAACAAACACCGTTTTTTGTTACTGGTTGGGATTCACTTGATATTGCTGGCCAGGTCGGGGAACGGAAAAATCCGCAGCATACCCCAATATTGAATGACAATTTAATGCCGGAATCGCAAGATTCCACCGATACGAAGGATACGAAGAAATGACATCTGTTTCCCTTGATGTGCTCCAACGCGTCGCTGCGAACGCGACGGAGATTCGCCCCGGTGATCGGGAAATCTTGACCCGGCAATTAGGGCGAGATCCGCGTGGTCTTGTTGGAATTGGTGCGCGGTGTGCGTGTGGTGCTCCGGCCGTGACGATTACTTACCCGCGGCTCCCGGATGGTTCGCCGTTTCCAACGTTGTTTTATCTGTCGTATCCGTGGCTGGTTCGTGAGATTTCACGGATTGAAAGTTCAGGGGAGATGGTGGCATATAACGATCGGCTCGCGGCTGATCCAGAGTTTGCAGCTGGCCATGTTCGGGCACATGAATCGTATGTTGCTCGTCGTGACTTGTTGGACGAGGTGCCGGAGATCGCCGGGAAGTCTGCTGGCGGGATGCCAGATCGCGTGAAGTGCTTGCATGCGTTAGCTGGGTATGCGTTGGCTGTGGGGCCTGGAGTGTGCCCGGCCGGAGACGAGGCATTGGCACAAGCGGGCTGGGATCCTAACGTGTGTCATTGTTCTAGTGACGACGACGAAGCCACTGCCTGATACAGCACTGAGGGAGGTTCTTGTGCGAGTTGCTGGAATTGATTGTGGTACGAATTCCATCAGGTTGCTGATTGCAGATGTTGATGCTGATGGTGTTTTAACTGACGTGGTTCGTACCATGCATATTGTGCGATTAGGCCAGGGTGTTGACCGAACCGGTTGGTTTGATCCGCAGGCGTTGGAGCGAACGTTTGCGGCAATTGATGAATATGCGCAGCTTATTAAGCAGCATCAGTGTGAAGCTGTTGTGTTTGCGGCGACCTCTGCCACTCGCGATGCCTCAAACAGGGATATTTTTATCGACGGTGTTTATGACCGGCTCGGTGTCTGGCCACGGGTGTTGAGCGGTGAAGAAGAAGCTCGAACGTCGTTCGCGGGAGCAATGAGCGCGGTGCATAATCCAGCTGGTCCGCTAGTTGCGGTTGATCTTGGTGGTGGCTCAACAGAGCTGGTACTTGGTGACAGTGATGGAAACGTGCTGAGTGCCTTCTCTATGGATGTTGGATCGGTCCGGATGCGGGAGCGTCGGATGGTGTCCGATCCGGCGACGGCGGAGGAAATCACTGCTGCCCGGCAAGATATTGCGCAGGCACTGGATGAGGCGGAACGTGTGGTTGATCTGAGCCAGGCGCGCACTGTGCTAGGTTTGGCTGGCACTATTACCTCGGTAGCCGCGTTGACATTGGATCTGACTGAATATGACTCGGATCGGATCCATGGGCTCCAGATGTCTGTGGCGCAGATCGATGAGACAACACAGTGGTTTATTGACTCGACGCTGGCGCAGCGGCAGGCGGTTCCATTCTTGCATCCGCGCCGGGCTGATGTGATGGGAGCCGGGGCACTGGTGTGGCAAGAAGTCATTCATCGGATTGCTCAGCGCAGCGCTGAAGCCGGCCACCAGCTCGAGTCTATTACTATTTCTGAGCATGATATTTTAGATGGCCTTGCGTTAATGGCGGCGGGTGTATAGCTTAGAGGTTTTACGCCATCATACTTTCTGACACCATGTCTAAAATTGTGTGTATTCGTGTGTTTATTTCACATTTTCCAAAAGGTGTGCATAAAGCTCGGTTTGGCATAATATACTGCGAGTACTGTAGTGAAGCGGAACAAAACCCAGTACGCTTCAGTAGAAAGGATTCGCTAATGAAAAAAATCGCGAAATTTGCGAGCCTCATATTGACGGTTATGTTGATGTTTGGCTCGTTTAGTCAGGTAGCCAGCGCTGATGATTACACGTATGAAGGTTATATGTCTTCAGATGGTAACGTGCTGAAAATTAAAGATGGCAAAACTGAAGTTGATGGTTGGTGTATTAATCTAACTAAAAAGTTTTTGGATCGATGGGGCCATAAGAACCCGCTGTTTAAAAGGTTAGATCCAACTGCAGAAAATCTTAAAAACCTGGTAGATGGTCCTGTAACTGATAGTGCTGAACAGCTTTTAACGCGCGTTAAGCAAGTTATCAAATATTCCGAAAACCATCGAGAAGAACTTGAAAAAGTTGCAGATACGTTTAAGGGTAAGATAGGTTTTGAAGACCACCGTGCACCGGAAAAAGAAGCGTATTTTTTGGCAGTGCAGGGTGCTATTTGGAGTTTGACAGACCATGAAAAAGCTGGTCCCAATCCTGCATTTTCGCGCACGAAGCATTTTCCAAAAGAAACACAGAATAAAATCAACGATTTAGTGAAAAGAATTCTTGAACAATCAGTTCAAATAAAATATTTTGAATACAGCACAATTGGTATTGGTATCTACGAAGCTCAGAACAAAAAAAATCAAAACATCCTGACACGTGAAAAGCCAACAGTTAATACTTTCCAGGTGAAGAAGACTGTTACTGGTCTTGCTGGTGAAGACGGTAAGGGTAAGGAATTTAAGTTTTCTTACACCTGTGGTGACAAGAAAGGTGATTTGACCGTTAAGGGTAATGGTGATCCTGTTGTTGCTCAGGATATGTTCCCTATTGGTACGGAGTGTACTGTCAAAGAAACCGGAAATGCAGATATTGAGGGTTATACCTTGGTGAAGCCTAACGAGCAGAAGTTAACTATTGGCAAGGATAAGACTCTAGAGTTTAATTTTGTCAACCACTATGAGAAGGTTAAGCCTGCTGAGGGTACTTTCCAGGTGAAGAAGACTGTTACTGGTCTTGCTGGTGAAGACGGTAAGGGTAAGGAATTTAAGTTTTCTTACACCTGTGGTGACAAGAAAGGTGATTTGACCGTTAAGGGTAATGGTGATCCTGTTGTTGCTCAGGATATGTTCCCTATTGGTACGGAGTGTACTGTCAAAGAAACCGGAAATGCAGATATTGAGGGTTATACCTTGGTGAAGCCTAACGAGCAGAAGTTAACTATTGGCAAGGATAAGACTCTAGAGTTTAATTTTGTCAACCACTATGAGAAGGTTAAGCCTGCTGAGGGTACTTTCCAGGTGAAGAAGACTGTTACTGGTCTTGCTGGTGAAGACGGTAAGGGTAAGGAATTTAAGTTTTCTTACACCTGTGGTGACAAGAAAGGTGATTTGACCGTTAAGGGTAATGGTGATCCTGTTGTTGCTCAGGATATGTTCCCTATTGGTACGGAGTGTACTGTCAAAGAAACCGGAAATGCAGATATTGAGGGTTATACCTTGGTGAAGCCTAACGAGCAGAAGTTAACTATTGGCAAGGAAAAGACTCTAGAGTTTAATTTTGTCAACCACTATGAGAAGGTTAAGCCTGCTGAGGGTACTTTCCAGGTGAAGAAGACTGTTACTGGTCTTGCTGGTGAAGACGGTAAGGGTAAGGAATTTAAGTTTTCTTACACCTGTGGTGACAAGAAAGGTGATTTGACCGTTAAGGGTAATGGTGATCCTGTTGTTGCTCAGGATATGTTCCCTATTGGTACGGAGTGTACTGTCAAAGAAACCGGAAATGCAGATATTGAGGGTTATACCTTGGTGAAGCCTAACGAGCAGAAGTTAACTATTGGTAAAGATACGACTGTCGTAGTTGCTTTTGATAATAAGTACACTCCAAAAGAAGCTAAGGTGACGTTCTCGAAGGTTGTTGCTGGTCAGGGTAAAGAGTTGGCTGGTGCTTCGTTGAAGGTTGTTGAAGGTGAGAAGGCTGATGGCAAGGTTGTCTATGAGTGGATGTCTGAGGGTCAGGCTAAGGTCTTTGGTTTGAAGTCGGGTGTTTACACCATGGTTGAAGATCAGGCTCCGCTTGGTTATGAGAAGGCTGAGGCTATTACGTTCCGTGTATCGTTCGATAAGAACGGTGGCAAGGTTGAGGTCAAGCAGGGTGACAAGTTTGTTGCTGCTAAGGATGCCAAGGTTGTCATGGAAGATGAGCTTTCTAAGGCTAAGGTGACGTTCTCGAAGGTTGTTGCTGGTCAGGGTAAAGAGTTGGCTGGTGCTTCGTTGAAGGTTGTTGAAGGTGAGAAGGCTGATGGCAAGGTTGTCTATGAGTGGATGTCTGAGGGTCAGGCTAAGGTCTTTGGTTTGAAGTCGGGTGTTTACACCATGGTTGAAGATCAGGCTCCGCTTGGTTATGAGAAGGCTGAGGCTATTACGTTCCGTGTATCGTTCGATAAGAACGGTGGCAAGGTTGAGGTCAAGCAGGGTGACAAGTTTGTTGCTGCTAAGGATGCCAAGGTTGTCATGGAAGATAAGCCATCCCTGACACCTGAGAAGCCGAAGCTACCTAAGACCGGTCTGGAAATCGGTGCACTCGGGATCATCTCCCTCGCTCTGATTGCCGCTGGTGGTCTTATCATCCGCCGTAAAAAGACACTATGATTCGGCAAAACAAATTCGCTAGGTGATCATCTAGTGATATAGAAGTACCCCGTTATGGATTTGTCATAACGGGGTACTTCTATATTTTCTTTATCCCTGAAATAACAATTTACAATCAGTGTTATATATAAAACATCTATCTAAAAAGAATGCGGTAAACGAGCAATGCTAATATGCCATATTTAGACTAAATGGCTGGCTTACGCCTGCCATACGGCGATGCCAATACGCGGTCATCTATTCCATGACTACCGTTGAGGAAGATATAGTGTGGGGAGCATGCCCGGATGGACGTGCTCCCCACACTTGTTAAGAAATAGCACCCTACTTCTTGCGCTTCTTTGATTTCTTTGGCTTAGGAGTTGCATGCTTTGAACGGGACTCTGATTCCAGACGGCGCTTGAGTGCCGCACCGCGCTGATGCTGGGCAGCACGCCAACGCAGGAACACTGCTCCGATTATTAAAGCTAAGAGTGACCCGAGCAGAACTGCAACGCGAGCATGTGGACCGTGCGGACTGCTTTCGTCGAAACTCAATGTTGCAATCAGCAATGATACTGTGAAGCCGATCCCGGCAACCCACGAGACGGCAAAAATATCAGGAAGGTCAACACCATGGCCGAGCTTTAACCCCAAAACCTTGATCATGAGGAAGACGCCACCGAAAATGCCAAGGAACTTGCCAAGAGGCAATCCTAGATAGATACCTACCGCAACTGGATCTATCAGCATTTCACCGAAGCCACCAGAGTCTACAACGTTCACACCTGCAGCGAAGAAAGCGAAAATAGGAAGAATGAATCCTGCAGAATAAAATTCAATCCTGTCGGTTAAGCGTTGCGTCATCGGTTCATGCTCGCCACGCTGGAGTAACACTGGAACGGTTAAGCCCAATGCGACACCGGCAATAGTTGCGTGTACACCAGATAGATGCATGAAATACCAGGCAAGGATGCCGAGTGGCCACAGCAGGTACCAGCGAACAATTCGACGTTGTACCAGAACTCCGAAAAAAGCGACGACGAGGAGTGCGACTCCTAAGAAAATGAAGTCGACGCCGTCGGAGAAGAAAATAGCGATAATAACGATGCCGAGCAGATCGTCGACGACGGCGAGTGTCATGAGGAACGTACGTACGGCTGGCGGGAAACCTTTACCAAAGACGCCGAGGACTGCCAGTGCGAACGCAATGTCGGTGGCCACCGGAACAGCCCAGCCGTCGTAGATCGGGGAACCAGTGACGATCTGGACAAGTACGTAGACGAAAACAGGACCAACCATGCCACACACTGCCGCCAGAATAGGTACGAGCGCCTGCTTCACATCTCGAAGTGAACCAGCAACGAACTCATGTTTGAGTTCCAGCCCGACGACGAAGAAAAATATCGCTAGCAAGCCATCCGATGCCCAATGAGAGACATGCATATCGAGGTGGAGTGAGTGTGGGCCGATAACAGTTTCCGATAGAGTTGCGTACGATTCACGCAACGGTGAATTCGCCCAGATGAGTGCGAGGGCGGCCCCGAGGATAAGAACTATCCCAGCGGTCGCTTCGTTATGTAGGGCACGGCGATAGCGTGCGATTGGGTTTTGGCGATGTGGCATCTACCAGCTCCATTTCTTCTTTTGGGTGAAGCTTGTGTTTATCTTCAGTTACTCATATTCGAATACAAGTTTACGCTGTCGGAGGAGCTTAGCTCGTTGACAGTGTGGGAAATTACCATATGATGACACGAATAACGTCTTTTATTTTGCTTAATTGGTGCCTAACCCACTAGGATTATCTCGGTAGCTTACGTTACCGTGCCTCCATAGCCCAATCGGCAGAGGCAGCAGACTTAAAATCTGTTCAGTGTGGGTTCGAGTCCCACTGGAGGCACTAAAGGCCCGCAATACTAGGTATTGCGGGCCTTTACAGTTGCCTGCTAGACGTCCGACTTACGGTAGCGCAGGTATCCGAAGAACACTGCCGCTAACGCGTATCCGCACAAAATAGCGAAAGCGGCTCCTGGCGAATATGAAGTTCCGGGAACGATCAGTATGGATGTTTCTGTCTCTAACACGCTGGAAATCAGTGATGACGGATAGAGCGGTGGAATATGGGTGCGGTAGGTTTCGAACTGCAGAAATATGAGTCCCACCAACGGCAAGAGAAGAATCAGGGACAGCATGATTCCCATCGTGGCCGCGATTGAGCGTACTAGATAGCCGATGCCTAAGGACATCACCGCGACGATCGTGGAGATCGCTACCAGTAATGCTAGTGTGCTAACCGCCTGCCCATCAGCCTCCAACTCGCCGCCGGAACTAATCACGAGCCCGAGGGCGCTCAAAGCTTCGATAACGACGGCAACCATTCCCATATATAGGGCGGTTGCGAGGACTTTAGCGACCAGAGCTTTGCCCCGTTTAGGCGTGGCAAGAGTACTGGTTCGCATAGTGTTCGAAGAATATTCGCTTGTCACAGCGAGAGCACCGATGATGACCGCACATAGAGTGAAGAATGGCTCCTGCCGGGCAACAGAGCTGAGGTTCGTCGTCGTCGTTATTCCTTGCGAACGCAGGATAGAAGTTACGACGACGAGACTGGCAACGATGAGCACCCCAAAAATACCGACTGTTAGTCGCATAGAGCGTTGACGAAGTTTAAGGAACTCGCTCTTGAGCGCGCGTAGAAACGTATTGCCGTAGGCGCCAGTAGCAAATTTAGATGTGTAATGTGGCGTGGTCACTGGGCGCCTCCTTGGTTAATCCCCATACGATAATCGAGCGTGCTATCAGTTAGCTCCATAAAGACGTCCTCAAGCGAGGAGTGGGTTTCGGATAGTTCGTGTATTTCAATATTGTGCTGGTGGAGTAGATGCCCGACTTCGCCTCGTTCCATATCGGATGTGACGAACAATCCTGACGGGTGCGTGTCTGTTGCAGGTGAAAAGTCAAACGTGACACCGGCATTGGCCAAGACGCGGTGCAGTGCATCGGCGTCGGGGCTCGCGATGTTCACTGTGGTGTGTGCGCTAGCATGAGTGAACTTTTCCATTGGGCCGGAGTCGAGAAGCTTTCCGCGACCGATAATGACGACGTCGTCAGCCGTCAGCGCCATTTCTGCCATCAGATGCGACGATACTAGAACGGTACGGCCTTCTGCTGCCAGATTGCGCATGAGGTTTCGTACCCATTTGACACCATCTGGATCAAGACCGTTCACTGGTTCGTCAAAAATCAAATATTCTGGATCACCAAGAAGCGCGGTAGCGATACCTAGGCGTTGATTCATGCCAAGCGAGAAGCCGCCAATTTTCTTCTTTGCCACCGAAGCGATACCAGCAACCTGCAAGACATGATCTACCTGGCTACTAGAAATGCCGTGGGTAGCAGCGACGATGTTTAAGTGGCGGCGCGCTGAAATTTTTGGATTGAACGCCTTGCCGTCAAGAAGAGCACCAACTTTCGTTATCGGTGCCGGATTAGACGCATAGGAGTGGCCGTCGATTGTTGCACCACCAGTTGTTGGATTGTCCAATCCGAGCATGCACCGCAACGTCGTCGATTTTCCCGAGCCGTTCGGTCCGAGAAAACCAGTCACTGCTCCCTGGCGAACAGAGAAGGACAAGTCGCGAACGGCTTGAACATTCCCATAGCTTTTGGATAGGTGTTCGATATTGATCACGTAATCACAACCTTTCACTGTGTGACAATCTAGTAGTCAGTCTACCGGAGATTTGATGGCCACCGTCACACCTGTGGATAAATATCGCCCAGAGCTAGATACTGCCTGAAAAAATGGTGAGTTTTCGCCCGCGAGAGAAATAACAGCATGATTAAGTTGTGTTATCCGTTAGACTTAACGCAGTTATACGTGCAGATCGCACGTCGCACTAAACTTGGAGGTTCTAATTATGAGCAACCCAGTAATGTCTCGTAATCCTTATTTTACCGGGCAGGCACAGCGACCGAACCAGTTCGATCAGGCTGGTTTTGCTCAGCAGCAGGTTCCTACGCAGCCGGTATCGGCATTCGATGCGCGTCCGGCTGATGGCCGTATGACATACACGGATGCCATGAACAAAACAGCGTTACTCCTCGGTGTAACAGTTGTTGCTGGAATCCTTGCCGCATTCATCGTCCCACTTCCATCGATGCCGGCAGTTGCACTGATCTCTAGCCTGGCGGCTTTTGGCGTCGGCATGGTAGCCGCATTCAAGCCGATGGTTTCGCCCGCATTGGCTATTGGTTATGCAGCGCTCGAAGGTGTGGCCCTCGGTTCGATCACTGCCGCATTTAATATTTTCTATCCTGGAATCGCATTCCAAGCAATCCTTGCTACTGCAGTGATTGTTGCCGTGACATTGGGTCTTCACTATTCTGGTGCAGTCCGCACAACTCCGCGTGGACGCAAGATGGTGTTCGTCATAGCAATCGGATACTTGGTTTTCACCTTCGTCAACATGATTCTCGTAGGTACTGGTCTCCTCGACGGTTTCGGATTGCGTTCTGGTACCATCGGGTTGGTCATTGGAGCAGTAATGATTGTTGTTGCTGCATACATGCTTATCGCTGATTTTGAGCAGGTAAACGAAGCAATCAAGAATGGTGCCCCAGCTAACTTTGCTTGGACAACCGCACTAGCAATCGTGATGACGATCTTGTGGATCTACATTGAGGTCCTTCGGATTCTCGCTATTTTAGCTGATAACCGCTAACCTCAGACATAGTGTGGGGCCCGCATCTGCAATGATGCGGGCCCCACACTATGTAGTGCATTAACGCGTGAAATGCGTGGAGAAAGCTGTTTGTGTTACTCCGAGAATATCGACGACGAACACCAGAACGTCATCACCTTTAATGCCAGCACGTGGATTACCGGCCGGTCCGTAGCCCTTCTCTGGTGGCACTATGATCATGACACGAGAACCAACCTGCTTGCCGACTAGGGCCTGATCCCAGCCCTTGATAACCATGCCGACACCGATTGGAAAACGGGTGGGCTCGCTGCGGAAATACGACGAGTCAAAAAGTTCTCCGTTCCAGATTTGGCCGTGGTAGTTCACCTCGACTTCGTCGCCAGCCTGTACGACCTTGCCGTTGCCTTCTTCTAGAAGAACAACTTTCAAGCCGCGAGGTGGTTCGGGAGTCGGATACGTGATAGTTGGTGTGTCTCCAAAAGAACCGGAGACGACTGGAAGTTCAACTGTCATCATTACACCTTTCGTCAAAGTAATACACACGTATTCTAATCAAGATTAATGAAAGACGGAGAATCGGTTGGAGACGGTGTAGCTAAGGGACCACTACCCGGCATAGGACACGGCATCCCCGTGGCCGCATGACACCGGTACCCGAACGGATTCTTATCCAAATACTGCTGATGCTCATCCTCCGCAGGATAGAACGGTCCAGCATCCAGCGCTGTTCGTACTTCGGTAACAATCTCGCCTTTTCCAGCATCGTGTAGCACCCGACTGTATTGCGCAATCGATTCTTCCACGAGGGCCTGTTGCTGCGCCGTCGTCACGAAAATCGCGGACCGATACTGTGTCCCGACGTCGTTCCCCTGACGGTTCAACGACGTCGGGTCATGCATTTCCCAAAACGTCTTAACGACCTGTCCAAGAGCGGCATCCTCGCACACTACTCGCACAGTTTCGGTATGACCAGTGAGCCCAGTACATGTTTGACGGTATGTGGGATTAGCAGTAAAACCACCCATAAAGCCAACTGCAGTGCTGACAACGCCAGGCAGTTGCCACATGATCTCTTCCACACCCCAATAGCAACCGCCAGCAAGGTAAATAACTTGCTGGCCAACTTCAGGCTCGGCCAAGATGTCCGTACCTAGCACAGTGTGTGGCTTTGGGGATGGAAGGACCGGATTCGGGTTATCTGGTAATGCTTGATCTTTCGTTATCATTAACTAGCCTTGGAATGCTTCGATACCGAGAACTTTCACAGTAAATTCTTTACCGTTTGGTGCAGTGTAGGACGTCTCCTCACCAATCTTCTTGCCCATAATCGCAGAACCAAGTGGAGCTGTTTCAGGGTAGACATCAATGTCAACGAAATCAGCAGCTTCGCGCGAACCGAGGAGGAATTTCTTCTGCCGACCATTGACCTCAGCAGTGATAACTAGACCCGGGGCAACTTCCGTAACCTGCTGTGGAGCATCGCCAACTTCGGCATGCTCAAGTAGATATTGAAGCTCTTGAATGCGCCCTTCCATCTTTGACTGCTCTTCGCGTGCAGCATGATAGCCACCATTTTCGCGAAGATCGCCTTCAGAACGAGCTTCTTCGATCTTCGTCGCAATTTCAGTACGGCCAGTAGTTTTCAAATACTCTAGCTCGGCGCTCAAACGATCGTAGGTTTCTTGTGAGAGCCATGTTTTTTCAGCCATGTGCATTCTCCTTATTTTTTCAAGTGGGTTGTATGTTTTGAAGCTTGGATAAAAAAGACATGTCCACAGCCTGTGGACATGACCCTATATTTATGTGACAGTATCACTTTACGATCACTAGGACAATAAATACGGCCTAGATTCGCCTCTAGCGGATAGACGTGTCAGGCGAAAATAGCCAGCCAAACAGCAACCACGTGGCACACGAACCCGCCCAGCGTACCAAGATGGAAAAACTCATGGAATCCCCACATTCGTGGCCACGGATTAGGCCATGAGAACGCATAAAACACCGCGCCTACGGTGTAGGAAATACCGCCGGCTAACACTAGCCACACGATAGCGGGGCTACCATTCGTCCAGAACTGGGGTAGATACCAAACTGCTACCCAACCCAGTGCGATATAGAGCGAAACATAAAGAAAACGTGGTGCATCGAGCCAGAAAATTCGTGATAGCGAGCCAATAAAAGCCCCGCCCCAGACGATAAGGAGCACTGTTAGTTGCTCCATTGGACGCAACAGCATGACTGACAGTGGCGTATATGTGCCGGCTATCAGGAAGAAAATATTAGAGTGATCGATACGCCGCAAAACAGCATCCGCTCGAGGACTCCACGAGCCGATATGATAAACGCCAGAATTGGCGAACAAGAAAAAAGAAGCGGCCATGAAAACTAAACAGGCTACAGTAGCGCCCGCATCCGGAGCGAAAATCGCCGATACGATGCCGTTTGCCAACGCCAGCGGCGCTGTCACAGCGTGCAGCCAGCCCCGAAGTTGCGGTTTTAGCGGCTCGAGTGGAATGGGAGTAGACGATTCTTTTTCGTTATGCATTAATAATTATCTCCTTGTTCTCATCTTCAGGCTATACCTTCTTTGCTAACATTCCTATTCCACGCGCCATGCAGATTCACGGTGCACACACTATGTCACCGGGCTACTATTAAGACCAGGACTTACCAACATAGTTTCCAAGGAGGTGGCGGTCTCATGTTCGCGAACGATTTTCTTTACCGTATTTATGAACGACGATTGCTTCGTGAAATCAATCCACAACAGATCCCACACCACGTTGGAATCATTCTTGACGGCAATCGCAGATGGGCAAAAGCCCTGGGAACACCTGCCGCGCACGGTCACCGGCGGGGTGCGGACCACATCTCAGAAGTCCTAAGCTGGGTGCAGGAAGCCGGCGTTTCAATCGTCACATTGTGGATGCTCAGTACCGATAATCTGCAACGTTCCGCAGCGGAAATTCGCGAACTACTCGCCATTATTGTTGGGGCGGTAGAACACCTAGCAAAAAACCCGTCGTGGCAGATTCGCATTTTAGGGGATCTCGAACTTCTCCCACAACAAGCCGCCCATGCGTTACGCACTGCTGCAGAAAAGTCCGAAGGCCACACCGGAATGGTCGTCAACGTAGCAATCGGTTATGGCGGCCGTCAAGAAATCACGCGCGCCGTGCAAGATTATTTGCGCGAACAAGCTGCTTCGGGCGCTTCCCTCGAAGACGTCGCACAGTCAATTAGCGTTGACGCGATCACGAATCACATCTACACCAAGGGCCAGCCTGATCCTGACCTCATCATCCGTACCTCTGGCGAACAGCGTATGAGCGGCTTCATGCTCTGGCAGACCGTTCACACTGAACTTTATTTCTGTGAAACCTACTGGCCAGACTTCCGGCGCATCGACTTCTTGCGTGCGTTGCGCGATTTCTCGGTTCGAGAGCGTCGCAAGGGAAAATAGTCAGCCTTAGAAGCCGTTATCTGGCGAGTAAAGCTCCGTCGATTTTGCTAATTCTTCTCGGCTCGGCAGGTGTGAACCAGGCTGTCCAACAGTAATTCCTGCTGCTGCCGCCGCATAAGCACCCAACGAGGCCAAGCCTTGCCGTGAGATTGAGCGCAATGCTTCGCCGTCTTCGTCGCCGAGAACGCTCATCCGCGCAAGACCATCAATAAGTGCCGCCATTAGCGCATCGCCAGCACCAACCGTATCAACAACGCCCACATTAACTGCTGGCACATGAATATCAGCTTCGGGGGTGGCAAGGTTGAGCCCTTCTGCACCACGGGTAATAACAACTAGTTGAGCTCCGCGTTCTAAGAAGAATTCAGCACTCTGTTCTGGAGTAGTAGGTCCGAGTATTTCTTTCATATCCTCGATAGAAGCCTTGACGACGTCGATATACGGCATAAGCTCATCGACTTCTGCCACTAGCTTTTCGCGCGGCCCCATCAGCGCCATACGCACGTTCGGATCATAAGAAACAGTAGAGTGGCCGTCTAAGCACTCCAACCACTTCCGTAACGTGGTTGCGCCCGGTTCTTGATGTGCACCAATCGACCCGATATGTACGAGCCGTGGTTTTGTCACGTCAGCATCGCATCGGGGCATCGGATAGTCCGAAAGCAGATCGAACGTATATGAGGCGTTCCCGAATTCATCTAGCTGTGCGTAGGCAACTGACGTTGGCCGATTATCAACGGACCCAGGATAGAGTTTTACACCTGCCGCAGTAAGGAAATGTGCGATGTCCGTGCCGGCGTCGTCGTTCCCAATCCTAGTCACAAGGGTGACGCTACGTTCCAGACGAGCCAACCCCAAAGCCACGTTCAGCGGCGAACCACCGGGATGAGTGGTGTGGGTGTGGTCCCGTTGGACGTCGTCGAGGAGTGATTCTCCGATAACCATAAAGGACATGTCAGTTCTCACCTTGGTTTGTTGCGAGTGCGTCATCAGTGCGTTGCTGTGCTTGCGCGAGGCGCTCGCGGGCGGTTGTCAGCCAGGTTTCGCAGCGGCGGGCTAGGGCTTCACCGCGTTCCCACAATTCGAGTGCCTCTTCCAGAGGGATGTTTCCTTGTTCGAGGCGCGCAACGATATCGACCAGCTGTGAGCGAGCTTCTTCATAGGAGTAAGCGGCTACGGCGTCGTCGAGTTCCTCGGCGGTTTGTGGGTTCATGAGTCAGTCCTTTCTGACGCAGTGATGGTTGCACTCAGGATTCCATCGGAAAGTTGGGCGGTGAGCGGTTGCCCGGTGGCGACATTGTTGACAGAAGTGACGACGCCGGAGTCGTTGCGTAGTACAGCATACCCGCGTTTGAGCGTGGCTAAAGGAGAGAGCGTGCGCAAGCGAGCCAGTGTGGCGTCGATGGTGGCAGTGTGCCGGGTAAGTTGCCGATCGAGGTTGTTGTGAAGCCACTGCTGAAGTTGTTCTAAATCGAGTTCGCGGCTTTCGATGAGTGTTTCGGGATGGGCCAGCGCAGGCCGGGATCGTTGCGTATCTAGATCCGTGCGAGCTCGGGACAGCAGTGCTTCGACGGCGATTCGGCCGCGGCGTAGTGCGTGCACTAAGTTGGTGTGTTCTTCGGTGACGTCTGGGACGATCGAGCGGGCGGCATCGGTGGGGGTTGAGGCGCGAAAATCAGCTACGTAGTCTAGCAACGGATTGTCGGTCTCGTGGCCGATAGCGGAAACAACTGGAGTCTTTGCGGTGGCTACCGCCCGAAGTAGGCGTTCGTCTGAGAATGGGAGGAGATCCTCAACAGACCCACCACCGCGAGCAATAACGATGACATCGACGTCGGCGATTGCGTCGAGTTCTTCGAGTGCAGGAATCATCTCTGATACGGCGGTTGGCCCTTGAACAACGACTTCGCGGACTTTGAATTGGGCGCTTGCCCAGCGGGCGCGAGCATTGACTTCGACGTCGTGACGCGCTTTGGTATTTCGGCCAACGATCAAGCCGATAGATCTGGGAAGAAAAGGAAGCGGTTTCTTTCGGCTTGCTGCGAAGAATCCTTCGGCGGCGAGCTTGTTTTTCAGCGCTTCGATCCGAGCCAGAATATCGCCTAGTCCGACCGTGCGCACATCATCAACATGAAGTGACAGGCTGCCGTTTCCAGCCCAAAAATCTGGTTTCGCACACACAATTACGCGGGAACCGGACTGGATTCCTTCGGGTAGTGCGTGGCTGAAAATTTTGCAGGTGATAGACGATTTTTCTTCTAGGTCAGCAAGGGTAAAGAATTGAACTTTGGCGCCGGGGCGGCGCGTGAGCGTAATAATTTCACCCTCGACCCATAGCCGTGACATCCTGGCGATATATTCAGCTATTTTCGCGTTAAGCAAACGCAATGGCCATGGTGATTCCGGAGAGGTTTCACGTGCCATCTGCGGCAAGGTAGCCGGCACGGCAACGGGTTCATGTGCTGCCATAATTAGCCTATTCTCCGGTTTTACTGTGGTTTTCTAGCAAATTTTCACTGTAATTTATCTTACGTGCAGTGCCGCTTTGAAATTTTGGGCGAAAGTCCCAGCGGGTTGTGGTTGGATGTGCAGAGGCGATGAGCAATGATTCGGGGGAGCTGTTAGTCTTGAGGCGTGACGAACCTTGATAATTCTGTAGAGACTGATGCTGTGTCGTTGGCGGGTGCTTCGGCTTTTCCAACGGAGATTTCTTCTGCTCCTAACTCGGACGGTAAACGTATTTTGATTGCGACTCCGCGCGGGTATTGTGCGGGGGTTGACCGGGCTGTAGATACGGTAGAAAAAGCGCTTGAGTTGTATGGTCCGCCGGTCTATGTGCGTAAAGAGATTGTGCACAACAAGTTTGTGGTTGAGACGTTGACGAAGCGTGGCGCTATTTTTGTGCATGATACGGATGATGTTCCGGTTGGTGCTCGGGTTGTTTTTTCGGCTCATGGGGTGGCGCCGGCTGTTCATGAGGCGGCTGAGCAACGCATGTTGCAGACCATCGATGCGACGTGTCCGCTAGTGACGAAGGTACATAAGCAGGCGGTACGTTTTGCGGATCAGGATTATGACATTTTGTTGATTGGCCATTCTGGACATGAAGAGGTTGAGGGTACTCAAGGCGAGGCTCCTAGTCACATCCAGGTTGTTAATGGCCCAGAGGATGTTGCGAATGTTGACGTTCGTGATCCAGACCGGGTGGTGTGGATTTCGCAGACGACGTTGTCTGTTGATGAAACGATGAAGACGGTGGATTTGCTGCGCAAGCGGTTCCCGAATTTGATCAATCCGCCAAGTGATGACATTTGCTATGCCACACAGAATCGCCAAGGATCAGTGAAGAAGATGGCTCCCGAATGCGATGTTGTTATTGTGGTGGGCTCGGCTAATTCGTCTAACTCGGTTCGTCTGGTTGAGGTTGCTGTGGAAGCCGGGGCTGGTTCGGCTTATCGGGTTGATAAGGCAGCTGAACTCGATCAGGCATGGCTGAAAGATGCGCAAACCATTGGTGTTACCTCTGGTGCGTCAGTCCCAGAAATTTTGGTGCGCGATGTTGTGGAACAACTGAAAACATGGGGCTTCACGTCTGTTGAGCCGGTGTCTACCGTGCAAGAGGACGTACATTTCTCGTTACCTAAGAATCTGCGTGGCGAGTTGAAAGCAACGGGCGTTGACGTTGATCGGCCACATAAGGCACGTGACACCAGCACGGCCCGGCAGCGATCAACGGCACGTAGCACCGGTAGGCTTGCCGGCGAATAGCCGGTGCAGGGTTCGTCGGACTAAGGCTGCTTGCCGCCATCCAACTCAGTGTTGTCGCCCAAGACATCATCGAATTCGGTAGCGGTCAGTTCACGAATCGCTGTCTGATCGGAAGAGAGCACGGCTGTAGCGGCAGTCAGCTCTGTGGCCTTATCTCCCAGCGAATCGAATTTGCGATAGGTGACAAGAACGCGAGATTCAAGAGATGATACTGCCTTATTGTAGGACGTGACGCTGGAAGACAGACTGCTTCCAAGCTTGCTCAGATGCCCAACGAACACTGAGAGGCGATCAACAAGTTGTTTGCCAGCTATCACGATCTCTTGGGCCTGCTCACTAGCTTGGGCAGAACGCCAAACCGCGGCAACTGAACGCAGGAGAGCTAGCAAAGAAACAGGCGAAGCCAAAATAATTCCATCTGCTAGCGCATACTCTAAGAGCTGGGAATCAGCTTCCAAAGCTTCAGACAACAACGCTTCAGAAGGCAAAAACATAATCGTTAGTTGCGGGGAATGCGGAAAATCAGCCGGATAGTTTCGTTTCTTCAACGTAGCGACATGATTCTTTACAGCTTTTGCATGCGCACGAAGTAACTCCGCACGCTCGCTGGCAGCTTCCAGATCTGTTTCCGATATGTCATGAGCGGCAAGATAAGAGGCCATCGGAACCTTGGCATCAATTGCGATATGTGCGCCATTAGGAAGATGAACAGTGACATCAGGACGACCTTTGCCTTGACCCGAATCAGAGAACTGCGAGTTTGCCCGCTGTTCATCAAAATCAACGCGCTCTAACATTCCTGCAACTTCGATGATTCGCCGAAGCTGAACTTCGCCCCACGAACCGCGAACAGTCGAATTCCGCAGCGCAGCATTCAATGATTCTGTAGTGCGCGAAAGCTGAGCCGACACCCGCGCCTCTGTCTGTAATTGATTAGTTAACGCAGAAAACTGCTGTGTCGTTTTTGATTCCAACGCACGAACAAACGAATCCACTGTACCTAACTGCTGAGAAATTGGAGCAAGGGCTTGAGCTGTAGAGTTCTTACTATCTATTTGCTCGTGAAGATACGAATTTTCACGTTCAAGCTGTTCTGCCTGGCCACGCACAAAAAGTACATCCGCACGCGCCTGACTGAGCTCATCACGAACAGCTTGAGCCCGCCCGCGCTCTTGGCTAAGCGCCGCGAACCAGCCAATAGCTCCGCCACTAGCCAACGCGATGGCGATGAAAATCAAAAATACACCCAGATCAATAGTCATGTTTACAGTCTAAAAGCTACCTCCCACATACTTTGGGTAACACCCAGGTGAGAGCACCGCCGTCGTCGTCGCAACAAACCCCACAACAAACTAAAGTGACGCACGGCAAGACGTGGACTAAAATAAAACCCGTGGCTTTAACAATCGGAATTGCAGGACTGCCCAACGTCGGCAAGTCAACCTTATTCAACGCACTTACCCGCGCAAACGTACTCGCGGCAAACTACCCGTTCGCAACCATCGAACCGAACGTCGGTATCGTGCCGCTTCCAGACCCGCGCCTCAACACGCTCGCAGAAATTTTCGAATCCCAAAAGATTCTCCCTGCAACCGTCTCATTCGTAGACATCGCAGGAATCGTGCGTGGTGCGTCCGAAGGCGAAGGCCTGGGCAACCAGTTCCTCGCAAACATTCGTGAAGCCGACGCGATCTGCCAAGTCACCCGTGCATTCGCAGACCCAGACGTCACCCACGTCGATGGCCGCGTCGATCCTGCATCTGACATTGACACCATCACCACCGAACTTGTCCTTGCCGATATTCAGACTCTTGAAAAGCAACTACCACGCCTGCAAAAAGAGCTGACAAACCGCAAGGTGTCAAAGGAAACCGTGGAAACCGCACAAGCCGCGCTCGCTATCCTAGAAGAAGGCAAAACCCTGTATGCGGCCGGTGGCGATTTAGACCCGGACATTCTCAAGACCTTCCATCTCATGACGAACAAGCCATTCATCTACGTGTTCAACACAGACGAAGAAGGCCTGGCAAACACCGAGATGCAAGACAAGCTCCGTGAACTCGTGGCACCAGCCGAAGCGATCTTCCTCGACGCCAAGTTTGAGGCCGAACTTATCGAGTTGGATGAAGACGAAGCCCGTGAAATGCTTGAATCAACAGGACAAGATGAAGCTGGTTTGGACAAGCTTGCGCGCGTTGGTTTCGACACCCTCGGCTTGCAGACTTATTTGACCGCCGGGCCAAAAGAAGCCCGCGCATGGACGATCCGCAAGGGGTGGACCGCACCACAGGCGGCCGGTGTGATTCACACCGATTTCGAACGCGGATTCATTAAGGCCCAGGTTGTTTCGTTCGAGGACCTCGTGGAATATGGCTCGATGCAAGAAGCTAAAGCCCACGGCAAGGTTCGCATGGAAGGCAAAGAATACGTGATGAATGACGGTGACGTCGTGGAGTTCATGTTTAACGTGTGATGCTGTTCTAGATCTTAAAAACTGCGGGAGTTCATGGCTCCCGCAGTTTTTGTATAGAAACAAGTCGCAAAACTAGTAACCATTGGATCTATAAGAAGCTAGCCGGTAGGAAATCTCGGCAATAGCGCAAACCTAGGCGTATATGAGCTAGGTTTGCGCTATTGCCGGGTTTTGACGACGCCCTAGGAAAGAACCAGTCGATGACGCGGTGTATGTAGTGATAGGTTGTTACCGTCTATTAAGGATGAGAAATGGAACAAAAGCAGGCAATATTTTCCGACTCAGATACGTTTTCTGGTGATGAGATCCAGCAGTTATATGATTCTGTAGGATGGAGCTCCTATACTCAGCAACTTGAAGTTCTCCTTGCTGGGTTACGGCAATCAACACGTGTGGTGACGGCACGCCAGAACGGTAAATTAATCGGCCTGTGTCGGCTGATGTCTGATGGTGCCACAATTGTTTATATCCAAGACATCCTGGTCTCTCCCGAGTTTCAGCGGACGAGTGTTGGAAGTAGGCTATTGATGCTGGCGCTTGAACCGTATTCGGGTGTTCGCCAAAAAGTGTTACTCACTGACAATGAGGAGCAGCAACGAGCCTTTTATATGAAGCATGGTTTCACCGAAATTCAAGATTATTCTAGTTCAGAGTTACGAGCTTTCGTGCAGATTCATGGTGTCTAATCATAGTAACTGTTAGGAATATAAGCGTATTTAGCGCCAAGCTGTTGGTATTAAAGAAGCCCACAAGACGATCTCACACGAAAGCTTTGTCGAACTTTTATCATGATGGACGAATAAAGGGATAACGAATGGTTTTCGTAAGAAAATTTGTACAAGCGGATGCGCCTGCAATCCTCGCTGCTTTCCACTCAGATCCTGATATGAAACGCCAAGGAAATGTCTCGACGCTTGAGGAAGCCCGCAGATATATTCGGCAGTTTACTGATTCTGATTCGATGGATGCTTGGGTGGTTGATTGTGATGGGCGCGCTGTTGGTCTTGTCGGAGTATCGTTTGATAGAGAAAACCGCAATGGCTGGTTTTTCTATTGGATGTCTGCGGAGTATCGCGGACGAGGATGGACGTCGATCGCAGCTCGAACGATTGCTAATTGGGCATTGTCTGAGGGCGGTATGGAACGCTTAGAGTTAGGGTATCGAGTTAATAATCCGCAGTCTGCCTTTGTTGCTCATGCGGCCGGATTTATTCGTGAAGGTTTAGAACGCTCAAAATTTTTTAGTAAATGGAGTGCGTATCGATGTTGAAACGTGTGGCAGACTGGTCGATGACCCGTGGCCAGAGGGTCGATGTTTTGATTTATATGTCTAGAAGGAGTTGAGACAAGTCTCAAGCCCGCTGTGGAAACTGATACACCCAGCGCACGATTGGCTCGCCGGTAGTCGGGTGGTTGCTGGAATTTTCAGCGGAAGTCTGTGGCACAAACCCAAGTTTGCGATGAAGCCGAACAGCACCTATACGCGATTTTTCAAATTCGTTAACTGCAACGGTTGCCTGTGTCATGGATTCGATATGTTGTAGTAAGAGTTGTAACGCCAGAGTTGCGAGTCCTTGGTTACGCATGTTCGGAACAATATTGATTCCTATTTGGGCCTCACGGTCGATAATTCGGTAATGAGCGTGACCGACAAATTGGTCCGTTGATATTTGTACGAGATAAAAATAGCCAGCTTGGACAACATCCGAACAGTAATCGTTAAGGAATTGCGTCCATTCGTGTTCGGGCCAGTCGATACATCCGGTGGCGTTATCGTATCCAGGGTAAGGAATCTGCCGCCCGGCGTTGTATGACATCATGTCTGGATTGTGTAGCCATCGTTGGCGGTATTCGAGTTCGTTGTAGGTGGGAGTATGCAATCGAATCACCGGGAAATTGTTATACGCATAGTTAGTGTTGCACAGTGGTTAAACAGTGTCAGATAGGATTGTTGTTACTACGTGTAGCGGTCTAGAATCTTGGCAATAGCGCAAACCTAGGCGTATATGAGCTAGGTTTGCGCTATTGCCGGGTTTTGACGACACCCCAGAAAGGAACCAGCCGATGTCAGCCTTATTTTTACGCCCGCTTGGCCCTGATGATGAAGTTCAGGCGTTAGAAGCAAACGCAGAGTTCGCTGGCAGCGGTTTCGATTTCTTACTGAAGTGTGATGATGAGACGTGGTCGCACTATTTGGCTCGGATTGCAGATGAGCGTGCCGGAGTGAATCTTCCCCAAGGGCGGGTTCCCGCAACATTTTTCGGTGCTTTTGTAGAGGATACCCTTGTTGGGCGCGTGAGTATTCGGCATGCGCTTAATGACTATTTGCTCCAGTATGGCGGACATATTGGCTACGGGGTGCGCCCCGAGTATCGGCGCCGTGGATATGCGACTGAGATTTTGTGCCAGGCTGTTAGGTATGCGAACAATCTAGGCATCGATCCGGTGCTTGTGACGTGCGCTCAAACCAATATCGGTTCCCGAAAAACGATCGAGTCATGCGACGGAGTGCTAGAAAATACGGTATCAAATTCGGGCATAATAACTCGACGATATTGGATTGCGGGATAGTTTTTCACTTTACTTTCGGTGTGATAGTTATAGAGAAACTTAAGTGTCAGAGATATATACGCTTTGAAGCTATATAGTTCTTCCTCTTTGCAACTGCCTCGGAAAATAACTTTAAATTTACCAACACTCTCCAAAATAGTGTCGTGTGTCATAGTATGTGTTATTATCTTTCTATCGGCGCGCGTCGATAGAAAATTTCTATGTTTGACAACAAAGGGGTTTCGCAGCATGAAAAAGACATTTTCAATACTTTTTTCTCTCGCAATAACTATGGCAACGCTAGCTGCATGTAGCGGTGAGGGCAACAACGATAACGCTAGTCCATCAGATTTTGAGGGGCGAGGGCCGATTACCTATGTTCAGGGTAAAGACAACTCCGGCAAGCTCGTCAATGTGATGGAGATGTGGAATAAAGATCATCCAGACGAACAAGTCAAAATGATTGAACTATCTACAGAAGCTGACCAGCAGCGTCAGTCGATGATCCAGAACGCCCAAACAAAGTCAGATGCATACTGTGTCTTGTCAGTAGATAATGTATGGGTATCAGAATTTGCTGCAAACCGCTGGATTGACCAGCTTCCGGCAGATCAATTCCCCAAGTCTGAAATACTAGATCCGGTGTGGAAGACTGGTGAATATCGCGGAAATCTGTACGCGATGCCTCATGGTTCGGATGGTGGCATTCTCTACTATCGTAAAGATCTTCTGGAACAGGCAGGTATAACGGAAGCTCCAAAGACCTGGGATGATATGGAAAAGCAGTGCGAAGCTGTCCGCCAGATTCCAGGACATGAAAATATCGGGTGTTATGGTGGCCAGTTTGCGAAGTATGAAGGTCTGACAGTGAATGTTGATGAAGCGATTCACTCGGCAGGCGGAGAGGTCATCAACGATGAAGGGAAAGTCGTTGTCGATTCCCCTGAATCTAAAGCAGGGCTCCAGAAACTTATGGACGGGTTCAAAAATGATCTGATTCCGCAAGAAGCTCTGACTTATAAGGAAGAAGAAGGACGAGCTGCTTTTGAGGGCGATCGTCTTGTCTTCTATCGGAACTGGCCGTACCAGTATTCTCTGTCTGCTAAGACTATCGACGGAAAGTTCGGTGTTGCTCCAATGCCTGGCTTCAAGGAAGGAAGCGTTGGTGCTTCGTCGCTGGGTGGGCACAACGCGGCGATTTCGTCGTTCTGCAAGAATAAAGCAACCGCTTTGGACTTCGTTAAGTTCTACACGTCAAAAGATATTTCGGATTACATGCTGAAAGAAATGTCATTAGCACCTATATATACAGAACTGTACGATGATGCAAAGAACATTGAAGAGTATCCATATTTGCCAGTACTTAAGGCATCTATTGAAGCCGCCTCACCACGTCCACAAGTAGCTAACTATGGTGATGTTACTGCAGCAATCCAAGATGCGGTATTCCCAGCCCTCAAGGGAGAAAAAACTGCTGACGAAGCTATTGCTCAGCTATCCGAGAAGCTTTCGCAGCTGATCAAGTGAGTGTTTTGTGGTGGAACACTTGAATCGTTCCACCACAAAATGCTGATCCTTGTACGGAGAAAACAATGAGTACAGCGAAGAAAACTCATCAGAATCTTGATGTTATCCAGCCGCGTGCACAAAGACGGGACTCAGCCAAGCGCCAGGCTCGGTTGGCTTGGTTTTTGGTAGCCCCTACAATTATCGTCATCACCGTTGTCGTCATTTTCCCAACGCTTACCGCAGTCTATCAGTCGTTATTTGGTGCTAAAGGTATTGATCCTAACACTGGCTTCGTGAATGAAACAGAGCCATTTGTAGGCTTACAGAACTATGCAAATATGTTCCGAGGAGAGTCTGGGGAACGATTCTGGAACGCGGCGTATAATACAACCTTATTTGCCATATGCACTGTTGTTCTAGAAACTATTTTAGGCGTTGCTATGGCACTGATTATGCATAAAGCTATGCGCGGACGTGGTTTAGTGCGAGCTGCGATTTTAGTTCCGTGGGCCATACCGACCGCAGTTTCGGCAATTTTATGGAAGTGGATTTTCGATGCTCATGGTGCAGCAAATGCACTTTTGGGAACGCAGATTCTTTGGGCAACTTCGGATATTCCAGCGAAAATGGCAATAATTGTCGCTGACACATGGAAGACTGCTCCTTTCATTGGACTGTTAACCCTGGCAGGACTGCAAGTTATTCCAGATGAAGTATATGAAGCCGCGAAGATCGACGGAGCCAACGCATGGCAACGTTTTCGGCGTATCACGCTGCCGCTCGTTAAGCCGGCTCTCATCATTGCGGTGCTATTCCGCTTACTGGATGCACTGCGAATGTTCGATTTGCCCTATATTCTAATCGGTGCTCGAAAAGGTTCCGTGGAAACCTTGTCAATGCTGGTTCAAGATGAAGCGTCCAATTTAAGATATGGGTCTGCAGCGGCTTATGCACTCATGCTATTTGCTTATGTGTTTCTTATTGCCTTTGCTTTTATTAAAGCGGCTGGAGCTGATGTTATTGGTGTCGAAAGTAAACATGACAAAGTTCCACTGAGACAACTTTTTGTCAATGTGCGTATGCCTTGGAAACGTTTGGCTAAGACGAAAAAGGAAGGAGCATAAAGATGAAAAAGTTTCAGAAAAAACTTGGTAATACATCCTCGGTAGTTGGCATCATTGCCATCGTGGTTTTCTGTCTGGCACCTTTCTACTGGATGTTTGTCTCTTCAATCCGCCCAGCTACTAAAATTTTCGAGACATCGCTGTGGCCCAGTGAAGTGAGTTTTGAAAACTACGGAGCTGTTTTCGATCCATCGCGTGGATTTGGCCGTGCTTTGATTAATTCAGTAATCGTTGCAGGTACAACCACAATTCTTGCCCTACTAGTTGCAACGTTTGCCGCCTATGCTTTGGCACGTTTAGAGTTTCGGGGGAAAACCTTCATTCTTACGGTTATTGTGGCTACCTCGATGTTTCCAATAGTCGCGATTGTTGTTCCACTTTTGCAGTTGTTTACTGGTATAGGCTGGATCAATACTTATCAATCGATGATCTTGCCTAGTTTGTCTTTCGCATTGCCGTTAGCAGTATGGAATCTCCATAGTTTCTTCCGGCAGATGCCACGCGAACTTGAACAAGCAGCCATGATCGATGGTTGCACACCAGGCCAGGCATTTCGAAAAATTATTATGCCTCTAGCTGCTCCAGGCGTCTTTACTACTGCGATCATTGTCTTTATCAATGCTTGGAATGAATTCATGATTGCAGTCACGATGGTCAATGATCAGGCGATGCAAACAGCGCCTGTGGCGATTTCAAAGTTTGGTGGAGTTTCCCAATTCGAAACGCCGTATGGGTCGCAAATGGCAGCTGGAATTGTTGTAACGATCCCCTTGGTGATTTTGGTTCTTGTTTTCCAACGCCGAATTGTTGCTGGGCTGGCAGCCGGTGGAGTTAAGTCTTAATCTATTGAAAGGTTTACAATGCGAAAAGATCTGAATCAATGGTGGCGTAAAGCTGTCATCTATCAGGTATACCCACGTAGCTTTAATGACACGAATAAGGATGGAATCGGTGATATTACGGGTATTATCGATCGGATTGATTATTTACGAAACTTAGGTGTAGATGCAATTTGGATCTCGCCCTTCTATCCTTCGCCTCAAGTAGACGCCGGATACGATGTTGCTGATTATTTTGACATCAATCCTGAATACGGCTCATTAGAGGATGCAAAAGAACTGATTACCCGTGCGCATGAAGCTGGAATTAAAGTGATTATCGACGTCGTTCCTAATCATTCTTCCAGTGAACATGTCTGGTTCCAGGAAGCACTGCGCGCCGGACATGATTCGCCGGAGCGTGCTCGCTATATTTTCCGGCATTCGATCGGCCAACCTCCAAACAATTGGGGGTCAATGTTTGGTGGTTCAGCATGGTCGCCAGTCGAACCATTGACAGGTAAGGCAGAAGATCAGGACTGGTGGTATTTGCATCTATTTGCTCCGGAACAACCAGATTTCGACTGGAATAATTCGGATGTGCATAATATATTTCTTGACTATTTCCGTTTCTGGTGTAATTTGGGCGTTGACGGTTTTCGGGTTGACGTTGCTCATGGCTTGGTTAAACAAGCAGGGTTGCCTGATGACGAAGTAGGGCCAGATCGATGGGGCTCTGGAAAACGGGAAGCAGACGAACTAGATTCTGGTCCTATGTTCGATCAAGACGGTGTACATGACATATATCGTGAATGGCGCAATGTACTAAACGAATACGGTCCAGATCGAATGATGGTGGCTGAAGCATGGGTTGATCCACCCGCCCGTGGCGCACTCTATGTGCGTGAAGAGGAAATGAGCCAAGCATTCAATTTTGACTATCTTAAGTGCGGCTGGCGTCCGGAGAGGCTACGCCACATTATTGACCAGACATTGCGTGAAATGGGAAACGTTGGCGCTCCAGTGACATGGGTCTTGTCCAATCATGACGTTGTCCGGCATACATCTCGATTCGGATTTGATCCGGGGCATAGTACAGAAGGCGGAATCGGTATCGGCGATCCACAACCAGATCGTGATTTAGGTTTACAACGAGGCCTGTCAATGACGCTTTTTACTCTGGGACTTCCTGGTTCCGCTTATATCTATCAAGGTGAAGAGCTGGGGCTACCTGAGGTAACTGATATGCCAGACGATGCACGACAAGATCCGACATGGCTACGAACTGGGCACCGCGTCCGTGGGCGCGACGGGTGCCGAGTGCCACTACCATGGAAATCAGATCCACAAGATACTGGTTTTGGAGTGCATCCTTGGCTCCCTCAACCTACAGACTGGCATCGGTTTTCGGTGCAGGCTCAGGAGCAGGATCCAAGTTCTGTGCTGAATATGTACCGAAAGATGATTGGGCTTCGCCGACAATACGATCTCGGTGCTGGTGATTTCAGCTGGATCCAGAATACGAATAGTGAGCTTCTGCTAGGGCAAAATGGGCCTATAATACTTGCTTTAAATATGGGTGATAAACCAGCGGTGATCCAAGGGAAATTCAGTGTTATAGTATCCACCGGTAGGTATCGTTTACAATCAGATACGTGTGAAATAGATGCAAATTCTGCAGTTTGGCTGACACAACAATAGTGGGGGTACTTGATGGCGACACGTGCGGATGTAGCTAGGCTTGCGGGCGTGTCGCCATCAACTGTGTCCTATGTGCTTAATGGCGAGAGACCAACCACGCCGGAAACACAGATGCGGGTACGGAAAGCAATCGAGGAACTTGGCTACGTTCCGCATCGTTGGGCCGGTAATCTCGCTGCGAGATCGTTACGAACAATTGGGTTGCATTTTAGCGTTGGTGACCATGGAATCGATGAGGTCGCTGGCGAGTATATATCTGGTATGAAAGACCGTGCGGCAGATCTTGGCATCGTTTTGACTATTCCAGTTCTGGCAACCTCCGAGCCAGAGGACTTTCGGTATTTTCTCCGGTCACGGGTTGTTGATGCGCTCATTATGATGGAAGTTGTCAGTAATGATTGGCGTGAGCCGATTGTTGAGGAAGAGAATATTCCAGCTATATTTTTAGGATCTCCTGGTACTGGCCATGTGCCATTTATTGAATCGGATTTCGTTGATATTGGTCATCGGGCCATGAAATATAGCGCAGAACGTGGATTTCGTCGGAGTTTGGTTGTGGTTCGGTCGGAAGACCGTTCAGATTTTGTCCGAGCTTCGGAGCTCATGATCCAGGGTGTACGTCAAGACCAACAGAGTTTGAGTAACGATGTTACTATCTTGCGGCTTCCATCGAGCCCGATGAGTGCCTTCGACATTTTAGATAGGCTCTCGCAGTCTTCTGAGCACACTGTAGTTATGGGAGATAACTATGAGGCATTATCAACGTTGATGTCGATTTCCCCGAGGTTCGGGTTGACGGTTGGGCAAGATTATTCACTTGTCTCGTTTGGCGGGAGTTATCATATTGAATCTGAGCGGTCATTGCGGACTACCGAGTGCGGTACGGATCGTTATGAGATGGGCAGAATGTGCGTAGATTGCACGGTAGCTCGGTTCAACGGTGAGACTGATTTGTCATCCGTGTTTTTTCCTGCACGTATCGTTGAGGGCGGAACCGTTGCATAGAATCCTCGCCCGCTTTTCCGAGTAAAGTTTGCCGTGTAAATGTTTATGAAGCGCAGTGGCTAAAGGAGTTGGCGATGAATGATGTGAGTTTGGTGCAAACGTCATCGGGTCCGATATTGCCGTGGCGTCCGATCGTCACGTTCTTTGCCGCGACGCTGTTTCATTCGCTGTGGTTGATTGCTCTGCAGTTATGGCTGGGCGTGAGTCTTGACTACATCGCTTTTCCGCAGCTGAGTCCTACGTTGGGTTTGGCCACTACCTGGTTGTTGTATCGAAGTTGGTTGACACCGTTCTTGCCGGTGGCGCCAACGGGTGTGGGGGAGTTTGGTAGACGTTCGCGCATAGTTATTGTGGTGTGTCTCGGATATGTTCTTGCTACCTGGGCGCTCGCGGAGTTACTGCAGGTGGGTTCGTATCGTGCCATGTTTACGGATTGGCATTTGGTCGGCTTCTTGACAGTGCAGTTTTTGGGCGCGTTGGTCGAAGAGATCGGCTGGCGTGGGTTTTTGCAGCCGTTGTTTGTGAAGCGTTTCGGCGCGATCTGGGGTGCGAGCCTGGTTGGCATCATCTGGGCGGCATGGCACGGCGACCAGTTGCTAGATCCGGCGGGGTTTGTAATTTTTGCGTTGACGTGTGTGGCACTCTCGTTGGTCTTGGAGATGATGGTTGCCGGTTCTTGGTGGCAGCGGGGTTTGCTTGCAGCTGGGTTGCATTGGACAGTGAACATTGCGCCCGTCGTCGTTATTAATGTCGACGACGACGCAACGTCCAACGTGGCTGTTGCCGCGGTATCGCTAATTCCGCAATGTGTGTTTGGGGTGATCGCCCTTGTGATTCTTGTCAAACGCTACGGTTGGCCGCGATTGGGTAAACTTAAGAGATGAAAAGTTTTATGCGTCTGTGGCCGGTAGTTGCGGCCGTGAGTATTGTTCTTACTGGCTGTTCGCCAGCGGTTGAGTCTGTCCCGGATTCTGCTCCAGCAGAGCAGAGTCAGAGCGAGGCGAGCCAGCCGGATAGTAACCCGGATCTTGCGTCGGTTCGTACCAGCAATTTGGTCGATGCGGCGACTCGCGAGGAAGTTTTTGCCCAACTGCGCCAAGCTGGCATCAGTCAGGCGGCGCTGGATGAGTTTGCGCGTCAAGTGGAACGGTTCAATGGGAACGTGCCGACGTCGTCGTTAGTCTCAGAAGGTTTCGTGCCGCTGAGCGCAACGGAGAAAATGGATGAACTTGCGATTATTCAGGCTGCGCAAGACAAAGCTGCCCCGTTAACGAATTGCCGAATCACCACGTTTACGCTGGGGCGGGAACTGGTGACTGTTGGTAAGACTGACGGCGCGGACGATTCGCAACTGTTCTTCGACGCAGAGTCTATCGATACTCCGCCGGCGATATTTAATGCTGGTGAGCGCGATGCGTTCATGGCGCTATATGGGCGCGTGCCGACCGTGGCGGCGAAGGATTCTGCGCAGCATGCGAAGGATATTGCGGCGTATTTTGCCGATCACCAGATTACGTTTACGCCGGGTAAGGCGTCGATGGTGTCGGTGTTTATGCACGACAATATCGATCCAGAGCGCGCGGCGATGTTCGTTGGGCACGTGGGCGTGCTGGTGGAAAACGAGCCGGGGAAGTTGTTGTTTGTGGAGAAGCTGGCGTTCGATCAGCCGTATCGGGCGAGCTGGTTTGAATCGCGCGACCAACTGGTGACATATCTGCGCTCGATGTACGATGACGGGCCAGATCAAGACTATAGCCAGCCGGTGATTATGGAGAATGATCGCGTGCTGTCTTAACGGCGGGCAAGCTGAGTGTCCACGTGGTGTAGGGCACTCAGCTTGACGTTATGGAAATGGTAATGATACTGTAAACACCATGTTGCGTAAGAGTTTAGAGATTATTAGCGGGTGTGCAGGCTAGAGAAGCCGCCATCCGCAGTCCTGCGCACCCCACCCCGAAACCTTCTTGGTTCGGGGATTTTTTATATCGCGTTTCGCACGTTTTGATTGTCAATCCATTTCCAGCAAAGGTGTCTTTTTATGTCTACAACAACAGGTAGAGAAGTCTGGTCGTCTCGGACAGTGTTTCTTGCTGCCGCAATTGGCTCGGCGATTGGGTTAGGGAACATTTGGCGGTTCCCGTATATCGCCTATGAGAACGGCGGCGGGTCCTTCCTCGTGCCGTACGTGATCGCGCTGGTGACAGGCGGCGTATCGATGCTGTTCTTCGACTACGCGATCGGGCACCGGTTCCGTGGTGCGCCGCCGTTGGCGTTCCGCCGGATTTCGCGCCGGGCCGAGATGTTTGGCTGGGTGCAAACTTTGGTGACGTTTTTTATCGCGGTCTACTACATGGCAATTTTGGCGTGGTCGGCATTCTATGCCTACTATTCGCTGACGTTGGCGTGGGGCGATGATCCCGAAGCGTTCTTCGTCAAGGAGTTCTTGCAGGTTGATGGCTCGCGGGTTTTCAGCGCCGGATATTTGCCGAGTTTGACCATCGGCTTGGCGCTGATCTGGCTGGCGTTGCTCTATGTCATGTCCCATGGCGTCGAGCGCGGCGTAGGTAAGGTGTCGAAGGTTGCTGTGCCGTTGTTAATCGTGCTGTTTTTGGCGATCACGGTGCGTGCGCTGTTCCTGCCAGGTGCGGCTGCTGGCTTGGATACGCTGTTTACCCCGGACTGGTCGGCGCTGTTAAAGCCATCGGTATGGATGGCTGGTTACGGTCAGATCTTCTATTCGCTCGCGGTTGGTTTTGGCATCATGTTGACGCAGGCGTCCTACTTGAAGCGTCGTACTGACGTGACCACGACCGCCTGGACAGTTGCCTTCGCGAATTCTTCCTTCGAGGTGCTGGCTGGCATCGGAGTGTTCTCGGTGTTGGGATATATGGCGACGACGTCGGGTCAAGAAGTTGGCGACGTAGTTTCGTCTGGAATCGGGCTGGCGTTCATCGCTTTCCCGAAGATCATCTCGCTGATGCCGGGCGGTCCATTGTTTGGTGCATTGTTCTTTGGTTCGCTGTTCTTGGCCGGGTTCACGTCAATGTTTTCGATCATCGAGGTGCCGATCTCGGCTGCAATGGACAAGTTCGGTTGGGCACGCCGCAAGGCTGTGATGGTTGTTGGTGGTTTGGCTGGCGCGATCTCTGTGGCGTTATTGCCGACGACGACGGGCCTTGCGACCTTGGACATCATGGATAAGTTCATCAACGTGTTCGGCATCGTGATGATCGCCCTGGTGACTTTGCTGGTTGTGGGGTGGGGCATGAAGATGTTCCCAGTGCTTTCGCGGCATTTGGATGCTATCTCAACGATTCGTACGCGCGGCTGGTGGGTTGCTGCAGTTGGCGTCCTTACCCCGTTCGTATTGGCGGTGACCTTGGTTGGTGACACTCGCGAACTGTTGACGAACCCGTATGGAGGCTATACCACCGGGCAGCTGCTGGTGTTCGGCTGGGGATTAGCCCTGTTGATTTGGGTAGTTGGTTTTGTGATGAGTCGATTGCCGTGGGCTAAGAAAACTGAACTGCAGGCTCCGGTTGAGTACGACTTCGACGTTGATCGGCCGGCCGACCAGCCGCATCCGGTTGCCGTTGATGTTCGTGGTGAAAGTAGTGAAGAGCTAACAGAAGGGGGCCGGGCATGAGTGCTTCAGCCGTAGTAATGATGATCGTTTATTTAGGAATTGTTGGCGGCGGGCTCGCGTACGGCGTGGGGCTCATGGCTACCCATCCGGACGAAACTGCCGGGGAGCTGGGCGCGCTGGAGCATGAGGCTAAGGCCGCGGCGCGCGAGGCTGGCGGGATTGGTGTTGGTAGCATGGAGCCGCTGGACTAGCGTCTGGAAAACCCGGCAATAGCGCAAACCTAGCTCATATAAGCCTCGGTTTGCGCTATTGCCGGGTTTACTGTGCACCTGACTAGTTACCAGGCCCTGAAACGGGCATCTTTCTCCAGGATAGCTATGGTAAGGTTAACCTAACCTATATAGAGGAGTGTAAGATGTCGCCAACCCTGTTATCGGAATCAGTTGTGGTAGCTGATGTTTTGGCCGATTTACCTGTAGTGAAGAATTCGACGACGTCGCGAGTGGTGGTCAATAACGAATTGCTGCGTCATGTGATGTTTTCGATGGATGCCGGTCAAGTGTTAACCGAGCACTCATCTTCGCGGGCAGTGATCGTCAATATTCTCTCTGGGAAAATGTTGTTCACGGTTTCCGATGCGGTGCAAACCGTTAGCGGTGGAGATGTTATTTATCTTGCGCCGAATGAACGTCATGCGGTTGAAGCAGTAGAACCGTCCTATATGTCGTTGACTTTAGTTGTTCAACCAACTTCGGAGGAAACTTCATGAGCGGTGATATAAAAGGTGCTCGGAGCGGTCCAGAAGAAAATCGACTACAGGGTCACTGGCTGCTAGCCAAAATGGGGAAGCGGGTGCTACGCCCTGGTGGGCTAGAAATGACCACCACTTTGCTGGAGCACGCCGAACTGAAACCTACACAGACGGTTGTAGAGTTTGGGCCAGGCGTAGGTAAAACAGCTAGTTTGTTGCTTCAGACACCGCCGAGCAGTTACATCGGAGTAGATCCGCACACGGAAGGTACCTCGGACGTTAGTCGAATTCTCAAGAACTATCCGCACGTCGCTAGTCGTTTAGTAGCCGCCGATGCTAAGGATACTGGTCTTGAAGACGGTGTGGCAGATATGGTGATGGGCGAAGCAATGCTTACCATGATGTCGCCTGCTGACAAGATAGCGACAATGCGTGAGGCTGCGCGATTGCTGAAACCGGGTGGCAAATATGTCATTCATGAAATGGGGCTGATTCCGGACGATATTGCGCCCGAACTAGCTCAGCAATTACAAAAAGAGATTTCACGTACGATCAAGGTTGGAGCTAGGCCTCTCACAATGCCAGAATGGCAGCAGCTTCTAACCGAAGCCGGGCTTGCCGTCGAGTTCACCTACAGTAACTCCATGAGCTTGCTGGAACCCAAACGCCTGCTTGCCGACGAAGGTCTAGTAGGCGTGCTTCGGATTGTTAAAAACATGATCACTAATCCGGCAGGCCGCAAACGTATGCTTGCGATGCGGGCGATCTTTGATGAATACGCAGATAATTTATGTGCTGTTGGAATTATCGCCACTAAGCCACTCGCTGAGTGACCCGGGTCTGCGAATCTGGGCAATAGCGCAAACCGAGGTCTATATGAGCTAGGTTTGCGCTATTGCCGAGTTTTCCTTACGCACGGTTGCTGGGCTAGCGTTGCTCATCCGGGTGGATCCACTCGGAAATATCCTTCCGAAAAAACTGTCTGTATGTCCATGATATTGATAAAAAATGGGAATTCGGAAAAATTGTTCCGAAAGTAGTGAACCTAGGGTATTCTTATGGTCATGAATACCTTAACCGGAAATATCCTTCCGAAAAAAGCTTCTGCTGTCAGTGTTGCTGGTGCTCCGACGTCGATCGCCCAGAAACTGAAAACGACTCGTAAAGAATATGGACTTACTCAACAACAGGTAGCCGATCTTGCGGGCGTGTCAGATCGGACTGTGCGTAAGCTCGAACAAGGCGAGGCAAGCCCGAGTCTGAAAGCTCTTTTGGCTGTTGCAGCAACCCTTGGTTTAGAGGTTCAGGTGGTGCTGCCGTGAAACAATCGCTGGCTATGGAACTCCCCGATTTACGGTTTGTTGAAAGCGCAGATGTATATAAAGGAGATCTGCATGCAGGAACACTAACTCGTCTACCTAATGGAGACGTCGAATTTTCCTACCTTCCTGATTATAGTGGCGAACCGGTTTCATTTTCGTTGCCGTTAGGCGAAAAGGCTGTGCGCCCAGGGGGAGCTCTTCCGGCATTCTTTGCCGGGCTGCTACCAGAGGGTCACCGGCTAACAGTATTAAAGCAATCCACCAAAACCTCAATGGACGATGAATTGACCATGCTCCTTGCGGTCGGTGCTGATACACCGGGAGATGTCCGAGTCTTTCCTGCAGGGCCTATTGAAATGGAACTGCTCGCCTTTCTTATCGCCACTTGCAATCGACCTGCCGAATATGTTTCATTCCTTTGGAAGCTTCCTATGTCAAACATGTCTTTGTTTTCTTGACGTTTTCTCGGGGAATTTGATACTAGAATAGTTGCTCTTTTTGTGTGTGGCAGGAAAGGATTTTTAGAAAATGATATCGCTGAAATTTGTGACTGTCACTATGCAAGGAATACAAATTTCCACCGTTGGGGCTTATCTATTTTGATTCAGTAAGTTTGGCGCTCCGTTATCTTTTTCTTACGCCGATGTGCAGGGATCGAAAAAGCGGTTAGCTATGTTTTTAGCATTGTGTAGGAAGATAACCTTTGTTCGGCAGTGTTATGTGCGAGTAGATGATGTGTAAATCTGTGTATGAGATCAGAGCAAAGTCGTAAAAGCTGTTAACTTGTGAGTAGATAGCATGGTCGAGTGTCATAGTAGTGACAGAATTGAGGGAGAATTGTTAAGTATATTATTTGGCATAAGCGGCGCAGTTTTCGTAAGGGGATTCTTCCGGATGCTGGAGTTAAGGAAAGGAACGCTTGATTTTCCAGTAAAGTACATGACAGTACAGGAACTACGCACAACATTTCCCGTTTCTAAAAGGTCAGCACGATTTTTAGCATTTAGAACTGTACCTGCATTTGTAGTTGCTCTGTTGCTGATATCAATAGGTCAACAACAAAATTTAGGCTCATGGACATTGAGAGCGAGTATAGTAATTGCGTTGCTATTTGGACATTATCTTGATGTGATTGGCATTTTTAAAAAATCTAATAAGGTAGCTATCAGATTCATACATGGAGCATTATTTTTTTGGTACATAATCCTGGCGATTATTTTTTGTTTTGTTGCTGAACTTGATCTGAGATGGCTTGCACCTGACCTCGAAAATTTGCGAGATTCTCTGTGGGCTGGCCTCATTATTGGAATAGGGGTAGCTATATTTATAAAATTGGATTCAACAAAAGATGAACCTGTCTCATTGACGGGGGAAACCGTGAATGATGATGAGGAAAAATATATATGGAAGTGTTTCAGGAAAGTCAATAAGCGCTTCTGTATCATTATATTCAAAATATCTCGCCAGTATGCTATAGAGCCTCTTCTAATCTACTCCATTGTAATTTTTGAGGATATGAATCGACCGTGGCTAATCAGATTTATAGAAAAAGTAGTAAATAGATTTTCTGATCGTAGTCTTACGGTTGGAATTGCACAGGTGAAGTCGCCTTTTCCACTTAGCGATAAGGCCAGCATAGAAAGAATGGGACAGTTGATCGGCGAGCGGAAAGGCAAAAAAGAAAACGTTTCTAATGAGGATATAGTGGCGTTTTATAACAATGATAGGAATTATGTGCAACAGGTAATGTTGATATGCTCCGTTTTAAGAAAGTTATCCGAAGCTGATCCTGCAGACCGGACATCTATTTTATAAGGATCTGGTGTTCGTACGGAAAGACGATTGTTATAAGTCAACGGTGGAAATATTCGGCGGAGTGTTGTGTTCAGGTAGTGTATTTTGCTATTGAAACGGAAGGCATATTTTGGTTGCAGGCCAGTAGATAGGTGTTGTTCAAGGATTGCTTGGCTGATGGGTTAAAGCAATGAAGCGTACTGATTTTTGTTCCTCGGTTTTTCGATGGGGATTGGGTTATGACTCAACGTTATTCATAAGACTTTAGGGATTGTGTGATTCGTCTAGTTGAGGATCGTTCGCTTGAATACCTGAGTGTGACAGTGACATCAGTGATGGTCGATATTGGGTTCAAGCTCGGTGTTACAAAGGAAACGATGTGGTGCTGGTATTTCCAGGAGCAGGCTGATACTGGGAAGAAACCTAGTGCCGATAGACAGGAGTCTGCTGAACTACATCAGCTGCGTGAAGAGAATGCGGAACTTCGACGGGCGAATGAGATTTTGAAACTTGCTTTGATTTGTCGCTTCAGAACTCGACCCGGGAGGCAGGAAATGGTCGCGTTTATTGACATGTATCGCGGACATTTCTCCCCCTCTATGTCTATTGCCGAGTAATGAACGAACAACCATCATGGTTTCCACTCCTCGCGCGGGTATCGGCTAGCGAAATCACGTCCGCGGGCAGCACAATACGTGCGCGATCGCGAGCTAGTCGAAGAAATCCGCCGGTTTTATGGCAAGGATTACGACGCGTGGGATGCTTGTAAAGTATGGCATGCTATGTGCCTTGCTGGTGTCTGTGGTGTTTGTTGGGATAGATAAACGATCACCACCAAGCCGCCGTCTACGCCTGATGTACGTCCCAGCCTCGTGCAACATTACTTTAAGGCTGATTGCCTGAGCCGGTTGTGGGTTGCCGATATTTACCTAGATTCACACCCATACCGAATTCGTTTCCATCGCTTTTGTTACCGATGTTTTGTCACGGATGATTGTTGGCTGGGGAATGCGCTCAACTATGAAAACTGAAGCATTGCCTTTAGAAGCATTAGATCAAGTAATCGCTCAAGTCAAAGGTAACCGTGCTTCATTGGCCCATCACAATGAGTATGGATCTTAGTGCGTCTCGATCCGGAACGGGAACATGCTTACAGACCATGGGATCGCTTTATCAGCTTTGTCAGTTGATGATTCATACAACAACGCGTTAGCTGAAACTGTTAATGGACTCTGCAAACCGAGCCGATAGATTCCCAGCTACGGGCCGGTATTACCGAGGTAGAGTTCGTCGCCTCCGAACTGGGCGTACTGGTAGAACACTCACCAGCTGCGTGGAGCACTAGGATACTGCACACCAAACGAGACAATCGAAGTCTATAACAAAACATGTGCTAGGCAACTGGCACTCATTTAAAACGGAACACAGCCTAAGACGCTTCAGTCCAGTCGGCTTTGTCGTGTGCAAGGTCTGAATACCCACTGAAGGCCGGTTCGGATTTGTGTTCCTTACTGGGCGAGGCCGTCACCCTCGACCTGCCCAATGCTGGAGCCCCGTGATACGCCCAGACAAACTCGCTGCTATAGGGCGTTGCTTACCGGTTGGGAGAAGGCTTTCAGGTCTTCCCACGAGTCTGCGCGAGCGGTGTCTTGTTCGTAAGCGATCAGATAACCCCAGTGCTGGCCGGCGTAGGCGTCCTCAGCAACTAGACGCCGTACCAGAGTTTCGGCGGCCTTGCGTTTGGCCTGCACTTTGGCGTCGTCGCGACCGCGCTCGTCTTTACCTTCGATGATCCAATGCACGCCGTTGGTGTCGAGGGCGACGAAATCGGGGAAGTAGCGATCCTTGGCGTTGTAGTACACAAATGCCTGGTCTTGCGAGTGGAGCCGATGCCACCACACGATCCCTGGAGAGGTGTTGAGCAGGCGGGCAAGCTGGTATTCGCCGGTGAAAGAGTCGAAGGATTCTTCCGCGAACAGCGACTTGAACCAGCCCCCATAGACCCGGTGGCGCACGAACTGGTCGCGACTCTCGATCTGGTCATGCACCTCCTCACCGAGTGGTAGCGTGTATCCCTCACCAGGCATCGACTTGGGGCGAATAGCCGGCACCTCGCGGGTGGCCCGCAGGGTCTCGGTCGTGTAGTTCTTAATCAGTCCCAGTAGCTCGGCGCGAGCCGAGCCGAGGGACTTGACTGTCCAACCGGTGAACGTCACACTCTGCATGAACCTAGGAACCAGGAACGTAGTGACGTAGCGGGCGGTTTGTTCGGTCTTGGGCACCAGCGACATGTTGATGACCAGCTTGATCAGTGCCTCTTGCGCGTCAGCATCATCGATGTGAATGGAGTCGACTTCGGCGCTCTCTCGATCCTCGGCTCGTAGCTTCTTGCCCAAGACAGCGATGATCTCCTTACGCAAGAGCACGTCCCCGGCGGAAGTGACTCGCCGGGCAGCCTGCTCAATCTCAAAGTCACTGATTTCAGACAGGTCAATGGGAGGTTGTTGCACCTTCATCATCGTTACCGGGAATTGATAGGCCACATCAGCAAAGTTGGGGTTGCGTCCGATCGAGACAAGCTCCCAAGTGAGTTTTTCCTCCGAGTCGGTGATAGTGCGAATCCCGACACCAGGTAGCCCTGTACCCTCATCGACACTACCGCCGACGAGAACCGTGCCCGGTTGAGGGGCCACACCGGTATCGTCACTGTTGGAGCCGGTACAAGGCCCCGGCACGGCCTTAGCCGTTGATTGATCGCTGTCACTCTCGGTAGTGGTTGTTCCCGCACCCGTGCCTGTTTTTTCGGTGGCTTTGCGGATTGCTTCTTCCACTTTAATCTTGTCGGGCTCGGCGACGGCTTCTTCCAGGCCGAACTGCTGAAGGATGTTCTCAGTGTTGAGGAGTTCAGTGAAAGACTGGTGGGCGATGATGTCGAGTTGGTCGATCTGCCATACGCCCGTGTACTTCCCGAACGGTAGCCTGAGTCCGCGTCCCATAGTCTGCTGGGTCAGCACCTCCGAGGCCATGGCCCGTAGTGTCACGACGACGGCGATGTTCTTGACATCCCAGCCTTCCTTGAGCTTGTTCACGCTCACCACAGCCAGCACGGGTGATTCAGGTTGGTCGAGCCCGTCGAGGCGACGCTGGGTCAACTCGTCTTCATGCTTGGAGTCCACTTGCAACACGGCCTCATCCCGGCCGAGATACTCCGGAGTGCGTAACAGTTCAGCAACCTGGGTAGCGTGCTCCACATCCGAACATACGACGAACGTGACTGCGTTGAGGTGAGAGTGGTTCTGGCTCGCAGCATACGAGTCGTAGTATGCCTGCTTGAGGTCGCGCAACTGCAGTGCGTCACGTAACTGTTGTTCCTCAGAGGCTTCGTCGGTGCCGTATCCAGTCTTGCGGAACGCAAGCACAGGCGCTTTGACATACTTGTCCTGAATAGCCCGGTAGAGCGGGTATTCGTAGATGACATGATCGGTCTTCTTGTCCACCGACGCCGTCAGACCAATCGTCGCCGCCGGATCGAGTTCCTTCAATGCCGCATTGAATGCCACTGCACTCGCCCCGTACAGGTGGGACTCGTCGGCGATCACCACTAGATCGTCAAGGTTCTTGAGGTAATCAAAAAGCACACCAGCGTTCTCGTCAAACCGGCGCGGCTTGCGACGCATCGCATCCTGGGTACCACCATGGGTGTCGCCCTCGGCTTCTTTCGGCGCGATCAACTGTTGGATGTTGAAGATGAACGCCAGCACCGGCACCTCACGGCCGAACGCGAGTCGAGCCGCGCCATTCTGGCGAGCCACCCAGGCAGAGTAATCCTGCGGGGTGACCACCTCAGGCGGCACCGCGGAGCCGGTGATGTAGCGGGACGAACCCGGTGTGAAATTCTGTACCGTCTTTGTCTGTACCGTCTTGCCCGGGGTGACAATCACGACGTTGCCAACCCCTTGACGGCGCAGATATTCCACGAACGCCGCCATCAGATAGGTCTTACCCACACCCGTAGCAAGGTTTAACACCTGCATTACCGTGGAGTCGTAGTCGCCGTCGAGGGTGAAGACCAACTGGCGTAGCGCCTCCTTGTTAGGAGCGCGCAGGTCGAACTCCGAACTGATCGACTCCAACATATCCGAATCAAAACTGATGTTAAGACGCTTAGCCATTACTGATCACCACCTTGTGCGTAGCGGAAAATATCATCCGGGATAGCAATTACCCGAGATCCTTTCATCTGCTTGCGAAGGCGTTGGCGGACGCCGTCCATCACGGTGGTGGCGGCTAATACGATCGTCTCGCCTAGTTGAACATGAGACACGAGTGAGTCCACCACCTCAACGGTCGCTACACCCTCTACCACCTTTAACAAGGCATTGCCACGGCGAGCATCGAAAATATAGTCATCATCCGGGTGCAACAGCGTAAAACCAAGATTGGCAGCGACCGACTCGATCAGCGTATCGCCTGTCGCTTCAGCAGTGAGCATCACCCGATTCAGCTCGGGATTGTAGTCGAAACATGCAGGCGATAGGTGAGCAACTTGGAAACCTCCGCCACCACGCCAATTAACGACTTCCTTCGTGCACTTCGTCTTCGAAGCGGCCTTCAGTGCCTTTACCTCGACGCTCTTCTTCAACTCCGGGTTGTCCTTGATCAATTTGTTGAGCACACTCGTAAACTTTGCGGCATCCTCCGGACTCACCCCATCAGGCAGCCCGTCTTTCGTCGCGTCAACTCGCTCACCCTTCGACCGCGTGATTCCACCCGGATCTTCATCGTTGACAACCTTTTCAAGCCGAGGCCGCGTGAACGTATTGAAGGTGCTTTCAAGTAACTCACACGTCACCCAACGCCGCCCCATCTTCTGCGCCACCGCGGCAGTCGTACCCGAACCTGCAAACACATCCAACACAATGTCACCAGGATTGGAACCGATATGAATTATCCGTTCCAGGAGACGCTCGGGTTTTGGTGTTGAGAATGGCTTCTCTCCAAGGAATAGAGCACTGATTTCCTTTTTAGCGAGATCAGTATGACCAACTTCTGTATGTGGAAGAAGGTTCACTGGAACTCTTCCGGCGACATCTTTCAGATAGATCTTCAGGAACACTCCTCCTAAGGGAGTAGGACAGAATTCCGGCAACACTTCAGATCCATACCGAGAGAGGTTGTTTGTCCCAATTTCCGTGTTCCACTCTTTCAAAACTAGCGGTTTAATGTCATTTCGGATCTGAACTCCTTGACCTTCAATGCGAGCCCGCGCACTGCTCTCACTTTCTGTAAAATCACCATCAACGTACTCACCCCAGAAGGAAAGATGCTCACGGACTATCTCCTTGCGAAAATACCAATTTGCTCCACTAGACGGATATTGCATTTCTCCCGTGAATGGATTCTGAATACCGTACACGCTCGGGTGCTGGTTTTTAGATGGGTTGTGTCGAGCCGTTCCGTCGGCGACCTTCCATGGTCCACGAGGATCCTGATCTGGATTGGTATATCGAGCGTTCATTTCTTGTGTACGAGGAAGCCGGCACGGCTGGAATGCCCCAGATTTTCGATAAACTAAAATTGAGTCAGTCATCGATGCGATTGATGTCGAATTATTGCTTGCTCCATACTTCTTCTCCCACTGCATGTCGATAACAAAATTTCCAGAGCCAAATACTTCATCAAGAAGTAGTCGCATTCGGTGGCTTTCGACGTGGTCGAGGTGTACCCAGATGGAACCGTCGTCGGCAAGCAGCTTCTTCATGTGCAAGAGTCGATCGCGCATCATGGTCAACCAGATTGAGTGCTCGAGGTTGTCCTCGTAGCTAGCGAAGGTCTGAGCAGTGTTGAACGGCGGATCGATGTAGATGAGTTTCACCTGCCCGACGTACTTTTCGGCGAGTTCGGGAACGCGGGTGAGTACTTCGAGCACGTCGCCAGATTCGCCGAGAATTAGTAAATTATCGTCTTGGGGTTCAAGGTTAGCACGCTCGGAGTATTCGAACTCATCCGTTTTTGATGTCTGGTTGCCTTGCACATAGTCGTCGTAAACGAGCGTGCGGGTCTCGCAGTAACGGGGATCCGATGGGTCTACCCAGGTGTAACCGTACTTGCCTGTTTCTGTAGGGATAAGCGCTTTGTCTTTATTGTACCAGGTGAGTTGGAGACGTTGATCTGCCATCTAGTTGGTCTCTCCCTTCGCGTCAGTGAGGGCGACCTCGCAAATGTCGGCGATGTCGCAGTTGGGTGTCACAGATTTTCACGAGGACGGTTTTGTGGCGACGTTCTCGTCTCGGCCGACCTTGGCGATGATCGTTCTTGAAAGCTCGGCCATCTTCCGCGGGTTTTGTGGTTGAAGTTCTTTATTGATGAGTAGTTTCCACGGAGGTTTGGGGTTCTCCTTCTAATCAAAAACTGCCCCTACGCCTCGAGTGCTTAGGTTATGCCACTTTCTAGTCATTCTACTCGAAAATTTTCATAAATCTTGATTTCTTTCCAGTCACTCAGATGATCGGCGATAATATGGCTCATTAGCAAAGAAACCTCATGTGGGGTATAGAACTCGCCTACTTTCTTGCCCGCATTCGCTACAAAATTCGAAACCAGCTACTCGTAAATAAAGCCAAGGACACCATAGTCAGGCTTTGAGCTCATTAGAATCTCATTAATAAGATAAATTTTCTATTCGTGACATGAATGAATTATTCAACCTAAAAATACCGGGTTGTAACACGGAATTAAGAGTTGTTAGTAGACTCGCTACTTCATTTTAGGCTTGAGGATACCTGACCTATAAAGGTCGTTACTATCAATAGGTTGTGTCACTTGGTCGAACCACCCATGATCTTTGTCCAGTTGCTTCAGCCAGCGCCGAATAACGATGATCGCGCCATAGCTACCCGGATGTGCAAAATCCGGGGCATCTCGCTTCTCCTTAGGGCGAACTTTGAAAGAGATGTCGAATGAGCGGTTCCAGAGCTGAGCATAGTGTGCGCATTTGTTGCGAAGCGAAGAATATGCGTGCAATGTGGAAGAAAAACCTTCACGAGCAATAGCTAACGAATCAGCCGTATTCAAAATAATATCTTTGTTTGCCATGTACTGGCATAATCTCGCGAAGGTTCCAAAACTCATTGTTTCGATTGCAACCCACACGGGAACATGAGAGAAGTCGTCACCCTGTCGGTAGCGTTCTATTGTCGGTTGATTCTTCCGCAGTAGCTGCGAGTGCATTTTGTTTATGTGATCATCCAGCCCCGGTGTCACTGCGAGGTAATTTGCTTTTTCTAAATAAAACGCATCACTGCCATATATTTTGCCTGCTTCATATGCGAAAACAGACCGTGTGGAAACTTCGATTATGTCTAATGCTTCAAGCAGTAATCGCCGCAAACGTTGATCGAGGTCCATAAGAGACGAAATATCGTCAAAACTGATGCCATTGGAGAAATTATTCTTGCCATGTCGAGGGTCTTCTTGAAATTCTCGAGCATACCCAGAAAAACGATAATAATTATGGGATCGCAAAAATCCTCGGCTTCAGTTTTGGAATGAATAATAAGACCGCGTTCTTCTAACAAAAGAACCTGATCTTCTATTGAAAGAAAGCACTTATTGTTCGCCATGGCAATCCCGAGGTAAAAATTGGCCCTCCGCATTTGAGGAAGCCGAAGCTCTAGCCTTGGGAGGGCGCTGACGTAACTAATCTATCAGATTTCCTTGTAGAGCAGAACCCACATTTTATGCATTACGTAACTGACTGAGGGACTTTTAGAAAATGCGAGGATTGTGAAAGTAACTGGTGTGTCATGCACTAAACTATCCCTATGCTTTCTGAACCTACGCGCGCCCTTGTAGCATATGCGCTCGCGGATCATGCCCGCAGCTCGGTACCCAACAGCAGCTCGGTTTCCGACCATGGCAACAGCCCTGCGCCGTCCTCGCTCATCGCTACCGTCCAAACCCGGTCTGGCCGCGTGATCGCGGGTTTGTCTGAGAATGATTTTCGGCAGTTGCGTGCCAAGAATATTTTTGCCGACGACGATCCCGCCGTCGCCGTAGTCCTATTACACGCGCTAACTGGCAGAATCGTGTGTCCGCCAAAGCCGTGGCGTGAGTTGTTGTGTGCCTATGACCCGGCTATCACGTGTGTTATGCGAGATGACGCTGGCTTGCATGAAGCACTAGCGAGCCAGCTCCCGATGCGCGAATGCACTGCGCTTGCCCCGCAGCAGATAAATATGTGGGAGGGGTATGAGACGCTTGTAATGAGCGGGCAGAAGAAGCAAACTATTCGGCTAGATGATCCGTTCGTGGTGGGACCAGCGCAGATTGTGTTTGATAAGGATTCTGGGAGGGTCATAGTGGATGCGGTAGTAACTGCGGTGCGCACATGCAAACTGCCGGAGCTTACTGAGGATGATGCACGCCGTGATGGTTTTGCCTCGTTGGCAGAGCTTTATTCGGCACTGCATCAGCATTATCCGCAACTGCCTGCTGATCCGCCGGTGGATATAGTGACGTATGAGCTTGCGAAATGAAGAGGTGTGAACATGAGTCGAGTAGAAAAATGGGAACAGCGAACTGAGCTCCCGATGGTGATTCTGGCTGTGGTTTTTCTGGTCATTTACGGCTGGGAAGTTATTGGCGATCTCCAGGGGCTTTCCCGGTTGCGGATGGAGTTGGCAATGAATGTAATCTGGGGAGTTTTCATTGTCGACTATTGCGTACGCTTGATCATTGCGGATAATCGGCGATCCTGGTTTCTGCGAAATCTGTTCGACCTCGCAATCGTGCTTTTGCCGCTACTACGCCCGCTTCGCATGTTGCGTCTGCTGGCGTTTGTAAAGATTCTGGGCCGGCGGGTAACGTTGGGATTCCGCGGAAAAATTATTGTCTACGCGGCTAGTGCGGTGGTGATGCTGGTTCTTATTTCGGCAATCGCGGTGCTTGATGTGGAGCGCCGGGCGCCGGGGACGATGCTTGATAACTTCGGGGATTCGTTGTGGTGGGCGTTCGTTACGATTACCACTGTGGGGTACGGGGATCTTTTTCCAGTGACGACGACGGGGCGCATTATCGCCTTGTTCCTCATGATCGGTGGAATCGCGCTGACTGGTATTGTCACGGCAACCCTTGCGTCGTGGATTGTTGAAACAGTTAGTGAGGAGTCTGAGGTTCACCAGACGGCAACTAAGAAAGAAATCGCTGATCTGCGTGCTGAAATTAGTGAATTAAAGGAGCTTCTCGCACAGCAAACGCTTTAGGCTACAATGAGCGTTATGATGAAGAATATTTTTACTGGCGCTGTGTGCGGATTGTGTCTTGTTCTGGCCGGTTGTTCGGCTTCTGAGCAAGCCCAGCCGAATACCGCCACCGAATCAGCTTCGAGCAACAGCTCCCAGACGGCGGAGACGGAGAAGGATCAAACCCCGATGATTATTGATGTTCGTACCCCAGAAGAATTCGCTACCGGCCACGTTGCTGGTGCTGTCAATTTTGATGTCAATGATGCTGAGTTCCAAAACCAGGTTAAGGATCTAGATAAATCTGCGGCCTATGTTCTTTACTGCCGTTCTGGCAATCGCGCTGAAGGAGCCAAAGGCTATCTAGAAAGCATTGGCTTTACCGACGTGAAGAACCTTGGGTCGGTCCAAGATGCGTCCCAAGAGTTGGGCTTGGACGTCGTCGTCGATAAATAACTTAAGTGACTGTACAAAAAATTGGGGCGAACCGCGGTTCGCCCCAATTTTTGTTTTAAGCTCAAGCCTTGTCGATTGATGATCCAATAAACCAAGCTTGCTGCTCAAGCTGGCGGACGTAGTCAAGCAGGATATCGGCAGAAGCCGGATCTTCGGCGTCGACCTTCTCATGTACCTGGCGCATCGTGCCAACGGTTGCGTTAATCGCGGCAACTGCTGCTACTACAGCTTCCTCGGTGGAAACGATAGTTTCTTTGACTGCTGGCAGGCTGGTGAGTTCGCCAATAGTTTGTGGGCGTCCGTCCGGGATGAGGTTAATAGCGCGCATGCGCTCAGCAACTTCGTCAGATGCTGCGCGTGCAATAGCGACGACCTCATCTAGGTAGAGGTGGAGGCCACGGAAGCCAACGCCAACAACGTTCCAATGTAACTGCTTACCCACGAGGGAAAGCGCCGTTACGTCGGTCAATACTTTCTGCAAGCTCTCAGATAGAACAGTTGAACCAGAAAAACCCTTCGTCATCATTTTCCTCTCGTTGAAAATTTTCTTTGACTCTTCAATTATCTCCCTTGTGGAGATGAAGAGCGCGTTACTTCGCTAGCAGACGAAACGTGGAAACGAATTTATCAATCGCAGTTTGGAAGAAGGAGGTGGTTTGTGGGTTAAGAGTGTTGCCGTCGTACAACTTGTGAATAAAACTCAAATATATTTCCGGCTGCGAGATGACGTGCGCATCCAAGAATGACAAAACGGTTCGCAGATCGCGGTTGGCGCCGAAACCGCCCATGGCTCCCGGGGTGGCAGTGGCAACGAGGGTTGGCTTGCCGGCAAATGATGTAGAACCGTAAGGACGGGAGATAATATCGAGCGCATTTTTCAGGACCGCTGGAATGGAGCGGTTGAATTCCGGGGTGGTGATAATGAAGCCATCGCAGGAGTTCACGGTTTCGCGCAAGGTGGCAACAGATTCGGGCAGAGACTCAGGGGTATCCCACTCTGGGCTGTAGAACGGCAGCTGGTCGATAGCGATATCGACGACGTCGAACCCATCTGGCAGTAACGCTGCTAGATCATGAGCGACTTTCTTATTCCACGAATCTTCGCGGGTACTTCCAACAATGATGCCAATCTTCGGCATGAGAGAGCCTTTCTCTATAAAGAAATAACGCTTGTGCGCCGATTAAAATTATGACAGAAAAAACTTGAATGTTGTAGTAAATCGAGTGAATTTTGCTTATAGATGAGTTGTGTCGACGGCGAACCGTGCTGACGTGGGCTCTAAATGCCATAGCGGGTGGCGAGCTGTCCAGTTCAAAGCTATGTTGGATGCCTTACGTAGGCTATTTTCGTTGTGAATGAGCGGAAGATGGGGAATGTGAGCTGTGTTATGGCGATGTGGTTTGCTGTTTGGGTTGTGGGTGCGTATAGTTTTTATCTGTCGCCGGGAGCGCGGTTGTGGTTCTGGTGGTTGCCTTCTTGATGGTTGCCTGTTTTTCTGGGTGGTTGTTGGGTGTGGGTGTGTTGTTTGATATCTCAATAGTGTGTCAGCTTTTTATTTTGATCATATTTTTTTGATGGCAGATGGTGGGCTGGTCTTTTGGGCTGGTTTGTTGTTTGTTGTTGTTTTTATTTTGGATGAGCTAGTTTTGGTTTGTCTGTTTTTAGAGTCTGTTTTTCGGGCTTTTCGAACGTGTATTGATTGGATGCCCTTTTTGTGGGGTGTTTGGTTTTTGTTTGGAGAGTTTGATCCTGGCTCAGGACGAACGCTGGCGGCGTGCTTAACACATGCAAGTCGAACGATGAAGCCCTAGCTTGCTGGGGTGGATTAGTGGCGAACGGGTGAGTAATACGTGAGTAACCTGCCCCCTTCTTTGGGATAAGCCTTGGAAACGGGGTCTAATACTGGATATTCTGCTTCTGCCGCATGGTGGGGGTTGGAAAGGTTTTTCTGGTGGGGGATGGGCTCACGGCCTATCAGCTTGTTGGTGGGGTGATGGCCTACCAAGGCGTCGACGGGTAGCCGGCCTGAGAGGGTGACCGGCCACATTGGGACTGAGATACGGCCCAGACTCCTACGGGAGGCAGCAGTGGGGAATATTGCACAATGGACGAAAGTCTGATGCAGCGACGCCGCGTGGGGGATGAAGGCTTTCGGGTTGTAAACTCCTTTTAGCACTGAACAAGGCGAAAGTTGAGGGTAGGTGTTGAATAAGCGCCGGCTAACTACGTGCCAGCAGCCGCGGTAATACGTAGGGCGCGAGCGTTGTCCGGAATTATTGGGCGTAAAGAGCTCGTAGGCGGTTTGTCGCGTCTGCTGTGAAAGACCGGGGCTTAACTCCGGGGCTGCAGTGGGTACGGGCAGACTAGAGTGCGGTAGGGGTAACTGGAATTCCTGGTGTAGCGGTGGAATGCGCAGATATCAGGAGGAACACCGATGGCGAAGGCAGGTTACTGGGCCGTTACTGACGCTGAGGAGCGAAAGCATGGGGAGCGAACAGGATTAGATACCCTGGTAGTCCATGCCGTAAACGTTGGGCACTAGGTGTGGGGCCTATTTCCATGGGTTCTGTACCGTAGCTAACGCATTAAGTGCCCCGCCTGGGGAGTACGGCCGCAAGGCTAAAACTCAAAGGAATTGACGGGGGCCCGCACAAGCGGCGGAGCATGCGGATTAATTCGATGCAACGCGAAGAACCTTACCAAGGCTTGACATACACTGCGACATGCTAGAGATAGTGTGGCCTTCGGGGTGGTGTACAGGTGGTGCATGGTTGTCGTCAGCTCGTGTCGTGAGATGTTGGGTTAAGTCCCGCAACGAGCGCAACCCTTGTCTTGTGTTGCCAGCACGTTATGGTGGGGACTCACGAGAGACTGCCGGGGTTAACTCGGAGGAAGGTGGGGATGACGTCAAATCATCATGCCCCTTATGTCTTGGGCTTCACGCATGCTACAATGGCTGGTACAGAGGGTTGCGAGCCTGTGAGGGTGAGCGAATCCCTTAAAGCCAGTCTCAGTTCGGATTGGGGTCTGCAACTCGACCCCATGAAGTCGGAGTCGCTAGTAATCGCAGATCAGCAACGCTGCGGTGAATACGTTCCCGGGCCTTGTACACACCGCCCGTCACGTCACGAAAGTTGGTAACACCCGAAGCCCGTGGCCTAACCTTTTTGGGGGGAGCGGTCGAAGGTGGGATTGGCGATTGGGACGAAGTCGTAACAAGGTAGCCGTACCGGAAGGTGCGGCTGGATCACCTCCTTTCTAAGGAGCTGCCTACATGCCCGTGTTTAATGTTTTGTTTTTTGTGGGTGTGGCTGGTGTCCCTGTTTTGGGGTGTTGGTTGTGGTGGTTTTTAGTGGAAAATGGTTGAGATATTTAGTTGGCATGCTGTTGGGGTGTGGGGTAATACTCCTTGTGCTGCCTGTGATGGGCTGATGACTGTTTGGGTTGTTGGTTTGTTGTGGTGTTGGTGTGGTGGTTGAGAATTGTATAGTGGACGCGAGCATCTTTGGTTTTTTGTAAGTGTTCAAGAGCGTTCGGTGGATGCCTTGGCATACGGAGCCGATGAAGGACGTTGTAGCCTGCGATAAGCCTCGGGGAGTTGGCAAACGAGCTGTGATCCGGGGGTGTCCGAATGGGGAAACCTGGCCAGAGTTGTTTCTGGTTACCAGCATCTGAATGTATAGGGTGTTTGGGGGTAACGCGGGGAAGTGAAACATCTCAGTACCCGCAGGAAAAGATATTCTGTTAGTAGTGGCGAGCGAAAGCGGAAGAGGCTAAACCATGTGCGTGTGATAGCTGTCGGGCGTTGCGTGTGTGGTGTTGTGGGGCCGTGTTTTGACCTTGCCGATGAGGGGTCGAGTAGTGATAAATGCTGGTGTGTAGACGAATCAGTTGGGAAGCTGGACCGTAGACGGTGAGAGTCCGGTAGTTGGAACATGCTAGTCTGCTTTGCATGGTGCCCGAGTAGCACGGGACTCGTGAAATTTCGTGTGAATCTGCACAGACCACTGTGTAAGCCTAAATACTTCGTGTGACCGATAGTGTATGAGTACCGTGAGGGAATGGTGAAAAGTACCCCGGGAGGGGAGTGAAATAGTACCTGAAACCGGACGCTTACAATCCGTCAGAGCCTCCTTGGTAGGGGTGATGGCGTGCCTTTTGAAGAATGAGCCTGCGAGTTAGTGGCATGTAGCGAGGTTAACCCGTGTGGGGTAGCCGTAGCGAAAGCGAGTTTTAAAAAGCGTTGTTAGTTGCATGTTCTAGACCCGAAGCGGGGTGATCTACCCATGGGCAGGTTGAAGCACGTGTAAGAGCGTGTGGAGGACCGAACCCACTTCAGTTGAAAATGGAGGGGATGACCTGTGGGTAGGGGTGAAAGGCCAATCAAACTCCGTGATAGCTGGTTCTCCCCGAAATGCATTTAGGTGCAGCGTCGTGTGTTTCTTACCGGAGGTAGAGCGACTGGATGGCCGATGGCCCTTATCGGGGTACTGACGTCAGCCAAACTCCGAATGCCGGTAAGTAAGAGCACGGCAGTGAGACTGCGGGGGATAAGCTTCGTAGTCGAGAGGGAAACAGCCCAGACCGCCGGTTAAGGCCCCTAAGCGTGTGCTAAGTGGGAAAGGATGTGGAGTTGCTGTGACAACCAGGAGGTTGGCTTAGAAGCAGCCACCCTTGAAAGAGTGCGTAATAGCTCACTGGTCAAGTGATTCTGCGCCGACAATGTAGCGGGGCTAAGTACACCGCCGAAACCGCGGCAATGAAATATTTTTGTTTTGTTGGGTAGGGGAGCGTCGTGCGTGAGGTGAAGCAGCACAGGTGACTGGTTGTGGATTTCGTACGAGTGAGAATGCAGGCATGAGTAGCGAATGACGGGTGAGAATCCCGTCCGCCGAATGACTAAGGGTTCCAGGGCCAGGTTCGTCCGCCCTGGGTTAGTCGGGTCCTAAGGCGAGGCCGACAGGCGTAGTCGATGGGCAACCAGTTGATATTCTGGTACCGGGCAAAGACCGTCAAGTGTTGAAATATGGGATACTAACCATCCAAACCATCATCTTCTTCCTTCGGGTTGGGGTGTGTGGGGAGCGTGGGACCTGATCGTAGAGTAGACAAGCGTGTTAACAGGGGTGACGCAGAGTGGTAGCTCCGCGTGGCTAATGGCTTGCCACGTTTAACAGTGCAGCCCGTTCCCTAGGTAAATCCGGGGGGCGTGAGGGTGAGGCTGGATGATGACCCACTATTGTGGGGAAGTAGAGTGATCCTGTGCTGTCGAGAAAAGCCTCGACGTTAGGTCTTTGGCCGCCCGTACCCTAAACCGACACAGGTAGTCGAGTAGAGAATACTAAGGCGAGCGAGTGAATCGTGGTTAAGGAACTCGGCAAAATGCCCCCGTAACTTCGGAAGAAGGGGGGCCTGGATCCTGAAGCCTGTACTGGCTAGGGTGAAAGGCCGCAGAAACCAGGGAGAAGCGACTGTTTATCAAAAACACAGGTCCGTGCGAACACGTAAGTGGATGTATACGGACTGACGCCTGCCCGGTGCTGGAAGGTTAAGAGGAACGGTTAAAACACTTTTGTGTGTTTGACGCTGTGAATTTAAGCCCCAGTAAACGGCGGTGGTAACTATAACCATCCTAAGGTAGCGAAATTCCTTGTCGGGTAAGTTCCGACCTGCACGAATGGCGTAACGACTTCTCCACTGTCTCAACCGCGAACTCGGTGAAATTGCATTACGAGTAAAGATGCTCGTTACGCGCAGCAGGACGGAAAGACCCCGGGACCTTTACTATAGCTTGGTATTGGTGTTCGGTACGGCTTGTGTAGGATAGGTGGGAGACTATGAGACAGCCACGCCAGTGGTTGTGGAGTCATTGTTGAAATACCACTCTGGTCGTGCTGGATGTCTAACCTTGGACCATGATCTGGTTCAGGGACAGTGCCTGGTGGGTAGTTTAACTGGGGCGGTTGCCTCCTAAATGGTAACGGAGGCGCTCAAAGGTTCCCTCAGCCTGGTTGGCAATCAGGTGTTGAGTGTAAGTGTACAAGGGAGCTTGACTGTGAGACCGACAGGTCGAGCAGGTACGAAAGTAGGAACTAGTGATCCGGCGGTGGCTTGTGGAAGCGCCGTCGCTCAACGGATAAAAGGTACCCCGGGGATAACAGGCTGATCCTGCCCAAGAGTTCATATCGACGGCATGGTTTGGCACCTCGATGTCGGCTCGTCGCATCCTGGGGCTGGAGTAGGTCCCAAGGGTTGGGCTGTTCGCCCATTAAAGCGGCACGCGAGCTGGGTTCAGAACGTCGTGAGACAGTTCGGTCCCTATCCGCTGCGCGCGTAGGAAACTTGAAAAGGGCTGTCCCTAGTACGAGAGGACCGGGACGGACGAACCTCTGGTGTGCCAGTTGTTCCGCCAGGAGCATGGCTGGTTAGCTACGTTCGGAAAGGATAACCGCTGAAAGCATCTAAGCGGGAAGCCTGCTTTGAGATAAGGTTTCCATAAACATTAATGTTTTGAAGGCCCCCTATAGACCATGGGGTTGATAGGCCAGACGTGGACAACAAGTAATTGTTGGAGCTGACTGGTACTAATGGCCAACCACTTATTTAAAAACATGAAACATTTCTTGTGTTACAAGCGTGTTCGCGTCTACTATACGATTCTTGACTCCCACACATAAAGCATGTGTGTTACGTCAACCATTTTGACGGTGGTCATAGTGGCAGGGAAACGCCCGGTACCCATACCGAACCCGGTAGCTAAGCCTGCTAACGCCGATGGTACTGCACTCGAGGGAGTGTGGGAGAGTAGGACACCGCCGTCACACATCTGAAAAAGCGGGAGGGACCCGGTCACCACGACCAGGCCCCTCCCGCTTTTTTGTTTGCGTGTTCGCTCATCGATAACTACAACTAATCTTCACCAACTACTAGCACATACCTTATTGATACGATAAACTGGACGTGGAGCTAATCCACACACAGGGTTGTTACTGAAAAGGCAAGACCTGAGAAATGCTATGCATATCTCAGGTCTTTTATATTTTTACAACCGCAAAATAGTCCACAGAAGTCGTATCTACACGCCTTCAACGAGGAAGGAACACTTATGATCTCTCGTACTGTCACTGTCGCATCCGCTGTTGGTTTGCACGCTCGTCCAGCTGCTATCTTTGCCGAAGCGGCTGAAGCAACAGGAGTTGATTTCACCCTTACACTTGATGGCGAAGAAGCTGATGCGGCTTCCGTGCTCGATGTCATGTCATTGGGTGCAGAGAATGGCGATGAAGTTGTTCTCGCTACCGATGACGATTCCGCCACCGAAGCCCTCGAAAAGCTTGCTGCTCTGATCGCAACCGACCTGGATGCGTGAGACCATGACCGTGCAACACCGGGTTCTTCTTGGCATCGGAGTATCTGCGGGCACTGCGTATGGCCCAATCGCTGTTGTCTCGCCACCACCGGGGATCGATCCTGATGAACCGGCTACCACAGATGTGGAAGCTGCAACTGAGATCGTCAGCGATGCGCTCGAACAAGTTGCTGTTATGCTTCTTGATCGTGCTGAGCGCGCTCCAGAAAAAGGTCAACCTATTCTGCAAGCGACCGCCAAAATGGCTCGTGATCGTGGATTGAAGAAGGGCATTGTCAAAGAGCTCAAGCGTGGCTCTGGTCTGACACGCGCTATCTCCGACGCGATCCAAAAATATGTTGACATGTTTACCCAGCTTGGCGGCTACATGGCAGAGCGCGCGACGGATCTCTATGACGTGCGTGACCGTGCGATCGCCGTCGTGCGAAATGTGCCGATGCCGGGTATTCCGGAACTTAAGGAACCATCAATTATCGTTGCACGCGATCTAGCGCCTGTCGAAACTGCAACTCTTGACCCGAAGCTAGCGTTGGGAATTGCGATTGAAGAAGGCGGACCCACCAGCCACACTGCCATTTTGGCTGCCCAACTCGGTATACCTGCCGTTGTCCGGGTAGGTAATATCGTTGACTATGCCATCAGCGCCCAAGCTGAGGCAACAACGATGGCACTTGATGGTGGTGTTGGCGAAGTTATTATTGCGCCTACGCAGGGCGACGTCGATCTTCTTGCCGAACGCTCCCAGCGTCGCGAAGCAGCCTTGGCTGGGTCGCATGGTGTGGGACTGACTCGTGATGGTCATAAAGTCGCGTTATTAGCCAATATTGGTACGGCAGACGACGCCGAACGCGCAGCCGCATACGATGTTGAAGGTTCGGGACTCTTCCGTACCGAGTTCCTGTTCCTCGGGCGGGAAAGCGCGCCGAGCGTGGAAGAACAAACCAAGGTCTATACTAAGGTCTTCCAGGAGTTTGGACGCCGCCGTGTCACAGTGCGTACCCTCGATGCCGGTGCTGATAAGCCACTGAAGTTTGCGGACCTTGGTGAGGAAGAAAATCCAGCACTTGGGCGTCGTGGCATCCGATTAACCCGGATTCGCGAAGATCTACTTGATGACCAACTTGCAGCACTTGCAGCAGCGCAACAAGCAACAGCTGCCGATGTGCGCGTCATGGCACCAATGGTTGCCACCATGGAAGAAGCCCAGTGGTTTGCTGATAAAGCGCGCGCTGCCGGACTGTCATCAGTGGGAATCATGATCGAGGTTCCGGCCGCGGCAATCAATGCCTCGACACTTTTGTCTATCGTCGATTTCGCGTCCATTGGAACGAACGACTTAGCTCAATACACCATGGCTGCAGACCGTATGCAAGGCGAACTTGCTGGCTTGCTCGATGTATGGCAGCCGGCAATCCTACGTATGATCAAGCTGGCCTGCCAAGGCGGCACGGCTACGGGAAAGTATGTAGGCGTTTGTGGCGAAGCCGGTGGCGATCCGCTCCTTGCTTTGGTTCTAACCGGACTAGGAGTTCAATCGCTCTCGATGGCTCCATCAAAGGTCGATGCAGTTCGGGCGTCGTTGCGACTCCACGATCTGTCCACATGCCAGCAGATGGCAGCCTTCGCGCTCGATGCGCTCACTGCAAAGGATGCACGCGCGGCTGTTGAAGCACTCGTCCATCCGGACGTGAAGTATCTGATGTAACTGCTAACTAACCTCAAAGGGGGGGCGGGCAGGAGAAATCCTGCCCGCCCCCACTCTTAGGTTCGCAAGCCCCAGCTCTATTGAGCTGAGGTGACACGTGAAATATGTAAGGCTAGATACGCGATTTCGTTGCTGTTAAGCTCATGGCCCAGACGCAATGCAACAAGCTGGGCAATATTTTCGGCACATGCATATTCCTGGGTCAGAGTAGAGCGAATCGTCGCACCGATCGAGGAAATATCATCGTTTAACTGCTTGCCTTGCATAATACGAACAAACAGATATCGCATATGCGTGATAAGCCGGGCAGTGTTAATACTTGTTTGATCCAAGTCCATGCTAAAGGTGGCGCCAATGAGGTCAATAACTTGTTGGATAAGACCGGTCATCGTGTAGGTTTGCGACAAGTCACCAGCAGCAAAACCGGCATTGACGAGATGTAGTGCTACCGCAATGGTTTCATGCTCGGGAAGAGCCGGCTGACCTTGTGCTTCTAGCAGCTGGTTGAGCTCAGCCAAGAACTTGCCTGCTTGCATATATTCCGCATGATAGAGATGCTCGACCTCGGCCTGTAACGGATAATGCAAGAGTTGCCCAGTTTCGAGGCGTCGTAGCGCGAGGTCTACGTGATCGCACAGGCTAATAAAAAGGGTTGGGCTAGAAAGCTGAACGTCAGTAAAATGAGCTGCTACCATCGCTTGGTAAACGATATCTCGTACCTTGCTACCCAACTGTGCAATGAGCGCACCAAGATGATCCGGGTCCCGTCCATCAAGCGGGACAAAGACCCGTACCACCCGTTCAGGATCAACGTATTGTCCTGCTGCGGCTTTAAAGCCGACGCCTCGGCCCGTCACGATGACCTCACGGCCAGAGTCTTGACGGGCCAAGACGACGTTGTTATTAAAGATCCGCAGAATCTTCATAGATGTCCTTAACGTTCGGTTGTCACACCTGGCGTTAGTACAGTTGCGTGGTCAGCTAACTGCGGTGTGACCGCTGCGAATGCGCGAGTATTAGTGACCGTAACGATAACCGTCGTCGCGTAACCGGCAGCAATGACTTTCTTAAAGTCTACCGTGACAAGTGGCATTCCGGCAGAGATATGCTCGCCTTTGGAAACTTTGACGGAAAATCCGTCGCCCTTCATATTGACGGTATCAACGCCAACATGGACGAGAACTTCGGTTCCGTCGTCGGACTTAATCCCAAACGCATGACCAGACTTAGCGACGCTGGAAACCGTACCAGTAATCGGCGCTACCACAGCAGTCTCACCAATGGCTTCGATATCCGGAATAACTCCGAATCCTTCACCAAGGGCACGGGAGGCGAAAACCTTATCGCCAGTTTCATCGAGCGAAATAACTTTGCCTTCAATTGGTACCCCAACCGCATTTTCCGGAAGGTCGACGACGAGGGTTTGCTTCGTCGATGGGCGATCCTCACGTGGCCGGTAATCCAAGAAGATAACCGCAAGCATCGAGGTAACGAATGCTACTGCGATTGCGATGAGGTAGACCCATGCCGGATCGAAGACCGAAATGGTCAGGCGCGAAGTGAAGACGAATGCGTCCGTCTTGACGCCACCGTATGGCAAGCTCAAAATCGCGATGGTCACGCCACCAGCCAAACAGCCGGCGAGGAGACGCGAGTAGATCATCTTGAAACGCAGATGGATACCGTAAAGTGACGGTTCTGAGATACCGCCGAAGAGGCCCGCAGCTAACGCACCGGATGCAGTTTGGCGCATAGCAGTGTCTTTGTCACGGATGGACAAGAAGAGCACACCGGCAGTAGTACCGAAACATGCGAAGTTCCAGGCGCCCATTGGGCCTTGGATGAAGTCGTAACCCAGGGTTTGGATGTTGACGAGCATCATGGCGTTCAGCGGCCAGTGCAAGCCGAGCGGGACGAGGAATGGGTAGATGAGTGGAATAGCGATAGCGAAAACGAATGGGGCAGCTGAGTTCATCCACGCCAAACCGAAGCCAAGACCGTTACCGATCCAGATACCCAATGGGCCAATAAGGAATGCGGTTAGTGGGATAACAACGAGCATCGAAATGAATGGCACGAACACCATTTGGACGTTGCTTGGGATGATCTTCTTCAGATTGTGATAAATCAGCGCTAGGACCGGGATCATCATCAATGGAACGAAGACATTGCCGGAGTAGTCAGGCAGAGTCAGCGGCAAGCCAAAAACGTCAATCGAACAGGTCGTCTGCTTGATCGCTTCGTTTTCTACACATTGCAGTGCAGAGAAAGCGTCTGGGTTTGACAGCTTCAAGAAATCTGGCGTGAGGAACGCTGCCATAATGGTTGCGCCCAGCCACGGGTCGATCTTCAGCTTCTTGGCGGCGTTGAATGCCACCATAATCGGCAGGAAGTAGAACACCGAATGCCACATGGCGTCGACGAATACCCAGCCTGGTGCTTTATCGGCGGCACGGAAGTCAACCACATGCAAGGCGTCGAGTACGGCTGCGAACGCAATAATCAGCGATGCGCCAAGAAGCACGCCGAGGATGGGACGGAACGAATCGGAGAGATACTCGAAGAAGGTATCTAGCCACGCCGACTTACCGCGGGTTTTTGCTCGAGCAGCGGCTTTCACGTCGTCGTCAGACTTAGCGTTAGTGCGGCTAGCCATTGCTGGCAAGCTGTTAATCGCGCTGTACATCGATTCGACTGCACCGCCTACGATCACCTGGTAGCGGTCACCTGACTGAGGCATGACACCCAAGACCTCTGGGATCTTTTCGAGCTCGTCAGCATTTACGGCACTGGAATCGTTTAGCTCAAACCGCAAGCGTGTGGCGCAGTGGGTTAGCGAACGTATGTTTTCCGGTCCACCGATGGCGTCGATGATACCGTTGGCACTAGTTTTTATAGACATCCTTGTCCTTCTGTTCTGCGGGAAATAAAAAAGACCCAAGGCACGGCTAACCGTGACTTGAGTCTTGCCTAAAAAGTTGCAACCTCTATAGATTAGTTCCATCATACGAATAGGAGAATAGTACGTCAAGCATCTGACACAATTGCCTCCATATTCGTTACCAGATAGGTTGATTGATGACCACGCCAGATATTCGAATCGAACTTGTTGAGCGTTTTATGCGTTATGCAACTATCACCAGCCAATCTGATGCGAGGCAAACTTCCGTGCCGACTACGCCAGGGCAGACGGAACTTGCTGAACTACTAGCGAACGAGTTGCGTGGCTTTGGTGCGCACGACGTCGTCCTTGACAATCATGCCTGCCTAACGGCTCGGTTTCCGGCGACGACGGCGGGTCCGACGATTGGCTTTTGTGCACATCTGGACACTGCCGACGTCGGGTTGTCACCACACGTTCAACCACAGATCGTGCGCTATACCGGCGAGCCTATCGTCTTGGGTGCTGGTCATGTTTTAGACCCGGAGCAATATCCAATGCTTGAGGACTATCTCAACCATGACATTATTTGCACTGATGGAACGTCGGTGTTGGGTTCTGACGATAAAGCTGCGCTCGCGTCTATCATGACGGCTCTGGCACATCTGGATGCTGCGCCGCATCCGGAAATTGTGGTTGCTTTTGTTCCCGATGAAGAGATCGGGTTGCGCGGAATTAAAACACTGGATTTGGCACGGTTCGATGTTGATGCGGCCTACACTGTGGACTGCGAAGGTCAGGCAACGATCGCCTATGAGACGTTTAATGCTGGTCAAGCCATCGTTAATATTACGGGAATTAGTGCACACCCGATGTCGGCAAAAGGTGTTATGGTTAATCCGAATCTTGTTGCATACGATCTGATTGGCTGCTTCGATCGGTCCCAAACTCCAGAATGTACCGCAGGACGAGAAGGCTATATTTGGGTCCACAGTATTGACGGCAACCAAGCGCAAACCCAAGTTCTGCTCCACATTCGCGATCACGATCGGGCACGTTATGAATCGCGTAAAGACGAGATTCGTGCCGCGGTTACGCGCATCCAATCAGCACATCCACGAGCCCGTATTACTTGCGAGATTACGGATGTGTACGGCAATATTGCGGACGCTTTAGACCCCCAAACCCAGTGGGTTGTTGATGACATGCGGCAAGCGGTGCGAGCTACTGGGTGTGAGCCGGTACCGCTTATCATGCGCGGTGGCACCGATGGGTCGTATCTATCATCCCAAGGTATTCCTACGCCCAATATGTTCACTGGTGGATTTAATTTCCATTCAGTCTACGAGTTTTTGCCACTACCAGAATTCGAGCGCTCGTTCCGTACCGTGTGGACATTAATGACGCGCTAGACCAGCAAGGTCTAGCGCGCCCACTACTGAAAAAGGAGTTCAGGAAAGAATCTTGAACTGGAACGGGTAGTGATGGAGCCGGCCTTGATTTACTGCCGAGAATGCTTTGAGATGGTGCCAGATTGTGAGCACGAGGCTGGCAATGATCAGTGCGATTCCCAATGGTGAGAGCAAAATAGTAAAAACCATAATCCAGCCAACGATATACATCAGCCACATACCGATATTGAAGTTAAACGAATCGGCGGCAGCGTGACGCACGAAGCGACTGGAATCCTTTTTGAGTGCCCAAATAACGAGCGGCCCGAGGAAAGAAAGCGACGCTGCAGATACCAGCATGGCGATAAGCGCAGACAGGTGCGCCAGCTTTGCCCACGTGCGTTCGTCGTCGGTCACTGACTCAAGAATGAGTCCGTCAGAAGTGTAAAAAGTATTATCCATATCCTTATTATCTGTTTCCGCTAGGTTCAAGCGAAGGGGTTCTTCTCAAGGCGTATCTGGGATCTAGTTACCGGTAGCGTCGCCCGTCAGCAAGATCAAACATGTGGTCGAGTATATCGCCGCCCATAGCACGCAAACCGTTGTGCTCGTGACCGTTGGTAATAACTTGTTTGATGCCTGGCATAAGATCAACTGTTGCCATCGATAATTCAAACGGTACGAAAGCATCACGAACATAGATTGTTGCGGCACCTTGAGCATTGCTGTCGCGCAAAATCTGCGGATCAAAGAGCTTAGGCCACTGCCGGGATGCGAGTGCACGGGTAACATCCGCCCACGGCTGCCATGCTGGCACCGTGTCACACCAAGCCTCATGTAGATGCTCACCGGTTAACAAGGTAGGGTCTTCGCGGAAGTCTGACGGCATCACCCGATCAGCAGACCAGTTCGTGGTGGCTCCATTCGCACCGCAGGCTTCATGAAGCAGAAAGTAAATCGGGTTTCGGCCGCTGAACGGCAGGTTTGTAGCCAGGTCATAGCTCAGCTGCAGCGAAGTCGGATCCCACTCCAATAGGTGATGGAGTGCTTGCCAGCCTTCATTGCGTCCTAGGTCCATCCCTAAGGAACGAATCCGTGACGGGGTGACGATTTCACCGTCAGGCAAAACAACATCTCCGGCTTCGGCACGTTGGAGCAGAGTCCGCATCCGCTCCCGATCCTGCGGGAAATGCGCATAGTAATTTTCCGATAACCAGCGCATTTTATTAAACGTGGCAGAGTAAAAATCGTCAACATGTCCAGTTACTGGCGGCAAACCACCCGTAAAGAAAGCATGATGAACAGATTCTGGGTGCCGGCTGAGATAGCAGACGGCAGTAAACCCACCGAAGCTTTGCCCCAGAAGATTCCACTGCTCGGGACGGGCTCCGAGGCGAGCTCGCAGAGCTTCAGCGTCTTCCACGATGGCATCGGCGCGGAAATGGCTTAAATAGTCGGCAACAGTTTGCGTGTTACCCATTTCCAGAAGATCTGGGGTTACCGGTGTAGAACGCCCGGTTCCACGTTGATCGAGCATCACAACGCGGTAGCGTTTCAACGCTGCCGTGAGCCAGCCAGGCGAAGCCGGATTGTGAGCTATCCGGGGTGCTTCAAAGCCTGGCCCGCCCTGAAGATAAACCAGATAAGGCAAGTTTTCGCCACCTTCAGGCGTGATCACCTGGGCGAAGATTGACAGCGATCGGGAATCGGATTCGTCGTCGTAAACAAGGGGAACGGTCAGTGTATGATCGTCTAACCGCAGACCCTGAAGATACGTTGTTTCCATGTCACTTCCTTAAACGAACCGCGCCGAAATTGTTCCCATCCGGCCATAATCGCTCAAGATCACGTCACCACGTTCAACTGGCATAGCACGAGTGAACGAACCCGCAAGGATAATTTCGCCAGCATCCAAGAACTGATCTGTGCTCGCAAGCGTATTGGCAAGCCAGGCGACGCCGTGCGCTGGATGATTCATCACTCCGGCCGCAACGCCGGTTTCTTCGATCACTTCGTTCTTGTACAGCAGTGCAGAAATCCAGCGCATATCGATGTCTTCTGGGCGTAGAGGTTGCCCGCCCAAAATCATGGCACCGAAGTACGAATTATCGGCAACTGAATCGACCACGGTTCGGCCCGGGCCGCTCACGCGCGAGGACAGGATTTCTATTGCTGGGGTAACAAATTCCGTGGCGCGCAATACGTCATAAATAGTTACTTGCGGGCCTTCTAGCTTGTCTTTCAAAATGAATGCCAGCTCAACCTCAACGCGCGGCTTGTTGAATATGTCGAAGTCAATCAAAGCTGAGTTTTCATAGATCATGTCTTGGAAGATCGTGCCGAATGCTGGTTCGGTGATACCACGAGAATCCTGTGCTGAACGAGCAGTCAGACCGATTTTACGGCCCACGAGCCGGCGGCCAGCATCCAATTGTTCTTCTACCCAAGCGGCCTGGATTTCGTATGCGTCGTCAATGGTGGCATGCGGAAGTTGCTCTGAAATGCGAGGCAGTAGTTCCCGGGTATGTTGAGCTTTGCTAAGTTTACGAGCGATTTCCGTTGCAAGTGACCTATCCATGGCGGTTCCTTCCTTGCAGTCCGACGACGACGATGGCCTCGGCCGCGATTGTTCTTCTAGTTTCATTGTGTCACTTTTGAGGGGGCCAATGCTACCGGCCAGAAAGTGTGATCAACATTCTGCAGACATTTACGTGGAAAACCGGGATAATAGAAGTATGACTACTCAATTTAAAACGAAAATGTCGGTAATCGGTGCAGGGTCGGTTGGTACCGCTCTTGCTTATGCAGCTATGTTGCGTGGCTCTGCCAACGTTGTTGCTCTGTTTGATATTAACAAAACAAAAGTTGACGCTGAAGTTCTCGATTTGGCTCATGGTACCCAGTTCATGGCAGGTTCGGAATTAATTGGTGGTTCTGATATTACGGTCACCGCAAATTCTGACATCGTTCTGATCACTGCTGGCGCTAAGCAAAATCCGGGGCAAACACGGCTGGAGTTGGCAGAGAAGAATGCTCGCATTCTCGAAAGCCTCATGTCAGATTTGGTCCCGCTGTCACCAAACGCTATCTTCGTTCTGGTAACGAACCCGGTTGATGTTCTTACTGCTGCGGCAGTGAAATTCTCAGGGCTTCCGGCTGGACGCGTGTTCGGTTCTGGAACTGTTCTTGATTCTTCGCGTCTGCGGTGGCTCGTTGGCCGTAAGATTGGTGTCTCGCCACGTTCGGTCCACTCCTTGATCGTTGGCGAACACGGTGATAGCGAATTTGCGCTGTGGTCATCAGCTACGATCGGCCAAGTTTCCTTGCGTGATTGGTGCAATGACAAGGGCGAGAAGGTCTTCTCCGATGACGTTCTGCACGAACTTGAACAAGAAGTCATCAATTCGGCTTACAAGATTATCGAAGGCAAGGGCGCAACGAACTACGCTATCGGTGTTGCCGGTGCTCGAATCGTGGAAGCGGTTCTTAACAACCAGCGCGCGATTCTGCCAGTGTCGAGCGTTTTGAATGGCTCATTCGGAGTCGAAGATGTAGCCCTTGCTGTGCCATGTATCGTTGGCGCTAATGGCGTGGAACGTCCGATCGAATTCCCAATGGATAGCGTGGAGCGAGCTCGTTTCGATGCTTCTGTTCAGGCGTTAACAGCCGCTCAAAAGACTATCGGGTTGTAGAACATTCGTTAGACCCTCGTTAGGGTTAAGCCAGTCGGGGAGTGTCATGAATCCATGACACTCCCCGACTGACTTATATCGACGTTTTATTCAGCGTCAGCGGTTTCGTGAACGCCACCGCCAGCAAATTCATTTGGTGGCAGGCTACCAGTACGGGTAGGCTGTGACCTTCCGTCGTCCCAGACGTAGGTTGCTACTGCAGGCTTTGGCATAGTCTTTTCATCATCTAAGTACCAGGTGCGCTCAACTTGGATTTCAGAATCAGAGACGCGAGAAACTTTCGGTTCGCCAAGATATGGGCGTGCTTCTGATGTTCCGGCGAAAACGCCGTTGTGGAACAATGCAACTTCGTATGGCTCGTCCGAATTAGGGGTTCCGGTTGGGATAACAATCCACGATAGCGCCTTGCACGAGTCATATGTGCTTGTATCTGCCGCTGCTAGATCCCAGTTTTCAGCTGAATCTGCTGGCAGACCTTCCCACGCGGGGTTGAGTTCAGTTGCGGCTTGAGCCAATGCTTCGTCGCCAGTTGTTTCGGCGCAATCTGAGCATCCAACGAAAGCGATTAAAGCAATTGGAAGGCACGCACCCATACGTGCCAAACTCTTGCGAGTCATTTTCCTTCTTCCATTAGTATCAACGATTAAACCAAGAAGATACATTACCACTGTCAACGTTTTTCCGGAGGTTGGTGGCAATGGGACATAACTCAGATGTGGTCAATAATGGAGTTCAAGCGCGCCGAAGGGCGCATAACTGCTTGCACACGAGCCGGATCGGGATCATAGTAGCCCCCGAGATCTACCGGCTTTCCTTGGACTTCGAGCAGCTCACGCTGAATATCGGCGGCGTAGTGCTCCAGTAATCTAGCCGGCTTCGCGAAAGTCCGAGCCAGTTCGGTATCATCTGGTTGATGTGCCAGAGCCTGCGCCCAATAAGTTGCCAGCCACGCATGCGAACCGCGACTATCTAGTTGTCTCACAGCTGCTTGAGGTGAGTAACCGTTAGCCAAGACCTGCTCGGTCGCATAGTCCAAGGTATCGGCCAGAATATCGGCTCGCCGATTGTTCATAGTTCGTCCAACATGGCGTAACGATTCAGAAACTGCCAGAAACTCCCCGAGGGAATCCCATTGCAGATGATTTTCGGCTAGTAACTGCCGGGTGAGCTTGGGAGCAGTTCCGCCCGCCCCAGTCTCAAACATTCCGCCACCAGCCATGAGTGGAACCACCGATAACATTTTCGCAGATGTCCCTAGTTCCATAATCGGGAACAAATCCGTAAGATAATCGCGCAGGACGTTTCCAGTAGCAGAGAGAGTATCTAGCCCAGCTCGCAGGCGGCCGAGAGTTTTCTTTGTAGCGTCCGGTATCGACATGATACTGACATCGAGCGTGTCAGTATCTTCATCAGCTAAAAACTCGTGGACATAAGCGGTCATAAGACGATCGTGGGCACGCTCTGGATCTAACCAGAAAATGACTGGCGTATCAGAGTAGCGCGCTCGTGACAGTGCCAACTGCACCCAATTCATAATCGGGGCTTTTTTCGTCACGCAACCACGGAAAATATCCCCGGCATACACTGGCTGGGAGACGAGCACGATGTCGTCGTCGGACACAATATCAACCCGACCACCGTCCGGGGCAACAAACGTCTTATCGTGAGACCCGTACTCTTCGGCCTGCTGAGCCATCAAGCCGACGTTCGACACGCTACCCATCGTAGACGGGTCGAAAGCGCCGTTTCGTTGGCAGTCTTGGATAACCACACGGTAGACATCGGCGTATGACGAATCTGGAATCACCGCGATCGTATCGCTCAATTCACCGTCTGGTCCCCAGAGCTTGCCGCCATTGCGGATCATTGCGGGCATTGAGGCATCGATGATCACATCCGATGGCACATGCAAGTTTGTGATACCTTGGGCTGCATCAACCATAGATAGCCGTGCCCCAGAGTGGAATTCGCAGTCAAACGATTGTCGGATGCGGGCGCCGTCGTCGGCCTGATCTAATCCGGCGAAGATACGTGTCAATCCGTCGTCGGCATGCAAGCCGAGTTCAGTCAATCGTGGTCCAAAATCGGTAAAAGTTTGGGGGAAGAATGCGCGCACGGCGTGTCCGAAAATAACTGGATCCGAAACCTTCATCATGGTCGCTTTGAGATGAAGTGAGAATAATAAATCTGATGAGGACGCTTGGGCGATACTGTGAGACAAGAACGAGCGGAGCTTACTGACCTCCATAATTGAGGCATCAAGGATATCGCCGGCGTCGAGTTCAATGTTGTCAGTCATCGTCTGCTGCTGGCCTGCAACAGACGTGAAAACGATACGCGCCCGTGTTTTTTGCTCGACGACGACGGACTTCTCCGTATGCTTAAAATCCCCCGCTTTCATTGTGGTGACGGTAGTTTGTGAATTGGCGGGCCAAGGTTCCATGCGATGCGGATGGGAGCGGGCAAAGTTCTTGACGGCCCGAGGCGCTCGACGATCTGAGTTGCCTTCACGCAGCACTGGGTTTACCGCCGACCCAAGGACTGAGTCGTATCGCTTACGCACGTCGTGTTCCGCACTAGTAGTGGGATGTGCTGGATACAGTGGGATATCAATGCCGTGTTCTTGTAGCTCATTGATAGCTGCTATGAGTTGGGGCAGTGAGGCTGAAATATTGGGAAGCTTAACGATATTTGCAGCGGGGGTGCGGGTAAGGGCGCTGAGCTGTGCCAGTGCGTCCAGACGTTGTTGAGAAGGTGGAAGTCGATCTGAAAAAGCAGAAATAATCCGGCCCGCTAATGAAATGTCTTGGGAAGTGATGTTGGTGTGAGCGTGCTTGGCGAATGCTGAAACGATGGGCAATAACGAAGTGGAGGCAAGCATAGGAGATTCGTCCGTATGAGTGTAAAAAATCTGAGCCATATCTGGTCTCCTTTGACGTCGATCGGTGCACCACTCATTAGATGTCTTGATATAAAGATTATCAGGGATGGAGAGAAATGTGTGCTGAATCAAACTCTCGATGTGAGCTTGCTTGCCAAAACTTAAATTTCGCCCATACCACTAGGGAAAAGTAGCAAAGCATTGGTAATTTTGAACTACATCATGAGGCATGCATGAGGTATCAAAGGAGGCAGACAGTGGCAACTTGGAAAGATGGCGCTGGCGTCATTACCCTACCGTCTGGACGTCGTGTCCGCGGACGGTCATGGCGAGTAGTCACTGAAGAACAAGCTGATCTAGCTATTGTTCTTACCACCTCCGTAGGAAACCGCTTTGGAGCACCAACGATTATGTCCCGCGCTGGCGAAACGATCGCTATCGATTGGCCGGATTACCGGCTTCCACGCCGCCCAGCTCAAGCCCTCCAAACTCTACGCGATGCGTTGAGCCAAGCAGCCGATAAAAAGGTTGAAATTACCTGTGCTGGGGGAGTGGGACGAACTGGCACTGCGCTCGCGATTCTTGCGGTATTTGATGGGATGGATCCCCATGACGCAATTGACCTTGTGCAACGCGAATATAATCCGCAATCGGTTGCTTCACCAGCTCAGCGAGCATTCGTCATGGACTTGGGTGCAGACGTTAACTAGTGCCTTCCAACCTGCGGTCGCTGTATCGTTTTAGGCCGTGGCATTTCACTCACCTGTTGGAAAATCGTATTGGCTAACGTGAGTTTTGAAGATATTTGCGCCATACTTATCCCATGTTCATTGATCCGGCAACACCCACGAGTCCAGAGCGTCATGTCCTTGAGACGTTGGCGGCCCTTAGCGTTGCCAGCGAGGAAATCGAGTCTTACGGGACGCATCCTTCGCAAGTTATCGAATGGTATGGTCCAGCTGACGGTGAGCCAGTAGTTTTCGTTCATGGTGGAGGATATCGTTCTCACCTCTCCATCGCTCATGCGCGACCAGCTGCGTTAGCACTCGGCGAAGAAGGCTACCGAGTAGCTCTCATTGAGGTGCGAAAAGAACAGAGTAATCCGGACGTAACATTGCAAGATCTCCAGACTTTAGCGCTACGTCCAGATCTGGCACAAGCGACGTGGATTGGTCATTCTCTTGGCGGAACCTTGGCGATCGACGTCGTCCTCGAACCGAGTTTACCTCCGAAAAAAGCGATAGGTTTAGCGCCATTTTGTCAGCTTATCGATACTGACAACAGTCATCCGGAAACCGCAGGTATTGCGGAATGGATCGGCGGTACGACTGCCGAGAAGCCGCAGATGTACGAGAAGCTGGATCCTCTTACCCGGTTAGAAGAACTTGGCGAAGCTGGATTTGCAGACGGGGGTCTCAATATCCAAGTCATTCATGGGGAAGATGACCTGATCATTCCAGTGGCACATGTGCGTGAGCATGCCGCCAGTCCGATTAGGATTGCTATTGTTCCGGGTGCTAACCATGCAGATCTTATTCGACCTGGACACGATGCCTGGCTCTTCTTACTAGGGGCGCTCCGGGCGGACTGACGCATGAGGGATTAGAATAAGACCCATGAGTAATCTCGATTCTTTTTCTTCTCGTTCATACGCCCAAGCATTCGGCGAATTCATCGCTGAGTCCCCCACCTCGTATCACGCTGCTGAGCAAGTAGCTAACCAACTTGTTGCCGCTGGTTTTGATCGCTGCGAACAAACCGAGGCTTGGCCACACATTTCCCGCGGAGTCATGGTTATTGCCGGAGCTGTGGTAGCTTGGCAACTTCCAGAGAAGTTCACTGCACACACCGGAGCACGGATCGTCGGGTCGCATACAGATTCGCCGTCGTTCAAAATCAAACCGGTCGCAACGTCCACGGTTGCTGGATACTCGCAAGTAAACGTCGAAGTTTATGGTGGTCCGTTGCTAAACTCCTGGCTAAATCGAGACCTCGGAATTGCCGGTCAGATAGTAACAACTGATGGGGAACGCCATCTTGTTAAAACAGATGCCCTGATGACGATCCCGCAACTCGCGCCACACTTGGATCGGTCTCAGAATGATGATCTCAAATTATCTCGGCAACGCGATTATCATCCTGTGTGGGCAGTAGGTGAAGCAGATGTTATGGAATACATCTGCGCCAGTGCAGGTATCGATGCAGAACACGTAGCCGGCACAGACCTCTACGCATATGACACCGCCGAGTCCCGGATCTACGGCGGGCCGAACAAAGACGCCTTCTTCTGTTCTGGGCGGCAAGACAACCTTACCTCGGTGTACGCCTCGCTCCAGGCTTTTCTTGCGGTGGCGCAAGCAGATAAAAAGCATGATGACGTGTTGATCTTTGTGGCATTCGATCACGAAGAAGTCGGTTCTGGAACCCCGACTGGCGCGAGCGGACCAATTCTAGAAAGTACGTTGCGCCGAATCGTTGATTCCTCAGAACTCGCAGGTGATGAAGGCTACTGGCGGTTCATTGCGCAATCGTCATGTATTTCAGCCGATGCTGGCCACGCTATCAATCCAAACAAGGTGGAAAAACACGATCCGGCACACCATCCGATTCTCGGCGGCGGCCCGCTACTGAAAATCAATTCCCAGCAGCGCTACGCTACGGACGCTATCGGTTCTGCTACGTGGCTGCGTGCCGCTCACCAAGCCGGTGTGCAAACGCAAGAGTTCGTTTCGAATAATGACGTGCCTTGCGGGACCACGATCGGACCACTAACCGCGACCCGTTTTGGTATGACCACGGTGGATGTGGGGGTTGCGATGCTCTCCATGCACTCGGTTCGCGAAATAACAAATCCGGGTGATCTGCTTGCTATGGCAAAAATCCTTGAGGCCTATTGGATGGGGGCATGAAGCCTCGATACAATCCAGCTGACGCGCTTGATCTCGCTGCTGCTAATCACGGTGGCCGAACGGCAATTCACTATGGCAAAAAAGCGTTGAGCGTATCCGACTGCGCACATATCACACGGCAGTTGGCACAGCTCTTAGCCGATCGCGGAGTCGGAGCCGGAGATCGAGTCGCGTTAGTAGCGCGCAACTGTCCGTATCACATGCTGCTTCATATTGCTTGTGCGCGGATTGGCGCCATTTTTGTTCCGGTTTCCTATCGATTCGCGCAGCCCGAACTTCGTGATGTTCTGGACTTTGTTCAGCCCGTCGTAGTTGTGGTGGATCCGGAAACGGCCCAGGTGTGTGACAGTTGGATACCAGCAGATACCTTCGTGATCGATGACGACGACGAGTTCGCGCCCCTCCCGAGCGATCTGTGGGTAGGTTTCGCTCCCTTATCAGCGAGCTACCGGTTGTACCAGGGAACGAATATTTTCTTGCGGGATACCGATGATTCCCAGGGCGGGGCAATGCTGTTAACTTCCGGCTCGACCGGGCGCCCGAAAGCCGTCTACCTTACGCACGAACAACTATGGTGGGGTTCGCAGAATTTTCGCGAAGGGTTCGAGTACTCTAATTACGACGTCGAACTCGTGACGGTACCGTTGACGCATGTTGGTGGATTTAATGGAACAACGTTGGATCTGTTTTCGCATGGCGGCACAATCGTGATTATTCGTGAGTTTGATCCCGGCCGGGTGCTGGCAGAGATTGAGCAACATCGGGTAGCCATGATGTTCGCTGTTCCTACTATTTATGCGGCACTTCTAGCACACCCTGATTTTGAGAAGCATGACCTATCATCGTTGCGGTTGCCGCTTATCGGTGGAGCTATCTGTCCGCCAGATTTGCTCAGCCGAATGGCACAGCACGGTTTACGGCCGTTAAATGTGTGGGGGATGACGGAAGCTGCAGCAGCTGGTTTCATGCTCTCACAAGATCTTCTTGAGGAAGCTCCCGGCGCCATCGGGATCCCCTTTCCGCATGTCCATGCAAAAATTGTTGATTCGCGTGGCTGCGAATCGGATACTGGTGAACTTGTTATTTCTGGTCCGAATGTGGTTGACGGATATTGGCATGATCCTGGTTTTAGCGCCGAGGCATGCCGGGAGGGTTGGCTGTATACCGGCGATATGGCGCGTCGTGACGAAGCCGGATACGTGTGGGTTCTGGGCAGAATTGGCCAGCAGATCAACACCGGTGGCGAAAAAGTTAATCCCGAAGAGGTGTCTCATGTTCTGCGGCAGCTTGCGTATGTGCGAGATGTTGCCGTCGTGGGAATTCCCGATCCAGTGTGGGGCGAAGCCGTGGCGGCGGCAGTTGTGTTAGCGCCGGGCGCCGAGTTACCAGAAATAGGGGAGATCAGAGAATTTGTGGCGCAACATATTGCACGCTATAAAGCTCCCCGGGTAGCTATTACAGTGACAGCCTTACCGACGAACGCCAACGGCAAAGTCGATATGGCAGCAGTTAAAGAGCTGATTGAGCAGAGTATTTAATTAGTGCCCACGAGCCACGAGCGTGGCTGCTTCTTGGCGGGCATGGCCGCCGCCAACTCCGAGTCCGTGTTCTGCGGACGCCCCAATAGCTTTCAAGTTCTCCGGAATCTCCCAGCCCTTATGGGCCATTGCGCGTGCCCATAACGAGCCAGAACGATATGAGGAACGCACCAATGGGCCAGCCATGATGCCCGCAAATCCCATCTCGTATCCGATCTTGGAGAGCTCGACGAATTCTTGTGGCTTCACCCAACGGTCAATTGGATGATGCAACGGTGACGGGCGTAAGTACTGCGTGATGGTCAGCAGGTCGCACTGCGCATCCTTGAGATCTTGCATTGCCTGGATAATCTCATCACGTGTTTCGCCCATGCCGAGGATCAAGTTGGACTTGGTGATCAGACCTGATTCCGAAGCGAAAGTGATGAGGTCGAGAGAGCGCTCATAACGGAACGCTGGCCGGATTTTCTTGAAGATACGCGGCACTGTTTCGAGGTTATGTGCCAAAACTTCCGGCCGGGATTCAAAGACGTGGACGAGTGACTTTTCGCCGCCGCGCATGTCGTCAATCAAGAGCTCAACACCGGTGGTGGGGGACATGCTGTGGATTTGACGGCAGGTTTCGGCGTAGAGCCACGAGGCGCCGTCGTCGAGATCATCGCGCGTAACTCCGGTGATGGTGACGTAGTTCAGACGCATATCAACCACTGACTGGGCAACGCGCCGCGGTTCGTCACGATCGTATTCGGTGGGGCGTCCGGTCTTAATAAAACAGAAATCGCATCGGCGAGTACAGATATCGCCGCCGATCAGGAATGACGCTTCGCGGTCTTCCCAGCACTCATAAATGTTTGGACAGTTCGCTTCGGCACAAACAGTGTGGAGCGAAGCCCCTTCCATGCGGGACCGCATATCGGTGTATTCGGTTCCTACTGTTGCTGTGGTCTTAATCCAGCTTGGTTTTTTCTCGATGGGGGTTTCGCGGTTGCGTTCCTCGACCCGCAGTAGTTTGCGATGCTCGGGATTTACTCGGTCTGCGATGGCCACGATGCCTCCTTAGTAGGGGTTTTAGCGACAGATTCTCGTTTCCATGTTACGCCGGTTTGCGGGGGTGGCGTGGTCTGCTGGGCGAGAGCTTCTTCTAATAGCTGAGTTGGGTTGGGGTGAACGACGACGGCGGATTCCGGCCGTTCTAAAAACTGTTGATATGCCTGCACGAGATGAGGGATAAGGGCCTGTGCAGTGTTTTCTAGAGTTGTTGCTACTCCTAATTGAGCCAAGGAGGTTACGCCAGCGTCAGTGATACCGCAAGGGATGACGCGCATAAATCGCTCTAAATCGGTAGTAACGTTAAACGCCATCCCGTGCATGGTGGCGTCGTTGGCAAACTTAATTCCGATAGCGCAAAGCTTTGACTCTAGGTGGGTTGGCATGTTCGCTGCGTCAATCCATACGCCAGATCTCCCCGCTACCGCTTTGGCCTGAATCCCAAATGTACTGACTGCATCGATAAGGGCGCTTTCGGTGCTACGAACAAAAGCGACAACGTCCTTAGGGGCAGTGACTTTCACAATGGGATAGATCACGAGTTGGCCGGGGCCATGGTAGGTTACCGAACCGCCACGGTCCATCGTAATAACTGGAACGTCGTCGTCCGGAATGTCCTGTGGCTTAGTTCGTCGCCCCGCAGTATAGGTGTGCTCTGATTCCCAAACGATGAAGGTGTCGGGAGCTTGCTGAGATGCCACTCTTTCGTGGATATATCGCTGTAAAGCATCGATATGCATGTATGGCAATGGGCCATGGTTAAGAAGATTTATGATCTGCACACTATAAGCCTAGACCGGGACGTTGGTCATGTGTTAATTGGAGTGGCGTAAACCAAATAAATCGTCCATTTGAATAGATATAAAAGGTGTTGGATAAGTATGACTATGTTGTCACATCACGCTAATGAGTGGAATATCTTCCGCGAAGTCACGGTACAATGTGATTCGAAGTATTCTTTCGGTATACACTCCACTGATAAGAGAATAAGAAAACCGGTGTTTTATCGTCCCTGCGAGGCGGAGAACACCGCCGGACAGAAAGCCTCGCATGTTAAAGTTCATTCTTCGGCGACTGCTGAACTATCTGCTTTTGCTGGTAGTAGCAGTTACCCTTGCCTACTTTATCGCCGGCACCCAGCTGGACCCGCGTTCGAAGCTCATTGAAGCTGAGATTTCTTCTGGTAAGAACATTTCATACGAACAAGTTGTGCATACAGTTGATCAGCGTCTGACTGGTTGGAACATTAACCCAACTGATCCAATCATGGATCGATTCGTTCACTGGGTTGGCATGATTAGCCACTGGGACTGGGGATATTCGCCTCAGGGAAGCAGTATCAATGCAGAAATTGCTAACCGTGTTCCAATTTCTCTTCAGCTCGTCTTCTTAGGCTTCTTCATCGGAATTCTCGGTGGAGTCGCCCTTGGTGCTTGGGCTGCAGTACATCAGTACTCTAAGCGCGATCGCATCATTTCGATTGCGGCGATGATCATTATTTCTACTCCGGCAATGGTTATTGCGGTATTCCTACAGATCGGTGCAACATACGCCAATCAGGCCGCAGGATACCAGATCTTTAATTTCATTGGACCAACCTCTGCCATCCCGCCAGACGGTTTCTGGCTCCAACTCTTTGATCGTCTACAGCACTTGTTACTGCCAACAGTTTCGATGGCACTGTCCTCGATCGCTTCCTATTCCCGTATCCAGCGTAACTTGATGCTTGATACTCTCGGTGCAGACTATGTTCGCACAGCCCGAGCAAAGGGCGTCCGTTTCGGAACTGCAATCCGTAAGCACGCGCTACGTACTGCGCTTATTCCGATTGCGACTTACTTTGCTTTCGGTATCGCAACTCTGATCCTCGGCGCTGCTATTACTGAACAGGTCTACGGCTGGAACGGTATGGGTATTTACTCGGTGGGCACAATTACCGGTGCCGATATTAACGGTACTGCGGCGGTTGTGGCTTTTGCTGGAACGTGTACGCTAACCGGTGCTTTCTTGTCCGATGTTGCCATTTCCATGGTTGATCCACGAGTAAGGGTGGGATGATGACTACTGAACATTCCCCAATGGTGAGCCGGGCTGATGTTGATACTGTTCAAGCTCAGCTCGAAAAAGACGCTCAGATTCGCCTAGAAAGCAGCCACCGCTACACGCGTGGCCAATTGATTCGGCGTCGGTTTTTACGCAATTGGACTGCGGTAGTCGGAGTTTTCATGCTCGGCGGCGTGATCCTCTTTGCGCTATTCGGTTCCTACCTCAGCTCATGGGACTATCTCACCCGTGATCGTACGGCTGCGTTACAAGCTCCGTCTCCTAACCACTGGTTCGGAACAGATAACCGTGGTCGCGATCTATTTGCGTTGACTGTTCAAGGTTTGCGCACCTCGCTGGTCATTGGTTTCTCGGTTGCATTCTTACAAACTGGTTGGGCTGCGCTTTTCGGATCGTCGATTGCATACTTTGGCAAGTGGGTAGATAAGGCCGGATCGTGGATCATCGATCTTATGCTCGTTATCCCATCATTCTTGCTGATCGCTGTGATTAACCAGCGTTTGGGTGGCCAGTCTGGCTCAGTTCCAGTACTGATCTTCCTTCTAGCGCTATTTGGATGGATGCTGACGGCACGCGTGGTTCGTTCTATGACCATGTCAGTGAAGAATCTGGATTACGTTCATGCCGCTCAGTACATGTCAGTTCCACCTTTCGTCGTCATTGTTCGCCACATCATTCCGAATATTTCTTCACTACTGATTATTGATTTCACACTGGGAATCGCAGGTGCAGTTTTGTCTGAGACAACACTGTCCTATTTCGGTTTGGGAATTAAGGACCCACAGATTTCTCTCGGTGGCTTGATCGGTTCGGGCCAATCGTCTGCACTTACGCACTCGTGGCTCTTCGTTCCACCGGCATTGGTTCTGGTTTTCATGCTGGTATCAGTGAACTTTATTGGTGACGGTCTCCGTGACGCTATCGATCCAACATCTAAGTCTGGAGGAAAAGCATGAGTAGGAAAAAAGACGCGGTGACGTTTGATTCAAGCGATCTTCCTCAAGCACAACCAGGTGTTCCTATCGTTGATGTCACCGATTTGCATGTTCGCTTCCCGTCTGAAGACGGTGTAGTCCATGCAGTTCGAGGCGTAAATTTCTCGGTTAACTCCGGTGAAGTTCTCGGAATTGTGGGCGAATCCGGTTCTGGTAAATCGGTTACCTCGATGGCGATTATGGGTCTATTAGACCAATCGGCACAGGTTGAGGGTTCAGTCAAACTTCACGGAACCGAAGTGCTGGGCCGTTCTGATGCTTACATGTCTAACGTGCGTGGTAAGACTGTGGCAATGGTGTTCCAGGATCCGCTATCTGCGTTGACCCCGGTGTATACAATCGGTGATCAGATCGTTGAAGCCTTGAAGGTTCACGATCCCAATATGCCCGATTCACAATACCGTGAGCGTGCAATTGAGCTCTTGACGATGGTTGGTATTCCTAATCCGGAAATCAGGGTTAAGGCATTTCCGCACGAATTCTCTGGCGGTATGCGTCAGCGAGCTATGATCGCTATGGCGATTGCCAATAAGCCAGAACTTATTATCGCTGACGAACCAACAACCGCTCTGGACGTAACGATTCAGGCACAGATTCTTGACGTATTACGAATGGCTCAAAATGAACTGGGCGCAGCCGTTATTATGATTACTCACGATCTGGGTGTGGTAGCTGGATTAGCAGATAAAGTCGCTGTAATGTATGCCGGTCGTGTAGTTGAGTCCGGTTCAGTTGATGAAATCTTCTACCATTCTGCAATGCCATATACAATTGGTTTGCTCGGATCGTTGCCACGTCTTGATTCTAAGAAGGAATACCAGTTGGCAGCTGTTGAAGGTAATCCGCCGTCGATGCTCTTTGAGCCAACCGGTTGTCCGTTCGCGGCGCGTTGTCCGGTAGCCCAACCACACTGTCTGGATGGAGAACCGGCGCTGGCTGAAGTCAAGTCTGCCGATGACTATCAACATCGGGTGGCGTGTAAGCGTGCTGAAGAGATTCGCCATGAATCACGCAAGTACACCGACATTTACCCGCTTCCGGCGGCGGTTCCGCCGCCATTCGCAGTTCCACGTGAGCAGCGCGAAGAAGTCCTGCGTGTTGAAGGCATGACTCGTTACTTCCCGTTAATGAAGGGGTCCGTGTTCCGTCGTCAAGTTGGTACCGTTCATGCGGTAGATGGTATTGACCTTGACATTCGCGCTGGCGAAACACTTGGTCTGGTTGGCGAGTCTGGTTCTGGTAAGACGACGACGCTGATGCAGGTGCTCGATCTTGTCAAGCCACAAAACGGCAAGATTGTTGTGATGGGTGAAGATACGTCCGAACTATCACGCGCCGATCGTAAACGAATTCGTCAAGATCTGCAGGTTGTTTTCCAGGATCCGATGGCTTCGTTGGATCCACGTTTCCCGGTCTTCGATATCATCGCTGAGCCATTGCGCTACGGCGGCTGGAAGAAAGAAGACATTCCAGGTCGCGTTGAAGAGCTAATGAAGATGGTTGGGCTGGAGCCAGCTCACGTGAATCGTTATCCGCGAAACTTCTCCGGCGGTCAGCGTCAGCGTATCGGTATTGCACGTGCGCTTGCATTAGAGCCGAAGTTGCTCATTTTGGACGAACCAGTTTCGGCACTCGACGTGTCCATCCAAGCAGGTGTCATCAACTTGCTCGATGAACTGCGTTCTAAGATGTCGCTGTCGTACCTGTTCGTTGCTCATGATCTATCGGTCATTCGCCATATCGCAGATCGCGTGGCAGTCATGTACCTCGGTAAGATCGTCGAAGTCGGAGACGTCAACTCGGTCTTCGAAGCTCCGCAGCATCCGTACACGCAAGCTTTACTCTCGGCAATCCCGATTCCGGATCCGCATAAGGAGCGTAGTCGAGATCGTATATTGCTTGAAGGCGATCTTCCGTCTCCAGCAAATCCGCCAAAGGGTTGTCGTTTCGTTACCAGATGTCCACTATATAAGACATTAAATGAAAGTGAGCAAGCTCGCTGCGAAGCGCATCATCCAGACTTCCAAGTACTTGGAGATGATCACAAGGCGGCCTGTTACTATCCGCGAACTGTCACCCTTTTCTAAAGGTTGAAGTGTTGAAAATCTAAGCTAATTGACATCTGGGCTGGGCAATAATTTGTCTAGCCCAGATGTATTTTTATGCACATTTTATTAAAGATACATGAAAATAATTTACCTTTTACTGAAATGTAGTCTAGGCTTGGGGGTATCACTCCAAGAACTTGTAGGAGTTAGTCCCAGAGGAGGACCATATGAAAATTAAGAAAGCAGGCTTTGCTCTTGTAGCTGCCTCGGCGCTGGTGCTCAGCGCTTGTTCTGGCCCAGCATCGTCGGGTTCTTCCGACGGCGGAAAAGCTGGAGCACTTCCAACTTCGGATGTTAACCGTGTTGACTCGGCTAAGTTGAAGGATGGCGGCGATCTTCGTGTTGCTATCCAAGCGATGCCAACCAACTTCAACCCACTTCACGTTAACGGTAACACTGTTGAACTTACCGATCTCTATGCCAAGATTTCTGCGGGTAACTTTATTTATGCAGACGATGGCTCATGGGATGTCAATAAAGATTACGTGAAGTCGTATGACGTTGAAAATAAAGAAGACGGCGACGCTAAGATGACCGTCAAGCTTGAACTCAACCCAGAAGCCAAGTGGAATGATGGCACGCCAATTAGCGTTGCCGATTACCAAGCTAGCTGGAATGCATGTAAGTCACCTGATACTGGGTATGACTGTGCTGCAACAGACGGTTGGGAGAACATTCTTTCCATCGAAGCTGGTAAGGACGATCACGAAGTTATCGCGAAGTTCGATCGTGAGTACCCGGATTGGTCCGCAGTTTTCTCCGGTGCGCTTCCAGCTAAGGGCATTTCTGATCCAGCAGTCTTCAACGAAGGCTGGACTCCAGACCCAGCAGTCCTCAACAACTTCATTTCTGGTCCGTTCAAGTTCAAGAGCATTGACCAGGCAACTAAGCGTATTACCCTAGAGCGCAATGATCTCTGGTGGGGCGAGAAGCCAAAGCTTGATACCATCACTTTCTCGGTTCTCGATAACAAGGCACAGGCTAACGCATTTGCTAACAACGAGCTCGATATTGTCGATCAGATCATTGACGCAGCAACCTATGAACTCGTTAAGGGTCGTCAGAATGCTGCTATTAAGCAGTCTGCTTCAACTCAGTGGCGTCACATTACGCTGAACTCCAACGCTGAAGCACTCAAGGATGTTGCCGTCCGTCGCGCAATCCAAAAGGGCATCGACGCTGCTGACTTCCTAACCACCGATATGGCTGGCTTGCCAGTTGAAGGTCTCGATCTTTCCCTTGGAAACCACTTCTTCATGCCAGGCCAAGAAGGCTACGAGGATCACTCAGTCAAGTTTGATCCAGAAGGAGCTAAGAAGGACCTTGAAGATGCTGGCTACAAGATGAACGAAACTACCAAGTTCTTCGAGAAAGACGGCAAGGAACTTTCCTTCAAGTTCACTCGTTTGACTGGTATCCCAACCTCTGAGTCTGCTGCTGCACTTTTGAAAGAACACATGAAGAACATCGGTATCAAGGTTGTCTTTGCTGACGTCCCACCGGCTGAGTTCTCCAACGTTCTTGAAGCAGGCGAATTCGAATCCATCGCATTCGGCTGGCGTGGAACGCCGTACCCAATGGCGAATGTTGGCCAGATCTACGGCTCTGGTTCGGCATCGAACTTCTCCAAGGTTGAAGATCCAAAGATCGACGAGTATGTTGAAAAGATTTCTTCTGAGCCAGATCACAAGAAGCGTGTCAAGCTCACCAACGAAGTCGACAAGATCATTTGGGACAACGTTATGACCATCCCGGTTTACTACCGTGCAACCCTCACCGCTGTTCCAGCTAACTTGGCTAACTATGGTGCGAAGGCATTCGAAACCTTCCTCCCAGAGAAGATCGGTTACACCGAGTGAATCGTATGAGTTTGTAACTGCTTGTCAGTTATAACCATCAAGTAGTGGCAGGATAAGTACTTCTTATCCTGCCACTACTGCACTGTGATAAACTTATACTCATGAATTACCGCATGCTTTTCGCCTAGATACGCTGGTGCGCTACGAGCGCCACGATTTATTTAATCCACGTAACATCCTGCTATATACACCGTGTATATCCTGCCTGCAGGTTAAGAAAGCAATAATTATGGTGAACAAACATTCCTCGTCGGTGGCTACACGTCCCTTTGACGTTGGGCCACAGCCCACATCGTGGCCTAGATTTTTCGAGTTTTCTGCAATGCCACGAGGAGATAAAACGCGGGTTATTTCCTCTTCTTTTCGCGAGAATTGGCAACTGCTCATAGTGACGACGACGGTGACGTTACTCCTCTTCGTAGGTTCCGCACTAGTTCCGTGGGCTTTAGGAATCTTCTTGGATTCGGGTATTGAACGCGGGCTTACTGCGTCGCTGCTCCCGGGTGGTCTCCTTGTATGTGGAGTCATTTTGATCCGTGCGTTCGGTGCGCTTGGCACACCGATGGTTCTCTTAGCTTGGCTCCGCGGAACGGTAACCTGGCAACGTAATATTGTGACACATGTTTCGGGCCGAAGAATGTCACGTAAGTCGGCATTATCGGCTGGTGAGATCGTCGCGTCAGCAACTTCTGATGCACCGAAAATCGGTAACTTGATATCTACCAGTACCGAAACATTCGCGGCAACAGTAGCTTTCATTTTGATCGCAGTGCTGATGATGCGCTCGAATCTTTTGCTGGGGCTTGTTGTGACGATTGGGTTACCGATCGTGGTTGTGCTGATGACACTCCTGATCCGGCCGCTGCAGTCACGGCTATCAGCAAACCGTGAAGAGCGTGGAAAACTAACCACACTAGCAGCTGACGCGGTTGTTGGCCTGCGCGTGATACGTGGCGTCGGTGGAGAAGACGTCTACAGTGAACGCTATGAAAAGCAGTCTGCGCACGTAATGGAAACTGGCATCAAAGCTGCGTTTATCCAAGCTGTCTTAGGCGGTCTAACCACTGCTGTCCCAGCATTGTTTTCCGCCGTCGTCATTTCGTTAGGTATCTGGCAGGTCTATCAGGGGCAGCTCACCTATGGTCAACTGGTGGCGTTCTACGGGTACACCGCGTACTTGTCCGTACCAGTTTCATCAGCTACCAGGTTTTTCCAGGTGGTAGCAGATGCGAAAGTTGGCGCTCGCCGTATCGGCAGGATTTTGAGTACTGAGCCGACGACGTCGAATGCTCGCACCCTAGCTCAACCACCGGTAATTAACTGGGATCAAGCTGCGCTCACGGATCTGACGTCGGGAGTACGCATCGAGCCAGGGAAGCTAACCATGATCGTCTGCTCGCACCCAGACGTGGCAGCACAATGTGCGCAACGATTAGCGCGAATAGATGATGAATCTGAGATCGAGGTAGCTGACGGGTCCGTCGTCGTCAAACTTTCCCAGCTACCGCTGGCGGACGTCCGAGACGGGATCGTGCTGTCCGGGGCAACTGCGCAACTATTTCAAGGACGGGTCCGGTCAAATATTAATGGGCCATATGCCGATGATCTGGTTCCGCGTACGATCGCTGAGCAAATGGCGGATACCGGGGACGGCTCCGGGCAAGCAACACGCCAACATCGTGGACACCCGCAGGCCGCCAGTGATCAACAATTATACGCAGCGTTAACGGTGGCTGATGCGAACGACGTCGTGCTCGGACTTGCCAACGGACTCGATGGCTATATCGCGGAACGTGGACGGTCACTGTCGGGCGGGCAACGCCAACGGTTGGCCTTAGCTCGTGCCGTCTTACATAATCCGCCGGTACTGATTGCGATTGAACCAACGTCGGCGGTCGATTCTCATACCGAGATGCGAATTGCGCGTGCGTTATCCGTCCAGCGTGCCGGAAAAACTACGGTGGTCGTTTCGCTGTCGCCGATTATGTTGCACCAAGCTGATACGGTTATCGTCCTGAACCCGGACGGTACCGAACATATGCGCGGTAGCCACGATGATCTGAGCCAGGATCCGTTCTATCACGCCTTAGTGCAACGCACCGCAGTAGACGATCAGGAGGAGAACCAGTGAAGCTACCAATAGCCCACAATGCGACTATTGTTCGGAAACTGCGTGCCTTGGTTACCCGATTCAAAACCGATCTCGCGATTGTGTTGGGCGTGCAATTATTAGTTGCGCTGGCAACTGTTGTGTCACCGTGGATTATCGGCCGGTCGTTCGATGCGGTCAATGCCGGTGTACCCGGAACAGTGATTCGCACCAACATAATTATTTTGATCGTCGCGGTTGTTATTCAGTCGGTTACCGCAGGAATTGGAGAATACACCTCTCGAGTTCTAGGGCAGAAGATCTTTCATGATCTGCGCGTGGACCTCGTTCAAGCCGTCACCCATTTGCCATTATCAACGGTGGAATCGGCTGGAACTGGTGATTTATTAGGTCGCACGACGACGGACGTAGACCGGATCGAATTCGTGGTACGGGTAGGAATATCACGCATCGTCATGCTCTCGATGCAAGTAGTAGTGACCGTGGTTGCGGCCGTTTTAGTTGATTGGCGTATCGGCATTGTAGTGGCACTGTCGTTTGTGCCAGTTGTACTACTGGTTCGCCGCTACTTGCGCCGCACGATTGCAGCATATCTGGCAACGTCTGCACTGAACGCAGAAATCTCTGGCGACATTACGGAAACCGTGGAACATGTTGCCACGGTGGACGCGTTCGCGATGCGAGATCATCGGATCTCGCGGACAATGTCACTGTTAACCGAACAGTGGGAGAACGAACGGTATACGGCAGCAATGCGGGCCTTGTTCTCTTTCTCAATGGTGATCGTGCTCTTTTCGCCGATTATTGTGGCAGTTGTGTGGGGTGCATGGCTGATCGGGCTCGGATACGCTACCGTCGGTTCTGTGACAGCGGTTGCGCTATACGCCCAGCAACTGCGCGGACCGGTAGACGAACTATCGTGGTGGGTTGACGAATTACAATTCGCCGCAGTTGCATTAGCGCGTATTTTCGGTGTTGCCGATGTGCCACCTGATCGAATAATCGGGCCAGATATGCCTGATGGACAAACGGTATCTATTGAAGATGTGTCATTTGAATATCGGGCGGGTGTTACTGTACTTGACAACGTTACGATGGCGATTAATCCAGGCGAAAAAATCGCTATTGTTGGCCCATCGGGGGCCGGTAAATCAACATTGGGACGGTTAATTGCAGGCGTTAATCCGCCTTCACGAGGGCATATTCGCGTTGGGGCAGTTGAGGTGACGCGCATCGAAGAAAAGCGTATGCACTCAACTGTTGCGCTGGTGACTCAAGAAAACCATATTTTCGTTGGGAGCATTGCTGATAACTTGCGCTTTGCAGCACCTGATGCGTCCGATGCGGAATTGTGGAAGGCACTCGACGTCGTCGATGCTACGTGGGTACGAACAATGCCCGAAGGGTTAGCGACGAAAGTTGGTTCGGGAGAACGCGAGCTGGCTCCGGATCGAGCACAGCAATTAGCGTTAGCTCGAATCGTGTTGCTTGATCCTGACATCGTTATTCTTGATGAAGCCACGTCGCTTCTTGATCCGACGGCGGCGCGCTCCACAGAACGTGCGTTGGCACGGATTTTGCAGGGGCGTACCGTGATATCCATTGCGCACCGGCTTTACACCGCATATGACGCAGATCGGGTATGCGTGATGATAGATGGAAAAATTGCAGAACTAGGAACGCACGATGAGTTGGTGGCCGCCGGTGGCGAATATGCCTCCTTGTGGCACACGTGGCAGCAAGACTAGATCAACACGAGCGTTGCCACGGCACTGCTCAAGAGCACGAGCGTTCCGGCAATGGGTAGGGGAAGGAAACGCGACGTCGTCGTTTCGTCCCACTTTTCGCCCGTGAGCGCTAGCCGACGGCGCAACGCTGAATCCGACCGGATCGCGTGGGTGCGAATATTGAGGGAATCGGCTGCAAACGGTAGTGGAACAACAATCTCCCGCGGTTGCGGATCTTTCCAATCTATTGGATCGGGCAGACTGCGCTTGCGCTCACGCCACGAGTTATATAGCAACCCAACCCTGGAGGGAAGCACCCATACCGGGATTTTCTTGCCAGATTTGGTGTAGATATATAACCCCCACCGGTTCAGGGCTTCGGAAACATCTGCCCACGGAATGAAATATTCGCGCGCCAGATTAATAACGTGGATTCCTTGTGGCAGAACGATTAATCGCGGGTTCCACCAGCCTACCCAGCCCACAAAAGACAAGAAGGCTACGACGGGGAGTGAGAAGAGGATTTCCTTCAATCCGCCGTTGATCCCAGACGCAACCACAATAACGAACGAGAGAACCCATAAGAGGTAGGCCCAAAAGTGGCTGTTTTCACCGCGTAATGTCACATTCATGAAGTTAATTGTCGCAGGTTGTTCGTTCGCTCGCATTTCGTTGTATGTAAGCGAACTGTGTCGGTGCTACATCGTAAACTGGCATTATCTGAATAAGACATTAATTTAAAGGGACTTTTATGATTCAAACACGCGCCGATCTGCGAAACGTTGCCATTGTTGCTCACGTTGACCACGGTAAAACTACGCTGGTAGACGGCATGCTATGGCAGGGCGGCGCATTTGATGCCCGCGCAACGGTTGAAAAAACGGGTGAGCGCGTTATGGATTCTGGTGATCTAGAACGCGAAAAAGGTATTACGATTCTTGCTAAGAATACGGCTATTACCTACCATGGTCCATCAGCTAAGGACTTTGGAGCGCCGGACGGAGTAACGATTAATGTTATCGATACCCCGGGGCACGCCGATTTCTCGGGTGAAGTTGAACGCGGACTGTCCATGGTCGATGGTGTGGTACTGCTGGTGGATGCGTCGGAAGGCCCATTGCCGCAAACCCGTTTCGTGTTGCGTAAAGCCCTGGAAGCCAATAAGCCGGTTATTACAGTTATCAACAAGGTTGATCGTCCGGACGCACGTATTTCTGAGGTTATCGAAGAAGCTCAAGATCTATTGCTAAATCTTGCCTCGGACATCGACAATCCAGATCTTGATCTGGATAAGATTCTTGATATCCCAGTTATTTTTGCTGCTGCTAAAGCCGGACGGGCTGACACAGTACAACCAGCTGATGGTGAACTACCAGCAAATGAAAACCTCGAGCCGCTGTTCCGAGCAATTCTTGAGTATATTCCAGCGCCAACCTATGAAGAAGATGCTCCGTTGGTTGGTCAGGTGACAAATCTTGATGCTTCGCCATTCCTTGGCCGGTTGGCACTTGTGCGCGTGTATTCAGGCGAGCTAAAGAAGGGCGCATGGGTTGGATTGGCCAACGGTCCAGATTCGGAAATCGAGCGTGTTCATATTACTGAGTTGCTCCGCACCCAAGGCCTAGAGCGTGTTCCGGGCACCAGTGCTGGACCAGGCGATATTGTGGCGGTTGCTGGAATGCCGAATATTATGATTGGCGAGACTCTGGTAGACCTTGAAGATCCGCGCCCAATGCCGCGTATTCATATTGATGATCCGGCGATTTCGATGACCATTGGTGTTAACACCTCGCCGTTGGCAGGTAAGGTTAAGGGGCACAAGCTGACCGCTCGTCAGGTACGTGACCGTCTCACTCAAGAGCTAGTGGGTAACGTGTCTATCCGCGTTCTTCCTACCGATCGTCCAGATGCCTGGGAAGTTCAAGACCGTGGCGAATTAGCGCTAGCAATTTTGGTTGAAACTATGCGTCGTGAAGGATTCGAACTGACCGTTGGTAAACCACAAGTCGTGAAGCGTGTCATCGATGGCGTTATTCATGAGCCGTGGGAGCGTGCCACAATCGATGTTCCGGAAGAACATTTGGGTGCAGTTACCCAGTTGATGGCGGCACGTAAGGGGCAAATGACCACCATGTCGAATCATGGTAGTGGTTGGGTCCGGATGGAATTCTTACTTCCATCGCGCGGTATGATCGGTTTCCGTACTCAATTCCTTACCCAGACCCGTGGTACTGGTATTGCGGCATCGATTTCCGAAGGCTATGCACCATGGGCTGGCGATATTGAATCGCGTAACACTGGTTCGTTGGTTTCGGACCGTTCCGGCCAAGTAACAGCGTTCTCGTTGCAACGCCTTGAAGATCGTGGAAGCTTCTTTGTAGATCCAGGTGAAGAAACTTACGAAGGTCAAATCGTTGGTGAGAACCCACGCAATGAGGATATGGAAGTGAACGTCGTCAAGGCCAAAGAAATGACGAATATGCGTTCGGCAACTGCTGACGCATTTGAAACACTCCAAGCCCGGCGCAAGCTTACACTCGAAGAATGTATCGAGTTTGCTGCTGACGACGAATGCATCGAAGTCACTCCAGAAACAGTTCGGGTGCGAAAAGTAATCCTCAGCACGACTGAGCGGCTGCGCGAAGCAGCTCGCCGGAAGCGTGCCGGCAGAAAGTAACTTGAGCATGGTTCGCGCGATTGCAGGAACTCTTGTGGGGGCTATTGTGGCAGTTTTGTCGCTCGTAGCGTACTCTGGTCCGCTTGATCAGCCTGTTATTGGGTTGACCATGGCCAGCGGACTAGTCATGTCTGGCTCATGGTTTGTTTATCGGTTAACGCACAGACTAGGGTGGTGCTTTTATAGCGCTACGCTCGTTATTGTGACTGGCTGGATGGTCTTTTTCCCACCCACCGATGACATCTTGTTTACAGACCAATCATGGGCATTAGACGCTTGGCTAATCCTTGTTGCGATTAGCATAGTTCTGCCGGTAATAATCGACCGTGATACACCACGAGAACAAGCCGAAAACATGTCAACTGAAATCGAGATGCCATGACACAACAACGTATGCTTTCAATTTTGCGTTCGCGTTACGGCATTATTGGAATCGCGGCGATAGTTATAGTCATTGGCTACCTCGCTCTTGCTGTTGCACTGGCAAACCATATTCCAGCTGGTACTAAGGTTTCTGGTGTTGATGTTTCAGGTCTGACGCAACAACAAGCTCAGCAGACGCTGGCGGATGCCCTTGATCCGATGCTACATGAGCAGCGCGAGGTCAAACTTTCAAACGTTGAACACGATCCTGTTTTCCTTGACCCGGAAGGGCTGGAATTGCAGGTTGATACCGAACGAACCTTAGATCGTCTCACCGGTTTTTCATTGAATCCGCTAAGGCTGTGGCGGCACATGTTTGGCGGCGATAATTTTTCCGCGTTTGTTCGAACAAATTCGGAAAGTTTAGCTACACAGCTGGATGCGATTAGCGAAACTACCGATCGCGCTGCGCGCGATGCCACGATTCGGTTAGAAGAAGCTCAGCCGGTAGTTGAGAAAGCCGTTGATGGTGTAAAGCTTGATAAAGAACGTGCGGCAGATGTTATCGAACAATCGTGGTTAACCAACACTGATGCTATCGTACTGCCTGTAGCGGTTACTGAAGCCCAAGTGACAACCGAAACAGCTACCGAGTATGTTGATACCCTGTTGACGCCACTACTTGAAAAACCGCTTTCTCTAACTGTAAAAGAAAAACTGGTAGAGCTGTCTCCAGCTCAGATTGCTGCGGCGATGACCATCGAATACAAAGACGGTTTTGCCTTTTCAATAGATAGTGAAAAGATTCGCGATGTCGTAGAACAAGTGCAACCAGGATTACTGACTGCACCGAAAGATGCGAGCATCGCAATTGAAAACTCTGCGGTAAAAATTACGCCAGCTGTTGACGGCGAAGCTATCAATACTGAAGCATTGGCATCTGATATGCTCGGCGTAGCTAAAAGTAAGAACCGCACAGTCACTGTTCAGATCGACGTCGAGAAACCCAAGCTGAGTACCGCAGATATTGAAGGCTTAGGCGTCAAAGAGATTGTTGCGGAAATATCCACGCCGTTCTATGAAGACCCGGTGCGTTCAACTAACCTTCGTGTGGGGTCAAGCTATGTCACAAATACCTTGGTACGTCCAGGTGAAACCTTTGATCTGCAAACAGCGCTGGGGCCACTGGAAGAGTCGCGTGGCTTCGTGCGTTCTGGCGTAATTGTTAACGGTTTCCCAGCCACAGATATAGGCGGCGGACTGTCACAGCTCGCAACGAATGTGTTTAACGTCGGATATCGAGCCGGGCTAGAAGACGTTGCGCATAAGCCACACACCGTCTACTACGATCGCTACCCGATGGGGTTAGAGTCAACAATCTGGTATGACCAGATCTTTGTGAAATGGAAGAATACCACTCCGTACGGTGTCCTCATTGAATCATTCTTAGATGGGTCAAAAATTACTACTCGACTCTGGTCAACAAAGTATTACGATGTTCAACTTCATCAAGGTCAACCGTATAATTTCGTCAAAGCACAAACCAAACGAAATCCGGCAACTGATTGCAAGCCGTCCACACATAAGAAGGACGGATTCTCAGTAGAAGTAGGCCGAACTGTGAGCCTTAATGGGGAACAAATCGAAGATTCCCGGAATGTTGTCCACTATGATCCATTGCCTGCTGTGACATGCGATTAGCATGCGTGGAACGAAGTATGACTAAGACGACTAGCAAACTGCCGTGCACAGGTCGATAATTGAAGTAGCGCACGAATAGAAAGAGGAACTCATGACGTACGTAATCGCATTGCCTTGTGTAGATATTAAAGATCGGGCATGCGTTGATGAATGTCCCGTCGATTGCATCTATGAAGGTGAACGCACTCTCTATATCCATCCGGACGAATGTGTGGACTGCGGTGCATGCGAGCCGGTATGTCCAACGGAAGCAATCTACTATGAAGATGATCTTCCAGAAGAATGGAGCGAATATCATCGAGCTAACGTAGAATTTTTTGATGATCTCGGCTCGCCGGGGGGAGCAACTAAACTCGGTCCTATCGCTAAAGACCATCCGTTGATAGCTAACCTCCCGCAAGGTATCAACGATTAATCTGTTTCCCTGATAGTTCGTTGCATTTGGCAGTGAGGTATCAGGGATTTTTCTACCCAGTATTTATCTCAACATCAAAACAAATATTGATAATTACGGTAGTGTGATGTGTATCGTACTCATTATGTAGTGAGTGGCGAAGAGAGACGAAGGAGCGGGCAATGGCAAAACACGCGAAACTAATTGTTGATGGGCGCCATCTCGATCTGGAACGCGTCCTAGCCGTATCTGGCAATGATGGTTTCAAGATTAACTCTATGCTGGCTACCACAGGTGCAGTAACCTTGGATCCAGGCTTCACCAACACTGCCTCGTGTACCTCGGCAATCACCTATATCGACGGTGACGCTGGAATTTTACGCTATCGAGGGTATCCGATTGAGCAACTAGCTGCACACTGCTCGTTCCTAGAAGTGGCATATTTACTGATATACGGGCAGCTTCCAGATGTTGAATCGTTAGCAGCTTTCACCCATCGGATTAAAAAACACACACTGTTGCATGAAGATTTTCGTTCATTCTTCACTGCGTTCCCGTCATCGGGACACCCCATGTCTATATTGCAAGCCGGAGTAGCCGGCCTGGGTACATACTATGAGGATACGTTGGACCCAACCGATACTGAACAACGGAATTTGGCTACCGTTATTCTGCTGGCGAAACTTCCAACGATGATTGCCTATATTTCGAAACGGGCAACTGGATTGCCGTTGCTTTATCCCGACTCGGCAAAGTCGTACACCGAAGACTTCATCCGAATGACGTTCGCATTGCCGTACCAGAACGACGATGTAGACCCAACTATCATTAACGCTCTCGATAAACTCTTTATTTTGCATGCAGACCATGAACAGAACTGTTCAACGTCAACCGTGCGCATGGTCGGGTCAGCACAAGCCAATATCTACGCGTCGGTGGCTGCTGGGGTAGGGGCGTTGTCCGGTCCTCTTCACGGTGGTGCTAATGAAGCTGTGCTTGCTATGTTAGGTCATCTGCGTGAAACCAGAACCCCGATAAAAGATTTTGTTTCGCAGGTGAAAGACAAGAAAAACGATGTGAAGCTGATGGGCTTTGGACATCGCGTCTACAAGAACTATGATCCACGCGCAACAATTGTCAAAGATATTGCCGACGACGTTCTCGGCGCACTATCGGGCGATGAAGAACTCTTTGATATGGCACGTGAGCTGGAACAGGTTGCGTTAGAAGATGATTACTTTATCGAACGCAACTTGTATCCCAACGTGGATTTTTATACCGGTCTGATTTACAAGGCGATGGGTTTCCCAACGAAAATGTTTACGCCATTGTTCGCACTAGGTCGGCTACCAGGCTGGATAGCCCAGTATCATGAGCTAGTCGATGATCCTGCCCAGAAGATTGGTCGGCCACGGCAAGTTTATGTTGGGTCAGATGCGCGCGACTGGGAGCCACTTGGGGAACGTCAAAAACGGTATTCGGGCTTCAGCGAACCACTCGACTATCAGGTCTAAAATTAGAACGCCGTGGAGCGCGGACAAAGGTTGTGCCCACACTCCATGGCGTTTCAGAGTTTCCAGAATTCGGTAATCGAATGACCCAACTCATGTAATAGGTTACGCACCAACGGTAGCGAGATGCCGACAATGCCGTGGTAGTCGCCCTCGATGCGCTCGACAAACGGGCCACCAAAGCCATCAACGGTGAAGGAGCCGGCAACATGCAGTGGCTCTTCGGTAGCAATGTATGCGTTGATCTCGGCATCGGTTAGCTGAGAAATGTAGACCAAAGCAGTTGAAACAGCCTCGGCATGCTGTCCGGTCTCGACATCGATAATGCAGTGTCCAGTATGAAGCGCACCTACCTGTCCGCTCATGGCATGGAGACGTTCGCGGGCTACTTCTGGTGTGTGTGGTTTTCCAACGATAACGCCGTTCATTTCGAGCATAGAATCGCATCCGACGACGACGGTTGGTTGCGGATCGTGCTGAGTGCGTACGACGTCGTAAATAGCGTTGGCTTTGCTAGTAGCAAGAAGCTGCACCTGACTGGTTGCGAGCGTGCGCGCATCCAAATCCGGGTGAGCGGCAGCAAAAGCTTCGATTAGCGAATCCTCATCAAGATCAGCAACCCGAACGAGTGGAGTGATCCCCGCGTTAATAAGGGTTTGGCGCCGAGCCGGTGATGCAGAACCAAGAAGCAATGTTTTCATGCCAACGCCTCACCCAGCACGTCAAGTCCAACTGAGCCAAGGGACAGTGCCTTAGTGTGCCATGCTTTGAGATCAAATGCGGCGCCTTCGCGTTGCTGTGCCTGTGCACGCAACTGCTTCCACATCCGATGACCGATCTTATAGGCAGGTGCTTGACCGGCCCACCCGAGGTATCGGTTGAGTTCAAAGAGCAAGAACGAACGTTCCATGGCTACGTTGTCCTGCAAGAACTGCCAAGCAACGTCCCGGTTCCAGGTAGGGCTAATGTGCTGGTACTGCGTAGGGGCTGGCTTTTCCAGATGAACCCCGATGTCCAAAACAACGCGGGAAGCACGTAGCCGTTCGGCGTCGAGGACGCCCATGTAGTCACCTGGCTCATCCATATATCCCAGTTCACGCATAAGGCCTTCGGCATACAGTGCCCAGCCTTCGCCGTGTCCGGACACCCAGCAGAAGTTTCGGCGCCACATATTTAGTTGGTCCTTGAGATAGGTTGTGTAGCCAATTTGTAGATGGTGTCCTGGTACGCCTTCATGGTATACAGTTGTTTTTTCTTGCCATGTTGTGAAAGTTTCTGTTCCAGCTGGAACAGACCACCACATGCGGCCTGGACGAGAGAAATCGTCTGACGGGCCAGTGTAATAGATGGCTCCGGTACCAGACGGCGCAATTTTGCATTCGATCTTCTTCATCGGAAGGGGGATGTCAAAATGCGTATCAGCTAAATCGTTGAGTGCTTGATCTGAGATTCCTTGCATCCACTCCTGGAGCGCTTGAGTTCCGTGCAACTGGCGGGCGGGATCATTGTTCAGACGATTCATCGCCTCGGCCACACTGACTCCCGGACCATACAGCTCGTGAGCGATACGTTGTTGTTCGGCGATAATTCGTTCGAGGTCGGCAACGCCCCATTCATATGTTTCGTCTAGATCAAGATGAGCGCCCACAAATTGGCGGATCTGGCGATCATAACGCTCGCGACCGAACGCATCCCGGGAGGAGCCATGCGGAGCAACTTCAGCAGTTAAGAAATCAGATAGTTCGCCGTAGGCTTGCCGTGCTTGAGTGGCTGCTTCGTAAAGTTTTTCGGCTAGATGCGGAAAGGCTTGTGCGCCGCGCTGTGCGAGCGTCTTCAGGGCGGAATTTTCGCCAGCAACCTCATGTGCTTCGGTAATTGCGAGGTTAATTTGTCGCTTAGCGTGTGCCGGCCCGTGAGCAACTCGTAATGTAAGAGTTTCTTGCCATCCGCGTAGTGCTTGTGGAATGTTGCGCAGACGTTGGGCCACTAGTTCCCAGTCTGCTTGGGTCTCGGTAGGCATTAGGTCAAATACTTCCGTGATGCCTTGTAGCGGCGAAGCGATGTTGTTGATCTCCCCGAACTCGTAGGCGTCGTAGTTTTCGAGTTCTAAGCCGAGGCGTTCCCGCATGGCCGCGATGGTGACGCGATCGACGTCGTCTACGGGTTCGAGGCTATTGAGAGTTTGTAGTGTGGAGCGTTGCAGGTCGGCAACCTCGGCTAATCCAACTGGAGAATAATCAGAAAATGTCGATTCGTCAGCCCCGGAGAGTCCAAGCGAGGTGACGCTTTCTGGTGATCTGTCAAGGATTCCTTGAGAGTATGAGTTTGCAAGTTCGTCAATTTGTGTTTGTGGTCTAGTCATAACTGTCAGTTTACCGGCAGACGGACTGAAGAAAATAGTAGTACCCTAATGTGAGTTAAAGAAATATGGCTTTTGCCTTCAAAAATGACAGTAAACTTGCTAGAGTAGTGGATGTGATGCAAGACACACCTAATTATGGTATAGATGACGAAGTGACGACGGTCGAAAAACACGCCCGTCGGCTCTTAGGAGGCGCCCCGAAATACGCCCTCCATCAGGCTGCTGACTTAGCTGGAATGGATGTTGATTCGGTACGTCGTTTTTGGCGGGCGATGGGTTTCCCGTATATTCAAAATCCAGATAGTGTTCTTTTTACTGAATACGATATTGACGTGATGCGAGCGCACCAAGATTTTGTAAAACGCGGGAAAATGGATGAGGACACCCAAAATTCTTTGATCCGTGCCCAGGCCCAACTTTCCGACCGAATCGTTTTGTGGCAATACGAAGCCTTAGTCGAAGAAGCTGAAAATCGATATGGTCTGGATGAAGTGTCAGCACGCTACTGGGTGCTTGACCATATCCAAGACTATGAGCAGTTCCTCATATATCAAACAAAATACGCATGGCGGCGGCATTTGACCGCGTTCTTGCGGCGCACTGAAGTGGAACTGGAAGGTATGTCATACAGCGGCGGTGACACCATGCCGCTGACACGAGCCGTTGGCTTCGTTGATCTGGTATCGTTCACTCAACGTTCCGGTGAGTTATCGCCACACCAATTAGTCGACTTCATTCAAACCTTCGAATTTACCTCCCGTGACGTGATTTCAGCTCACGGCGCACGCGTCGTCAAAACTGTTGGGGACGCGGTTTTGTATATTGCTGATGATCTGCGTACTGGGGCAACGGTTGTTGCTGAAATTGTCAGAGCATTGCGAGCAACCCCGGGTATGCCACAAGTTCGAGCTTCATTAGTGTGGGGTGGACTTGTCTCCCGCTTTGGTGATGTATTCGGGCCAAAAGTTAATCTCGCCTCACGCCTTTGCTCGATCGCTCCGGTCGGCGGGATATTAGTAGACCGGCCAACAGCTGAAGCCCTCAAGCGACTTGACGAGCATGCCTACCGTATCGAACCCTTTGGAACACCGAACCTTCAGGGAATCGGAAATATTGATGCAGCTCAGCTTCACGTCACTAATAATACAGTTTCTTAACCACCAAACATCTGAAGATTCCTTTACTATGGGAAGTAAAGACTTAACACTAAGTCATTGATCTAGATATTCAAGGGGACCTGAAATGACGAATGTACTAATTGTTGAAGATGACTCAGCCATTTCTGCTCCATTAGTGCGCGCTTTAATGCGTGAAGGGTATGACGTAACTGCGGTGGATACCGGGCAGGCTGCAATCGATGCGGTTTCATCGTCAGTTGATCTGATGGTGCTTGATCTCGGATTGCCAGATATGGATGGTCTTGACGTTGCACGTGCCACTCGATCTGCTGGACACTCGTGTCCAATTCTTATCCTCACTGCACGTGCTGAAGAAGTTGATATGGTTGTTGGGCTAGATGCTGGGGCTGATGATTATGTGACCAAGCCATTCCGGTTAGCTGAGCTACTAGCTCGTGTTCGCGCACTGTTGCGCCGCACGTCGGTCATCGAAGAGTCCACAGGAACGTTACATGCCCAAGATGTCAGCATCGATATTGCGGCGCATCGAGCCTACATCGAAGATCAAGAGCTACAGTTGACAGGAAAAGAATTCGAGCTACTTACGATTCTGGTACGTTCCGCGGGTCAAGTTGTATCTCGCGAAACACTAATGTCAACTATGTGGGGCAAAGAAGCCGAGAGCTCAACTAAAAAGCTGGACATGCATATTTCGTGGCTACGTCGCAAACTGGGCGATGATGTAACCGAGCCGCACTATATTTCCACTGTTCGCGGCATGGGCTTCCGATTTGAAATGAAATAAGCGCCGGAAAAAATTAGGGAGAAGGCGGGCAATGCGCCAACGGGCAATCGAGCTGGTCAGAATGGCCGTTGCTGTAGCTGTGCTGTTTATTGCAATTCCCGGAATGTTACTTGGAAGCATACTCATTTGGCGTGATGCCCAGTCTACTGTTGAAGTTCGATCGCAAGCCGTCGTCGAAGTTGTCGGTCGCCTTGAACTAAATAACTCAAAGGTGTGGCCCAATCTACTCGATTCGCTTGCTGAGTCCTCACGGTTATCAGGAGTCTATATTTCGGTTACCTACCCAGACGGGCAAACCGTGGAATCAATGACCTCAGCGGCACCATTGCGCTTCGAACTGCGAAGGTTCTCGCCACAAGGTGCACTGGTCACCATTTCTGCTCCGAAATATTCGGCATTGATTAATATTGCAAAACTTATTGGAGCAGCAGCTGCTTTAGTAACTGTCTCGTATTGGGTTGGAGCCGTTGTTGCACGACGGCGGGCCCGTATTCTTTCAGATCCACTCGTTTTGCTTGCCGCTACCGCTGAACAAATCGGAGCAGGTCAAGTTCGTTCGCATATGTCATCGTCCGGCATTGAGGAAATTGACTTAGTTTATCAAGAACTCGAACGAACAGCCTCGCGAATGGCTAGTCGTATTGCAGCGGAACGTCAGTTCGCTGCTGATGCTGCGCACCAACTCCGTACCCCGTTGACTGCCTTATCAATGCGTATTGAGGAAATCCAGCTACTTGCCGAAAACCCGGAAGTAGCGGAAGAAGCTGAGCGGGCATTGGAACAAATTGACCGGTTGAGTGGAGTGGTCACTGAGCTGATGCGTACCTCCTCAACTGGCGCCAGCGGAACAACCGAAGCGGTAAACATACGTGACATCTGTATCCAGCAATTTGATGAGTGGCAGCCAGTATATGCGAAGGAAAACCGCGAGCTCGTCTTTACCGAAGGAGATTACGGTACAGTTTTGGCGACGCCGGGTTCCTTGGCGCAAATACTAGCTACACTGATCGAAAATTCGCTCAAGTATGGTGCCGGAACAACTACCGTCACAGTTGAAAAATCGGCACGGATGGTAAATATTAAAGTCCGTGATGAAGGCCCGGGTGTTCCTGATAGCCTGGGCGATACAATCTTCCTCAAAGGTGTTTCGACAGGGGGCTCTACTGGTATCGGACTGGCCGTTGCGCGAGAACTCGCCACAGGAGACGGCGGGCGATTAGAGTTGACCTCTCGCAGACCAGCAGAATTCACGTTGACGCTCGCCGCGGTACCGCAGTATATCGATCCAGCGCGCGACGCAGGACCAGGCACAATAATATCGTTACGTTCACGTCGTCGTCGTCGATAAGGCTACCTTAGAAAGACGGTACTAGGGCTTCCTTAGTTACTTTTCCATCACGCACATCAGCCCAGAACGCAGGGCCCGCATCTGCATTCAAAAGCACATAGGAAGCACCATCATCACCAACGTAGTTCAAAGAACTAATCGGAGGAGTTCCCATTGCGCCATCGGGACCCATCGCCGAACGCAGTGCTAGGCCTGCCCATGCTACGTCAAATAGCGAATCAGTGTTATCAACAGTCAACACATCGGCAGCAGCGGTCACAAGCTCGCGCTGTTTGCTCGGACTAGCGAAAGTTGAAGGCGAGGCAGCTTTGCTAATAATTTTTGACACCACTTGACGTTGGCGAGCAGTACGCCCGATATCCCCAAGCGGATCTTGGTAACGCATCCGCGAAAACGCTAACGCTGTAGTGCCATCGACGTCGTGGCAACCAGCTTGCCACACGAGAGTCGAGTATGGATCATCAACATCGTAGTCAAGACACAAATTCACTCCACCAACCGCGTCCGTTAACTGTTTAACGCCGTCCATACCGATTTGAACATAATGATCAACCGTCAACCCAGTCAGCGACTCAACGGTTTGAACGAGCGATTGATGGCCGCCAAAATTAAGAGCCCCATTAATTTTTCCAGAAGTGCCGTCGGGATAATTCACTAGTGAGTCGCGCGGAATGGAGACCAGGGATGTTGTCCCAGATTCAGGCACCTGCAACACCATAATGGTGTCGGCACGGTGTCCCTCAGTCGGATCAGAAACTATGCCACCGCGCTCATCGGAGCCGACTATCAAGTACGTTGTTCCCGGAGTATCTGGGTTACCGGTCAGAGCTGACAACCGCGTAATACGAGAATCCCCAAGGTTAAACAGATGATATCCCCAAGCGCACACAGCGATGATACAAAACAAGACAATAACGCCTACGGACCGTGCATAGAAGCGCAGCCCCCGTGCACGTCTGGGACGAGGTGACCTAGCTCGGGGAGCTGACTGAGGAGGCAGTAGACGTTCTGGCTCGGTAAATTGAGCACGAGGTGGTTGAGCAGCTGGTTGCGTTCGCTGCGGTGTGTATGCTTGCGACGGGAACGACCGTGCTATGGGAGACGACGTGGCAGGAACTTGCTGTGGTTCGAAACATGGTGGTTGGTTAGCTGGCGCAGCGTCAGATCCAACTTCTGGACGTAACGGAGCTGGTTTATTGAAAGCAGAACGCCGGATCGGACTACGCGGTCCGCGTGGTTGCCCTGATACTCGAGGAGCTGACCGCAAGGATTTAACAGGTGTTGGCTTACTGTGCTCACTCTTCGAGCTTTCCGCTTTCGGCATCGGACGTCCCACTTTCCGTGCTCCTTGAGCATGCGGTCGGGGACGGCGCTTTCGAGGTTCAAAAGAAGGTGGCTGAGTCACTAAGCTTCCAATCGCTGTTAATCGGCAATACCAGAACCAATATTAGTTTTAAATTCTTCAAGCTGTTGCGGGGTAACACTACGAACGATTTCAGGGCCAGAATCAGTAGCCAAAGCTTGTTCCGGAATCGGCACATCATTAACCAGCGCATCCCAGACAAGCTGAGCATTCTGTGACGGGCGCACCCGAGCGCCGTCGGGATAGTACGGCATCGTTGCAAAATTAATTTCGTCCGGGTCTACATTCCGGAGCGAATACGCCAACCCGCCAAGCCATTGGATATCTCCCAAACCTTGAGAAAGATCCATGTGGCTTGTCACGTCTTTGAGGATCCCGTAAAGAGTCGGGATGTCAGTGAAGACATTCAGCCCGAATGTCTTCTTAGCAATAGCAGTAACAACTTGATGCTGGCGTGAAATACGCCCGATGTCTGAGCCATCCCCGATCGAATATCGGGCACGGGCGATACCTAATGCCTGAGTTCCATCAAGGTGGTGGCATCCGGCATCAAGCGATATCCCGGAATAGGCATCATCGATTGCTTCGTTGAAGCACATATCGATGCCCCCAATCGTGTCTACTACATCTCGGAATGAATCGAAGTTGAGTACCGCAAAACCGTCCACATAAACGCCAGTAAGATTTTCCACCGTGCGCAAGGTGCACGCAGCCGCCTGGGCGACGTCACCACCAAAGGTACCGCCGGTAGAAAAAGCAGCGTTGAACATGGTGTCATTTTGGGGGTAAGACTCATCACCATTACCCATAACGCATGGCGGAATATCGACCAGAGTGTCACGTGGAATAGAGACAACGTCGATGCGTGAACGGTCAGCAGCGATGTGCATCAGCATGGTGGTATCGGAGCGTTGGGTTCCGCCGTCAGCACGGTCCGCACCCAACAGAAGAATATTGAGTGGCTTGCCAGCCTTTTGGTCAAGTGGCGCCTGGTTTTCAGTAGGACGTTCAGCTTCTTTTACTAGAGACGTCAGATCGTGCTGGACGATCGATTGCTGGAGTTCATGAAGCATTGTGGCGAGTGCAGTACCGCTACCGAGGACGAGCGCTAGCACGGTCAGTCCGAGGATGCGAAAGCGGTTTCGCCACGGTCCACGCTTGCGTTGATGAGTTGCTGAGCGGTGAGGGAGTCCGGAGCTCTGGTTCGACTTTTCCACGCGTTTCCTACTCCTTCTGACAATTATATAACCATGTGCCACTGGCCGGGTTGCCGTGGGTGGTTAAATTCTATCCCACTTTGAGGCATTTTCAGCCACAATAATCGAGCACATGTCGTTTTCTGGGGTCATTATCACGAGCGCCGCATCATTGAGGATCGCACCGGCGAACATCCTTGCCAGTTCTATAGGGTCATCCGCAATAACCGCATAGCAGGTTTGATCTGATTGTGGTGGCTCCGTAACCTCAATTGTCATATTGGGGATGAGGGATAGATCTACGACGTCAGGGTAGACCATCGGAGCGGCTGCGGCGTCGTCGTAGCCGTTAGGTAGAGTGCCAGGCCACTCAAAGGCCAAAGATTGGAGAGTTAGGGCAAGGTTTGTTGTCTCGATAACGGGGCTTTCTGGGGTGGCTGTGATGACGACGTCGTTCCAGCCCGCATCGTTGGTGTCGTTAACAACCTGGCAGCCAGCAATATGTCCAGCCAGCACCCAAAGGATCGACTTCCAGTGCGGCGGCAGATCGATGATGAGGTGGCTATCAGAATCGACGCCGAGATCGTGGCGTAGATATTGAGAAATTTTTGATAGATGCATTGCAACGACCTTTCCGGAAAGCTCGATGCGTTCATGCGGTCCATACCATGTCAAGGCTGGGTTGGTGCCTCGGCTTTTTAGTGTATTGAGAAGGGAATGTGTACTGTTCATGAGCGTCCTTACTAGGAAAATGTGATAGCTGTGCACGTTATGGTGGAAAGGTGGACCGATGAATGCAAGTTGTGTGGTGATGTGTGATTATTTCTAATGCTAGAGGGCAGTTTGCCTTATCGTCTTGACTTTTGGGGTATGACACGCGTGTAATTTACATAGTGCAATATATTCGAAGGGATCTTGGTATGCGGGAAGTAATGGGGACGGCGCCGGATAAGCATTCCGATGCCCGCAATGCCCAAACCCTCATGCAGGGTATCTTTAATCTTGGTTATGGCACTCAGGCTGCGGAAGATTTGTCGTGGATGGAAGAGGCTCTTTGCGCACAAACGGATCCAGATATTTTCTATCCGGAAAAGGGTGGATCTACCGCGCCAGCAACCTCAGTATGTGCCAGTTGTTCGGTACGCGCAGAATGCCTCGAATACGCTGTCACTAATGATATTCGCCATGGCATTTGGGGTGGTACATCAGATAATGATCGTAAGCGTATAGCGCGCGAACGAAAGGCTGCCCAAGGCTCACGCGGTTAGGGTTTGTTGTGAGTGTGTCAGAGTCACCCCGCGTCAACATCACGGCTATTGTCATTTCTCAAAGCCGTGATTTTCCTTATCTATCTCAAACGCTGGTGGCGCTGTCAGAGCAGAGCGTGAAACCACAACAAGTTCTCATTGGGCTCGAAGAAGATGCAGATTTGCCATTCTTGCATCGAACATTATCGCACGCGCATATTCATGTTATTGGGCGTCAGTCTAGTTTCGGACGTGCGGTAGAGGCAGTGTTAGCTCAAACGGATGCAGATGGAGAATGGCTATGGCTGATCCATGCTGATTCTGCACCGGAAGTGGACGCGCTCGAGCGTATGCTCCAGGTGGCGGAGACATCTCGTCAGATCGGCGCAGTCGGACCGAAGCAGGTGTCCTGGGATGCCGAACCACGTCAACTACTAGAAGTCGGTATTAACGCAACACGTTCGGCCCGTCGGGTCCCGGAAATCGAAATGGGAGAACTAGACCAAGGGCAACTGGATTACCGAACAGACGTTTTGGCTGTCGGGACTGCTGGTATGCTCGTCCGCTCTCAAGCATGGGATGATGCTGGTGGGATAGATCCAGCTTTAGGTCCATTCGGCGACGGCTTGGAATTTTCGCGACGCTTGCGATCCGCTGGCTATCGCGTTGTGGTTGAACCACGCGCCCGGATCCGACACGCTCAAGTTTCGCTGGGACGGCCGCTTGTTGGCTCTTTTGCTCGGCGCCGTACTAATCAACTTTATAACGCTTTGCTAGCCGCGCCAGCATTTCTTGTGCCGGTCTTGTGGTGTGGCTACGTTCTGGGGAGCATACCTCGCGCGTTTTTGCGACTCTTATCTAAAGATGTTGCCTATGCGAAAGCGGAATTAGTTGCTGGCTGGAGCCTTGTTACTCGACTCCATGCGATTATTCGTGGCCGTGAACGAATTCGTCGAGTAAAAGTAGTTCCCCGACGTGCGCTCAAGGACTTGGAAGCCCGGCCGTGGAGTATCCGGCAAGCGAAACGTCATTCGCGGCGGGCTCGCGCCGACGCTCACTACATGGCGGTGGCGCCAGATCAATTCACGTTGAAAGAGCGTGCCCAGTACCAACGTCAAAGCAAGATCGGTCGCATCGTCGTCGCAGTTGTTAGCGCCGCAATCGCTGGACTATTGTTCCTGCCGATCGCTTTTAATGGAACAGTAGTTGGTGGTGGTTTAGCTCATAGCTCTGCGACTGGCTTGCAGATAATCCGTTCGGCGTTCTCTGGCTGGATCGCATCAGGTGACGGAATGCCTGGCGCTATCGATCCGCTATGGGTATTTCTGGCGTTACCGTTGACTGTTCTCCAACCGTTGCACATTACGCTCGGGCAGTTACTCACAGTTCTGATTTATATTGCGATTCCGCTCGTTGGTTTACTCGCTTACGCTGCGATCGGACGAATCGTGGTGAGCTGGCAGGCACGGGTAGTTCTCGCTTTAGTTTGGATATTATCGCCACCGTTTATTGACGCGTTGGGTGCTGGCAGAATGCCGGGAATAGTGGCCTATATTGGGCTCACTGGTTGTGCATATACTCTCGGAAACGTGTGGCGCGGATCAGCTCGTGATGCCGGACTACTGACATTTTTCGGGATGCTGGCATCCCTAGCTTCACCAATTTTCGGACTCATCTTGGCTCTTGCTGGAATCGTTGCAACAATCGCACAACGTGGGCGTTGGCGGTGGATTGCTATTTCTCTTCCGGCGCTTGCAGTTCATGCACCTGGTGTCAGGTTTGCCGGTTGGCAGTATCTTTTGGCAACTCCGGGAGTGCCATTAAATGATTCAGGTGCTGATCCGGTTGCGGTACTGTCATTAGTCCCATATCAGTCTTTCACTCTGAGCTTTCCGAATGTCTTAGCTTATGCGTTACCACTGAGCATGGCTGCCATTGCGGTTTTTGTGCTGGCTCGCACGACTCTTTACGGCCGTATCCGGGTGGCATGGTTATTTGCGATCCTCGGTTTAGTGTGGGCATTAGTGGCTACTCAGTTTGTTCACCAGGACATCTCATTGTGGTCTGGTTTTGGACTAGAAATGGTGTGGGTATCGTTGACGACGGCGATTGCTTGCGGCTTAGCAGGCGCACGGTCATGGCTACGCGCGGCGTCGTTTGGCATGAAGCATCTTAGCGTAGGCGTTGTTAGTTTGATTTTGGGTATTGGTCTTGTAGGAACCAGTGCGCATCTAATCTTAGTCAATGATGAAATCCGCCAGCTCCATCCGCAACCAGCTACGTTGATTCCAGCTATCGGTTTGGAAGATCAACGTTCTGGAAACAAGGTGCTATATCTCCAGGCTGCCTCGAATGGTGTCGAAGCTCAACTATGGCGCGGTTACGGCATCGAATTGACTGAATGGACTATGGTGAAGCAAGCACGTGGTGCAGACGGTGCAGCCAAGGATCATTTAGGTCAAACGGTAGCTAATATCATGGGCCGGTCAGCTTCCGTTGCTAATGATTTGAGCGAACATGGAGTATCGCTCATTGTTGTACCGCGCAGTGATGAACCACAGCGTGCCGAACTTGTCGCAGCATTGAATGCTAGCCGGGGGCTCGATTATGTCTCTGGACATGAGTCAGGAGACTTTTGGCGAGTGACAGCCTCGGCTAGTAACGTCGTCGTCGCCTATCCCGATAGAACTCAGCAGATACGTCCTTCCGATCGTGATCGAATAATCGTTCTCGCAGAACGCTACGGGCCAAGCTGGCGTGCTCGACTGAATGGGAAACTGCTGTCGGTTAACAAAACTAACTGGCAACAGTCTTTCGTTTTGCCAGCAGGAGAACACGGGCAATTGATCGTATCGAACAATGATTGGACACACCGGGGACTCGTTGGACTGATGATAGGCGCAATGATTCTCAGTCTTTTCGCTGCACTGCCAACATTCCGGAAGGGATGGAGCCGATGAAAATAAAACCAATCATCACCGGAGCTGGTGTGCTAATTATGGCCGGGGCAGTAGTTGCCTCTGCTTTTTTCCTCCCGCAACAGCATGTCGACGTCGTCTCGGCACCTGAGTATATTCCTACGGACCAAACTTTTTCTTTGGCGTGTACGGGTGGAGCGAACCGAACAGTTACTGAAGGCGTTAGCGTCACACAGGAATCAGAAACTATCTCGGGCAGCGGTTTTGTTTTTGTCGACGGAGCCCACTGGTTCGATATCGCAACCAAATCAGATGCTGATTCGCGAACTATCCTCTCCACAGCGTCGTCAGATTTAGGAGTGACTCAGGCAACTGGAGTTGTTTACGCTCGGGGAACAAGCGCTGAAAATGGCCATATTATGGGAGCTTCGAGTATCACTATTGGTGGCGGAGATATGCGAGGACTGGCCGTGAATCCTTGTCAATGGGCAAAACAGTCGCTGTGGCTCGTAGGTTCTGATTCACAGGTGGGAACATACAACACGCTAGCCATCCTTAACCCTGGTGATAACCCAATCGCAGTGACAGTATCAGCATTTGGTGAAACTGGTCCGCTAGATTTAGGCACTGCCAAACGTTTGACAATTGCACCTAAAACTAAAATCTCGACGAGCTTAGATGGCTTGATTCCACAGACTGAGCATATGGCATTGCATTTGACATCTGATTCTGGTGAGTTCTCAGCGTCGTTGCAAACAAATGCGCTCGATGGCTTTAAACCGCAGGGCTTATCGTTCGTCACCAGTGCTGCTTTTGGTGAAAAAGTAACGATTCCTGGAGTGATTATTCCACCAGCTCAGACATCAGATGGTGATGCGCAGAATGGTGCGGGAGCAAGTTTGCGAATCGTCAACCCGCAAACCTCGGAAAACCAAGTGAGCGTCACGCTTCTCGGTAAGACGGAACAGCCTCTTCCTGGTGCAGACAAGATCACGGTGCCAGCACAATCAGTTCTTGACCTGACTCTTGATGGAATTGAGCCAGGTGCATATGCCGTGCAAGTTAGCGGTCAGCAACCGTTAACCGCTAGCGTCAATATGACGTTAAGTGCAGGAGATATGATGGACCAAGCCTGGGTTGGTGCGCAACCACAGTTGCGAGCAGGTGGGGCAGCAGTATACGGTACAGCACAACTAGTGATGACAACATCGAAAGTGACGTCGGTAGATGTAACTGGCTATGACGTCCAAGGGGATACCAAATTCCAGAAAACATTATCTGTGAATGGAACCCAAACGGTCGAACTACCAGACGCAATAGGATATGTTTGGGTCTCGGCATCCGAACCACTTTATGCAGCAGTGTATTCCACTGCGGAGCTCAATGAAGGGCAGGGTATTAACGTTGTGTCATTGACTGCCCGCGGAGCTGATGCGCAAGCTGTTCCAGTTACAATTAAACCCTAGGCTAGCGCGCGTAATCAACGTCATCGGGATCCATATTTAAGGCACTAGCGATCTGCCCAACCATTACCCGATGGATAAACAAACGTGGATCATCTACATCCTCAATAGCCATTTCGATTGGCATCCGGTAAAAAACGAGTCTCCCTAAAATTTTTGAAGGACGTTCGAACGGGAGAAAACGAGCTAACGGTATCCCGTCCTCCCAGGGTGTCGGGTCAGTAGCTGGAACATCGAGTACTGCAACGTCATAGCGATCCAGTTTTTCCCCGATATGCTCCCGAAAAGCTGTGAGTTCCCACGATAAAATATCGTCGAACTTTTGGGTACGGGATCGATAAGCTGGCGATGTTCGATCAACTAGCGGACCACGCAGTCCACGCTCATGGCGATCGCGGCGCCGGCCGTGGTTTCTTTTCGGTAGCATGCTCACAGTTAGTATTCTAGGCCACGGGGACTAGAGACGACGAGCGATGTAGACTAGAAGGCGTGAGTCCAATCCGACACTGTAGCCGAGGCGCCTGTAAAAATTTGGCAGTCGCCACGATGACCTATGACTACAAACAAGCAACCGCCGTGCTTGGGCCGCTTTCACCGGTCCCGTTGCCTGGTGCGTTTGACTTGTGTTCTCAGCATGCCCACACCGTTACCGTTCCCGTAGGGTGGCAGATGATCCGTCTAAAAACCGAATTCGAACCGGTGCCACCGTCTACTGATGACCTCACTGCACTCGCGGATGCGATTCGTGAAGCATCACGCAAAGATGTCCCACCACCGCAGCCAGCACAGCGAGAAATTCGCCGGACCTCAATGGATATCTCGGCAACACCGCGGCCACGTCCGCATTTCACTGTTGTTGAGGGTGGAAATGACACTATTGATGACGCTGACGGACAAAGCGATTTGATGCCAGTTTCTGACGAGTAAACTTGGTGGACCCTTCCGGTAGACTAGACGCAGATAATTTAGTGAAAGGTAGCCTCATGCGAATCCTCGTTGTTGATGACGATCCGGGTATTTCCGAAATGGTAGCAATTCTTCTGGAGTCAGAAGGGTATGAAGTTTCGGTGTGTGCCAACGGATCTAACGTGCTTGCTTTGTTTAAAGTAGAGCATCCGGATTTAGTGCTTCTTGATGTGATGTTGCCAGGTATGGATGGGGTGTCCGTATGTCGTGTGCTACGTGAAGAGTCCGATGTTCCTATTATTATGATGAGTGCGAAGACTGATTCAGTCGATGTGATCGCTGGACTTGAAGCTGGCGCTGATGATTATGTGACTAAGCCGTTTGAGAATTCTGTGTTGTTGGCACGAGTTAAAGTTCGGCTGCGTCGTACTGAAAACGAAGCTGAGGTGTTGCGGGTCGCGGATTTGAGCATCGACTTGAAGGCGCACGAGGTGCGTCGAGGAGACTCGCTTGTTCATTTGACTCCGTTAGAGTTTGATCTGTTGACAGTATTGGCTCGCAAACCGTATCAGGTGTTTTCCCGAGAAGAGCTGTTGGAGCAGGTGTGGGGTTACCGGCATTCAGCTGATACCCGACTTGTCAATGTTCATATTCAGCGGTTGCGTGCGAAAGTCGAACGTGATCCAGAAAATCCTGATGTTGTTTTAACTGTTCGTGGCGTAGGCTATCGGGCAGGTGCCGTTAAGGAGTAGCACGCGTGAGTGCGAAAGAGCCTCGCAAACGCAGTATTTTTGACCGCATAGAGCATAGGTTGACGCGGTATCGGAGATGGTGGCAGTCATCGTTAGCTGTGCGAACTATGACCCTGATTGCGTGCGCATCAATTGTTGGCATTGCATTAACCGGTACAGTCATTACCTATCAGGTTAAAAATGCAGTATTTGACCGGACTGTGTCAGTTGATATTGAGCGCTTTGCTACGGATACTCAGTTGGCACAGGAGCGGTTTTCCGTTGCAGTTTCGCCCACGACGGCGCAATCCCAACGTGTCGCGTTGGAATTGGTTGCGTCACTGTATGATCCGGCACGTGAATTGATGGGTGGTGTCTTATTGCGGTCACCTAGCCAAGAATTTGGTGGAACTCCTATTTTGGAGCCAGAAACTGCGACGACGACGCGTGTGCGATCACTGGTTACACCGGAATTGCGAGAAATTGTACGTAGTGACGCGGACTTGGGCTGGCAGTCAGTTTCGATCGCAAATGGCAAAAAAGGAGATATTCCGGGGGTGATTGTTGGCAAACAGATTAGCATTCCAGGTTCTGGAGATTATGAGCTGTACGCAGTTTTTTCGTTAAAAAATCAGCAAGATCTGTTGAATGCAACAATGCGCGCATTGTCCCTTGGAATGGTTAGCTTATTGGCTTTGCTCGTGATTGTTGCCTGGCTCATGGTTCGCTTTATTTTGCGACCAATTCGAGCAGCTGCCACTAACGCGCAACGGTTAACAGAAGGCGAATTCGATTCGCGAATGAAAGTTTATGGCTCTGACGAACTGGCGCAGCTAGGAACGTCGTTTAACACGATGGCATCCTCGCTAGAAGAACAGTTTACAAAGCTAGAACGAATGTCTGCGGTACAAACAAACTTTGTTTCGGCAGTTTCTCATGAGTTGCGGTCACCGGTTACCACTATTCGTATGGCTGGCCAACTTATTTACGATAAGCGTGAAGACTTGCCACCAGCGCTGAAACGCAGTGCTGAATTGCAACATGCCCAACTACGAAATCTAGACGCGATGTTATCTGACCTGCTGGAAATCTCGCGATATGATGCTGGCGGAATGGCGTTAGTTGCACAACGTGCAGATATTTCTGCGATCGCCCACAATGTTATTGAGATGGCGGATCCGCTGGCAACAGATAATGGCGTTGTTGTGAGGCTAGACGTTGTTGGCGATACTTATGCGGAAGTCGAACCGCGTCGTATTGAGCGGGTGATTCGTAACCTTGTGGTTAATGCGCTCGAACATGCTGAAGGCAGACCAGTTCGGGTTTCTGTTGTTGGCGGACGTGATGCAGTAGCGGTGCGTGTATCGGATAACGGTGTAGGGCTAAGCTCAGAGCAAGCGGAACATGTTTTCGACCGCTTCTGGCGTGCAGACTCGTCTCGAGTGCGTAAGTCAGGAGGAACGGGGCTTGGCTTAACCATTGCAAAAGAAGATGCACTTATTCATGGAGGAACGTTGGAAGCGATCGGCGAACTTGGTGTGGGTTCCAGCTTCCTGTTGACTATTCCTCGGGTTCCTAATGAAGGATTCACTCGCCCGCTCCCATTGGAGGTGCCGGAGCCGTTTTTGTTGCCGGAAGGGGAAAGCGAATGAAGAAAATCGTGGTGCTTATTGCGTGTATCCTCATGCTGACAAGCTGTGCCTATATTCCGACGTCGGGTAGTCCACATGCTGTTGAGCGTCCAAAACAAACCGGGGGTGGGATTGTGCTTGATCCGCAGGGGCCAGCTGAAGGTGCTGACCCTGAAGATATTGTGGTCGGCTTTATGCGTGCATCATCAGCTGGTTTCTCGGACGACTTCGTCGTCGCTCGACAATATTTAACCGCAAGCGTAGCGAAGACATGGAATCCCACCACTCAAGTGCGTATCTATCCAGATTCACAAAATCAGCAAGTGAGTCAGACTCGTTCCGGTGCCTACCGGGTGACAGTAGGTGCTGGTGGAAGTCTGGATTCGACTGGTCGTTATACAGCAGCGACGGCTGATGCAACTCTTTCGAATGAATTTTCGTTGGTTCGAGAAAGATCGGGCGAGTGGCGCATTGCAGTCGTTCCTGATGGTGTGACGATGCCAGAATCTTTATTTCAAACATTGTTTGTCCGGACTCCACTTTATTTTCCAACTCAAGACCAACAAGCACTAGTTACTGATGTTCGATGGTACCCGAGGTCGCAGGTTGTGTCCGCGGCGAGCCGAGGACTCGTTGACGGCCCGTCAGCTTGGCTAGCTGGATCGGTCACAACCTTATTGCCTTCGGGAACACGACTAAATTCTCCAGCTGTCAATGTCGAGGGCGGTGTTGCCCGAATTGATTTAAGTAGCGATGTTGCTGAGCTGTCTCCGCATGCTCGAAGTATACTCTATGCTCAGTTTTACCAAACGCTCACCGCAGTAGCAGGTATATCAGGCGTGGAAATCTCAGCTAATGGTGCGTTAATCGGCAACTCTAAACAAGTAGATATCTCGACTTACCCATATTCCGGTTCAGATCTTTTAGTCCTCGCTAATGGTAAACCGGCCCTAGTCAAGGATGACGGTATTCATGTAATTAGCAATTCTGAAGCTCTTGCTAACCTAGATCTTTCTTCCTTGGCAACGCCTTATGGGGAATTCTTAACAGAATTTGCGGCAGTGGGAAGTGACGGACGAACGCTCTATCGGATTTCGATGACGGGTCAGGTTGATACATTATTATCTGGTACCGCATTTGTTACTCCTTCTATTGATCGCGACGACTTCATCTGGGCAGTGGAAAGATCCGCCGAGCGATCAGTTAAGGCTGTTGCCCTAGATTCAGGTCAAACATTCGAAGTTGCCGTGCCGTGGCTAGAAGGACTGAAAGTTCGAGCAATAGCGGTTTCGCGCGAAGGTGCACGTCTTGCAGTAGTTGTGGATCACGATGGGGTATCCCAAATCTTGATTGGTGGTATTGTCCGCAATAGTAGCGGTGTCCCACAGTCTGTCACGGAACCAATCCGGGTGGGTCAGCGACTTGTTGATGTCACTGACCTATCGTGGATTTCCAGTACCCGCCTTGTGGTGATTGGCAAGAGCCAAACTGCTTCCATTAACGCTCTGTACTCAGTTCCGTTAGGCGAAAACATCTCAGTTATGTCGTCGCTTGAGGATATGACAAGTGTGACGGCTGGGCGCAATGATGAATCAATTTTGCTTCAGACGATTCACCATGATGTCTATGCCTACGATGCGGGAGGTTGGCGTAAGGTTCTTGAGGACGTGACGATGCCAACTTACCCAGGGTGAAATCCGTGCCTGTGTATCATGCCATTCGCCAGTTCTATGCGCGGTGTGTAGACATTGTGTTTCCACGTTGGTGTGTTGGTTGCGGAGCAGAAGATGAAAGTCTGTGTGACAGGTGTATGACGGCGTGGTCGGGGCCTTGGTGGCGGGCAGAGAGTAATGCACAGTATTTGCTACAAGTGGATGCAGCTGGTGAAGATATCGCGGTTTTTCCTGTTTGGGGGAAAGCCTGGTATCAAGGCGTTGTTGCAGATTCTGTGATTGCTTGGAAGAATCGCGCAGATCGACGTTTGGATTGTGCGTTCGCACAGCTGGTGTTGGGCATCCTATCGGAGCTGGACATCGATGGTGCATTTCCGGCAGCTCGGTGGGATCGCGTGGTTATTGTTCCGGTGGCATCGTCGAGGGCACGCAAACACCAAGGCCGTTTTGTCACCGGTGTAATTGCCCGTAGTGTTGGAAAACAGATGGGCGCTCCAGTTGTTGATGGTCTCCGTAAAGGCAATACTCGTTTGCGGTTGCGTAATGCTCGGGATCGTGCAGTTAAGAGTCGTGAACAATATGCTGTGCGAGACTTTTCTGGTAGGGACGTTATTCTTGTTGATGATGTTTTGACGACGGGGGCAACACTTAACGGTGCTCAAAAAGCGATAACTCAAGCTGGTGGCCGGGTTGTAGGAGCGGTTGTTTTGGCTGTAACAGACCATCCGTAGGCGCGTATTAGAGATTGGGAGCTGTATGCTATCCGCTGAAAAGCATGTGCTGGATCCCTAAATAGTTTCATTCTGTGACGTGAGGCACTATACTGAAGGTACTTGCAAGAGAGTAAATCAATAGATAGTTATGGGTTTACTCAGATGTGAAAGCGGGTGATTGGTGTTTTTCTCGCATCACGCGAGTTTAGTCCCTCAACGTAGCATCCGTGGTGATGCTACCCTCACGACCCAAGGAGGTCATCGTGGAATTCGTAGTTAAAGGCCGCAATGCCGAAGTTAGTGACAACTTCCGAGCTTTCGTTGAAGAGAAGCTGGCAAAGATCGAACAGTTTGCTCCGCGTGCACAACGCGTAGAAGTTGAAGTGACACATGAGCCCAATCCAGCTCAGGCGGAAGTTTCTGAGCGCATCGAAATAACTGTCCGTGATAAGGGGCCAGTGGTGCGCGCTGAGGCGGCTACATCTGATCGGTATGCTGCGGTAGATATGGTGGCTCAGAAGCTCTTTGAGCGCCTCCGCCGCAAGAGTGAGAGAATGAAGGATCACAAACATCATGTGGTTCGTGATCTTCCCGCCGAAGAATTGAATGTAGATGAGTTGTTAGCAGAGGCAAAATCTGCCCATGCCGGAGCAAAAGTGGAGCCTGAGACGCCAACTCACCCCACCGTCGTCGGCGAAGAAATTGAAACTCGAGTTGGTGACTCTCCAGTTATCGTTCGCCAGAAGCTCTACGAAGCTCGGCCAATGTCGGTTGAGCAAGCAGTAGACGAGATGGAACTGGTTGGACACCCATTCTTCTTATTCATTGATGAGGAAACATCACAGCCATGCGCGGCGTATCGTCGTCACGGCTGGACGTACGGTGTTATCCGTCTAGATGCAAAGACGGTTGAGCATGGACCAGGCGATGTTGCCTAACGTCCAGTAACTGAGTGCAAGTGAGGGGGTATGTGCCAATGGGCGCGTATCCCCTCACCGCTATACAATGTGGTGTCGATATGGTCACGCTCTGTTCAGATGTATGGGGTTAGTCCGCTAGTATTGCTTGTGGTTTCTTACAACAACTGACAACGGCCGTTGAGAACGGCTGAAAGAGGTAATCGTGACTCAACGTCCACTTCAGGTAGCGGTCATCGGTGCTGGCCCTGCAGGCATCTATGCTTCCGATATTTTATCGAAATCAGATCTCGATGTGCAGATTGATCTGTATGAAAAATTGCCAGCGCCATACGGGCTAGTTCGATACGGAGTAGCTCCAGATCATCCTCGAATCAAGGCGATTATTACAGCGCTTTATAATGTTTTACAGCGTGGCGATATCCGCCTCGTAGGAAACGTTGAAATTGGTAAAGACGTCACATTTGACGAGCTGCATGAGCATTACGATGCGGTGCTCCTGGCAACCGGTGCGGATCGTGACCGTCCGTTCGATATTCCAGGTGCAGATCTTCCCGAAGTCTATGGTGCTGCCGATTTTGTGTACTGGTATGATGGGCACCCAGATGTTCCGCGTACTTGGCCGTTAGAAGCGAAAGAAGTCGCGGTACTCGGCGTGGGAAACGTGGCATTGGACGTCGCTCGAATTTTGGCCAAGCACCCGGATGATCTCATGAGCACTGAGATTCCGGAAAATGTAGAGCAGGGTTTGCGCAAGTCGCCGATTACTGATGTTCATGTCTTTGGCCGGCGTGGTCCGGCCCAGGTGAAATTCACGCCGATGGAATTGCGTGAATTAGGGCATGTACCTGATGTTGACATCGTGGTTTATCCAGATGATTTTGATTACGACGCCGGTTCGGAGCAAGCCATGGATGAGTCTAAGATGGCTCGTCAGGTTGTGGATCAGCTAACGAATTACGCATTCCAAGAAGCTGAGGATTTAACGGCGTCGCGCCGCATCCATATTCATATGCTTCAAGCGCCCGCAGAAATTCTTGGCGACGAGCATGTTGAGGGTATTCGGATGGAACGCATGGAATTGCAAGGCGATCAGTCGGTTAAGGGTACTGGAGAATTTATCGATTATCCAGTTCAGGCTGTCTATCGTGCGATCGGATATGCGTCGTCTCCGATTCCGGGGGTGCCGTTTGACGCTAAGCGATGCATTGTTCCAAACGAGGGTGGCCGCGTTGTTGACAGTGACGGCGCTGTAGTTACCGGAATGTATGCTACTGGATGGATAAAGCGTGGTCCTGTTGGCCTGATTGGTTCGACCAAGTCGGATGCGCAAGAAACTATTTCTAACCTGATTGATGACTATAAGGCTGGCAAGCTTCATGCGTCGACGGAGAACGTTGGCTGGGAGGCTACACAAGAGGTTCTAGACGGGCGTGGAGTGCGTTATACCGATTGGGAAGGTTGGCACCATCTGGAGGACTTTGAAAAGGCGCTCGGTGCCGAAGCTGGCCGCGAGCGTATCAAGGTTGTTGAACGCGAGACGATGACTGCTGTTTCGCGCGGTGAAGAGCACGACGGCAAGCTCTACTGATATTCCTCGACGTGATGTGTGCCCGGAATTCTAGTTCCGGGCACACATCATTTTTCTGCTCAGTAGCTCAGTGTGGATCTTTTACCGGTAGTTGACGAACTGCAGTGCGACGTCGAGCTGAGCTCCTTTGAGGAGAGCGATTGTGGCCTGTAAATCGTCACGTGACTTTGATGAAACCCGCACTTCGTCGCCCTGGATCTGGGCTTTAACAGACTTAGGGCCTTCATCGCGGATGAGTTTGGTGATCTTCTTTGCGTTGGCCTGGTCGATGCCCTTCTTTAGGGTGCCGACGAGGTGATATTCCTTCCCGGATGCTTTTGGTTCACCGTCGCCAACATCAACTTGCTTGAGTGATAGGCCGCGGCGAATAAGTTTCGTTTGTAGTACGTCCCAAATTGCCAAGACGCGCTCTGGTGTGTTGGCGGTCATAGTAATACTTTCACCAGAAAGCTTGATGCTAGCCCCAACGTTCTTGAAATCGTAGCGCTGGGATATCTCTTTTGCGGTTTGATTTACTGCGTTATCCGCCTCCTGGTAGTCGTAATCAGAGACGACGTCGAACGATGAATCTGCCATGATTTCTCCTGTCTGTGAGTGCGCTCAAATAAAAATGTGACGCGCACGGCATTAGTTTTTACGTTTATAGTTTGACACGGTATGGGGTGGAGCTGGTAATCTCGTTATCCGCACGGGGTTGTAAAAAACCGTGTACGGCAGGTTTGCAGAGCGGCCAAATGCATCTGACTGTAAATCAGACGGGTAACCTTCGGGGGTTCAAATCCCTCACCTGCCACGAGCTGGTTTGGACAGTGTCCAAGCAAGTTCAAAATTCTTGGTGATACGTACCACTGAAGAATTTTGGTTATTAGTTGGTTTTTGAGCGAGCCACTTGGTAAGCTTTCCAACGTTGCCCCGATAGCTCAGTCGGCAGAGCGTCTCCATGGTAAGGAGAAGGTCAAGGGTTCGATTCCCTTTCGGGGCTCCATTCATTTCACCAGAAATGAATTTGAGGCGGGGTAGCTCAGTTGGTCAGAGCGCACGACTCATAATCGTGAGGTCGCGGGTTCAAACCCCGCCCCCGCTACAAACGAAATTGAAGCACCCGCTTCTCAACAAGCCGAACGTGAGGTAACAACAGTGGCTAGCAAGTCTGCAGACGTTCGCCCCAAGATCACCCTCGCTTGCGAGGTTTGCAAGGAGCGAAACTACATCACCAAGAAGAATCGTCGTAACTCGCCGGATCGTCTTGAGCTCAAGAAGTACTGTCCAAAGTGCTCGAAGTCTCAGACGCATCGTGAGACACGATAAAGTCTTTAGATAAGCGGGGACCCCTCCACCTGGAGGGGTCCCCGCTTATCTACTACCTTGTTTCCTGACCTTATAATGGAAAGCTTTATGGCAGCGAGGTAGAGATTTCGCACTGAAGTATTCGCGAACTTAGATTCGGCAGTGGTTTATAGTTGAGTAGAAAGATTCAGAGGTCACAAGGAGGAAGACCGATGGAGTGTTCTATTACGGAAATGATTGGTCATGGTCCGGTACCACCGGCTGTTCCTTCTTCGCGTGCCCAGTTGGGGGCACAGACCCTCGCACAGCTCACTACGTTCGGCGTTGGCGGCTCGATAGCTAACCTGGTTGAAGCTAGAACTGAAACGGAGATCGTCGAAGCGGTCGCAGCAGCTGACCAACAAGGAATCCCGGTGCTCGTGATCGGCGGTGGCTCTAATATTCTCGCCGCTGATGATGATTTCGCAGGTGTCGTTATTCGCGATATGCGTCATGACATCACAACCACAATGGATGACGGCTGTGGCGGTGGCCAAATGACCGTGACTGCAGGAACTCCGTGGGACGACGTCGTCGTCTACTCCCTTGAACAAGAATGGATGGGGCTCGAAGCTCTCTCTGGCATACCTGGATCTGCCGGGGCAGCTCCAGTCCAAAACATTGGTGCGTACGGACAAGAAGTTGCGGAAACGATTGCATCGTTGCGAGTTTACGATCGCCAACAGCACCGAGTAACAACATTATTCCTCTCTGATCTTGATTTTGGCTATCGGCATTCTTTACTCAAATCATCGATGGTGTCTGGCCCATGGGGTCCCAGCCCCCGGTGGATTGTGCTATCAGTTAATTTCCACATGCGCCGTGCAACCCTAGGTGCGCCCGTGAAATATGGTCAACTTGCCGCAGCTCTCGGTATTGACTTGGGTGAGCGAGCCCCGGCGGTTGACGTTCGTCAGGCAGTTCTGGATCTGCGGCGATCAAAGTCAATGGTGCTTGATGACGCAAATCGCAACACTTATTCGGCCGGATCGTTCTTCACTAATCCGATTTTGACGTCAGCGCAGGCGGAACAGTTACCAGAACAAGCGCCACGGTTCGCCGTAACTGACCACACGACGATTAACCAAATTGGTGGTGAACCGACTGTCATTGAGGGGTATGTAAAATCGTCCGCTGCTTGGCTCATTTCACACGCCGGTTTTGATAAAGGTTTTGCGGTGTCTGATCGAGCATCGTTATCGACGGATCATTCATTGGCATTAACTAACCGTGGTCAGGCGTGCGCAGCCGACGTCATCGAACTAGCAAAAACCGTCCGTGACGGCGTGCAAAAGGCATTCGGCGTGAGACTAGTACCAGAGCCGGTATTCGTCGGTCTAAGCCTCGATTAGCGCGCTCTGAGCAGGCGTTTAATACATTCTGCTACATACCGTTGTGTCTCGAGGGTTCCTAGCGGCAAGAAATGTCCTGCACTTGAGAGTCGAATATTGTGAGCGCCAGGAAGATAAGAGCCATTAGGAACGTGTGGGTCCCAGGCAGGAATAAGTGAATATATTCGTTCATCAGTATCCAACGGCTGTGGCGTCACCCCGATGTCGCTGCCCTGCGGGGCTAGCCGACGAACCGCCGAAGTATGTGGGAAAAATCGTGCCAATGACGATCCTTGCCACGGTGTAGCAATCGCAACCATGCCAACGAGTTGGTTAAGTTCGTTGCGATGTGTGAGAACTTCGCGTCCAATAAGACCGCCTTTAGAATGTGCTAACAAGATTACCGGGCCGTTAATTTCCGCGACCCGCCGCAGTAGCATCTGGGCTAGGTCGGAGGTAGGTGCTGTTTGTAGTTTCAGTTCTGGCACATGCACGATTCGGTAGCCCAACCCATTCAACGCCTGGGCCAGCGTCTCAAGTTGCGACTGTCCTTCAAAAATTCCCGGAACTAAAACAACTGTTACCGGGGCCTGGGCGACAGTGCGATAACGACGACGAATTGCTACGCTCCGCACAAACCAAGCGTAGTCGCGTATTCGTTTGCAAATATTCATCGTTCGCACTCGTTGAGAAGAGTTGCAACATAGTGGCTAACTGTTCGGTGGTCGTTATACAACGTAGAATGAGCCGCACCTGGAATCGTGTAAATACTGGCCTGAGAAACCTTACTCGCCAAGTATGACAGCCACTGTTTTGGCGCAAGATAATCGTGCTCACCGCGAATAAAAACAAATCGCGCGTCTGGACTGGACGCTGTGATTCGTTCCTCGATGGGGTAGGCCAATACGCGTGGCATAATGCGTGCCATCCACACTGTGGCTGCCCGCAGATACGACCATACGGCGATATGGACAAGCGAGGGTCGTTCGAACACTGATGATTGAGCATATCGCGCTACCACCCATGCGGGATTGCGTTCGACGACGTTCACCGGGGGACCCACCAGTGCCGCTCGGCGGAATTTCTCTGGCCGACTGGCAAGCAGTTCGACGACGATCTGTGCGCCCATCGAATGACCAACAAAAATTGGGTCTGAAATACCGTTCAGCTCTAATACGGCGTCAATTATTTTCGCAAAATCACCGATTGCTAGCGGTTTCTCAGGAGCGGGTAGGTCTCCGAAACCGGGTAGGTCTGCCATGAGGACTTCGCCAAAATGGCTCAGTTCCTCAGCAAGCGGCAACAGGTATGTGGCTGACAACCCGATACCGTGGACCAGAACAAATGTCACTCGATGGTCGCCCGGCCGATCGAGGTCGATCCGATTGAGTCCGGGAGCAGGTGCGCCAAGTCGGTGAACCCGAACAAATGATGACCCGATCTTCACCAATGCGCGTTGTGGAACCGGTAGCGGACTATCTGTTACGAAGTTATTGAACCGATCAGGCTTTAGTCGCATCGGTGTCTCCATCAGGCATAGCCAGCCAGGCATCGACGTCGTCATGCCACTGGCTCTTGGCCTGTTCGCTCGCCAGCGATGCGCTAATGGACGAATGCGCTAATAATGCCAGCTCATAATCGTCAAACCCAAGATCGCGTGCAATCTGATATTGAGCCGTTAAGCGCGATAAGAACAACAACGGATCGTCAGCTCCCAACGCTACTTGGGCTCCGGCGTCGAGAAGCGTACGTAACGGAACATCATCCTTATGGCCGTAAACGCCCAGCGATACATTTGAGGCGGGGCACACCTCGAACGCAATTCCAGCATCAACGATGCGTGCCAACAATTCCGGATCCTCTGCTGCGCGAACGCCATGACCTAACCGAGCTGGGCGTAGGTGTGCCACGACTTCTCGCAAATGATCCGGCCCAAGTAGCTCGCCACCATGAGGAACAGCAGCCAGCCCAGCTCGGCGGGCAATATTGAATGCGGCCGACCATTCCGACGTCTTTCCGCGGCGTTCGTCATTGCTCAACCCGAAACCGACAACTTGGCCGGGGCCATCACCGGCATGTTTTGCTGCTAGGCGAGCTAACGTACGTGCCTCTAACGGGTGACGGATACGCGAAGCAGCAACAATAACACCAACCTCAATACCAACGTCGCGAGACGCTGACTTAGCCTCATCCAACACGATCTCTAACGCTGGGGTAATACCGCCAACAAATGGAGCATATGATGTGGGGTCAATCTGGATCTCCAACCGGCGCGAGCCTTCAGCTTTATCATCTTCGGTAGCTTCGCGCACAATCCGGCGCATAGCCGGTTCGCTGCGCACGACTTTACGTGCCGCATCGTAGGAGCGCTGAAAACGAAACCAGCCCCGCTGATCAGCTGGCACGTGTAGTGAAACGTTGTCCGTCAGATTTTCTGGCAGGCGCAGTCCTTGTTCCCGAGCCATATCGGCTAATGTTGATACGCGCATGGAGCCGGTGAAGTGCAGATGAAGATGTGCTTTAGGAAGGGCATTAAGGTCTCGCATATGCCAAGTCTGCCAGCGTACCGGTGTCCTTTCAATGCGCCAGAGTGTGAAACTGTGCGGGCCGGGTTTTAACGTTGGACTTCGCGGTGTGGCTTCTCTATAAATGGTTACGTGACTATTCCGTCTACCCGTGTCTCGAATCGGCGGCAACGCGCCGCCCATGAACGTACCGTTTTAGCCTTGTTAACTGGTGGCGACGCGGCACAGATGCTGTCAGTTGCGTTAGCTCATCGGGGGATAGTGCGGTCGTGGAATGTGCATGCCATTCATCATCGTCCCGGAGCTGGCGTTTCAGTTGGTTACAGCGTGGTGTTGGATCATAACGACGACGGTTGCGTAAGACGGACTGATACCTACGTGGTGGCTACGTCCGGGCGAATTAACGAAGACCGGCTCGATGAGGTAGATGGCCGGACGGTGACGTGGCGAAATGTCCGAGTGCACGTGTGGGAACATCCTTACGATCCGGAACTTCCTGCACTCGAGTTGGCCTGCAACCCAGATCAGCTCGATGACTGGTTAGGTCGAGAAACAGACACGGAACTGATTGCGTATCGTCCCACTCGCCGGGCCGTGGTGCGGATTGACGACGTCGATGGTGGCGCCGTCCATTGGGCGAAGGTGATGCGACCCGATCAGATTGATGGGATTGTGACTCGCCTAAGGATGCTCGAGCGTGCTGGAACGCCTGCTCCGGTTGTGCAGGATGTTGATCCGCGTGGGTTGATCGTAACCACGGATCTGTCTGGACTTGCACTAAACAAGGTCTACGCCCGGGTCGAGCCACAGCATATCGGAACAATGCGGGGAGTGCTTGATTCCCTGGCAGCTACTCTCGATTCGTTACCGATGGTTGCCATCGGATTACCGGCGCGGCCAGCGTGGGCAGACCGGTGTGAGCATTATGCCGAGGCTGCGGTTACCGTTTTGCCACAAGAGGAGCAACGGATACGGGACCTTACTCGCCAGATTCGCCACGAACTAGATCATGCAGATTTAGGGCCGCTCGTGCCTACTCACGGCGATTTTTATGAGGCGAATATTTTTGTTGATCCAAGGACAGGGTACGTTTCTGGGATTTTGGATGTGGATAGTTTAGGCCCTGGATACCGAGTTCATGATTGGGGATGCTTACTGGGGCATATGTCGGTGCTTCCCGGGTTAGCACCTCAGACCTATCAGCATATTGACCCACTACTGGCTGATTGGACGCAGCGGGTGGCGCGTTGGGTTGATCCGCAGGCCTTGGGTGCTTCGGCTGCTGGTGTGGTGCTTTCATTGGTTGCCGGTGCCCGGCGCTCGCGGAAGAGGAACTGGCAGGCTGAGGCACTGTTTCGGATTGAAGTTGCCGAAAAATGGTTAAGCCAAAGATAGTCATCTGTCAAGATCTAAGTATGTGATAGGTGTGAGAAATCCCATTCTTTAGTGATTTGGTGATAACATACTGTCATACGTTATTTCAGGTAAATATCGAAAGACGTATAGAAAACTCTGATTCCAAAAGAGGAGCGTTCCGTGGAGAACAATGCCATAACATCTTCTAAGATTCCGATGCGCCAGTCGCAACAATTGTATTTCGGCTTTATCTTGGCTTTGTTCAGTGTTCCGCTGTTTTCACAGTAGTTTTGCCGTTCAGTGCGATTATTGTTTCGCGCAAGGAGCGCCAGGCTAACCCAGAGTCGTTACCATCTGCTGGTGGGCTGTACCTTGGAACATTTACGTTGATCGCTGGACTGATTTTGGCTGGTGTGATTCTTTTCCGATTACTTAGTGCCCTGGTCTATCCAGGCTAGTAGCTGTTTTACATGCACATTGCCGGGAGAACACCTGTTCTCCCGGCAACTTTTCGCTGTTGAGGTGCTTGTCTCGTTAAGCAAATAGTTCTTGTAATCTGCGGGCGCCGGCGACGAGGTCGTCGTCGGCAAGCGCATAGGAAAATCGCAGATAACCGGGCGCTCCGAAGGCTTCGCCGGGAACGACGGCTACTTCGGCTTCTTCTAAAATAAGTTCGGCAAGTTCAGCCGAAGTCTGTGCGACTTTGCCGCGAATTTCCTTACCAAGTAACGCTTCAACGTTAGGGAACACGTAGAATGCGCCGGTAGGCTGGGGGACAACAAAGCCATCAATCTCGCGAAGCATGGCAACCAGCGTCTGCCGACGGTGATCGAAAGCTTCTTTCATTGGAGCGAGTATGCTTTGATCGCCGGTGAGTGCGGCGATGGCGGCACGCTGGGAGACGTTTGAGACGTTGGACGTAACATGGGATTGGAAGTTGGCTGCTTTCTTGATGACGTCGGAGGGGCCATACATCCAACCCACGCGCCAACCAGTCATGGCATAGGACTTGGCAACGCCGTTGACGACGATGGTCTGGTCGGCGAGCTCTGGCACAACCTTTAGTAGGTAGGACATCTCACCTTCATAGACGAGCTTTTCGTAGATCTCATCGGTGATGATCCAGATACCGTTAGCCAGTGCCCACTGGCCGATGTTACGTAGTTCGTCAGCCGTGTAGACGGCACCGGTTGGGTTCGATGGTGAACACATGAGCAGAACCTTGGTGCGGTCAGTCAGTGCCGCATCGAGTTGTGCGGTGGTGACTTTGTAATCTTGGTCTGGACCGGCAAATACTTCGACGACGGTGCCGCCACACAGTCGGATAGCTTCGGGGTAGGTGGTCCAGTAAGGGGCAGGCAAAATTACTTCATCGCCGTCGGAGACCAGCGCAGCGAAGGCTTGGAATACGGCTTGCTTACCGCCGTTTGTGACGATGATGTTTGCGGGATCAACAGTGATATCGGAATCAGCTTTGGCACGGTCTGCGATAGCTTGGCGTAACTCCGGTAGACCTGCGGCTGGGGTGTATTTATGGTTCTTCGGGTCTTGGGCTGCGGCTACAGCCGCATCGACGACGTGAGCTGGTGTTGGAAAGTTCGGTTCGCCGGCGCCGAAGCCGATAACGGGTTTGCCAGCGGCTTTGAGTGCCTTAGCCTTGGCGTCGACGGCGAGGGTGGCGGATGGCTGGAGTGCTCCCAGACGGACAGAAACGCGACTGCGTGTGGTTGTTTGTGTCATACGTCCTATGGTGGCATGAATACGGCTTGATGTCACCTAATGGAGCTGTGGAAAATAGGGGTTGAGATAATAAATGTGTTGTTAATTACATGCAGAATATTGTGCAGAACGCAAATGCCAAGTAAAGTAGGGGGAGTTGTGGAACGCATACGAGCGTTAGCATGCATTGACATGTGAACGAATCGGGCATTCCTCCCCATAGGGTAGTGGCGCAATTGGTAGCGCACCGGTCTCCAAAACCGGCGGTTGTGGGTTCGAGTCCCTCCTGCCCTGCTAAGAAGGCGGCCCACAAGGGCCGTTTTCCACATTTACCGAGAGGATTAAGAAGTGAGCCAGGCTTCCGCGTCTAGTCACGGCAATAAGCCAGCGAAATCAGAATCGCGTGGCTTCTTTGCTCGAATCGTACAGTTTTTCCGTGAAGTGTTTGTGGAGCTGAAGAAAGTTCAGCGTCCTACACGTTCAGAGTTGTGGAAGCTTTTCCTCACAGTCGTTTTCTTCGTTGCTGTTGTGATGGCATTCGTTGCGGCGATTGATCTGGTGTTTGCTCAACTTGTACTCTTAATTTTCAGCTGACGCTAAGTTCCGGATTGTTTGAAAGCAGGAAATATGTCTGAGGAAAAGCTCGACAACACAATTGGTAATCCAGTTTTTTCCGATGCCGCCCCAGAGCAGGTATCGGAAGACGTTCTGCCTTCCGAAGATGAGGTGTTGGAATCGTCGGTGGTTGAAGAGACAGTGGCAGAAATCGCGGCAGATGCTGAGCAGCCTGTTATCGAAGAATCCGTGCCAGCCCAACCAGCTGGTGAAGCTGAAGAATCAGTAGTTACTGAGGAAATGGTTCGAGCAAAGCTCAAAGGGCTACCAGGCCGTTGGTATGTTCTTCATACCTATGCTGGCTATGAAAAGCGCGTTAAGCGTGATATCGAAACTCGTATGCATTCCTTGGACATGGAAGACTACATCTTCCAGATTGAAGTTCCAATGGAAGAGGTTTTCGAAGTTAAGAAGGGGCAGCGCAAGCTCATTTCGCGAGTCCGGATCCCAGGCTACGCACTCATTCGTATGAAGATGACGGATGATTCGTGGCGAGTCGTGCAAGAGACTAACGGCGTAACTGGATTCGTTGGCAATGGGCGAAACCCAGTTGCATTGTTGCCGGATGAAGTTGTGCAAATGCTCACTCCGGTTGTGGAGAAAGAAGCAGCTGTTGCTGCGGAAACCGCTGGCGCACAAGTCGGAACTGTGGGTCTTACTCTTGAGGTTGAATACTCTGTTGGTGAGACAGTGACACTGACCACTGAGCCTTGGGTTGGAATGCCAGCTACAATTTCTGACGTTGATGCGGTCAACCAGAGATTGACTGTTCTCATGACGCTTGTCGGCCAGGAAACCCCGGTCGATTTGTCCTTCGGTCAAGTTAAGAAGATGGACTGACTACATGCCAGTCAGCGTTGTGTGGCTTAATCTCCACATCACAACGGTCGTATTAACCGATGCGAAGGCACCCGTCGTCGTTGCCAGGCGGCGGTAAGAAAATAGAAAAGAAGGATCAAAATGCCACCGAAGAAGAAGGTTGCCGGTCTGATCAAGCTCCAGATTCAAGCTGGAATGGCCACCCCGGCTCCGCCGATCGGCCCAGCACTGGGTCAGCACGGCGTTAACATTGTGGAATTCACCAAGGCATACAATGCTGCAACTGAATCCATGCGTGGAAACATCGTCCCAGTTGAGATTACGGTTTACGAAGATCGTTCGTTCACCTTTATCACCAAGACTCCACCAGCTGCTGAACTCATTAAGAAGGCTGCCGGTATTAAGAAGGGCTCTGGAGTTCCACACACCAACAAGGTCGCACACTTGACTGCAGACCAGTTGCGTGAAATCGCTAAGACCAAGGAACCAGACCTTAACGCCAACGATATCGACAACGCTGCACGCATTATTGCCGGCACTGCTCGTTCGATGGGCGTAACAACCGACGAGATCTGAGAATCTCAAACCGCTCATCCGAGCAACTGATGATGCCACTCATGGCATCGTGGTAGGGCCCGAGCGGGCTCGTTCCCCACAACTGCTGACAAGGAGAAAAGCAGAATGGCAAAGCGCTCAAAGAATTACCGTAAGGCTGCTGAGCTCATCCAGGCTGGAGAAATTTACACTCCTGCTGAAGCGATCGAGCTAGCACAAAAGACATCTGTCACCAAGTTCCCATCTACCGTTGAGGTTATGTACCGCCTCGGTGTTGATCCGCGTAAAGCAGATCAGATGGTTCGCGGCACTGTTAACCTTCCTCATGGAACTGGTAAGACAGCTCGCGTTATCGTGTTCGCTGTTGGTGACAAGGCTCAGGCCGCTATTGACGCCGGTGCTGACGAAGTCGGTGGCGACGAGCTCATCGAAAAGGTCGCAGGTGGCTGGACCGATTTCGATGCTGCTGTCGCAACACCAGATATGATGGGTAAGGTCGGCCGTTTGGGTCGCGTCCTTGGTCCACGTGGTTTGATGCCGAACCCTAAGACTGGCACCGTAACCATGGACACCGCTAAGGCTGTTAATGACATCAAGGGTGGACGTATTGAGTTCCGTGTTGATAAGCATGGCAACCTTGCCTTCATCGTTGGTAACACGTCATTCACCAGCGAGCAGCTTCTCGAGAATTTCAACGCTGCTCATGATGAGATCATGCGTTTGAAGCCTGCTTCGGCAAAGGGTCGCTACTTGCTCAAGGCTACTATTTCCACCACTATGGGTCCTGGCATCCGTATTGATGCTACTAAGGGCGCAGTAACGGAAGCCTGATCTATCAGAAGCTTGACAGTCGGTAGTGTCATGACTGTTTAAATAAGCGCGGAACCGCACTTGGTTCCGCGCTTATTTTATGACATAGCTTGGTTAACCAGCTGTTTTTGGGACTACTTACCTCGTTTTTATGGCAAATACGCGGTACTATGTGGAACAGAAATACGGTCGTCTAGAGGGGAATCCTGTGGGTAAGTCCTTAGTTATTGGTATTGCCGGTGGTACGGGTAGTGGAAAAACTACCCTGACTCGTGCTATTGAGTCGCGGTTTGCACCGCACGCCTCCGTGATTTTCCATGATTCGTATTATCACGCCCATGATGAGCTGAGCTTTTCAGAACGCGAACAACTTAACTACGATCATCCGGACTCTTTCGATAATGATCTTCTCGTTCGACACATGGAGACCTTGCTAGCAGGTCATGCTATTGAAGCACCGGTTTACGATTATGCTCACCATAACCGGGCACCCCAGACACAACATATTGACCCGGCCCCTGTTTTATTGCTCGAAGGTATTCTTATCTTTGCAGAGCCAAGGCTATGCGACTTGTGTGACGTGAAGATCTTTGTAGATACCGATGCGGATGTGCGTATTTTGCGCCGAATCAAGCGCGACGTCATCGAACGTGGACGTTCCCTCGAGTCTGTTGAGGCACAGTACCTGGAAACCGTCAAGCCAATGCATGAATTATTCGTCGAACCTTCGAAGAGGCAGGCCGATCTCATCGTGCCAGAAGGTGGACATAATCTTGTGGCACTTGATATGTTGGTTCACCGCATCGAAGGGGAGCTGAAAGAACTCTAGTAGTGGCAGAGCATACGGGTGGTCAAAATGTTGGACCGCTCACTGATATAAATTATCTCTTGCTAAATTTAGCTAATCAACGTAGTCTACTAATTGCCCAAGACCGCAGGTCGCCTGAAATTTTCAGGGCAAAGTTCGCACGGCGAAGCCCGCGTAGGTGAGAAAGACAGCAGTATTCTGCTCACGTCCTCATGCCTGCGCATGAGGATTTTTTGTATCTACAAGGTTTCGCGATGTTGAATTTCCGGCTGCGGCATTCAATCGGAAGGAGGTCCCATGGCACGGACCGACAAGTCTGCAGCGATCGCAGAACTTACTGAGCTGTTCTCAGGTTCTACGGCCGTTCTCGTAACTGAGTACCGTGGACTGACTGTTGCACAGATGAAGACTCTTCGTCGTGCAATGGGTCAGGAAGCCACATACGTTGTTGCGAAGAACACCCTCGCTCGCATCGCGGCTAAGGCAGCCGGCGTCGAAGGACTCGACGACGCGCTCACTGGCCCGACTGCACTGGCATTCGTCACCGGTGACATCGCTTCCGCAGCTAAAGCAGTAAAGAATTTCGCTAAAGAAAACCCGGCACTTATTATCAAGGCTGGCGTTCTTGAAGGCGCTCTTCTCGCTGCTGAAGATGTTTCGAAGCTCGCCGATCTCGAATCTCGCGAGGTCCTTTTGGCCAAGGCCGCCGGAGCTCTCAAGGCTTCGCTGCAAAAGGCTGCATTTGTTTTCAACGCACCGGCAACCAAGCTGGTACGCACCGTCGACGCACTACGTGCGAAGCAAGAAGAAGCTGCTGCCTGACGGTAGCTGCGTAACTCAATTAATTTAAACTGCCTCACACGTAGGCAAAGGAAGGTAGGCCAATCATGGCTAAGCTCACTGCTGAAGAGCTCATCGAAGCTTTCAAGGAGCTCACCCTTGTTGAGCTCAACGACTTCGTTAAGAAGTTCGAAGAAGAATTCGACGTCGAAGCTGCTGCTCCAGTTGCAGTTGCTGCTGCAGCACCAGCTGCAGGTGGCGCCGCTGAAGCTGCTGAAGAGAAGGACGAATTTGACGTCATTCTCGAAGCTGCTGGCGACAAGAAGATTGCAGTCATCAAGGAGGTGCGCGCTCTTACCTCCCTCGGTCTGAAGGAAGCTAAGGACCTCGTCGATGGCGCTCCAAAGCCAGTTCTCGAAGGTGTTAACAAGGAAACCGCTGAGAAGGCTAAGGAACAGCTCGAAGGCGCTGGCGCAACCGTCACCCTTAAGTGATTCACGCGGCTTAGTCCGCAATCATGTTATAAAACTTGTTGGTTAATCACCAGCGGTTGAGATGATCCCCCAAACGTTATCGTTTGGGGGATCTCTTTATTTCGGGAGGGGATAAGCGAGATCGAGTAGGGGTCAAAGCAGCTACCCGTGTCTACTTGCATCTGGATAAAAAGTATGGGAGAGTTTTCGCGTTGAGAATTTTACTCAGCCCTTTGGATAGATCGATGAGTCTGTGTAGAGCGCGACTGCCACATAGTTTTTCGAGGATCGTTCATTGGTATATAGGAGTCGTGACCCCTTCCACACTGGTTCGGGGTAGACTTTTTTACGTGTCAAAGGTAAATTAGAAACTTGCGTGGCTTGCCTTTTGGCTACCATTTTTCCTTGAAAATAACACGCTTTACTGGCAATTCCGGCAAAGTGGTGGTAGTTGGAAGACGAATCACGCATATCCCTTACCAGAACCCAGGGAAGGATCACCTTTGGCTGTGCATAGCACCCCTACGCCCACAGTTGTGAATGGCAAATTAGTTTCTGACCGTGTTTCGTTTGCAAAGATCTACGAACCACTGTCAGTCCCAGACCTACTCGGCCTCCAGACGTCCAGCTACGGCTGGCTTATTGGCTCTGACGAATGGCGTGAAAACGCTGCAGAAGGCGAGAAGTCTGGTCTTGAAGAAATTTTTGACGAAGTATCTCCAATTGAGAACACTGCTGGTACGATGGGACTTGTCCTGTCGCAGCCGCACCTCGAAGAGGAGAAAGCTTCAATTGCAGAGTGTAAAGAGAAGGATCTCACCTACTCTGCAGCTCTCTACGTAACCGCTGAATTCCAGAATTATGAAACCGGCGAAATCAAGTCGCAGACCACCTTTATTGGTGATTTTCCGTTGATGACACCGCAAGGTACCTTCATTATTAACGGTACCGAGCGTGTTGTTGTCTCCCAGTTGGTACGTTCCCCTGGCGTGTATTTTGAGCGTACAGCGGATAAGACCTCGGATAAATATATTTACTCAACCAAAGTCATCCCATCACGCGGTGCGTGGCTTGAGTTCGAAATTGATAAGCGCGATTCCGTTGGTGTACGTGTTGATCGTAAGCGTAAGCAGTCAGCTACCGTCTTCCTCAAGGCTCTGGGTATGTCTGAAGCTGAGATTCGCGAAGAGTTCAAGGACTTCCCGATTCTCCTGGACACCTTGGATAAAGATACGGTGAAGACTCAAGAAGAAGCTCTCCAAGATCTTTACCGCAAGTTGCGTCCGGGTGAGCCGCCGACAGCCGAAGCTGGACGTGCGTTGATCAATAACTTCTACCACAACCCAAAGCGCTACGATATGGCGAAAGTGGGCCGTTATAAGGTCAACAAGAAGCTCGGAACTGAGATTGAATCAGATCAGCGTCAGCTTCAGCTCCAAGATGTAACTGCCACCTTGCGTTACCTTCTTGCATTGCACGCCAACGAAACATCCATTGCGACCGTTGAAGGTGGCAAGGAAGTTCCGGTTGAAACTGACGATATTGATCACTTCGGTAACCGTCGCATTCGCGCTGTCGGCGAATTGATTCAGAACCAGGTTCGTACCGGTCTGGCACGTCTTGATCGTATGGTTCGCGAACGTATGACGACGCAAGAAGCTGAAGCGATCACGCCGTCGTCGTTGATCAATATTCGTCCGATTGTTGCTGCTATCAAGGAGTTCTTCGGAACATCTCAGCTATCGCAGTTCATGGATCAAAACAACCCATTGGCTGGTTTGACACACAAGCGTCGTCTCTCAGCTCTTGGTCCTGGTGGTCTTTCGCGTGACCGTGCCTCGATGGAAGTCCGAGACGTTCACCCATCGCACTACGGCCGTATGTGCCCAATTGAAACTCCAGAAGGTCCAAATATTGGTTTGATCGGTTCGTTAGCAACCTATGGCCGTGTTAATGCTTTCGGTTTCATCGAAACCCCGTACCGTAAGGTCGTTGATGGCAAGGTAACCGACCAAATTGATTACCTAGACGCCGCTGATGAAGATCGCTATAACGTTGCACAGGCTTCGGCACCAATGGATGAGAACGGCCACTTCCTCGAAGAAGAAGTCCTAGTTCGACTACCAGGCGGTGAACCGGCACTTGTTCCAGCTGATGAAGTTGGCTACATGGACGTTTCCGCTCGTCAGATGGTTTCAGTTGGTACTGCGGCTATTCCATTCTTGGAGCACGACGACGCTAACCGCGCGCTCATGGGTGCTAACATGCAACGCCAGGCGGTTCCATTGATCCGTCCAGTAGCGCCATATGTTGGTACCGGCATCGAAGCGCGTGCCGCAGTCGACGCTGGCGAAGTGATCGTCGCTAAAGCTGCTGGTGTTGTTACTGAAGTTTCTGCAGACGTCGTTCACGTAGAAGAAGACGATGGTACTCATCGCGTATACAAACTGTTGAAGTTTGAGCGTTCCAACCCGGGCAACTGTACAAACCAAATCGTTCGCGTCTGCGAAGGGGACCGCGTCGAAAAGGGCTCGCTCATTGCTGACGGACCGGCAACTGACGGTGGCGAACTTGCTCTTGGACAAAACCTTCTCGTCGCATTTATGGCGTGGAACGGTTACAACTACGAGGACGCTATTATCGTCTCGCAGCGTTGCCAGTCTGAGGACTTATTGACCTCGATTCACATCGAAGAGCACGAAGTTGATGCTCGCGATACCAAGCTTGGACCCGAAGAAATCACCCGCGATATTCCGAATGTCGGTGAAGATATGCTGGCTCACCTCGATGACCGTGGCATTATCCGCATCGGTGCAGAGGTTTCTGCCGGCGATATTCTCGTGGGTAAGATTACGCCAAAAGGCGAAACAGAGTTGACCTCAGAAGAGCGTCTGCTGCGTGCTATCTTCGGTGAAAAGGCCAAGGAAGTACGTGATACGTCGCTACGGGTACCACACGGTGAATCCGGTATTGTCATTGGTGTTAAGGAATTCTCTTCCGAAAACCATGACGAACTTGCCGCTGATGTTCGCCAGACCGTTCGTGTCCATATCGCACAGCGCCGTAAGATCACTATTGGTGACAAGATGGCTGGACGTCACGGCAACAAGGGTGTTATCTCCCGTATTCTCCCGCTGGAAGACATGCCATTCATGGCAGACGGTACCCCAGTCGATATCGTTTTGAATCCGCTCGGCGTGCCATCACGTATGAACCTCGGCCAGGTATTCGAACTCCACCTCGGCTGGGTTGCTTCTCAAGGATGGGACGCAACTGCGGCACGCGAAGCAGGCGAGCCATGGGCAGTTCGATTGCCAGAACACGCGGTAGTTGGAAAGCGTGACGGCCGCGTTGCTACGCCGGTATTCGACGGTGTTGAATCTGGCGAACTTCGTGGACTATTGGAAAACACGAACCCAAACCGTGATGGTGATCGTTTGATCGGCGCATCTGGTAAGGCGCGGCTGTTTGACGGTCGTACCGGAGATCCGTTCCCAGAGCCAGTGTCTGTTGGCTACATGTACATGCTGAAGTTGCACCACTTGGTTGACGATAAGATCCACGCACGTTCAACTGGTCCATACTCGATGGTTACACAACAGCCATTGGGTGGTAAGGCTCAGTTCGGTGGTCAGCGTTTCGGAGAAATGGAAGTTTGGGCGCTGGAAGCATACGGCGCCGCACATACTTTGCAAGAAATGCTGACAATCAAGTCTGACGATACTGTTGGACGTGTCAAGGTTTACGAAGCAATCGTGAAGGGCGACAACGTCCCTGAGCCAGGTATCCCAGAGTCCTTCAAGGTTTTGGTACAGGAAATGCGTTCCTTGTGCTTGAACGTTGAAGCGCTCGATGCAGCCGGCAACCCGATTAATCTCCAAGATTCCGACGAAGATGCCTTCCGCGCTCCACAAAGTGCTGGCATCACCACTGGTTTGGAAGACATTCAAACCGGTTCGGAACTCTAAAACGTCAGCGAGGTGAGTAGCTTTCGCGCCTGCTACTCACCTCGCCAAATGCCCTAAAATCGGCGTACTTACTTGAGGAAGTAGGAATCTTGCTCGACGTCAATCTTTTTGATCAGCTCCACATTTCGCTGGCCACGTCAGACGATGTGCGCAAGTGGAGCCATGGTACTGTCACTAAGCCAGAAACCATTAATTACCGTACGTTAAAGCCGGAAAAGGATGGTCTGTTCGGTGAACAGATCTTCGGTCCAACCCGTGACTGGGAATGCGCCTGTGGTAAATACAAGCGCCCACGTTACAAGGGCATCGTTTGTGAACGATGCGGTGTTGAAGTTACTCGTTCGAAGGTCCGCCGCGAGCGAATGGGACATATTGAGCTTGCCGCACCAGTGACGCACATCTGGTACTTCAAGGGTGTTCCATCACGTCTTGGTTATTTGCTGGATATCGCTCCAAAGGATCTCGAAAAAGTCATCTACTTTGCGGCCTATATGGTCACCGATGTCGATGCTGAGCGTCGTCATAATGACCTGCCAGCTCTGACTGCTGAATACGAGCTGGAGCGTTCCAATCTTGAAAAGGAACGTGATGCTGCAGTTGAGAAGCGTCTCAAGGCTGAAGAAGATGCACTTGCGGAAGCGGAGAAGAACGGCGAGGACGCAGCCGCACGCGCAAAGATTAAGCGTAACGCAGAAAGTGATGCTCGGCGTGTCCGTCGTGAGTACGACGACGATATTACCCGCCTTGAGGCTGTTTGGGATAAGTTTACCAAGCTCAAGGTCGGTGACCTTGAAGGCGATGAAGACGCATACCGCGAAATGGTTTTGCGTTGGGGGGACTACTTCCAGGCGTTCCGTGGGGCTGAAGCAATTCAGCGTCGCTTGCGCGATTTTGATTTGGAAGCTGAGCATGAAGCTCTGGTCGAACAGATCGAAACTGGCACTGCACAGCGTAAGACCCGTGCGCTCAAGCGCATCAAGGTTGTCAACGCATTCTTGCATTCTGGTACGAAGCCAGAAGCTATGGTGCTCGACGCTCTTCCGGTTATCCCACCGGATCTGCGCCCAATGGTACAACTTGATGGTGGCCGTTTTGCAACCTCAGATTTGAACGATCTCTACCGTCGTGTGATCAATCGTAACAACCGCTTGCAGCGCATGATTGATCTCAATGCTCCAGAGATTATGGTCAATAACGAAAAGCGCATGCTTCAGGAAGCTGTTGATGCGTTGTTCGATAATGGTCGTCGTGGTCGCCCAGTTCAGGGCGCTGGCAACCGTCCATTGAAGTCAATTTCGGACATGCTCAAGGGTAAGCAGGGACGTTTCCGTCAGAACTTGCTTGGTAAGCGTGTTGACTACTCTGGCCGCTCCGTTATCGTCGTCGGACCAACCCTCAAGCTTCACCAATGTGGTTTGCCCAAGACGATGGCATTGGAACTCTTCAAGCCGTTCGTGCAAAAGCGTCTCGTTGATCTTGAATTGGCAAAGAATATCAAGGCAGCAAAGCGACTGATCGAGCGTCAGCGCGACGAAGTTTTCGACGTTCTCGAAGAAGTTATTCGTGAGCATCCGGTACTTCTTAACCGCGCACCAACTCTGCACCGGTTAGGTATCCAGGCATTCGAGCCACAACTGATCGAAGGAAAAGCTATTCGCTTGCACCCACTCGTGTGTTCTGCGTTCAACGCTGACTTCGACGGCGATCAGATGGCAGTACACTTGCCACTATCTGTGGAAGCTCAGGCCGAAGCTCGTATCTTGATGCTTTCTGCTAATAACATCCTCAAGCCGTCCGACGGTCGCCCAGTGACCGTTCCGGCACAGGACATGATTATTGGCCTTTATCACTTGACTGTGGTCCGGGACGGCGGTGACGGCGAAGATCGTTACTTCTCCTCGGTAGCTGAAGCACAGATGGCGTTTGATCTGGGACAGTTGGATCTGAACTCCAAGATTCATTTGCGGTTCCCGGCAAACGACATCGTTCCACCTCGGGATTGGGAAGCTCCGGCCAGCTATGAAGAGGGCGATCCGATCATCCTTGAAACCACCCTTGGTCGTGCTATCTTCAATGAAGCTCTGCCAACAACCTTCCCGTTCATCAATAAAGTTGTGGGCAAGAAGGTTTTGGGTGCGATCATTAACGAGCTGGCTGAGCGTTACCCGAAGGTCGACGTCGGTGCTTCACTTGATGCGTTGAAGTCAACTGGTTTCTACTGGGGTGGACGTTCTGGTGTCACCATTGCGGTTTCCGACGTTATTCCACCGCAAACCAAGAAGGATATTTTGGCTGCTGCAGAAAAGCGGGCAGCTAAGATCGAAATGGATTTCCAAGAAGGTAACATTCGTGACGAAGACCGCCGTAAGGACCTCGTTGCGCTGTGGACCGAAGTAACCGACCAGGTTGCTGAGGAAATGCGTAAGAACTTCGATGAATGGAACAACGTGAACATCATGGTTACCTCGGGTGCTCGTGGTAACTGGATGCAGATTCGCCAGGTTGCTGGTATGCGTGGTCTTGTGGCAGATCCAAAGGGCGAAATTATTCCTCGCCCAATCACGTCTAACTACCGTGAAGGTCTATCCGCCCTTGAGTACTTCACCGCAACACACGGTGCTCGTAAGGGTCTAGCAGATACCGCGTTGCGTACTGCTGAGTCGGGATACCTGACTCGTCGTCTGGTTGACGTGGCACAGGACGTTATCGTGCGCGAACATGACTGTGGTACTTCACGCGGCTTGACGAAGTTCATCGTCGCAGTTGATAAAGAGGGCAATGAATTACGCGAAGTCGTAGTTAATGGCGTGCCAACAACTGTGTCTGAGAAGGAAGTGTCTCAAGAGCAGTGGGAATCCGGTAAGATTCTTCCAAACGAAGAAATCGATACTTCGGTTTACGCTCGTACCTTGGCTAAGGACGTTCTTGATGAAGCAGGAAACGTTCTTGTTGTAGCTGGAACAGACATGGGCGACGTCGCACTGGAGACACTCCTTAACGCCGGTATCAAGCAGATTTCGGTCCGCTCGGTGCTTACCTGTAACTCTCGCGTCGGCACGTGTGCAATGTGCTACGGCCGTTCGCTTGCAACCGGCAAGTTGGTAGACATTGGCGAAGCTGTTGGTATCGTTTCGGCTCAGTCGATTGGCGAACCTGGTACCCAGCTGACAATGCGTACTTTCCACACCGGTGGTGCTGCTTCGGCAGAAGACATTACACAGGGTCTGCCACGTGTCCAGGAATTGTTTGAAGCACGTACACCAAAGGGTGAAGCTCCGCTAGCAGAAGCTGCTGGAAAGCTGGAAATCGAGGACCTTGAGCGCTCTCGCCGGTTGATCATCAAGCGTGACGATGGCGATGAAGACTTGGTTTACCTCGTTGGCAAGCGCGCAAAGCTACTTGTTCCTGAAGGGACACATGTAACTGTTGGTCAGCAGCTTGTTGAAGGCTTGATTGATCCAAAGAAGGTTTTGCGAATCTCGGGACGTCGTACCACTCAGTTGCATCTTGTTTCTGAGGTTCAGCACGTTTACCGTTCCCAGGGTGTTGAGATCCACGATAAGCATATCGAAGTGATTGTACGCCAGATGTTGCGTCGTGTTACAGTTCTTGACTCTGGTGATACTCGTTTGCTCCCAGGTGAGCTTGTTGACGTCGCTGTATTTGAGAACGCTAACCGAGCAGTTTTGGCTGAAGGCGGTCGCCCAGCATCTGGTCGTCCAGAACTGATGGGTATTACAAAGGCTTCGTTGGCTACCGACTCGTGGCTATCTGCTGCTTCTTTCCAGGAGACGACGAAGGTTTTGACTGAGGCTGCCCTCAATTCGAAGTCTGATCCACTCGCTGGTCTGAAGGAAAACGTCATCCTCGGTAAGCTCATTCCAGCGGGTACTGGCTTGGAGACGCTACGTAAGTTGCGTGTTGAGCCGACCGATGAGGCTCGCGCCGAATATGAGCAGCTCAATTCTTTCATGGGAGCCGGAATGGAATCATTTGATGATTTCTACAGTTATGGTTCTTTTGATGATTACGATGCATCTGGTTACGGATACGGTTCTAATTTCTGATCTATCCCATAATGATGCGATAATAGGGAAGCGGTGGTAATTCACTACCGCTTCCCTTTTATTAATCAGAGGAATTTTGGCATGGTAGAACCTACTGGTGCACTGCACGTTGTTCCGGTTAATGAATTATTTTTTTCAACCACAGATGACAAGGGTGTAATTGACTTGTCAAATAGTGTGTTTACGAGAATGTCGCGGTATTCTCGAGAGCAGCTTAATGGTGCTCCGCATAATATTATTCGGCATCCGGATATGCCCGGTGCAGCGTTTAAGGTCATGTGGGATACGCTGCAGGCAGGGGAACCATTCGCGGCCTATGTTCGGAATATGGCTGCCGACGGATCGGAATATCGGGTATTCGCTACGATCACGCCACTTCCTTCTGGAGGATATCTCTCAGTTCGGTCTAAGCCATGCGATGAGCAATTATATTCGACTGCTAGTGATATTTATGCTGTCGTGCGTAAAGCAGAGCGCGAAGCGTTAGCTACAGGGAAGAACCGACGTGTTGCTGCTGAGCTGGGCGTAGGAGTACTTGTGGCAACGTTGGCAGGAGCTGGAATTAGCGCTTATGAGGATTTCCAAAATGCCGCACTGGTGTCAGAAGTTTCGTTACGCGAGGCGCAAACTGGAGGGTTTCCTTCTCGACAAGGGGATGACGTTCTCGTTCCAGTGTTAGAACAGGCGTGTAGTGTCTACGAGCAGTTCAGTGAGTGGATGACGAAGCAGGTTGTTCTGTCCGAGATGGCGGAGAATATTGCTAAAACTGTGACGCGTGTGGCTGAAGATATGGCCTTCATGGCTGAAGTGGGACAAAAGTTTACCTTCTATGGCGCAGATCGGCCAGAGCTTGCCTCGTTGACTATGCCGTTGACGGTATGGGTCCAGATGCAGGGCATCGTTAAGGGCTACATGGATTCTCTGTCTGAAAAATTGGGTGAGTTAACGAAAAATGTTTCACGAACCCAATTCCGTATTGCTTTGAGCCGTTTACATATTTTTATGTACGGTCAGTTTGTCGCGGAAATACTAGATTCTGACGTTGCAAACCATGATGAGCAGTTCCGTGCGCTTGTTATGTTAGGCGATGTGCTTAAAGAGGACATTGTAACCTTGCGTGAACAAACGCGCCGGACGACCGCGTATATGCATGCTGCCCGTGACTACGTGCGGCAAGTAGCGGAAGCAGTGGCAATTCCACGGCAGCTACTCAGCTTGTGGGAAACGACGGCATCGATGACGGTGACTGATAGCTTTGGATCTGAGCTTGCTGCTACGGTTGCAGGAGCTAAAGCACGTACCAGTAGCTCATTGCGTAAGCTAGAGCAGTTCGGTGATAGTCTTGAAAAGACAGATGAGTTGAACACAGATTATTCTCAAATGGAGTCATTGTTAGGTGATATGTGTGATATTGTTAACTCACATGTAGGAAATGCGTAAGTAATTTCGATTCTAACGCGCTGTGTGCCTATTGCCACTAAGAAATTTCGCTCCAGTCTTTGACTGTTACAGTGCGGATTAGTTAGTCTTAAGAGCGGTGCCCGTTCCATGCGTATGACGTTGCCAGTTCGGAAGACCGTTTGCTTTTACGTAAAAGCCCGTCTCCACACGGTCGGTATTTTGAATGTGCATACGTATGGACGTTAGGAAAGAACGGTGTCTTTCCGACCGCAGGTTCGAAAAAGGCGAGCAGGCGGGCAGTTCGACTATTGACATATCAACAGGAGAAATAGTGCCAACTATTCAGCAGCTGGTCCGTAAGGGCCGCTCCAGCAAGGCGAGTTCATCCAACACGCCGGCGCTGAAGGCTAGCCCGCAGCGTCGTGGCGTGTGCACCCGTGTGTACACCACAACCCCAAAGAAGCCTAACTCGGCTCTTCGTAAGGTTGCTCGTGTCCGTCTATCATCCGGTATCGAAGTTACCGCTTACATTCCGGGCGAAGGTCACAACCTCCAGGAGCATTCAATCGTGCTCGTTCGCGGTGGTCGTGTAAAGGACCTTCCAGGTGTGCGTTACCACATCGTTCGCGGTGCGCTTGATACCCAGGGTGTCAAGTCCCGTAACCAGGGTCGTTCCAAGTACGGTGCGAAGAAGGAGAAGAAGTAATGCCACGTAAGGGTCCAGCGCGCAAGCGCCCACTCATTGCTGATCCGGTTCACGGCTCAACCGTCGTTACCCAGCTCATCAACCGCGTCCTTCTCGACGGCAAAAAGTCCACTGCAGAGCGTATCGTTTATGGCGCACTCGAAGCAGTTGGAGAAAAGACAGGTCAAGAGCCACTCGCTGTTCTTAAGCGCGCTCTAGACAATATTCGTCCCCAGCTTGAAGTGCGTTCCCGCCGCGTCGGTGGCGCAACATATCAGGTGCCGGTTGAGGTTAAGCCAGGCCGCGCTAATACTCTTGCACTTCGCTGGCTCGTTGATTTCTCTCGTGGACGCCGTGAGCACACCATGCTCGAGCGTTTGCAGAACGAAATTATGGACGCCGCGAATGGCCTCGGTGCTGCTGTAAAGCGTCGCGAGGACATGCACAAGATGGCCGAAGCGAACCGCGCATTTGCGCATTACCGCTGGTAAAACGACGTCGGGCATTTGCTCGGCATGATCAGGAAAGAGATCCATGGCACACGAAGTGCTTACCGACCTTAAAAAGGTCCGTAACATCGGAATTATGGCGCACATTGACGCGGGTAAAACCACTGTCACTGAGCGTATCCTCTTCTACACCGGTATTAACTACAAGCTCGGTGAAACACATGATGGCGCATCCACAACTGACTGGATGGAGCAGGAAAAAGAGCGCGGTATTACAATTACCTCCGCTGCTGTTACCTCCTTCTGGAAGGGCCATCAGATCAACATCATTGACACCCCTGGACACGTTGACTTCACCGTTGAGGTGGAGCGTTCACTCCGTGTTCTCGACGGTGCAGTCGCTGTCTTCGACGGTAAAGAAGGTGTTGAGCCACAGTCTGAAACCGTTTGGCGTCAGGCTGACAAGTACAACGTTCCACGTATCTGCTTCATCAACAAGATGGATAAGATGGGTGCGGATTTCTACTTCTCCGTCCAGACTCTAAAGGATCGTCTCCACGCCACCCCGATTATCATGGAACTGCCGATTGGTGCAGAGTCTGATATCGCGGGTGTTGTCGATCTTCTTAACATGAAAGCATTGCGCTTCCCAGAGAAGGACGATAAGGGCAACGCTACTATGGGTAGCCTTGTTGTGGAAGAAGAGATTCCGGCAGACCTCCTCGAGAAAGCTGAAGAATATCGTTCTGCGCTTGTCGAGCAGGTTGCCGAGAACGACGAAGATCTTCTTGACAAGTACCTCGGCGGCGAAGAACCAACCATTGACGAGCTCAAGGTCGTCATTCGTCGCATGACGATTGCTGGCGAAGGTTTCCCAGTTTACTGCGGTTCGGCATACAAGAATATTGGCATCCAGCCAGTTCTTGACGCTGTTGTTGACTTCCTTCCATCTCCACTTGACGTGGGCGAGGTTAAGGGTGTTGACCCACGTGACGAAGAAGTTGAACTTGTTCGTCAGCCAGATGAGAAGGAACCATTCGCCGCTCTTGCATTCAAGATTGCAGTTCACCCATTCTTCGGTCGTCTCACCTATGTCCGCGTCTACTCTGGAAAGATGGATGCCGGTTCGCAGGTTCTGAATGCAACCAAGGGTAAGAAGGAGCGTATTGGAAAGATTTTCCAGATGCACTCCAATAAGGAAAACCCGGTAGATACTGCTCACGCAGGCCACATCTACGCAGTAATCGGTCTTAAAGACACCACCACTGGTGATTCCTTGACAGATCTCAACCACCCAATTTCGCTTGAATCGATGACGTTCCCGGAGCCAGTGATCCACGTCGCCGTCGAGCCAAAGTCGAAAGCGGATCAGGAAAAGCTTGGTATCGCTATCCAGAAGCTTGCAGAAGAGGACCCAACCTTTACTGTTCGCTTGGATGAAGAGTCCGGCCAGACCGTTATCGGTGGTATGGGAGAACTTCACCTTGACATCATTATCGATCGTATGCGTCGTGAGTTCAAGGTTGAGGCTAATGTTGGTGCACCAATGGTTGCTTATCGTGAGACGATTCGTGCTACGGCAAAGTCCATTGATTATACCCACAAGAAGCAGACCGGTGGTTCCGGTCAGTTCGCTAAGGTTATTGTTACCTTCGAGCCTCTTGAGGAAAACGAAGAGGGCAAGACTTACGAGTTTGTTGACGCTGTGACCGGTGGCCGCGTGCCACGCGAGTACATTCCGTCCGTTGATGCTGGTATTCAGGCTGCTATGGAAAACGGTGTTCTCGCCGGCTTCCCAATGGTGAACGTGAAGGCCACACTTGAAGACGGTGCGTACCACGACGTCGACTCCTCCGAAATGGCGTTCAAGATCGCTGGTCAGATGGTGTTCCGCGAAGGCGCTAAGCGCGCTAAGCCAGTCATCCTCGAACCAGTGATGGACGTGGAGGTTCGTACTCCAGAAGAGTACATGGGAGATGTCATCGGCGATCTCAACTCTCGCCGTGGTCTGATCTCCTCGATGGAGGACGCGACTGGTGTCAAGATCGTTCGCGCTCTCGTCCCGCTTTCCGAAATGTTCGGATACATTGGTGACTTGCGTTCAAAGACGCAGGGTCGCGCGGTGTACTCCATGCAGTTCGCGAAGTACCAGGAAGTCCCGAAGGCTGTTGCCGACGAGATCATCCAGAAGACCCGTGGCGAGTGAGCCAGCAGGTCTGATTTTCAATTAATCCAATCGACCAGTAGGATCTCTTTAGTCACGGTTTGGTGCTTAGCGCACAAAACTTATAAACTGAAGACCAAATAACATCGAGTCCCAGGAGGGCGAAAGTGGCAAAGGCCAAGTACGACAAGTCCAAGCCGCATATGAACATCGGCACCATCGGTCACGTTGATCACGGAAAGACGACGACGACCGCTGCGATTACCAAGGTTCTAGCGGAAAAGTACCCAGAACTGAACGAGTTCACCCCGTTCGACCAGGTTGACAATGCTCCAGAAGAGCGTCAGCGTGGTATTACCATCAACGTTTCCCACGTTGAATACCAGACCGAAAAGCGTCACTACGCACACGTTGACGCCCCAGGCCACGCCGATTACATCAAGAACATGATTACCGGTGCTGCACAGATGGACGGCGCAATTCTCGTTGTCGCCGCCACCGACGGCCCAATGGCGCAGACCCGCGAGCACGTTCTTCTTGCTCGCCAGGTTGGCGTTCCACAGATCATCGTTGCCCTTAACAAGGCTGACATGGTCGACGATGAGGAAATCCTCGAGCTCGTCGAAATGGAAGTTCGCGAACTTCTTTCCTCCCAGGATTACCCGGGCGACGATCTCCCAATCGTCAAGATCTCCGCTCTCAAGGCGCTTGAAGGCGACGCTGAGTGGTCCAAGTCCATCGAAGAGCTCATGGAAGCAGTCGATACCTACTTCGACGATCCAGTACGTGACCTTGACAAGCCATTCCTCATGCCAATCGAGGACGTCTTCACGATTACCGGTCGTGGAACCGTTGTCACCGGCCGTGCAGAGCGTGGCGTTCTCAAGCTCAACGAGGAAGTCGAAATCCTCGGTATCCGCGCCCCACAGAAGACCACTGTTACTGGAATCGAAATGTTCCACAAGCAGATGGACTACGCTGAGGCCGGCGAGAACTGTGGTCTCTTGCTTCGTGGTACCAAGCGTGAAGAAGTTGAGCGTGGACAGGTTGTTGCCAAGCCGGGCACCATCACGCCACACACCAACTTCGAAGCTCAGGTCTACGTACTCGGCAAGGATGAAGGTGGACGTCACAACCCATTCTTCTCCAACTACCGCCCACAGTTCTACTTCCGTACCACTGACGTCACCGGCGTGATCACCCTTCCAGAGGGCACCGAAATGGTTATGCCAGGCGACAACACCGACATGTCGGTTGAGCTTATCCAGCCAATCGCTATGGAAGAGGGCCTCGGCTTCGCTATCCGCGAGGGTGGCCGTACCGTTGGTTCAGGTCGAGTCACCAAGATCATCAAGTGATGATGCTTAGGTAGATACTTACCGAAGTGGGGTTCTGCAAACGCAGGGCCCCACTTTTCTATTCATTTTAAAATCTACGTAGCAATGTGGAATGAGACACCAAGAGCTGCCATAACTTGAGGAGTGGAGCATTTATTTGCAATACTTATCAAGTTGTCTGGTTGTAACTAGACGTAGAACTTGGCCGAGGTACAAAAGTATTTCGGTACATAAGGCCGGTTCGCTGAAAATCTCATAGGGCTTGACGTTGTTGATTGCTTGACCGCGACACGCCCGACTGCGGGTTTCAGTGTTCCGCGGTAGAAGAGAGGGAGACGACGCCATGGCGGGACAAAAGATCCGCATCCGTCTGAAGTCTTATGACCATGAGGTCATCGACAACGCAGCGAAAAAGCTCGTCGACGAAGTTACCCGTACAGGAGCGTCGGTCGTGGGCCCAGTGCCGTTGCCGACCGAGAAGAACGTTTTCACGGTCATTCGCTCGCCCCACAAGTACAAGGACAGTCGCGAACACTTCGAAATGCGTACGCATAAGCGACTGATCGACATTGTCGATCCGACTCTGAAGACCATTGACACGCTCCGCCGTCTGGATCTTCCAGCCGACGTAAGCGTCGAGATCAAGCTCTGAGGTAACGCATAAAATGACCAAGAACATCACTACTGCTAAAGTAGCGCCAGTTAAGGCCCTGCTTGGCACCAAGCTCGGCATGACCCAGGTCTGGGATGAGAATGCAAACCTTATTCCAGTGACTGTCGTTCGTGTTGGTAAGAACGTTGTTACTCAGGTTCGTACACCTGAAATCGATGGCTATTCAGCTGTCCAGATTGCTTCTGGCGAGTTGAAAGCTAAGAACGTGACCAAGCCGCTCAAGGGACACTTTGAGAAGGCTGGCGTTGAGCCACGTCGTCACGTTGCAGAAATCCGTACTGTTGATGCGCAAGAGTATTCCTTGGGTCAAGAAATTGGCGTGGAAACTTTTGAAGCTGGCCAGACAATCGATGTTATCGGTAAGTCTAAAGGCAAGGGCTTCGCTGGTGTTATGAAGCGTCATGGCTTCGCTGGCGTGTCCGCTTCCCACGGTGCTCACCGTAACCACCGTAAGCCAGGCTCGATCGGCGCATGTTCCACCCCATCCCGCGTTTTCCGCGGTATGCGTATGGCTGGTCGCATGGGTAACGCTCGCGTCACAGTGCAAAATTTGACCATTCACGCCATTGATACCGAGAACGATTTGATTCTCGTATCTGGCGCTATCCCGGGTAACAAGGGTGGCGTCGTCGTGATCCGTACTGCCGTGAAGGGAGCCTGATCTAAATGGCAGACCTCAAGGTTGACATCCTCGACACCACAGGCGCTAAGGCCGGTTCGGTGACTCTCCCAGCAGAGTCATTCGATCTCGAGATTAACATTCCACTCATCCACCAGGTTGTTGTCGCTCAGCTTGCTGCTGCACGTCAGGGCACACATAAGACCAAGACCCGCGGTGAAGTCCGTGGTGGTGGTGTGAAGCCATTCAAACAGAAGGGTACTGGTCGCGCTCGCCAGGGTTCGATTCGTGCTCCTCACTTTACTGGTGGTGGAACCGTTCATGGCCCACAGCCACGCGATTACTCGCAGCGCACCCCAAAGAAGATGATTGCTGCTGCACTCCGTCAGTCTCTGTCTGACCGTGCACGTAACGGTCGTATTCACGTCGTTACCAGCATCGTTGAGTCCGCAACTCCATCAACGAAAGCTGCTCTCAACCTGGTTAACAAGGTTGTTGAAGATCGTAGCGCACTCGTTGTGCTAGAGCGCAACGATGAGACTTCGGTTCTCTCGCTACGTAACCTTCCAGAAGCACACACCATCTACGTTGATCAGCTCAACGCTTACGATGTGCTCGTTGCCGACGATGTCATCTTCACCCAAGCCGCTCTTGACACCTTCACCGGTGCACACAGCAAGGAGGAGACGAAGTGACTCAGTACGCAGCGTTCCACAACAAGGATCCGCGTGACGTCATTCTTGCCCCAGTAGCAACTGAAAAGTCAGCTCGTGGCGAGGATGAAGGAAAGTACACCTTCTTGGTGCACCCATCCGCGAACAAGACGGAAATCAAGATCGCCATCGAGAAAATCTTTGGTGTCAAGGTTGAGTCCGTGAATACTCAGAATCGTGCAGGCAAGACTCGCCGCACTCGCAACGGCATCGGCCGTCGCAAGGCAACCAAGCGAGCCATTGTCACCCTCCGTGAGGGCACGATCGACATCTACGGCGAGATCGTCGGCTAACGCCGGCAGGATATTGAGGATAAGAACTCATGGGAATTCGTAAGTACAAGCCGACGACACCAGGTCGTCGCGGTGCGAGCGTCGCCGACTTCGCTGAGATCACCCGATCGACGCCGGAGAAGTCGCTCCTGCGCCCGCTCTCTAAGACTGGTGGCCGCAACAATGCCGGCCGCATCACCACTCGCCACAAGGGCGGTGGACATAAGCGCCAGTATCGCGTGATTGACTTCCGTCGTCACGACAAGGACGGCATTCCAGCCCGTGTTGCTCACATTGAGTATGATCCGAACCGTACCGCTCGTATCGCTCTCCTACACTACGTAGACGGCGAAAAGCGTTACATTTTGGCTCCGGTTAATCTCAAGCAAGGCATGATGGTTGAGAACGGTCCGTCTGCTGACATCAAGCCAGGCAACAACTTGCCACTTCGTAACATTCCAGTTGGTACCGTGATCCACGCTGTGGAGTTACGTCCCGGCGGCGGAGCAAAGATTGCCCGCTCTGCTGGAACATCGGTTCAGCTCGTTGCTAAGGAAGGCAAGTACGCCCAGCTGCGTATGCCATCTGGTGAAATTCGTAACGTCGACGCGCGCTGCCGTGCAACTGTTGGCGAAGTTGGCAATGCTGAGCAATCCAATGTCAATTGGGGTAAAGCTGGCCGCATGCGGTGGAAGGGCGTTCGCCCAACTGTCCGTGGTGTTGTCATGAACCCGGTTGACCACCCACATGGTGGTGGTGAAGGTAAGACCTCTGGTGGTCGTCACCCAGTCTCACCATGGGGCAAGAAGGAAGGCCGTACACGCCACCCCAACAAGCCCAGCGACAAGCTCATTGTGCGCCGTCGCAAGACTGGCAAGAAGCGCTAATCAGGAGGATATGAGCAATGCCGCGTAGTTTGAAAAAGGGCCCGTTCGTTGACGAACACCTTATGAAAAAGGTTGACGATCAGAACGAAAAGGGTACCAAGAACGTTATCAAGACCTGGTCCCGTCGGTCGGTTATTACCCCCGACTTCCTAGGTCACACCTTTGCAGTCCACGACGGCCGCAAGCATGTTCCGGTGTTCGTCACCGAATCCATGGTCGGCCACAAGCTCGGCGAATTCGCTCCTACTCGTACTTTCCGTAGTCACGAGAAGGACGACCGCAAGGGCCGCCGCCGCTAAGGCAGCGCGAGAGAGTTAGGCAGGATTATGGAAGCTAAGGCACAGGCACGTTATGTACGTGTAACGCCGCAGAAGGCACGTCGCGTGATCAACGAGATTCGTGGTATGCGTGCACTCGCAGCGGTCGACCTACTGAAGTTCGCACCACAAGCAATCGCTACTGATGTCAAGAAGATTCTTGAGTCGGCAATGGCAAATGCACGTTATGCTGCTGAACAAACAAATGAGCGTTTTGATGATGCTGATTTGATTGTTACCGCCGCATACGTTGATGAAGGTCCTACGATGAAGCGCATTCAACCACGCGCTCAGGGCCGTGCGAACCGTATTTTGAAGCGAACAAGCCACATCACCGTTATCGTCGGTGACGAGAAGAAGGGAGCCTGATTGTGGGACAGAAAGTAAACCCGACCGGTTTCCGTCTCGGTATCACCACCGAACATCGGTCGAAGTGGTTCGCTGACTCCACCAAGGAAGGTCAGCGCTACCGCGATTACATTGAAGAAGACATCAAGATTCGTCGCAAGGTAGAAAACGATCTTGAACGCGCGGGTATTTCCCGTGTGAACATCGAGCGTCGTACTGAGCGCGTCGTCATTGACATTCACACTGCTCGTCCGGGCATTGTTATTGGTCGCCGTGGCGCCGAAGCTGATCGTCTTCGCCAGGACCTCGAGAAGCTGACTGGCAAGGCCGTTCAGCTCAACATTCTCGAAGTCAAGAACCCAGAAGCTGATGCACAGCTTGTCGCTCAGGGTATTGCTGAGCAGCTAGCAGCACGCGTCTCTTTCCGTCGCGCTATGCGTAAGGGCATTCAGTCCGCACAGCGTGCAGGCGCTAAGGGTATCCGTGTTCAGTGCTCAGGTCGTCTTGGCGGCGCCGAAATGTCGCGGGCAGAATTCTACCGTGAAGGTCGAGTTCCACTGCACACCTTGCGCGCCAACATCGACTACGGTTTCTACGAGGCACGCACCACCTTCGGTCGCATTGGCGTGAAGGTATGGATTTACCGCGGTGACGTCACCGACGCCGAATACTACCGTTCACTTGCTGAAGCCCCACGTGGTCGTGGTGGACGTGGTGGCGAACGTCGTGGTCGTCGTGGCGATCGTCCAAACCGTGGTGCACGTTCGAACCAGTCTGCTGAGCAGAAGGCTGCTCCAGCAACTGAAGCTCCGGCAACTGAGCCGGCAAAGACCCAGGAAACGGAGGCCTGAGTTTCATGCTCATTCCCCGCCGCACAAAGTACCGCAAGCAGCATCGTCCGACTCGCTCGGGCATGTCTAAGGGCGGAAACCAGATTGCATTCGGTGAATACGGTATCCAGGCACTGGAGCCGGCATATGTTACCAACCGTCAGATTGAAGCAGCTCGTATTGCTATGACACGTCATGTTAAGCGTGGTGGTAAGGTATGGATTAATATCTTCCCAGATCGCCCGCTTACCAAGAAGGCTCTCGGTCTTCGTATGGGTTCCGGTAAGGGCCCAGTCGAGACTTGGGTTGCTAATGTGAAGCCAGGGCGCATCATGTTCGAACTTGCTGGCGTGCCAGAGAACCTAGCTCGCGAAGCAATGGAGCGTGCAATGCACAAGCTCCCAATGAAGACCCGTTTTGTTACCCGTGAGGATGGTGAATGATGGCTAAGGGCATCAGCACTGAAGAGCTAGACAAGCTCACTGAAGTTGAGCTCGCCGAGCGTCTGAAGGAAGCGAAGGAAGAACTCTTTAATCTTCGTTTCTCAGCCGTGACCCACCGTCTGGAAGATTCCGGTCGTCTGAAGGAAGTGCGTCGCAATATTGCCCGCATTTACACAATTGCCCGCGAGCGTGAGCTCGGAATTCGCACCGCTCCGACGGCTAAGAAGTGAGGTCCCACATGAGCGAGCAAGAAAAGTTGACTGATACCACAGTGCGTAACCATCGCAAAGTGCGCCGTGGTTATGTAGTATCTGACAAGATGGACAAGACCGTTGTGGTCGAGGTCGAAGACCGTCGTAAGCATCCGCTTTACGGCAAAGTCATGACCCGTACCAAGCGCGTCAAGGCCCATGATGAATCTAACGAGGTCCAGGTTGGCGATCTCGTACGTATCATGGAAACCCGACCGTTGTCTGCGACCAAGCATTTCCGCGTGGTCGAGATTATCGAGAAGGCAAAGTGATGTATCCCGGGCGGCAACGCCCGGGAAAGCAAACCATCCGTTCGGCAAGGCTCGTTAAACGAGAACCGGCACGACGACAGGAGAAATGTAAATGATCCAGCAGGAGTCGCGGCTTAAGATCGCCGACAACACCGGTGCTAAGGAAATCCTCTGCATCCGCGTGCTTGGCGGTTCTGGCAAGCGCTACGCCGGAATTGGCGACACGATTGTCGCCACCGTCAAGGATGCTATTCCTGGCGGAAATGTAAAGAAGGGCGACGTCGTCAAGGCGGTCGTCGTCCGCGCAAAGAAGAGCACTCGTCGCGCTGACGGCTCATATATTCGTTTCGACGAAAATGCAGCTGTCATCCTGAAGAACGAGAACGAGCCACGTGGTACCCGTATCTTCGGCCCCGTTGCTCGTGAGCTTCGTGATAAGAAGTTCATGCGTATCGTTTCATTGGCACCGGAGGTGATCTGAGAAATGGCGAAGATCAAGAAGGGTGACCTAGTTCAAGTAATCGCCGGACGTGACAAGGGCATGCAGGGAACAGTTCTTTCTGTTATCCCAGCTGAAGACCGTGTCATCGTCGAAGGCGTTGCCAGGGTTAAGAAGCACACCAAGGTTGGTCGTACTGACCGCGGTGCTGCTACTGGTGGCATTGAAACCGTCGAAGCTCCTATTCACATCTCGAACGTGGCCCTCGTTGGTCCAGATAAGAAGCCAATTCGCGTTGGCTTCCGTGAGGTTGAAGTAGAGCGTGACGGTCGTAAGAAGATCATGCGTGAACGTATCGGACGTCGCGGTGGAAAGGAAATCGAACTGTGAGCGAGAAGATTACTCCGCGTTTGAAGACTAAGTACGCTGACGAAATTCGTTCTAAGATGAACGATGAGTTCAAGTATGCAAATATCCATCAAATTCCTGGACTCGAGAAGATCGTAGTCAATATGGGCGTTGGTGATGCGGCTCGTGACTCTAAGGTATTGGAAGGCGCTATCGCTGATATCACCGCTATTACCGGTCAGAAGCCACAGATCAACCGAGCTCGTAAGTCTATCGCTCAGTTCAAGCTTCGTGAAGGACAGGCAATTGGTTGTCATGTAACTATGCGTGGCGACCGTATGTGGGAGTTCTTAGATCGTCTTCTCGCAACCGCATTGCCACGTATCCGCGACTTCCGCGGCCTTTCGTCAAAGCAGTTTGATGGACATGGTAACTACACATTCGGTTTGACTGAACAGTCCGTATTCCACGAGATTGATCAGGATAAGATCGATCGCGTTCGTGGTATGGATATCACCGTTGTGACAACCGCAAAGACTGACGACGAGGGACGTGCATTGTTGCGTCACCTTGGATTCCCGTTCAAGGAGGACTGACAAGAATGGCAAAGACCTCATTAAAGGTAAAGGCTGCACGCAAGCCTAAGTTCGCCGTCCGCGCTTACACACGGTGTCAGCGTTGCGGCCGTCCACACTCGGTATACCGCAAGTTCGGCTTGTGCCGTATCTGCTTGCGCGAGATGGCTCACCGTGGTGAACTGCCCGGTGTTACGAAGTCCAGCTGGTAAGAATCTACGTCGCAGGTCTTAATAGGAAACCGCGACGAGAAAGGGCAAAAGCCCGATGTCTATGACAGACCCAATTGCAGATATGCTCACGCGTCTGCGCAACGCCAATTCGGCGTTCCATGAGTCGGTTTCGATGCCGTACTCGAAGATGAAGGCAAATATCGCTAACATCCTTCAGCGTGAGGGTTACATCGCCGACTATATTGTCGAAGATGCCAAGGTGGGCAAGACGCTCACTCTGAACTTGAAGTTCGGTCCAAACCGCGAGCGTTCGCTTGCTGGCTTGCGCCGTATTTCAAAGCCGGGTCTTCGCGTTTACGCGAAGTCCACCAATCTTCCTCAGGTTCTCGGCGGACTCGGCGTAGCGATTTTGTCTACGTCTTCAGGTCTGCTAACTGATCGTGAGGCCAAGGACAAGGGCGTAGGTGGGGAAGTCCTCGCCTACATCTGGTAAGGAAGGAGTTATACAATGTCTCGTATTGGTAAGCTCCCAATTGCTATCCCTGCTGGCGTCGAGGTCATGATCGACGGCGATGTTGTCACCGTAAAAGGCCCTAAGGGAGAATTGGTTCACAACGTTCCAGCTCCTATCACCGTTGAGATTGAGGAGAACGCTGTTGTCGTTCGTCGCCCAAATGACGAGCGAGTATCTCGTTCACTCCATGGTCTCACTCGGACGCTGATCGCTAACAACATCCTTGGTGTAACTGAAGGTTTTACTAAGGCTCTCGAAATCGTGGGTACTGGATACCGTGTTGTCGCTAAGGGCAAGGATCTCGAATTCTCGCTCGGTTACTCCCACACCATCTTTGTTGAGGCTCCAGAAGGTATCTCTTTTGCTGTCGAAGCTCCAACAAAGTTCTCGATTAGCGGTATCAACAAGCAACAAGTCGGCGAGATGGCAGCTCGCATTCGCAAGCTTCGCAAGCCTGAGCCTTACAAGGGTAAGGGTATTCGCTATGCTGGTGAACACGTTCGCCGTAAGGCCGGAAAGGCTGGTAAGTGATGGCTGTTACTCCAAAGGGCAAGGGCAAGTTCGTTTCACGTACTCGCCGTCATATCCGACTACGCAAGCGTATTACCGGTACTTCCGAACGTCCACGTTTGGTTGTTACTCGGTCAAATCGTCACATGGTTGCGCAGGTTATCGACGATACTGTGGGCAAGACACTCGTGTCTGCGTCCACTCTTGAAGTTGATTTGCGCGCCTCATCCGATTCCAAGGTTCACAAAGCACACGTCGTCGGCGAGCTCGTCGGCAAGCGTGCACTTGAGGCCGGCATCTCCGCCGTCGTGTTTGATCGCGGTGGTAACAAGTATCATGGTCGTGTCGCTGCAGTTGCAGAAGGCGCCCGTGAAGCTGGTTTGACCCTGTAAATTGGCAAAACGAGAGGAAATTCTTATGGCTGCACAGCAGCGAGGACGAGCCGCTGGCTCGGAGAACGACGGCTCGCGCAACGAGCGTAATAACCGTCGTGATGATCGCCGTGGCGATCGTCGAACCGATCGTCGCGCCGAAGATCGAAACGCTTACATTGAGCGCGTCGTGACGATTAACCGCGTCGCTAAGACCGTTAAAGGTGGACGTCGCATGTCCTTCACTGCACTTGTTGTGGTTGGAGACGGCAACGGCACTGTAGGTGTTGGCTACGGCAAGGCAAAGGAAGTACCTGCTGCAATTGCTAAGGGTACCGAGGAAGCAAAGAAGAACTTCTTCAAGGTTCCGCTCATTGGCACTACCATTCCACATTTGGTCCAAGCCCGTGACGCTGCTGGCGTCGTGTTGCTCCGTCCAGCATCTGCTGGTACTGGTGTTATCGCAGGCGGTCCAGTTCGTGCAATTATGGAGTGTGCCGGAATCCATGACGTTCTTTCAAAGTCGCTCGGATCATCCAATGCCATTAACATTGTGCGTGGAACTATCGCAGCATTGAAGCAACTCGAACAGCCTGAGGCTGTCGCGGCTCGCCGTGGCTTGCCACTTGATGATGTTGCTCCTAAGTCAATGTTACTCAAGCGCACAGAACATGAAGCCAAGGAACGCGAAGACGCTGAGCTCGAAGCACAACGTGCCGAGAACGAAGCTGCCGCTGCAGGAGTTGGTGCATGATGAAACTCAAGATTACTCAGACCAAAGGTCTCGTAGGAACTAAGCAGAATCAAAAAGATACGGTTCGGTCGCTTGGTTTGCACAAGATCCACCAGTCAGTTATTCGCGAAGATACCCCGGTTGTCCGCGGTATGATTCGTACGGTAGCTCACTTGGTTACTGTGGAGGAGGTTGCCTGATGGCTGACGTTCTAAAGATTCATGATCTTCGCCCAGCACCCGGCGCCAACAAAGCTCGCACTCGTGTGGGCCGTGGTGAAGGTTCAAAGGGTAAGACTGCTGGTCGTGGTACTAAAGGTACTAAGGCACGTTACCAGGTTAAAGCTGGTTTCGAAGGTGGACAGATGCCTATGCATATGCGTCTTCCTAAGCTCCGTGGTTTCAAGAACCCGGCTCGCATCGAATACCAAGTTGTTAACTTGAACAAGCTTGAGTCGCTTTTCCCAGAAGGCGGAACCGTTACCGTCGATGATCTCGTAGCTAAGGGCGCAGTTCGTGCTAACAAGCTCGTTAAGATTCTCGGTACTGGTGAAATTAACGTTAAAGTTAACGTTACTGTCGATGCTTGGTCTGCTTCTGCAAAAGAAAAGATCGAAGCTGCTGGTGGCTCACTAGAACAGCGATGAGCTAAACTCATTCATTAAAGACGGGTTCATAACTAATGAAGTGGTTATGGACCCGTCTTTTACATGTAAAATGTCTCAAACATTACTCATTTAAGGCTGTATTTGATTGCGTGTTTACAGGTATAGTTGTCACAGTACGTGTGTTTGGTACACATGCCACGCACAGTAGCTTTTGTTAGCTACACAATGACATAACGCCGACTCTGGTCGGCATCACGCGCCCGGCCCCGGCCGGTTCCAACATCGGAGGAACTTCCTTGCTACACGCACTGATCTCAGCCTTCCGTACCCCAGACTTGCGAGCTAAGCTCCTCTTCACTGTGATGATCATGGTGATTTACCGTCTCGGTACTTTTATTCCAGCACCTTTTGTTTCATATAAGAATGTGACCAAATGTCTTGACGAAGCTGGTAGCGAAGGATTACTTACATTAATCAATATGTTCTCGGGCGGAGCAATGCTCAAGCTTGCGGTATTTGCGCTCGGAATCATGCCCTACATTACGGCATCGATTATCGTTCAATTGATGAAAGTAGTGATTCCTCGGTTTGAAGAACTGTCGAAGGAAGGCCAAACTGGACAGGCTAAGCTGACTGAATATACTCGCTATCTCACGATCTTTTTGGCGATTCTGCAGTCTTCAGTTACAGTCTCCGTAGCCAATGGAGCACTGTTCCAGAACTGCACTGTCGATCCGATCCCAGAACCTTCTGCAGTTAAATTTATTATTGCAATTTTGGCAATGACGGCAGGAACCGGTTTGATCATGTGGATGGCTGAGCTGATTACCGAGCGTGGTGTTGGAAACGGTATGTCTTTGCTTATTTTCACCGGTATCGCGGCTAACTTCCCGGCAATGCTTGGCAATATTAGCCAATCTAACCATGGCTGGTTTGGTGTGCTTATCGTACTCGGTATGTTCTTAGCAATCACGGTGGTTGTTGTTTTCGTAGAACAGTCCCAGCGTCGTATCCCAGTTCAATACGCAAAGCGCGTGGTTGGCCGTCGTACCTATGGTGGTACATCGACGTACATCCCGCTTAAACTTAATATGGCGAATGTTATTCCAGTCATCTTTGCGTCATCGATTTTGTCGATGCCTACGATGTTTGCTCAGTTCTCAACAGCTCAGGAGGGTTGGGCTGCTTGGGTGCGTACCTACTTTGCGCCCCACTCGTTCTGGTACTTGGTTGTTTACTTCTTCCTAATCCTGTTCTTCGCGTTCTTCTACACGTCGATTACTTTTGATCCTGAAGAAGTCGCAGACAATATGAAACGTTACGGTGGATTTGTGCCTGGTATCCGTGCAGGCCAGCCAACTGCAGATTATCTGCGGTACGTCATCAACCGTATAACTTGGGTTGGTGCCCTGTATTTGGCCATTGTTGCGCTTATTCCACAGATCGTCTTTACCCAAATGGGTTTGACGACGTTCAGCTTTGGCGGAACGTCAATCATCATCCTCGTTGGTGTTGGACTACAGACTGTTAAAGACATTGATGCCCAACTCCAGCAACGTCACTATGAAGGATTCCTACGATGAGTTTTCGTTTGATTCTTACTGGAGCTCCGGGAGCAGGCAAAGGGACCCAGGCCGGTGCAGTTTCCGAAGCGCTCGGTATTCCAGCTATTTCGACTGGTGAAATCTTCCGTGCTGAAATCGCTAACAAATCAGATATTGGTCTGGAAGCACAGCGCTACATTAGTGCAGGAAATTTGGTTCCGGATACAGTTACCAATGAAATAGTTCGCCGACGCTTGGCGCAACCCGATACAGTTAATGGTTTCTTGTTGGACGGTTATCCACGTACTCTCGAGCAGATCGAAGCACTCGACTCTATGCTGGCAGAAAACGATCAGAGCATGGATGCAATGATTGTTATTGCTATTCCAGATGAAGAAGTCGAAGGCCGGTTGCTTAAGCGTGCGGAGATTGAGGGACGCGCTGATGATACGCCTGAGGTAATTGCACATCGTGTAGCCGTTTACCACGAAGCTACCGAACCGATTATTGAAGCATATCGCAAGCGTGGCAAACTGGTCACTATTGATGGTATAGGTACCATCGAAGAAGTACGTTCACGAATCGTCGCCGGTGTTAAGGAAAGTCTAGGCATCAACTGATTGTTCTAAGTAAACTGCTAGCTACATTGTGGCTAGCAGTTTACTTATATTTGCTTTACAAGATCGAAGGAAACTGCCGTGGAAAATAAAATCCAATATAAAACTAATGAACAAATTGTTAAGATGCGTACCGCGGGGCTGGTTGTTGCGCAAATTCACGCCGCATTGCGTGCAGCTGTTAAACCAGGGGTGACGACGGCGGACATGGACCGAGTTGCACTGAATGTTTTGATTAGAAACGGTGCGCGTTCTAACTTTTTTGGGTACTACGATTATCCGGGCCAAATTTGTACTTCTGTTAATGATGAAATCGTGCATGGTATTCCTGGTTCGCGAGTACTTGCGCCAGGAGACTTGGTTTCTTTCGATTGTGGTGCGGTTGTTGATGGTTGGCACGCGGATGCATGTATTAGTGTTGTGGTTCCGGGCGGCGATCCGCACGTCACTGCAGCACGTGAAGAATTAAGTGCTATCACTCGGGAATCCATGTGGGTCGGTATTGCCGCAATGGCAACAGGTAAACGAGTAGGTGATATCGGTGATGCTATCGATGATTATGTGGAGTCTCTAGATGGTGAACTTCGTCCGGATATTGTTCTTGACTATACTGGCCATGGAATAGGTGATGCCATGCATCAAGATCCTGAAGTTCTCAACTATTCTATTGATGGGCGTACCCCTAAGCTAAAGCCAGGAATGGTGCTGTGTATCGAGCCGATGCTCACCGCGGGCTATCAGGATAATCATACGCTTGCAGACGAGTGGACCGTTGTTACCGACGACGGAAAAGACGCTTGTCATTGGGAACATATGATTGCCCTTCATAAGGGCGGAATCTGGGTGTTGACAGAACCTGACGGGGGAGCGGCTGAACTAGAACGCTTCGGAATTAAGATCGCGCCGCTGGCCTAATTTTGCAATTTTGCCTGGTCTTTGGTTTCGGCGTGACGAGATGCACGTTAAAACACCTATCGCTTCGCTCTACAAATCACGTATTATAGAGCGTTGGTGCCTTGTATCTATCAGTTGGTGGATCAGACATCAAACTACGGTCGCAACCGCGATCGTAGAATCGAATCGAAGTTAGCGGGAGTAATGGCGAAAAAAGAAGGCGTCATTGAAATTGAAGGTGTTGTCGTTGAAGCACTGCCAAATGCAATGTTTCGCGTAGAACTAGATAACGGGCACGTAGTGCTCGGGCACATCTCAGGGAAGATGCGTCAGCACTACATCAAGATCCTTCCGGAGGACCGTGTGGTTGTTGAGCTTACGCCCTACGACTTAACACGTGGTCGTATCGTATATCGCCACAAGTAACCCCCGTTAATAACACGTAGCTTAAACGTTGCGTTAACCGACAAAGAAAGCTAGAGACTATGAAGGTCAAGCCAAGCGTTAAGCGCATTTGCGATAACTGCAAGGTTATTCGTCGGCACGGTCGAGTCATGGTTATCTGTGACAACCCACGCCATAAGCAGCGTCAGGGCTAAGTCCTACGCATTGAACAGGCATTGTCAGCGCACCGCGCATTCTTTTGGTCCGAAGGCCAAAACCCGATCGGGACGGCAATGCTCCACACCTTCGGAATGAACATATAGGAGCCACACACATGGCACGTCTATCTGGTGTCGATCTCCCTCGTGAGAAGCGAGTAGAGATTGCACTCACCTACATTTTCGGCATTGGTCACACCCGTGCGCTAGAGTCCCTCGCCGCTACTGGCGTTAATCCGGACACTCGTGTTAAGGATCTGACTGAAGATGATCTCGTCAAGCTGAAGAACCACATCGACGAAAACTACAAGGTCGAAGGTGATCTCCGTCGTGAGATTCAGGCTGACATTCGTCGCAAGATTGAGATTGGTTCTTACCAAGGTCTCCGTCACCGCCGAGGCCTTCCGGTTCACGGTCAGCGTACCAAGACAAACGCTCGTACTCGTAAGGGTCCAAAGCGTACCGTTGCAGGTAAGAAGAAGTAAGTAGTTCCACCTTCGGGTGTGAATCGACGATAATTTTCAGGAGATTTTAACAAATGCCACCAAAGACTCAGCGTCGTCCGCGCCGCACAATGCGAAAGAACGTATTAACTGGCCAGGCGCATATTAAGTCCACGTTTAACAACACGATCGTGTCGATCACCGACCCTAATGGCGAAGTTATTGCCCAGACATCCTCTGGCATGGTTGGCTTCAAGGGCTCGCGTAAATCTACTCCATACGCTGCACAGCTTGCTGCAGAAAATGCTGCACGTCGCGCAATGGAAGCAGGTATGAAGAAGGTTGATGTTTTCGTCAAGGGTCCAGGCTCTGGTCGTGAAACTGCTATTCGTTCCCTGACAGCTTCCGGTCTTGAAGTTACCTCAATTTCTGATGTAACTCCTCAAGCACACAACGGCTGCCGTCCTCCCAAGCGCCGTCGCGTTTGATCAGTAAGGGGGTTCGTCCCCTTTCCTCGGTGACATACTTACGCAAGTGTGTCACATGTAATCGCCGGCATATGCCGGCTGGTGGATGTCATATAGTGGGCATCCGGTGAAAGGAAACTATAGTGATCATTGAACAGCGTCCTACGCTAACCGAAGATAAGCTTTCGGATACCCGTTCGCGGTTCACGCTTAACCCGCTTGAGCCAGGTTTCGGCTACACACTCGGTAACTCGCTTCGTCGTACACTGCTATCGTCCATTCCAGGCGCTGCCGTGACGTCGATTCATATCGATGGTGTGCTTCATGAGTTTTCAACCATTGAGGGCGTTAAAGAAGATGTCGCCCAGATCATTTTGAACCTCAAAGATCTGGTTGTTACTTCGGAAAATGACGAGCCAGTGCAGATGTATCTGCGCAAGGCTGGTCCAGGGGAAGTAACTGCGGCAGATATTACGCCACCAGCTGGAGTTGAAATTCATAACCCAGAGCTGCTTATCGCAACGTTGAATGAAAAGGGCAAGCTCGAGATTGATCTGACTGTTGAACGTGGCCGTGGCTATGTTTCAGCACAGCAGAACAACTCGCCAGACTACGAAATTGGTCGTATCCCAGTTGACTCGATCTATTCACCAGTCGTGAAGGTTTCGTACAAGGTGGAAGCTACTCGTGTTGGTCAGCGTACCGACTTCGACAAACTGATCGTCGACGTCGAGACAAAGCCGTCCATGGCGCCTCGTGATGCTTTTGCTTCAGCAGGTAAGACTCTCGTTGAACTGTTTGGTTTGACAGCTGAGTTGAACCAGGAAGTCGAAGGCCTCGAGTTGAAGGAAGCTCCTGTTGTTGAACAGCAGTCTTCTGATTTGCAACGACCAATTACCATTCTTAACCTACCGGCACGTTCGCAGAATTGCTTGCAGCGTGAAGGTATCCATACAATCGGTGAGCTGGTGCTTCGTTCTGAGGCTGACCTGCTTGATATTCGTAACTTTGGTGCGAAGTCGATTGAAGACGTTAAGGATGAGCTGGCAAAGCTTGACTTGCGTCTAAAGGATTCACCGGCTGGTTTCATGTCCGGCTTCGGTGATGAAACGTACGGAATGCACTTCAGTGACGAAACGCAGGCCTGAAGGTCAGCGGAACAAGATAATTTTTAGGAGAAATCATGCCACGTCCCGCTAAGGGTCCACGCTTGGGTGGTAGCCCAGCGCACGAGCGTCTCATCATTGCAAACCTCTGCAAGTCGCTCATTCACAATGAATCGGTCGTAACAACCGAGGCTAAGGCCAAGCGTGTTCGTCCACATATCGAAAAGCTCATCACCAAGGCTAAGAAGGGCGATACTCACAATCGTCGTCTTGCACTGAAGGTTTTGGGCTCGCGCGAAACTGCATACATTCTTTTTGAAGAGCTTGCACCAAAGTTCGCGAACCGTGAGGGTGGATACACTCGCATTGTTAAGCTTCCAAACCGCAAGGGTGACAACGCCCCAATGGCCGAAATCTCGCTCGTTCTCGAGCCAGTTTCACCAAAGCAGGCTGTTGTTAAGGAAGCTGAGAAGGCTGCTGAAAAGGCTGCTGACGAAGCCCCAGTTGCTGAAGCTGAAGAAGTCGAAGCTGCTGAAGAAAAGTGATGACGTTGTTCTGGCTTTTGGGCTCGTGCTCAAAGTCGGAATAGCAGATTAACTGCTTATAGGTTGTGGCGGATTGAGTAATCAATCCGCCACAACCTATTATTTAGTTTTAGTGGCTGTGAAAGTTTAGGGAGTATAGCGAGGTAGTTACTAGCGTTGTTACGCTATTAGTCGCAAGCGCCGCGCGTGATATGCGGGACGTATTGCCAGGTTGCGCTACCGCCTCGTGCGCCTGCTTCATAATCTAAGAAAGTAGCCCCACGCTCGCTAAGAGATGCCCGCACCTGGTCAGTAAGTTTGAGCGCATTACCGCCACCGATGTAAAGCGTATCCCACCGGTACATAGGCCACAGAGCGTCAATTACTTGGCTGATGTGGTGTGACCATTGCGCTGAGTCGGTGTCTGGAAGGTTGATAGCGCCGACGACGTCGTCGAACGTTCCTCCAATCGGGCTTGGGGCGTGAGACACTTCTATGTGTTCCGTAAGTCTGCCATTAACAGCAAAGGCAATGCCTAAACCAGTACCTAAGGTAAGAATAAGCTCGCTACCATGTCCCTGAATTGTTGCTGCGGCCGCAACTATGGCGTCGTTGACAACGAGCGTAGGTAGATGGCAGGCGTTCTCAACAAGTTTCTGGATATCAGCGTTTTTCCACGCCTCTTGCAATTGTGGATCCACGTTCCCGCCCGGCCCAGCAGGACGAATGTAATGCGGGGTATGGATGACGATGCCGTCGCGCACGATTCCGGGCATGCCGATAGTAACTCGCTGGCATGTGACGGCATGGCGCTGTGCATGCTCAATCACGGTTTCTATCATCAATTGCGGGGTGAACGGGTAGTCGACAACATCAACAAAATATGTGCCGAGATGGTTGCCCTGGCGATCTAATACGGCAGATTTAACTCGTGAGCCACCAAAATCTAGACTCAGCGTGTCAAATCCCGAGTTGGGATCATGGGGCTGAATATGGGATCCTGCAGTCATGACTTCGACGCTATCGCAAAATGCGCGCTTACGCATAGATCTAAGCTACGACGGTAACCACTTTCACGGTTGGGCGGCACAACCAGGCCTAAGAACAGTACAAAACGAGCTGGAACAGGTCTTGTCGGTGATTTTTAGGCATCCGGTGATGGTAACAGTGGCCGGGCGTACAGACGCAGGGGTGCATGCCCGTCATCAGGTGGTTCACTGTGATGTTTCCCGAGCAGCTTGGGACACCCTTCCAGGGCGCTCCTCGCGGACCGCAGCAGAGTCATTAGTTATGCGTGCTAACTCGATGCTTTCACGTGCCGCTGCGTCCGTATTGCCATGGGCGCCACGCGGATATAGTGACGTCGTTATTCATAAGGCTGCCGAGGTGCCACCGGAATTTGATGCCCGGTTCTCGGCTCTGTGGCGTGAGTATTCGTACCGAATCGCAGATGGAGTTGCCGCGTGGGATCCACAACGCCGGGATGTTTTGTGGCTGACGGATCGGTTAGACATTGCGGCGATGAATCGGGCTGCAGTGGGGTTGCTTGGGGAACATGACTTTTTGTCATTCTGTAAGCCACGTGAAGGAGCTTCAACGGTGCGCACGTTGTTCGAGTTGGATTTCGAACGCCATGGCGATTTAGTTGTGGGGCGGGCGCGTGCTGATGCGTTTTGTCATTCGCAGGTGCGCACGTTGATGGGGACGCTGATTGAGGTTGGGCGGGGTGCTCGCGAAGAGCGTTGGCCACAAGTGCGGTTGGAGGAGCGGTCTCGGGATGGCAACGTGATCGTTGCACCGCCACACCCGTTAACGCTGGAATCTGTGGGATATCCAGTGCCTAGCGAGTATGGTCGCCAAGCTTCTTTGGCGCGCCGTTTTCGGGGATGAATGTCGACGACGGTGTGTGGCTGGACAAACTGTTGAGATGAATCGCACCACAGCACGAGCGTTTCCTTTGACCGGAGTAGAAAATCACAGTAGAGTTTCTTAATGCTGTGCATGTTGTATGAAGATGCAATCCCACTCGTCTCATAACAGTGCCAGCAACGTTAACTTGACCATTGGATAGGTTAGCTACTTTTCGGCATAAGCCATTGCCCAAGTAGTTAATAGAGCTATCCGCGATTAAAGAAACGAAGGCTACGCAAGTGCGCACGTATTCACCGAAGCCCGGAGACGTCGAGAAGAAGTGGTATGTCATTGACGCCACCGACGTCGTCCTTGGCCGTCTGGCATCTCAAGTTGCCATCCTGCTCCGTGGGAAGCACAAGCCCAACTTCGCTCCACATGCTGACACCGGCGATTTCGTCGTGATCATCAACGCTGAGAAGGTCGCTCTGACCGGTTCGAAGCGCGAGCAGAAGATTGCTTACCGTCACTCAGGTCAGCCGGGTGGCTTGACCGCTACGTCCTATACCGAACTCTTGGCTGAAAACCCAGAGAAGGCTGTCATGAAGGCTGTTGCCGGCATGTTGCCAAAGAACACATTGGGACGTCAGCAGCTTTCCAAGCTCAAGGTATACCGTGGGGCAGAGCACCCACATGCTGCTCAGCAGCCGGAAGCCTTTGAGCTTACGCAGGTTGCACAGTAACCCCTGTCCGGAAAAAATTTAAGGAGAACCGTGGCTGAGACCACTGAAACCGTAGAACTTGAGGAAACCCCGAGTTCATACACCTCTGAGACCGAGGCTCCCAAGACCGGCCAGGGTGCATCCCTGACCGCACCAGGCGCAGGCCTGGGTCGTCGTAAGGAAGCAGTTGCTCGTGTCCGTCTCGTCCCAGGTACCGGCACGTGGAAGATCAACGGCCGTACTCTAGAGGACTACTTCCCAAACAAGTTGCATCAGCAGCTTGTCAATTCACCATTCGTTCTACTTGATATCGAAGGTCGCTTCGATGTTATCGCCCGCATCAACGGTGGCGGAACCTCCGGGCAAGCCGGTGCGCTTCGTCTCGGTGTTGCCCGCGCATTGAACGAAATCGATCGTGATGCTAACCGTCCAGCTTTGAAGAAGGCTGGCTTCCTAGCCCGTGATGCTCGTGCAGTCGAGCGTAAGAAGGCTGGTTTGAAGAAGGCACGTAAGGCTTCGCAGTTCTCCAAGCGCTGATTCGTTCAGTATTGGAAAACCAGTATGGTCCTGCCACGTTTGTGGTGGGGCCATACTTGTATGTTGTCGCAATTTTCAGTAGTACAAGTTCTTTGTGTGATGTGACATGGCAGAAATACACTGGCTGATATCTCCCGTGTACTGAGGGCAATGTACTAGGCTTAAATAGTTGTCAGTGCAATTAGAGGAGAGATGATGGCACGTCTATTTGGAACCGACGGTGTTCGCGGGTTAGCTAATCGAGAGATCACCGCGCCGTTCGCGCTTCAACTTGGTGAGGCTGCGGCACGGGTGTTAGCACAAAATGTTTCGGGTCATCGGCCAAAAGCGATTGTGGGTCGCGATACGCGCCAGTCATCGGGAATGCTGAGCCACGCAGTGGCGGCTGGACTATCGTCCGCGGGCGTCGACGTCGAACACGTTCGTGAGATTCCGACTCCTGGTATCGCCTATTTGACTGCCGCTCGTGATTACGATTTGGGCGTCATGATTTCTGCTTCGCACAATGCGATGCCAGATAACGGTATTAAGTTTATTTCGGGCGATGGGTTCAAACTTGATGATGCTATCGAGGATGAAATCGAAGCTGTGCTCGGCCAGGAATGGGATCGTCCGATTGGCGCTGGCGTTGGTTATATGCGCGAGAATGCGATTGTTTCGGATCAGGTTTATATTGATCATTTGGTTCGTTGCGGTGCGGACCTATCTGGTTTGCGGATAATCTTAGACTGTGCAAACGGTGCGGCGTCGAATGTTGCGCCAGCGGCGTTGCAAGAATTGGGTGCGGACGTTTCGGTTATTAACGCCTCTCCAGATGGTAAGAATATCAACCGTAACGCGGGATCGACTCACCCGGAGCAGCTCCAAGCAATGGTTGTGGCTTCGGAAGCTGATTTCGGTTTTGCCTTCGACGGCGATGCGGATCGCTGTCTAGCGGTTAATGCGCAAGGAAAGATCGTCGACGGCGATCATATTATGGGTCTGCTTGCGGTTTCATTAAAGGCGCAGGGGCTACTGGCCGGTAACACGCTTGTTGCTACGGTTATGTCTAATCTGGGTTTGACCTTGGCGATGCGCGAAGCCGATATTAATTTGGTGGCAACCAAGGTGGGCGATCGCTACGTGCTTGAAGAGATGCTTGCCCACGGATACATGCTTGGTGGCGAACAATCAGGTCACGTCATTAACTTGCATCATGCGACTACTGGTGACGGCACGCTAACGGCTATCTTGGTTGCTTCGGAGATGGCTCGCCGTGGTGGAACTCTGGCTGACGCAGTTTCGTTCATTACTCGGTTGCCGCAGACTCTTATCAATGTGCCGAATGTTGATAAGACGCGTACCTCCGAAGTGATGGATGTGGTAGCAGTGGCAGAGAAGGAGCTCGGCGATACCGGACGGGTATTGTTGCGTGCTTCTGGAACAGAGCCGCTTGTGCGTGTGATGGTTGAAGCACCAACTCAGGAACAAGCTGATTCGGTTGCACAGCGTCTTGCTGACGTTGTTGCGCAGCGTCTGGCATTGTAAAAGCGTGAAAACGATGTGGGCCAGTACTCGCTGTACTGGCCCACTTGCTTATTACGATTCACGATTTTATCGCGGTTCACGTTAGAGTTTTCGAATCTGTATCTGTTCTATCGCATGGTCTGGTCCTTTTGTCAGAATGACCGTGGCGCGGTTCTTGGTGGGGGCAATATTGTGCCGGAGGTTAGGTAAGTTGATAGCTCCCCAGATTTGCCGGGCAGTTTCGCGAGCCTGCGTATCGGTCATGCTGGCATAGTTACGGAAGTAGGAGGCTTCGTTGGTGAATGCGGTTGATCGCAGTGACAAGAATCGGTCGATGTACCAGCGTTCGAGAGCTTCTTCCGGGGCATCAACGTATATGGTGAAGTCGAAGAAGTCGGAGACGGCTGAGAACTCGTGTGCAGCTATGCCTGAGGCGGGTTGGAGAACATTGAGGCCTTCAACGATAAGAATGTCTGGCTGATCGACGACGATACGCTCACCTGGGACGATATCGTAGGTAACATGGTCATACACGGGGGCGCTAACATTGCGCCGGCCAGATTTAACAGCAGCTAAAAATTCTAGCAGGGCCCGCCGGTCGTACGACTCTGGAAAACCTTTTCGGGTCAGGATACGCCGTTCATCTAGCACCGCGTTCGGGAGCAAAAAACCGTCAGTGGTTACAAGGTTAACTTTTGGGGTCTCGGGCGAACGACTGAGCAACTCGCGAAGTAGCCGCGCGACGGTCGATTTTCCAGCAGAAACAGATCCAGCGATTCCCACGATCCACGGAACACGCAAATCTTCGAAGCCTAAGAAGTTTTTCGATTCATGAAAAAGTCGTCCAGTATTACGCGCGTACATGTGCATGAGTGCTGTTAACGGACGGTAGATAGCATCGACTTCGTCAACCGTAATCGGATCACCTAATGCCGCGAGTTGGGCTAGGTCGCGTTGTGTTAATGGTAACTCGACGCTCTGGGCAAGTTTCGCCCAATCATGGCGATTAAATGTGACGAACGCGGAAAAATCGGTGTTGTGCATGGTTAAATTGTGGCAATAATAGGCCGATAACACCAACTTGACGCCAAGTTGTCTGACAGGTTGAGTGACTTTAGGGGGACATCACCTTGTATTGTTAATCAACATGTGTGGAATTGTTGGATATATTGGTGCCCATGCGTCATTCGCGTCGCAAGAAGTTGTCCTTAATGGTCTAGAGCGGTTGGAATATCGCGGATATGATTCGGCTGGTATTGCGGTCCCGTCGTCGGATCGCATCGCCGTGCGCAAACGTGCCGGTCGTGTAGCCCAGCTCCGAGCCGAATTAGCAGAGCGTCCGTTAGAGCCGGGAACAGCGGCAATCGGGCACACCCGGTGGGCGACCCATGGCGTGCCCTCAGACCGTAACTCTCATCCGCACGTATCAGCTGATAGCCAGGTTGCGATAGTTCACAACGGGATTATCGAAAATGCGCCGCAGCTGCGTGAAGAACTGCACGCTGCCGGTATCGAATTTCGTTCCGACACCGATTCGGAGACTATTGCGCACTTGCTAGGTCAAGCAGTAAGCCGGCACGGTGATTTAACCCGCGCGATGCGTGAGGTCGTCGCTCGACTAGAAGGATCGTTCGCCGTCGTAGCAACGTATGCTGGACAGCCGGACCGGTTGGTTGGTGCGCGCCGTAATTCGCCTCTCGTTGTTGGTTTAGGGCAGGACGAAAACTTTTTTGGATCCGACGTCGTTGCTTTCGTCGGTCATACGCGCCGTGCGTTAGCCGTGGGGCAGGACCAGATCGTGACGCTCACTGCGCACAGCGCTGAGATCACCGATTTTGCGGGCGCTCCAGTAGCGGCGGACAGTTTCGAGGTTGATTGGAACCTTGACATGGCACTACATGACGGATACCCCACGTTTATGGACAAGGAGATTCACGAACAGCCAGCTGCCGTTGCGGAAACACTTCGTGGACGTACGACTCCTAATGGAAATTTACAGCTCGATGAGTTGCGGATTGAAGAATATGAGCTTCGCGCAATCGATAAAATTATTGTGGTTGCGTGCGGTACAGCGGCTTACGCCGGACATGTAGCAAAATATGCGATCGAGCATTGGTGCCGTATCCCGGTCGAAGTTGAGCTAGCCCACGAGTTCCGCTATCGAGACCCGATCGTCACGTCAAAGACGTTGATTGTGGCTATCTCACAGTCAGGCGAAACGATGGATACCTTGATGGCTATCCGCCATGCGTCGGAGCAGGGTGCTCGTGTCCTGTCGATCGTTAATACCTATGGCTCGACGATTGCCCGTGAATCTGACGCCGTGCTTTACACCCATGCCGGTCCGGAAATCGCCGTCGCCTCAACGAAGGCCTTCACCGCGCAGATTACGGCAGCATATTTGCTGGGACTGTATTTGGCTCAGCTACGTGGAAACAAATTTACCGATGAGGTAGCTGGCTATCTAGCTGAGTTGGCGTTGATGCCACAGCGAATGGAATTTGTGTTGGCGCAAGAAGATAAGATCCGGCAATTGGCCCGTACCATGGCCGACGTCGAATCGGTTTTGTTCCTAGGACGGCACGTTGGCTTCCCGATTGCGCTTGAAGGCGCGTTGAAGCTCAAAGAGTTGGCGTATATTCACGCCGAAGGTTTTGCTGCTGGGGAGCTTAAGCACGGGCCGATCGCTCTGGTTGAGGAAGACTTGCCGGTTTTTGTTATTGCGCCGACGCCGCGTCGTCCATTGCTGCACTCGAAAGTTATTTCGAATCTGCATGAGGTTATCGCCCGGGGCGCCCGAACGATTGTGATCGCCGAAGAAAACGATACTGCAGTTGACGATCATGCCCTCGCGGTTATCAGAGTTCCGCATTCGACGCCAACGTTGATGATGCCACTAGTAACGATTATCCCGTTGCAAATCTTTGCTTGCGAGCTGGCCACCGTGAAGGGGCACGACGTCGACAAGCCACGCAACCTCGCTAAGTCAGTAACCGTTGAGTAACATGTGAGTTATGGAAACACACTCGGTAACGGACCGCGATATTCACGCTTGGTGGCCGATTCCTGCCCCGGCTGGACATAAATATACCCGTGGCGTTTTAGGCGTGGTTACTGGTTCACGTCAGTATCCTGGATCGGCTTTGCTGGGTGTAGGCGCGGCCTTGGCATGCGGGCCGGGAATGGTGCGCTATTTGGGCGATAGCCCGCTTGTTGTGCCGCGTTACCCAGAGGTAGTTACGGCGCCAGGGCAGGTTCAGGCTTGGCTAGCTGGCTCAGGTATGGTTCCGGACTCGAGTGATTTTTCACTGGTCCATCACGCATTGGCATCCGGTTTACCTGTTGTTCTCGACGCCGGAGCCCTCACGTTGGCTTATCAAGGCCAGGTATCGCCGGTGACAGTTTTGACACCGCATCCAGGGGAGCTGGCGCAGTTGTTGCGCGCTCGCGGGCCCGACGTGACGCGCACCGTCGTCGAACGTCATCTTGTTGATTATGCGCATCTTGCTGCTCAAGAAACTGGAGCGGTCGTGGCAGCTACGGCTGCTATAGATGTGATAGCACAGCCGGATGGGTATGTGTATATTCAAGAAGGTGCGACCCCGTGGCGCGGGACTGCCGGTGCTGGTGATGTCTATGCCGGAATCGTTGGCGCGCTTTTGGCTTTGTGGGAAGCAACTGGACGTAGCAGTGTGAGTGCGGGTTGGATCGCGGCAGCAGCTGCGCATCTTCACGGGCGTGCCGCAAATCTCGCTGCCCGAGCTCACGATGGAGTTGGCTACCCGATTAAGGCGAGTAACATTAGTGATGCGCTAGGTGAAATAATCTGGCAGGTATTGAATTCGTAAGGTGAAACTATGACGAACAAGGCTCCGGCACGTGCCTTAATATCGCGTCGCGCATTTGAACAAAACGTTGCGGTAGTTCGGCATCATACGACGTCAAAGCTGATGGCTATCGTGAAAGCTAACGGCTACGGTCATGGTGTTGAACTGATTGCACAGTGGGCGTGGGAAGCCGGAATTGATTGGCTTGGGTTGGCACAGCTGAATGAAGCGTTAGCGTTGCGCCAGACTCATACCCATGGCCATATTTTGGCGTGGATTTTTGCTCCCGGTTCTGATTTTCAACGGGCTATTGAACAAAATATTGATCTCTCTGTGGGGGCGACGTGGGCCATTGATGAAATAGCCGCAGCAGCACGTGCCTGTGGTCGGCCAGCACGAATTCATATTAAGGTCGATACTGGTATGACCCGCGGTGGGTTTGACCTTGATCAGTTGCCTTCAGTATTTGCTCGGGTAAAGGCGTTAGCTGCTGAGGGCATTGTTGACATTATTGGTTTGTGGTCCCACTTGGCATGCGCCGATGATCCACGTTCGGATGCGGCTACCACCGAACAAGTTGAATGTTTCGAAGCAGCCCGTGAATATGCCCGTCAAGCGGGTGTGACGATCCCGTTGTGTCATTTAGCTGCTTCATCTGGGATTTTGTGGCATCCCCAAACCCACTACGATATGGTTCGGCCGGGAATTGTCCTTTACGGGTTGAGTCCTAATCCACAATGCGCTACGGCAAGCGATCTGGGCCTCGAACCGTTGATGACGTTGGAAGCTGACGTCATTTTGACGAGGGAAGTTCCAAGTGGGGTCGGAGTCTCGTATGGGCATACGCATATTACGGACCAGCCTACACGATTGGCAGTTGTTCCGGTGGGATACGCAGATGGTATTTCTCGGCATGCGTCGAACACACTTTCAGTTACGCTAAATGGTGATCAGGCTCCTATTCGCGGAGTGGTGTGTATGGACCAATTCGTCGTCGAAGCTCCAACTGCTCAAGCAGGAGATACCGCAGTTCTTTTTGGTCCGCATAAGCATGGATATTTGACTGCAGACGACTGGGCTGAAAAGACCGATACAATTAACTACGAAATCTTTTGTAACCTGGGTCCGCGTATCCCACGGATCCCAGTGGACTAACGTATATCTGACTAACACCTGAATTGAATGAGAGAACACGGTTATGATTCTGTCGATGAACGCCCCAACGGTTGCCGATATTCAGCGCATCGGTGCGGTGATTGCACAGCAGGCACAACCTGGAGATCTAGTTATGCTCACTGGTCCATTAGGGGCAGGTAAAACGACGATGACGCAGGGCATCGCGCGCGGTCTTGGCATTACTGAAGCAGTTTCCTCGCCAACTTTCGCGATTGCTCAGGTCTATCATGGGCAACGGTTAGATCTGGTTCATGTTGATGCTTATCGATTGAACTCTATTGAAGAAGTAGACGCATTGGACCTTGATTCTTCGCTCGAAGAATCGTTGACTGTAGTTGAATGGGGAACAGGCAAAGCAGAGGTACTTTCTGACGAACGTATCGAAGTGTTTATCCAGCGGCCGCAAGGATCAGACGCCGGATTAGAACCAGAAGATCTGTTCGCGGACGCGCCACGTGTTCTCAAAATCCAAGCATATGGAGAGCGCGGTGTTTCACTGCAACAGCGTCTGGCTGATGAAATTCCAGAGGCTTCGTGGGAAAACACGGCCGAGTAATGAGAACCTATCGTACCCTTGGCTCATGGGTGGTTGCTTTTGTTTTCGTCGTCGGAATCATATGCGGACTGCCCAGCATGGCGTCTGCAACGTCAGATCGTAGCTCGCCAATAGTACCCAGCGAGCCAACTGCGGAAGAACAAGAGTGGTTTACGACTATCGGTACCGACCTCATGCGAGCCAAAGCCAGCGAAACGTTCGGTGAAGATCTCGGTGCTGATCCGGAACTACTGAGCTTAGGCACTGCACATCATGTCTTTGAACTCAGGCAAGATAGAGAATCGATCCGTAAACCCGAGACTGCGTTTGAAGAATCAACCATGTGGTTGGCGCCGGTCTATAAAGACACTAATGCTGTGGGAGCGCTTATTACGGAAGGTAACGGGGTTGCGCGACGTGCAAACACGAAAGTCGTGGCGGATCCTCGGTTAGCTACTGAAGCTGCTGCATGGCCCAATGATACGGCGAGTATTCTAGTATATGACGCGCAGCTCAAGGCTTGGTTTGTTTTCCGCGACGGCATGATTGAGCCTGGCGATAGCGTCGGATCTGGTTATGTTCTTGGAAGTATCGCGTTCGATATGTTCATGGAGCATCGCAAGGATTTTATTAATGCCGATGTCACAGCCACGGAAATTCCAGCAAAAAGCTTAAGTCCAAGCGTAGAAAATACACAGATGACTCTCGCCAAGATCATCATCGTTTCCGCAATACTTAGTGGCTTGGCGATATTTTCGGTTGCATGGTTGCGCTGGGATCAAAATCGAAAACAACAGGGGAGCAGGGAGCCGGAATCTGCGACCGAGCAGGTACATACGCCGAGTAAGAATAGGTGGGATCCATTCGCTAAAGCACGGCTTCTCATTCATCCCCAAAAACAATCTGCAGACAATATTTACGAAGGACAAAAATGACGACATATCTCACGATTGATACGAGTGCTACTGTCAATGTTGGTGTTGCTGATTGGCAGCTGGGAGTAGCAAGCCGGGTGGCATTTGAATCGTCTTCGGAAAAGCGCCATCATGCAGAATTGCTAGCGCCCATGGTGAAGTCGGTTTTGGCTACCGCACAGATTGACCGGCCGGACGCCATCATTGTTGGTACCGGTCCGGGAGCGTTTACTGGTTTGCGTGCTGGTTTAGTCACTGCTCGAGTGCTTGCACGAACATGGGATGTGCCGATGTACGGATTGTCTTCGTTAGATATTATGGCATTAGCAGCCGTGGATCAGGGAGCGCAAGAAATTTTGTCCATGATTGATGCGCGTCGTAAAGAAGTATTTGTTGCGACTTTTAGAGCGATGGGTGGCGACGACGTCGACGTACTTACTGCACCAGATATTCGCAAGCCGGATGAGCTAGTAGATGAACTAGGGAAGACTCCAGCTGTGGTGGCAGTCGCCGAGTCTGAGTTGTACGCCCATATCGGAGGTAAACGCGTCAATGTTAGTTTTGAGCCAACGGTGATGGTTCGCTTACTGCATTCGCGAATGGCACGAATTGAAGCTGGGGAATCCCTCTCATTGAATACTGAGCCGCAGTATTTGCGCCGGCCAGACGTGCATGGTGGGGCACACGCCCAGCCGGCGGCCAAGGGCAATCCCTATAGTGCAAACTGATTATGCGTGACTGATTAATGAATTCTTGTTTTCAGCCCAATGACGCATTCCCATCAACAATTGCTGGGTTTGATTTGCGTCGTGCGCCAGTTTCTTGGGCGGGACGAATAGCAGATTTTGATCACCAGACTTTTGCACGTGATGCCTGGCCAAGTAAGGTTTGGGAAGACGAATTATCCGCTAGCTATCGAACGTATCTGGTGCTATCTGAGCCTCCCGGTCCGCTACAGTCGCTGGGGTCGATTGTTGGCGTTGGGGGAGTGGCGTATGTTGATGATGCAGAGATCCTCACTATTGCTGTTTCTCCTCGCTATCAGCGGCGAGGCATCGGAAGTCGGTTGCTAGAAATCTTGCTAGATATCGCAGCTTGCCACGGCGCCCGGCGGGTGTTTCTCGAAGTGCGAAGCAAAGACGAAGGCGTGCAGAAAATGTATGCGAAAGCCGGCTTCCAAGAGATGAGCAGGCGCAAGCACTACTACTCGGATGATGATGCAGTAGTTATGCTTCGCGAAACGTAATTTCGTGCTTAAAGAGTTGCATATATATTTACGTCACTTTTTGGTTGTGTGTCGATAGTCCTTTGTGTTGGTATCTCGCGGAAAATTCGATGCCAGTAGGAGATAGTATGCGTAGCTGGTATCCTCATCTGGGATTTTTGCTACTTAAGACCCGACTTTTGACGGATTGTTTTGCTATCTTCGAGACGTGGCTAAATCAACATCTGTAGAAATTAGAGGTCGCAAGACCACAGTGGCACTTAAAGTGCTCATGGCTGTGACCGGCTTGTTTATTGTTCTCTTCCTACTCTTCCATGCATTCGGAAACTTTAAGATGTTCCTGGGCGCAGAAGAGTACAACCATTACGCAGACTGGCTCAAGCATGGTCTGCTCTACCCGATCCTGCCAAAGTTATGGGCATTGTGGATCTTCCGGTTAACTTTGCTGTTCTGCATTGTGGCTCATATGTACGCGGCTATTAAGCTGTGGAAGCGTGGTACGCAAGCTCGTGGACGCGAAAAGTACAAGGTGAATTCCGGTTCTAAGGTTGGCGTAAAGTACTCCTACACTGCTGCTACCATGCGTTTTGGTGGAGTCATTATTGCCCTGTTCGTTATCTTCCATATCTTGCAGTACACCGTTCTTGCTCTCCAGCCTGGCGGTGAATACTCAGCGCACGATCCGTATCACAACATGATTTATGGATTCTCGGTCTGGTGGGTATGGCTAATTTACTTCATCGCTCTCGGTTCGATTGCCCTCCATGTCTCGCACGGCGTGTGGTCAGCTCTCGCAACATTGGGTCTGAATACTCGTCGTCGTGAGCATGCTTTCAAAATCATCGCCATCATTGTAGGTTTGGCTATTTTGGTTGGTTTCATGACGCCACCAACTGCCATTCTGCTTGGCTTCATCGCTGCTTAAGGGGTATGAGATCATGACTGAAACTTTGATCGAAGGCCTGTACCGCGCAGGCGAACCAATCGCGGATACCAAAGCGCCAACTGGCCCAATTGGGGATAAGTGGGAACAACGCAAGTTTAATGCACGGCTTGTGAACCCAGCTAACCGTCGCAAGCTGAACGTCATTGTCGTCGGCACCGGTCTTGCCGGTGGTGCTGGCGCTGCTTCGCTCGGTGAAATGGGATATAACGTCAAGGCGTTCTTCTACCAGGATTCAGCTCGTCGAGCACACTCGATTGCTGCTCAGGGCGGAATTAACGCGGCGAAGAACTATAAGAACGATAACGATTCGACCTATCGTTTGTTCTACGACACCATCAAGGGCGGCGACTACCGCTCCCGTGAGACCAACGTGTATCGACTGGCTGAAGTCTCGGCTAACATTATCGATCAGTGTGTGGCTCAAGGCGTTCCGTTTGCTCGTGAATACGGTGGTTTACTTGATAACCGCTCGTTCGGAGGCGTTCAGGTTTCACGTACGTTCTACGCGCGTGGCCAAACAGGTCAGCAGCTGTTGATTGGTGCGTACCAAGCGTTGATGCGCCAGGTCAAGGCAGGTACCGTTGAGGCCTTCCCGCGCCATGAAATGGTTGAATTGATCGTCATTGACGGTCGTGCTCGCGGTATTGTCGCTCGTGACATGGTCACTGGCGAAATCGAAACCCACTTGGCTGATGCTGTTGTGCTGGGTACTGGCGGTTATGGAAACGTCTTCTTCTTGTCCACTAACGCGATGGGATGTAACGCAACTGCTATTTGGCGTGCACACCGCAAGGGTGCCTACTTCGGCAATCCGTGCTTCACCCAGATTCACCCAACCTGTATTCCGCAGCATGGTTCTTCGCAGTCTAAGCTCACCTTGATGTCTGAGTCGTTGCGTAACGATGGCCGTATTTGGGTACCGAAGAAGGCTGAGGATTGCAAGAAGGATCCACGCGATATTCCAGAAGAAGATCGCGATTACTACCTCGAGCGTATCTACCCAGCGTTCGGAAACCTTGTTCCTCGAGACATTGCTTCGCGTCAGGCAAAGAATATGTGTGACGAAGGCCGTGGCGTTGGTCCAGAAATCGACGGCGTGGCACGTGGTGTTTACCTCGACTTCTCGGATGCTATTAACCGTATGGGCAAGGATGTTGTTTCTGCTAAGTACGGCAACTTGTTTGATATGTACAAGCAGATTACTGGTGACGATCCATACGAAGTACCAATGCGCATTTATCCTGCAGTCCACTACACTATGGGTGGTTTGTGGGTAGATTACGATCTGCAGTCATCGATCCCAGGTCTGTTTGTTACGGGCGAGGCTAACTTCTCTGACCACGGTGCAAACCGGTTGGGCGCGTCCGCGCTCATGCAGGGTCTTGCTGACGGTTACTTTGTACTCCCGAACACTATTAACGATTACTTGGCTGATGGTCCGTTTGAGAAGATCAGCGAAGATCATCCAGAGGTAGTTAAGGTACGTCAAGAAGTCGAAAAGCAGATCGAATTCTTTGTTAACAACAAGGGCACCCGATCAGTTGATTCCTTCCATAAAGAACTTGGCCATATCATGTGGGAATACTGTGGTATGGAGCGTAGCGAGGAAGGCCTAAAGAAAGCTATCGGTATGATTCGAGAGCTACGTAAGGACTTCTGGCAGAACGTTCGCGTTCCAGGCGATCCAGATGAGTTGAACCAGTCTTTGGAGAAGGCCGGCCGTGTCGCTGACTTCTTCGAACTAGGTGAGCTTATGTGTATCGATGCTCTCCATCGTCGGGAATCCTGTGGTGGTCATTTCCGCGCTGAATCCCAGACCGAGGAAGGCGAAGCACTTCGTGATGACGTTAACTTCGCTTATGTCGCCGCCTGGGAGTGGGGTGGAGAAGACGGAGCACCAATTCTCCACAAAGAAGATCTGAAGTACGAATTCGTCGAGATGAAGCAGCGGAGCTACAAGTGAAAATCAATCTTGAATTTTGGCGGCAAGACGGCCGTGGCGATCAGGGTCATTTCGATACCCATACCCTCGCCGATGTCGATGAGACAGCATCTTTCTTGGAGATGCTTGATCAACTAAACGAAGAACTCTTTGCCAAGGGCGAAGAGCCAGTTGCATTCGATTCTGACTGCCGTGAAGGTATCTGTGGACAATGTGGCATCGTTATTAACGGCGACCCGCACGGCCCATTGGTGACAACCACCTGTCAGCTTCATATGCGTTCCTTCAAGGACGGTGACACCATCACTATTGAGCCTTGGCGTTCTACTGCGTTCCCGGTCCTCAAGGATTTGGTTGTAGATCGTTCTGCGTTGGATCGCATTGTGCAAGCTGGTGGATACATCTCCGTTAACACCGGTGCGGCCCCAGATGCACACGCAGTACCAGTTCCTAAAGACCATGCAGATCGTGCTTTCGAAGCCGCTGCTTGTATCGGATGTGGTGCGTGTGTAGCAGCCTGCCCGAACGGTTCCGCAATGCTATTTACCTCGGCAAAGGTTATGCACCTTGGTCTGCTTCCACAGGGACAGCCAGAGCGTCTCGATCGTGTTGTGAAGATGTTGGCTCAGCACGATTCTGAAGGCTTTGGTGGATGCACCAACGTTGGCGCATGTGCAGCTGCCTGCCCGAAAGAAGTGCCGCTTGAGCTTATTTCGATGCTCAACCGTGACTTGATGAAGTCAATGGCACACGGTCGCTGATAGTTAGCTATGACGGGAGGGTCGCAACGCTAGTTGCGCCCCTCCCGTCGTCGTCGGCACAACATGTCCCGAATGTAACAAAGCTCGCCTGAACAACCGTTACCGAATCAACTAAACTAGACGTTGTGAATGAACTGATTTTAGGTATTGAAACATCGTGTGATGAGACCGGAATTGCGCTCGTGCGTGATGGGGAGCTCCTGGCAGACGTAACGGCAACCTCAATGGATGAATATGCGCGTTACGGCGGCATCATCCCCGAAATTGCTTCCCGGGCCCATCTGGAACAATTTGTGCCTACTTTGGATGCGGCACTTGAGAAAGCCGGAGTAGCTTTAGAGGACGTCGATGCTATCGCGGCGACTGCTGGTCCAGGCCTTGTCGGTTCTTTAACGGTCGGTGTTTCAGCTGCAAAATCGCTTGCTTTAGCTTTAGGCAAACCGTTCTACGGGGTGAACCATATTATCGGGCATATCGCTGTTGATCAGCTTGTTCATGGTCCGTTCCCAGAGCGCTTCATTGGTTTAGCTGTTTCTGGTGGACATTCGCATCTTCTTGATATTCGTAATATTGCCACCGACGTCGTCGAACTAGGTGGAACACTTGACGACGCTGCCGGTGAAGCATTTGACAAAGTGGGTCGTCTGTTGGGATTGCCGTACCCCGGTGGTCCGCACATCGATCGGTTGTCCAAGCAAGGTGATCGGAACGCCATCCGGTTCCCGCGTGGTCTGAGCCGGGTCAAGGATAAGGATGTGCACGCCTACGATTATTCGTTCTCTGGCTTAAAGACTGCGGTCGCTCGGCATATCGAGGGCTTGGAAGCGCGTGGTGAGGAAGTGCCGAAGGCAGATATCGCCGCTGGTTTTTCCGAAGCAGTCACTGATGTTCTTTCGCGCAAAGCGTTCGAAGCATGTAAACGCAACAACTGTGACACGCTCGTTATTGGTGGCGGTTTTTCGGCGAACTCGCGTCTGCGCGAACTAGCGCAGGAACGAGCCGAAGAATACGGCGTCACAGTGCGAATCCCACCGATCCGTTACTGTACTGACAACGGCGCAATGATCGCTGCCTTGGGATGGGAGATGGTCCGTAACGGTGTAGAACCGTCACCACTCAATATCACGGTAGACAGCGGTCTAGCCCGCGAAACGACGATTATTCACTGATCGACGTCGAGCTGTTGCTCGTTACTTTCCAGACGCTGGTCGGTGCGTTCAGTGACGATAACTCGGTGCTGTCCGGCGACTGGGGTAGCGATAAGTGTTGCTTGCCCGCTGTGAAGCGGATTTAGTTTCAATTTCTTACGCCATGTGCTCGGATCTAGCTCCGTCCCGCGTTTTTTGATTTCTACGATTCCGATCTCGTGAGCGGCAAGGTAGGCTCGGACTTTCTTGGTATCCAACGGTAACACGTCGCGGATAGCAAATGTTGTGACCAGTGGTGACTCGATAAGGTCGGCGCCGGTAAGGTATGCGATGTTGTGCGAAACTGGTGCAATATTGCGGTCTTCACACAGCCGAGCAATGCCACCAGAGCGAATAACTGCGGGATCTGGCTCATAGATATAGTCGCCAAGAGTCACTGGCGGGACGGTTGGTGATTCCGACGACGTCGTCTCGCTACCAGAATCAAAAACTACGGTGTGACTGCCACGGATGATGCGAGCGCTACGCCCTGGCTGTAGTGCGGCTGAACCGAGCCAGATCACTGCTTCGAGCAGATCGCCGTCGACGCTCGTCCATTCCACGCAGGCGTTGTCGGGTAGCGCGGCATAATCAATGCCGGGAGCAACTTTAATGCCAGCTGCCGGGAACTGTTCGGCAAGACGAAGCGCGGTAGACAATGGGGGAGCCCACTGTTCTGGGTCTGCGATACGTTTACCATTGCTACGACGTGCCGGATCGAGCCACAGCGCATCGGCACTGAAACTTTGTAGGTCCAGTTCACGTCCATCTGCATGAATGACGCGGGCTTCGGGGAATGCGGAAAGATTGAATGTCGCTGCTTGTGCGGCGTCAGCATCGTTTTCCACGGACGTTACCTGTAATCCGAGCCCAGCGAATGCCATCGAATCAGCTCCAATGCCACATCCCAGATCGATGATGTGGTGGATGTGGGCGTTGCGGAAATGTTGGGCATGATGCGCTGCCACTGGAAGCCGAGTGGCTTGCTCCACGCCGTCGCTGGTGAAAATCATTGTTTGTGCAAACGAACCGAATTTTGCGGTGGCTTTTGCGCGTAGCCGGTTTTGGGTGAGGGCGGCCGCAACAAGGTCTGCATGATAGCCGCTTTTGCGTAATTGAGAGGTGAGAGCGAAAACGTCTTGGACTTCGTAAGGTGGAAGCTCGGCGAGAAGACGTTGTCCATCTGGGGTTAGAAGTAGTGGAATCATGCTCATGCCTCTATCGTCTCATGGACAACCGCATTCGCGCATAGCGATTTACTGGCACTCCTTTTGACCGAGTGCTAGTGTGCGCTTTACTCTTGTTAATGGACGTGGAAATCCACGTAGTGCTCGGTTTCGTACACCGCGACGGCGAAACCAGGCAGAAAGCTAGTATTTTCGAGCAAAAGAAGGGGGAGTCGGATGTCCGTCTCCATCAAACCGCTGGACGATCGTATCGTCATCAAGCAGGTTGAAGCAGAAGAAACAACCGCTTCTGGTCTGGTCTTGGTAGATTCTGCCAAGGAAAAGCCACAAGAGGGCGAAGTTATTGCAGTAGGTCCAGGTCGCGTTGACGACAATGGCAACCGGGTTGCCATGGAAGTCAAGGTTGGCGATCTTGTCATTTACTCCAAGTACGGTGGTACCGAAGTCAAGTATGGTGCTGAAGAGTTCTTGATTCTTTCGCAGCGTGACGTCTTAGCAGTTGTCACCCACTGATTAAGATACTGAAAATGTCCCGCGGGCGTGATGCTCGCGGGACATTTTTAATGCCCGTTGTATCAGAACTAGGCTACGTTTCTAGGTAGTTCGGCCGTAGTTTTTAGGCGGTACGGCCGTGGCGCTTGGCGGAAATAATTCGGTTGCGTTCTTCTTCCGAAAGCCCGCCCCATACGCCGTATGGTTCGTGATTTACTAATGCGTATTCACGGCATTCGTCAATGACTGGGCAGGTTTGGCAGATTCGCTTGGCGCGTTCGATACGACGACGGCGTGGACCGCCACGTTCTCCTTCGGGGTGGAAGAAGAATTCGGGGTCCATGTTGTTACAGCTACCGAGTGCTTGCCAGTCCCAGAAGTCTACGAGAGCTCCAGATACATCCTTGATTCGGGCGACCACTAATGTCACGTCCTGTTCATTCTTGCAATTTTCAACTTTATCTACGTTACCAATGAGGCTGGATGTAAAACAAGGGGTTTTATGCGATTTAGTGCCGGGTATAGTGTGGCGTTGATTGCATTGACATGAGAATAGAGTGCTGTCATTGAGTGAATCAGTAAATAGTGATGTGTCGCAATGCGGTCGGGGTTTTCGTGCAGTAGGCAGAACGCGTAAACTTAGAGAATGGTTGACAATCCTTTCGCCTTAATGGGCTTAACGTATGATGATGTTCTTCTTCTCCCTGAGGAAACGGATGTAGTTCCGTCTGAGGTTGACACTACTTCCTATGTGACTCGGGATATTAAACTGAGAGTTCCACTTATCTCAGCAGCTATGGATACAGTGACTGGTTCGCGCATGGCGATTGCTATGGCGCGACTCGGCGGTCTCGGTATTCTTCATCGCAATTCATCTATTGAGGATCAAGCTGCTCAGGTGGCAGAGGTTAAGGCTACCCCAGTTATGCTTGACTGGGATGAAGATACGTCAAAAGCAACAATTGATGAACAGGGCCGGCTTCGGGTCGGTGCTGCGATTGGATATTGGGGTGACGCGTGGGAGCGTGCGGTGGCACTCGCACAAGCAGGCGTGGATATTTTGGTTGTCGATACTGCCAATGGTGCCGCAAAACTTGCATTGGAACAGATCCGCCGAATTAAAGCAGATCCGCAATTTGCTCATGTTCAAATAATCGGCGGAAACATTGCTACTACTGAAGGCGCTCAAGCATTGATTGATGCTGGTGTGGACGCAGTCAAAGTTGGTGTTGGTCCAGGTTCGATTTGTACCACTCGTATTGTTGCTGGTGTTGGCGTACCACAGCTTACTGCCGTGCAACTAGCGGCGCAGGCGTGTGGACCCGCTGGCATTCCGTTGATCGCTGATGGCGGTCTGCAGTATTCCGGTGATGTTGGTAAGGCGATTGTTGCGGGTGCATCTACCGTGATGCTCGGATCGCTGTTTGCTGGAACGGATGAATCGCCAGGCGAGGTAGTCCAGGTTGATGGTCGTCGGTTCAAGGCGTATCGCGGAATGGGATCACTAGGTGCAATGAGCTCGCGTGGTCGTATTTCTTATTCTAAGGATCGCTACTTCCAGGCCGATGTGAAATCTGATGAGAAAATTGTCCCAGAGGGCATCGAAGGCTCAGTACCGGCCAAAGGCCCCGTTGCTTCTGTGGCTTATCAGCTCATCGGTGGCCTCCATCAAACAATGTTCTATATTGGAGCTCACAACATTTCAGAAATGCGACGCGGTCGTTTTGTTCAGATCACTGCTGCTGGTTTACACGAGTCACATCCACACGATGTGCAGAATATTGCTGCAGCACCGAACTATAGTGTGAAATAACTATCGTGAGAGTGGGGCGGTTGTCAGTGAATGGCAGCCGCCCCACTTTTTAGTTGACTAATAAATGATTTTGTCAATACTGTTTGGTGTGATTAAGCCGGGAGTGTATTCTCTAGTTTTGCCTTGAATCAGGGACTATAGTCTTAAGTGCTGTTTTGTATAACTTAACCTTTAAGAAAGAGGGAAACGATGTCTTTGATTAATACTCAGGCTGCCGAATGGGCTGGTTCCGCATACCACAATGGTAGCTTCGTTGAGCTGTCAAGCGAGGACCACAAGGGTCAGTGGGCAATCCTATTCTTCTACCCAGCTGACTTCACTTTTGTGTGCCCAACTGAGCTTGAAGATATGGCTGAGCACTATGCTCAGTTCCAAGAAATGGGCGTGAAGGTTTACTCCTTCTCGACCGATAAGCACTTCTCGCACAAGGCGTGGCATGAGTCTTCAGAGCGTATCGGCAAGATTGAGTTCCCAATGGTCGGTGACCCAACCTGCGAAATCGCTGAGGCATTCGATACGCTTCGTCCGGGCCAGGGCGCAGCTGACCGTTCCACCATCGTTATCGATCCAGATGGTGTCATCCAGTATGTCGAAACTACCTCTGAGGGCGTTGGCCGTAATGCAGAAGAGCTTCTTCGCAAGGTCAAGGCTGCTCAGTATGTCTACAACCACCCAGGTGAGGTTTGCCCAGCAAAGTGGGAAGAAGGCGAAGAAACGCTAGCTCCATCGTTTGATCTTGCAGGAAAGCTCTGATGTTTCTCGATTCTAATACGATCGCTCAGCTTAACGGGCTGGTAACAAACATCAAGGTCCCGATCCGGTTTGAAGCGTCACTTGATGATTCAAAGCGCTCGGGGCAGATGCGGGAAATGCTCAATCAGGTTGCCGAGTTATCGCCCTTGATTGAGTTTGTTGAGGTGGCGAACGAGCGCACGCCGTCGTTCGCTATCGCACGAGTTGATTCGGATGTGTCAGTTCGTATCGCGGGTCTGCCTATGGGCGAGGAGTTCTCAAGCTTTGTGCTTGCTCTAGTCCAGGTTGGCGGACACCCTGTTCGCGAAGATGAAGACCTGATTCAGTCGATTAAAGAGTTGACTGAACCACACGAGTTCGTAACCTACATGTCGTTAACGTGCCAGAACTGTCCAGCAGTTGTCCAAGCGCTCAACGCTATGGCGGTTATTAATCCACTGATTAAGCACACGGCTGTTGAAGGCGGTGCTTTCCAGGATGAAATCAACGAGCGTGGCATCAAGGCCGTTCCGGCAGTGTACATGGATGGCGAGCCTTTTGGTCAAGGCCGGATGAGCTTGGCAGAAATTGTTGCCAAACTTGATTCTAATTCTGGTACCAAGCGGGCTGAGAAGCTCAACGCGGTTGATCCGTTCGACATGTTGATCGTCGGTGGCGGACCTGCAGGTGCTTCGGCAGCTGTCTATGCGGCGCGTAAGGGATTGCGCGTTGGCGTAGCTACGGCAAATGTTGGCGGTCAAGTTTTGGATACCGCGTCAATTGAGAACTTGACTGTTCTCAACAAGATTGGCGGTACCGAGCTTGGCAGTGAACTCAACCAGTCGATGGCTCATTACGGGGTAGAGATCATGTCTGGTCTCAACGCGGTAGCGTTGCATGACAAAGACGAGAATTCTTTGTTTGCCGTTGATTTCGACGGCGATGTGACTCTCCGTGCTAAGTCTATTGTGCTAGCAACTGGTGCGCGGTACCGCACTACCGGTGTCCCGGGCGAAGCTGAATACCGCAATAACGGTGTGAGCTTCTGTCCGCATTGCGACGGTCCGTTATTCAAGGACAAGCCAGTAGCGGTTATTGGCGGTGGAAACTCTGCTATTGAAGCTGCTATTGATCTTGCCGGGATTTGTACCCATGTAACGGTGATCGAAATGATGCCAGAGCTTAAGGCAGATGAAGTTCTGTTGGATAAGCTAGCTTCATTGTCTAATACCACGGTTGTTACTTCAGCAGCACTGCAGTCTGTTGAGGGCGACGGGACGGATATGACTGGTGTGACTTACCGTGATTCGGCTGGGGAAACCCATGCAGTTGAAGCAAACGGTATGTTTGTTCAGATCGGACTGATCCCGAACGCAGAATGGTTGGATGGAACGCTCGATCTTAACCGTGGCGCAGTAGTCATTGACGGCAAGAATGCCACGTCGATGCCTGGTGTGTATGCTGCGGGAGACGTTACCGATATTCCATACAAGCAAGTCTTGATTGCATTAGGTGCAGGAGCGAATGCGTCGTTGGGTGCGTTTGATTATCTGATTCGCCATTGATATTCAGACTAGATTGCTTCCTATGGCAGGCTAGTGAGGCTCGGCTACAATGTGTAGCCGAGCCTCACTGCATTCCGTATGAAGCCGTCTCACGTTATTTGGTAACTGGCCAGGGAAGTGGGCCAGCGATGTGTTGCCCATGACGGCTGGCCATGTATTGCTGGAATTCGGTATATGTTTGCTGTTGTAGAGTCATCAGGTGCGCGAGGGAATCCTCGGCTAGTTCCGGGTAGCGGCGTAACATTGCGCCGAGAACACGTAACGTTGCTAAGACATCAGCTTCAGCGTTGTGGAAGGAATCATCCGCAGCAACACCGTAATGGTTAGCTAAGTTCTCGAGCCGGCGTTTTCCGCGACGGTAGCGATCGACTGTGCGATCTAGAATGTACGGATCTATTACTGGGCCAACTTCGTGTCCCAATCGCTCTGCCATAGTTGTTAGACCATGACGCTCAAGTTCGCATTCCATCAGCGTCAGATCATAAGCAGCATTAAACGCCACAATAGGATGCCCAGCAGTCATATGGTTGCACAGAAGATCCGCTACATCATTAAGAACTTTTGCCACCGGTTCACCTTCCCGGCGTGCTTGTTCAGTAGAGATACCATGAACATTTTGAGCCTGCAAAGGAATCTCTACTCCCGGATCAGCTAGCCAATAATGCCGAGTGACCCCTGCTGAGTCAACAATGACCACTGAGGCAGTGACTAACCGTTCGGCAGTAGGATCCACACCAGTTGTTTCGGTATCAAACCCAACCATTGGTTGCGATGTCCACATTGTATTCTCCAAATCATATGTTTCAGTTGTTACTGCCCATCATACTGAGTAGGTCCGACATACTTTTAAGTCAGCTAGTAATCATCTCCATCAGCACGGATGCTGGTAGTCTTAGATACGTGGCAGAAATTGAGATTGGCCGCGGAAAACGCGCCCGAGTAGGTTATTCATTCGACGATATTTCCATTGTTCCTTCGCGGCGAACTCGCGATGCGAATGATGTATCGGTTTCTTGGCAACTAGATGCCAATCTTTTAGACATCCCCGTTATGAGTGCTCCAATGGATTCGGTAACGTCTCCTCAAACTGCAATTGCACTTGGAAAACTAGGCGGGGTAGGGGTTCTTGACCTTGAAGGTTTATGGACTCGCTATGAAGATCCGCAACCGCATTTCGATGCGATCGCAAATGCTGAACCGAATTACGTTACTAAACTGATGCAACGTATTTATCGCGAGCCAGTTAAGCCAGAGCTGATCCGCGCACGCCTTGATGAGATCCGCAGTGCCGGCGTCGTCGTCGCGGGAGCACTCTCCCCACAACGTACCCAAGAGCACTGGCGTACCGTCGTCGACGCTGGGGTAGATCTGTTCATTATTCGCGGAACCGTGGTTTCCGCAGAACACGTTTCCTCGAATCGGGAACCATTGAACCTGAAACGTTTCATCTACGAACTCGACGTTCCAGTGATCGTCGGTGGAGTCGCGTCTTATACCGCAGCTTTGCACCTGATGCGCACCGGAGCAGCCGGAGTTTTGGCCGGGTTTGGCGGCGGCGCAACCAGCGCGAACGTTCGAACCGCAGGAACGACAGTCCCGATGGCATCAACAGTTGCCGACGTCGCAGCCGCTCGTCGCGAATATATGGACGAAACTGGTGGACGCTATGTTCACGTCATCGCCGATGGTCAGGTTTCGCATTCTGGCGACTTGGTGAAAGCCATTGCGTGTGGTGCCGACGGCGTTATGCTCGGTACCGCACTTGCTCGCGCGGACGAAGCCCCTGGACAAGGATTCCACTGGGGCGGGGAAGCCTACCATGCTCGGTTACCGCGTGGTGAACGAGTCCACGTCGGTACCGCCGGCCCACTCGAGAAACTGTTATTCGGTCCGGCTACGGATGCCAAAGGTACCACTAATCTTATTGGTGCACTGCGTCACTCAATGGCTATGACTGGATACTCGGATGTTAAAGAATTCCAACGAGTAGAAATCACTGCTCGCGCGTAAGAAAACCAACGGTGGACGAATGCCCTACATAGGGCAATAGTTCCCGCGTTAAAATGTCAAATGTCGCGCCAACAAGGGCGCTAAACAAGGAGGTTGACATGACCGAATACCGCATCGAACACGACACAATGGGTGAAGTGCGAGTGCCGGTTGATGCTTTGTACCGTGCGCAGACACAGCGTGCAGTTGAGAACTTCCCAATTTCGGGTAAGACTCTCACACCAGCACACGTACATGCATTAGCAGAAATTAAGCGTGCCGCAGCTCTAGCTAACCTGGAGCTTGGCACACTCGACGAACAGCGTTCTGCCGCTATCGTTGCTGCAGCTGACGAAGTCATTGCAGGAAAGCATGATGATCAGTACCCAATTGACGTGTTCCAGACCGGTTCGGGTACGTCGTCGAACATGAACACCAATGAAGTGTTGTCTACTATCGCAACGAAGGCTTCGGGTATCGAAGTTCATCCAAACGATCACGTCAACTGCTCGCAGTCTTCTAACGACGTATTCCCATCGTCAATCCACATTGCTGCAGTTCAGGCAATCAATACCCACCTGTTGCCAAAGCTCGATGTACTTGCTACCTCGCTGGAAGGCAAGGCAGTAGAGTTCAAGAAGATCGTGAAGTCGGGACGCACCCACTTGATGGATGCCACCCCAATCACCTTGGGCCAAGAATTCTCCGGCTACGCTGCACAAGTTCGTCTTGGCATCGAACGCGTCAAGGACGCCTTGCCGCGTCTAGCCGAGCTTCCACTTGGTGGTACCGCTGTTGGTACTGGTATCAATACGCCTGCTGGTTTCTCGGCCCGCGTGATTGAGCTTATTGCCGAGCACACCGGTCAGCCATTCGTTGAGGCAGCTAACCACTTCGAAGCACAGGCTGCACAGGATTCTCTCGTAGAGACGTCCGGTGCATTGCGTACCATCGCAGTTTCCTTCGTTAAGATTGCCAACGATCTGCGCTGGATGAGCTCTGGTCCGCGTACTGGTCTGGGCGAAATCCACCTCCCAGATCTCCAACCAGGCTCGTCAATCATGCCAGGTAAGGTTAACCCAGTTGTTCCAGAAGCAACAGTCCAGGTAGCTGCCCAGGTTATTGGTAACGATGCAACCATTGCATTTGCTGGTGCACAAGGCAACTTCGATCTGCTCGTGATGCTTCCAGTTATGGCTCAGAACTTGCTCGAGTCCATCGAAATTTTGGGCAACGTCGCAGAAACTTTGGCTAAGCGTACGGTTGACGGCATCATTGCCAACGAAGACCGTTGCTTGCAACTAGCTGAGTCTTCGCCGTCGATTGTGACCCCGTTGAACCGTCACATTGGGTACGAGCACGCTGCAAAGATTGCAAAGCATTCGGTAAAGAACAACATGACAATCAAGGAAGCTGTTCTTGACCTCGGCTTCGTTGAGCGTGGTGAAATTGATGAAGAGACACTTAATAAGGCTCTCGACGTCACCACAATGGTGGGCGAATTCTAAGACTAGAATTTCGCAAGCTAAAACTGGGGTGCTCCAAGTATGGAGTGCCCCAGTTTTTTGCATATATTGCAGAATTAGTCAGAAAAATAAGTAAATATTACACGATTTTGCAGGTTTGAGTTCATTGCCGTGAAAATCGAACTACAAGATTTGTTTAATGAAATAATGACAGCTGTAGGAACGCATAATTGTTGTTTTACAAGAGATATGCGTTGATACTTGCACATCAATGGCGATGTGTGAAGCACTATTAAACGCAAGGGAGCGTGACATATGAAACACCGTTCGTCGTGGAGTTCTGCCTGTGCACTACTTACAGCAGCGTTTGTTTCTGCCGGTACTCTGACTCCGGCATTCGGTGAAGAACGAGTGGCGTATGACTATACGCCACTAAACCAAACTCAAATGAAAGCGGTAACAACCGATTCAGTGGCTACTAATGAAGGTAGTAACGGGCCGATAAATCTCGTCCTGGATAATAATAAAGACACTTATTGGCATACAGCATACGGTAACGGAAGAGTAGACCCATTGCCGCATTCTTTTGTCATAGATCTCGGACAAGATGTTCTGAATCTTGGCCAGGTGACGCTGACTCCACGCCAGTCCTCAAATGGCTCAGGGCGGGTAGGTAAATATAGTATTGAAACATCTGTTGATCCTAGGTGTAGTGCTGAGGCGACTGTTGCGAGCGCTGAGTTCCAGGAGGCTACGAGTGGTCAGCAGGAAGCTGGTCAGGCATATGATCCGGCAAACCTTGTTAATCTGGTTGTCAATTTTGATCCGCGTCCGGCCCGGTGTGTTCGAGTAATTTACAATTCGTCATGGGGCGGGAATAGTCAACCGGAAAACGTTGCTACGTTGGCTGAATTCAATGCTGCGACGGCTGTAAAGAGTTCCGAACAGCCGGCACCTGAACCACCTACTCCTACGCCGGAAGATAAACCTGAAAAGCCTGGAATTGTCACAGTCGATTCATATGATACGCAGACGTGGCGTAACCCTTCAGACACCCCAGCGTGGCCATTCCTAGATAAAGACGGGCAATTCCGCTATTTACATGCGGCTGCATTGTATGGAGAAAAGCAGGCGCGCCACTGGCAGTTTTTTACTGGGCCGAATATGGATCGTATGAACGCTGATAGTGAACTTAACTCTGCTGGAACCAATGCAGATACTACGCTTTTGTGTAACACCAGCCCAACTGGTCGAGAATCGTCATTTGCGCCTTCGCGCAATCATTATTCTCAACGAAACTTTTGCGATTTGATTAATGTATGGGTTGATCCGGATACTGGTGATTGGTACGGCTTAATCCATAACGAGTTCACTCCGCAGCCTTTTGCCGATGGCCTCCATTTTGATTCGATTGACTATGCGGTCTCTCATGATCAGGGAAAGCATTGGGCAATACCGGGTCATGCTATAACCTCTCCATATAGTACTGTTCGTGGAGATGACCAAGCTTTCCCGGAGCAAACGTACTATTACGGTGACGGCGATCCGCGTTTGTATGTAGATTACAGCTCTGGCTACTTCTATGTTTTTTATGGTTCGCGTGTTGTCAATAAGCGAGGGTCTTGGGTGACATTCCATGAGCATGTTGCGCGCGCCCCGATTTCTGGGAAGATGAAGACTGGTACATGGCAAAAATGGTACAACGGCACGTGGAAGGAGCCTGGAGTAGGTGGTAAAGAATCGAACATGGTTCCCGTTTCTGATGGAAACCCGAACGGTTACACTCCAGTAGAAAAAGAATATAATCCAAATAACCGGGGCACTGCGCAACAGCAAGTCGCCACGGGACTTATGCCGGATACTTCTCCGTTGTTTGTTATGGACGTTACCTACAACGCCTATTTAGGTCTATACATTGCCCAACCTCAGCATAAAGACCAATCTGGAAGAGCTTCGCAAGAGTACTATGCGACAGACAATCTTGCTACCCAGAAATGGGTGAAGATAGGTGACACTGGTAAAGCTTATTACAGTGCTTCTTGGTATCGCTGGTTCCTTGATTCGGCAAATAAAACGAATAGTTCTATAGTCGGAAAGAACTTCCGTGCATACTGTTCATTCGGATGTAAAGATAATCGGGTTGCGGACCTGATCAACCTGTCTGTCGAAGTGGAAAAACCATATAAGCCGATCGACACCTCTAAGGTTTACACTATTGCCAATGGCAGTGGCCAAATGCTCAAGGTATCGTCAGATAACGCGTCTTTAACTACCGGATCTAAAGCAGAAGAGAACAATGGTACTTGGGTGTTTAAGGATCTCGACGACGGATCGTACATGATTCTTTCCGCATCTGGGAAGGCAATTGGAGTGGACTCGTCCAGCAATGATGGGCGGGCGTGGGATGCGCCAATAAAACTGAGTACCGCTGACCCTAAAGATGTTGGACAGCAGTGGTTTGCTATCCCGTTAGTTGATCAAATTAGTGGTGAAAAAACTGCGACATTACGGCTTGTTAATCGTTACAGCGGTTTGACGCTGGCGATGGGAGATAGCTCGGTAGCAACGGCTCCGCAACGCTCATGGGACCAAGATACAGGTGGCGTTACCCGTTACATGAAAGTTAACGATCAAGCCTTGACTTTAAGCGAATTTATTAAGGAAGAGCCGGAGCCTGCGCCTCAGCCGGAGCCGGAGCCTGCGCCTCAGCCGGAGCCTGAGCCTGCGCCTCAGCCGGAGCCTGCTCCTCAGCCGGAGCCGGAGCCTGCTCCTCAGCCGGAGCCTGAGCCTGCGCCTCAGCCGGAGCCGGAGCCTGCTCCTCAGCCGGAGCCGGAGCCTGCTCCTCAGTTAACGCTGGATAATGTGAATGTAAAGCAAGGAGAGAAGCTGACACTAAGAATAGAGGGCCTAAAGGCTGATGAAATTGTTAATATCGCAGTTCATTCTGATCTGATGCAATTAGGTACTCTCAAGGCTGAGAAAGATGGTACTGCTACATTTACATGGAGTGTTCCGAAAAACTTTAAGCCGGGTACACATCATTTCGAAGTTAAGCGTGCAGAAGACGTAGAATCTCTCTCGATAGCGTTTATAGTCCGAGACCGTGGTACTTTGATCCCTACCGTGCCTCAGCCAATTGCTCAGCGCCAAGAGGAAAAGACAGCTGATGGCCGGAACGGCTTAGCACATACTGGCATTTCGATTGCTGGACTGCTAGCTGTCAGTGTCGGCCTAACAGGCGCAGGGATAGCGATAGGACGCAAGAAAGAATCATACGCCTGATTAGAATGGAGCTCGTTAAATAAGCTGTGGGGGTCACGTTTGTGAACGTGACCCCCACGGATCTTTTTGTGTTTTGTGGCTAGTTAGCGTGACGACGGCGTGCGATCGTTGCGCCTGTGAGTGTTGAGATGAGTGCTAATCCTGCTAGGCCAGTAAGGCTGATACCGGTTTTTGCTAGGCCGGTTGATGGTGTTTCTACTGGCTTTGGTGTTTGTGGCTTAGCGTTTGGTTGTGCTGGTGTGAGCTCGAGGGCTGGAATAGTGTGTTTTCCAGGCTTGAGCGGTGTTAACGGGTAGGTTGTTTCTGGATCAGCTTCGATTACCTTGATCTTCACTGCAACTTTTTCGGTCTTACCATCGAGGTGAGTAACTACTACATGGAAAACATAGTCTTTAAGTTCAACATACTCAGATGGTTTGACTGTGATGGTACCGGTCTTTTCGTCAACCATAACCCAGCTTGGCATGTCTGCACCCTTAGCGAAGGTGACTGCGCGTGGTAGGGCGCGTTCCTTGCCGAACAAGGTAGCAGTAAGGTCAACGCTGGCTGACTTTAGTTGCTGGACTGTTGTATCAGCATACGACAGCTTCCACAACTGAGACTTTAGTTCTGGGGCGTTGTCTGCCTTGGTGATAGTGATCTTGACTGGGACGGTTGTGACTTCGCCGTCGAGGTGGGTGACAGCAACTGTGAATTCGTAGTCTTGTGCTGCAACGTATTCGTCTGGGTTGGCGGTTACTTCACCGGTCTTTGGATCTACTGTGATCCAGCTTGGCATGTCTGCACCCTTAGCGAAGGTGACTGCGCGTGGTAGGGCGCGTTCCTTGCCGAACAAGGTAGCAGTAAGGTCAACGCTGGCTGACTTTAGTTGCTGGACTGTTGTATCAGCATACGACAGCTTCCACAACTGAGACTTTAGTTCTGGGGCGTTGTCTGCCTTGGTGATAGTGATCTTGACTGGGACGGTTGTGACTTCGCCGTCGAGGTGGGTGACAGCAACTGTGAATTCGTAGTCTTGTGCTGCAACGTATTCGTCTGGGTTGGCGGTTACTTCACCGGTCTTTGGATCTACTGTGATCCAGCTTGGCATGTCTGCACCCTTAGCGAAGGTGACTGCGCGTGGTAGGGCGCGTTCCTTACCGAACAAGGTAGCAGTAAGGTCAACGCTGGCTGACTTTAGTTGCTGGACTGTTGTATCAGCATACGACAGCTTCCACAACTGAGACTTTAGTTCTGGGGCGTTGTCTGCCTTGGTGATAGTGATGTTAACTGGGTATAGTCCGGTTGAACCATCAAGGTGGGTAATGAGGATTTGGAATGTGTAGTTTCGTGGTTCGGTATACTCGTCAGGGGTGATTGTGAGTGTTCCGGTGTTTTTGTTGATCTTTACCCAGCTAGGTACGTCTTCGCTTGGTGCGAAGGTTACTGCACGTGGTAGGGCGCGTTCCTTGCCGAATAGTGTCGCTTTTACTGAGAGATCGATGTGTTCGCGTTGTTCTAATGTGAGGTCTGGATACGAAATATCCCACAACTGAGACTCAAGCTCTGGAGTAAGCTTTTCCGTAACTATGAAAGAAGCTGTTGCAGACTCTTTACTTCCGTCAGCATAAGTGATTTCAACATTGATATTGTGCTTTCCGAGTTGAGCATCAATGTCAATTGGTCCGAGACGGAGATATCCAGGATTTATCACCTCAGCACCGAATGGGGTTGTTTTTAAGCTTAATGAGAAATCTCCACTGGGCACTTTGATTAGCGGAACACCGTTTTTAGGCTTAAACATTACACGCGGAAGAACGAGCTCAGAAGCTCCTTGCTCTATTGAAGAGAATGAATCAGGAGTGTTTGGTTCTTCTAGAAATAGTGGCTCGTACAAGGACGCATCAGTTGGTATTTCAGGTAATGAATCCTTACTATCCATCAAATTGGCGAAGGATAGTTCAAGAGAACGCCCTACATGTACATTAGATAGCTCCGCAGTTTTAGCTTTTTTACCAGAGAAACTATATAGGTCCCGGTCGGAAATTTCAGGGCCGTAACCTTGATCTTTTCCGACATAGACATAGAAATTAATAGTTTTATCATCGCCAAGTGGCGTAAGGGAAATAGTTTTTGTGTCTTTGGAAATTGCCTGGTCTTTTTTAGTCTTCTTATCAACTGACCATTGATAAACGCGCACCATGTCTTTAAATGTTGGTCGGTTTGATGGTAGTGAATCGAAATCGAAGGTAACTTCGAGAGAAGCTTTTTGTTTAGCTGTCTCCTCTGCGTGGGCTGATATGGGCTGGCTGAAGACGAAACTCAATCCAACGAATGCTAGGGAGAAAGCTAGTAAAGCTGCTCCTCCGCGCTTCAAGGTAGTTCTTGTCATTAATGCTCCTAAATGGAATGCGATAAATTAAACGAATGCGGAAAGATGTTTGGATAGAACGATCTTTCTTATTTAAGAATATCGAAGAACGTAGTGCAGATTGAAATATGTGACTTATATCTTTGCCATAGGTTGTGGGGGTCACGTTCTTAAACGTGACCCCCACGGATCTTTTTGTGTTTTGTGGCTAGTTAGCGTGACGACGGCGTGCGATCGTTGCGCCTGTGAGTGTTGAGATGAGTGCTAATCCTGCTAGGCCAGTAAGGCTGATACCGGTTTTTGCTAGGCCAGTTGATGGTGTTTCTACTGGCTTTGGTGCTTGTGGCTTAGCGTTTGGTTGTGCTGGTGTGAGCTCGAGGGCTGGAATAGTGTGTTTTCCAGGCTTGAGCGGTGTTAACGGGTAGGTTGTTTCTGGATCCGCTTCGATTACCTTGATCTTCACTGCAACTTTTTCGGTCTTACCATCGAGGTGAGTAACTACTACATGGAAAACATAGTCTTTAAGCTCAACATACTCAGATGGTTTGACTGTGATGGTACCGGTCTTTTCGTCAACCATAACCCAGCTTGGCATGTCTGCACCCTTAGCGAAGGTGACTGCGCGTGGTAGGGCGCGTTCCTTGCCGAACAAGGTAGCAGTAAGGTCAACGCTGGCTGACTTTAGTTGCTGGACTGTTGTATCAGCATACGACAGCTTCCACAACTGAGACTTTAGTTCTGGGGCGTTGTCTGCCTTGGTGATAGTGATCTTAACTGGGACGGTCGTAACTTCGCCGTCGAGGTGGGTAACAACAACTGTGAATTCGTAGTCTTGTGCTGCAACGTATTCGTCTGGGTTGGCGGTTACTTCACCGGTCTTTGGATCTACTGTGATCCAGCTTGGCATGTCTGCACCCTTAGCGAAGGTGACTGCGCGTGGTAGGGCGCGTTCCTTGCCGAACAAGGTAGCAGTAAGGTCAACGCTGGCTGACTTTAGTTGCTGGACTGTTGTGTCAGCATACGACAGCTTCCACAACTGAGACTTTAGTTCTGGGGCGTTGTCTGCCTTGGTGATAGTGATCTTAACTGGGACGGTCGTGACTTCGCCGTTGAGGTGGGTGACAGCAACTGTGAAAGTGTGGTCTTGTGCTGCAACGTATTCGTCTGGGGTGGCGGTTACTTTACCGGTCTTTGGATCTACTGTGATCCAGCTTGGCATGTCGGTACCGGGGGTGAAAGTAATGCCAGCTGGCAGTGAGCTTTTCTTGCCGAACAAGCTAGCAGTTACATTAACGCTCTGGCTTTCGTTCTGAGCAACAGTGAGTTTATTGTATGAGAACTTCCAGGCAGTTGTATCGAGATCGCCAGCTGGTGCCTTAGTGACAGTGATCGTCACTGGGGCTAAAGTAACTGTATCGTCGAGGTGAGTAACAACCATTTTGAAAGTGTAGTCTTGTGCGGCTACAAATTCGTCTGGCTTGGCTGTTACAGTACCGGTCTTAGAATCTACTGTGACCCATTTGTGTGTGTTCTCGCCTGTGGAGAAGGTGATGTCGTGGGGTAGTGAGGTTTTCTTACCGAATAGGCTAGCAGTTACATCAACGCTCTGGGTTTCGTTTTGAGTAACAGTGAGCTTGTCGTAAGAGAACCTCCAGGCAGCTGAGGGAGAAGCAGAGCTTTCTTCTTGAGGGGTAATAATGACAATGGCATCGCCTTGGGCGATGAGATTGCCTTTGTAGGTTGCCTTGACATGAAGCTTGTATGTTCCGGTCTGAGCATCAATAGCTGGCGCAACAGTTATCTCTCCGGTGGTCGGATTAATTTTAATGGCTGAATGAGGTGCTGACGTGAGAGAGAACATACTTCCTTGTGGCATATTGACAAGAAGATTCTCGAGCTTAGCGTTAGCAGTAACGGTTACTGTTTTTCCTTGCTCCACTGAGATGGGGTGAGGACCATAGATGAGCTCCATAATCTTAGCGGCTACGATGGGAAAATTAATGCCAACAGTGTCAAAAGTTCCGTCTTTATAAGTCACTTTGATAGAAACGGTATGAGTTCCTTGCGTAATCGTGTAGTCAGGATGAATGGTAACTATGCCATTGGTGTCAATAGTAGCATTTAAACCATTTGTATTGGAAATAATCTCAAATTTTGCTACTCCGTTTGCTGGAGAAGTAAGCTCAACGCCGTTCAAGGAAACGAATTTTGGAGCGGGAAGAGAGAATGTTTGTCCTTGTTCAACTTCGCTAGGGACGTCAAAAGTAGGCGTATAAATAGCATTATCGGCCAATGGTCGTGGAAGATGTTGTGCATCTTTGTGTAGATTATCGTATGTAACGTTGTAAGAACTGCCGGGGGTGGCGTTTATGTCGTCGGTTTGCGCTAGCTCTCCATTGCTGAAACGGTTCCAGACGTCGATGTTAGAGCCTTTAAAATTACCAATATATACTATGAAGTTTACAGTGGTTTCTGCCCCGAGAGGCTTGATAGTCACGTATTTTTTATCTTTTGAGATACGCTGAGCTGAGGTTGTAAAATTTCCCGAATTTTCCCACTGGTAAACCCAGACGTGATCGGCAAAGTTGCCTTTGCCTGCTAGTGAATCAAAATCAAAATTGACGGTCACGCTTTGAGCTTGGGCATTTTCTTCTGCGTGAGCGAAGCGCGTGGTGAGCAAACCACCACTTAATGCTACAAGCATAAGAACAAGAGCTAAAACAAAAGCCCATACTTGCTGAAGTTTCTTAGTGATCATACGCATTTCCTATGTGTACTTACCAGAACCTATGCAAAATATTTCAGGCTCTGGATAGCTGATATATCAGAATTAGTATAAACGGAAGTGGAAAGTAGTTCCAGAAAAATGAAAAGACTTTCAGTGGGTTAGAGCACATAAGTGGGTTAATTGTCGAAAAAACATAGTCTAGTGGTAATTAAAAGAAGTCTAATAAAAAGTGAGCGGTTCTCTATCAGAGGAAGAACCGCTCACTTTGTCATTAATTGCACGCTTATCGGGTATTTGTCACCCGATACACGTTGGTTTCGCGTAGCTCAAAACCGGCTCGTTGATACAACCGGTTAGCTGCCTCGCGCGATGGGCGAGAGGTCAGATCAACCGTCTTTGCACCTCGTTTCTTCGCCAACTCAATAGCGGTAGTAACTAGTGACGCGCCAACGCCCTTGCCGCGGGCTGCCTCATCAACAACCACGTCTTCCACCCAGGCGCGCCACCCGGTTGGAATCTCGAATGTGACAAGCGTCAGCATACCGAGAATCGGTGCTTCGCCAGCTTCGCCAGCGCCGTCGTCGCCCCGGAAAACCAGCAAATCAACGCAGTCCTGTGCCAAAAAGCCCTCGATTTGTTCGCCGTTCATTGGCTTAGCCGAACGCGAAAGCTGACCAATCAACCGGCCGAATGCGGCTTCTAGCTCTGGGGTGACGTCAGTGACGAGATCTACTGCCATTTTCAGATCACTTCCATAGCTTGCTGAGCAATCGAGAGCTCTTCGTTGGTTGGAACAACAAGCACGGTAACTGCCGAATCTGGAGTCGAAATTACGCGCGGTTCCTTCGAGCGAACCATGTTCTTATCGGCGTCGTACTTGACGCCGAATGGTGCCAACCGATCGAGCAGCATCTTGCGGGTCTCCCACGAATTTTCGCCCACGCCAGCGGTGAAGGTGAGCACATCCAAGCCACCCATCACTGCGGTGTAAGAGCCAACGTACTTCAGTAACCGGTGAATGTAGACTTCGAGTGCTTCGATTGCGTTCTCGTTGCCCTCATGAGCCATCTCCCAAACCGAGCGCATATCGTTCGAACCGGTCAGGCCCTTCAAGCCTGACTGCTTGTTGAACAGGGTGTCGAGTTCGTCGATGGACATACCAGCCTGACGAGCAAGATGGAATACCGCTGCTGGATCAATGTCACCAGTACGAGTACCCATGACTAGACCTTCGAGTGGGGTCAAGCCCATCGAGGTGTCTACAGCTTCACCGTTTACTACGGCCGAAACTGAGGCACCGTTACCCAAGTGCAAAACGATCTGCTTGAGATCGTCGCGGCCCAGCATCTCCGTCACTTTACGAGAGATAAACTGGTGGGAGGTGCCGTGTGCGCCATAACGGCGAATTTGATACTTTTCGGCAACTTCACGGTCAATAGCGTAGGTGGCGGCTTCGGCTGGCAAGTGCTGGAAGAACGCAGTATCGAAAACGGCGACGTTTGGCACGTCGAATAGTTCACGCGCAACCTTGATACCCTTCAAGTGGGCTGGGTTGTGGAGTGGTCCAAGCGGAATGAGCTCTTCGATCAAACCTTCCACGCGATCATCAATGACGGCAGCCTTATCGAAGTGCTTTCCGCCTTGAACGACGCGGTGGCCAACTGCCTTGATTCCGGCTTCGTCAAGGTTCGGGCCAACTTCGTTGAACAACCGGATAACTTCACGCAAGCCAACACCGTGGTCTGGCACTGGCTCGTTGATGTCAGTTGTGGTGCCGTTGTAGTTGTGCTCGATGTGACCTTCTGGTTCGCCAATACGCTCAACAAGGCCAGAAGCGATGGATTCGCCGGTTTCTGGATTCACGAGCTGATATTTAATTGACGAGGAACCAGAGTTGATAACAAGAACTGTCATTGTTCGTTTCTTACTTTCTATGACGGAGTTTGATGAATGCCGACGGCGGTGTGCGCGTCAGTTCTGAGCTTGGATTGCGGTGATAGCAACAGTGTTGACGATGTCTTCAACAAGTGCACCGCGGGACAAATCGTTGACCGGCTTATTCAGACCCTGCAAAACTGGGCCCACGGCAACTGCGCCGGCCGAACGCTGGACAGCCTTGTAACCGATGTTGCCGGCGTTGAGCGTTGGGAAGACGAACACGTTCGCCTTACCGGCAACCGGGGAGTCAGGCAGCTTGGTTTGTGCAACGTGAGCGTCAACCGCAGCGTCATACTGGATGGGGCCCTCGAGTGCCAGCTCTGGAGCCATTTCACGTGCGATAGCAGTTGCTTCGACGACGGCGTCCACGTCTGGACCCTTGCCAGAAGTGCCGGTGGAGTAGGAGAGCATAGCAACGCGCGGATCGACGCCGAATGCCTTCGCGGTTTCCGCAGAGGAGACCGCAATACCGGCGAGCTCTTGTGGGCTCGGGTTAGTGTTGACTGCACAATCGCCGTAAACATAGACGCGGTCTTCCATGAGCATCAGGAAGCAGGACGAAACGAGCGCCGCACCTGGCTTAGTCTTAATGATTTGGAAGGACGGAACGATGGTGTGAGCGGTGGTGTGGATCGCGCCGGAAACCATGCCATCGGCGTCGTTCATGTGAACCATCATGGTGCCGAAGTAGGACAGATCCTTAACCTTCTCGCGAGCCTGCTCGATCGTCACGCCCTTCTTGGCGCGCAGGCGAGCAAATTCTTGGGCGTACTTTTCGTTCAGTTCTGGATCGTCAACTGAAACAATGCGTGCCTTGGATACGTCAACGCCGAGTTCGGCAGCGTGTGCGTGGATCTGATCGGCGTCGCCAATCAAAATAATGTCAGCAACTTCGCGAGCTAGGAGTTCATCAGCGGCACGCAAAATGCGTGGGTCGGTAGCTTCGGGGAGCACGATTCGCTTGCGGTCGGCGCGGGCGCGGGAAATCAGCCATGACTGGAAGGATAGTGGGGTGACGACGTCGGAACCCTGCTCCATCGCAGCGATCAAAGCGTTACGGCCAGCTTCGGATAGTTCGATTGCTTCGCCGTCGGCAAAAACGATCGCGTTGTCGATACCAGCTTCAGCTACGATGTCCGAATCAGCGTTGGTGACAACGATGCCCGAAATTGGGGCGTGCTCGTGGGTGAATTCGTTGGCAGACAGCGAGACGATTGTGGCAAGCTGATCAGCCGAACGCAGCGCGCCCGAAACTGCGAACATAATGGTGGTGGACAAGTTTGCTGCTGCGCGACCAATGCGGGCAAGCACACCCGGGTTGAGCGGATCGCCGTCGAGCAAACCAAGAATAAGAACAGCATCGAATTGTTGTGCGTAATCGGTGTAGCGCTTGACGACGTCGGTCATTGCGGCTTCTTCGTCATCCACGTATGCTTGGCGGGTAGCACCCCAGGCAAGCTGAAGGTCATCCTCGCGGCCAAGAAGGCTCAAGGCTTCTTGGAACTGAATGTCTTGTTCGACCGGGCCGTTAGTAAAAGCACGGAATACTCCTACTGACGAGTATGTTTTTTGTAGCTCAGCAACGAGCGTACGAACGAGTGCTTGAGTTCCAACATTTCCTTCGGCTGCGGTGAAGTACAGACTGTGAGTCACGTCGGGTCCTTTCAACGTCTTTGGTGTAACGTCTTTATTTTGTCACGGTTTTAGGACTTTCGGGTAAAGGAGAACATAGTTGCGTACCCCTCGTTCTGTTCGACGCGCGCGCCATCGGGTAGCAGTGCGCCCAGCTTTGCGGGGCGGAATCAACGCTACGCCGGTCACCTTAGAGCCCGGTTCGTGGCGAACTATCGGCGAATGGATAGTGACGCGCTTCGGTGACCTTGGGCTGGTGTTGCTTGATGCGGGGGACGTTTTGGCCGACGGGGGACGTGAGATATCTCGCGCCGAACCTTATGTTTCGGGGATGCGGGTATGGATTTTTCGTCCCGTTCCAGACGAGCCAGATTCACCGATTGAGTTGAGTGTGGTTGCTGACGAAGAGCGGTTCATTGTGGTGGATAAACCTCACGGTATGGCGACGATTCCGCGCGGTTCCCATGTGGCGCACACGGTTACGGTGGCAGCCCGCCGGCAGTTTAACGACGACGATCTGGTATGTGCTCACCGGTTGGATGCCGAAACTGCCGGGTTGGTGTTGCTCACTCGCGAACCCCGGTGGCGCAAACCGTACCAGACCTTGTTTGAACGCCGGGTTGTAGGGAAGACGTATTGTGCGATCACCCGCGATATTCCCGGGTTCGATACCTGGGAAACCGTGGAACTGCGGTTAGAGCGCGGATATCGGCCGCTGGCCACCGACGTCGTTCCTGGTGAACCGAACTCGGTGACGCAGATGCGAATCGTGGCGCGCGCCGACGGGCTAGCTCAATGGGAGCTTATTCCGCACACCGGGAAAACTCATCAGTTGCGGGTCACATTAGAACATGTGGGTGCGCCGATTTTAGGCGATCCGCTTTATCCGCGGCTGTTCACGAAAGAAGAGGAAGCCGCGCGGGCATATCCACTGCAACTTCACGCCCGGGAACTGAGTTTCGTGGACCCAGTGGACGGAGTGGAACGAGTGTTTACTAGTTCGGCACGGTTGGCGCAGGCGATTGTTTGATGGGTTTTAAGTTGTTCGGGAATGTCGAACAACTGCCATCGACGGCAAACAATGTTCTGTATGTTCACTAATCTGTTTTGTGGATCGAGTATTTGACTCCGAGACCAATCGTCAAGAGCAAGATTCCGATAATGGGATTGGTGAATGCTTGAAATTGGGTGCCGAGGAATTGCATTATCGCACCGATAAACATTCCGGATTGATCTGCCTCTAAGCCCCACAAAAAGAGATAAGGACCCAGTATCGAAAAGAGAAGGTAAGCAATCAGGAAAGCGAGGCCTGCTCGCACAAGGTATTGGCCAAACCGTTGAGCATTAAAAGTGTTATTCATGGTTCCTCCCTTTTCTTATATCTTAATCATGTTTGACGGGGGGCAAGCAGTTTATCCCAACGTTCGACCAACACCGCTCCGCCGCTGATCTATGGCTGCCAACCGCCAGCCGTATCACCAAGAGAGATATCACAGGCTCGATATGTGGGAGAACATAGCGTGGGTGGGTGCTCATTCGCTAGTCTAGAGGGTATGAATACAACTGATCTTCGCCCAGTGATCGTCGTTGATAACGGCGCCCAATACGCTCAACTTATCGCTCGCCGTGTGCGCGAAGCCGGATACTTCTCCCAGCTCGTCCCACACTCCATGTCTACCGCCGACCTGCTAGCTAAGCAGCCTACAGCTATCGTGCTTTCTGGTGGACCATCGAGCGTCTACGAGCCAGGCTCGCCAAACCTCGATCCAGCAATCTTGGAAGCTGGCGTACCAGTGTTCGGTATCTGCTACGGCTTCCAGCAGATGGCTCAAGCATTGGGCGGAAAAGTTGATAAAACTGGCTTGCGTGAATACGGCGCAACGCAGGCGACCGTCGTCGATAGTGGCGTTATTCTTGGCGAAAACGCAACCGAAAACGTGTGGATGAGCCACGGGGATGCAGTTACGCAAGCCCCGGCAGGTTTCGTTGTGACCGCGACGACGCCGGGTGCACCAGTTGCCGCGTTTGAAAACCCCGAGGCGAAGATGTTCGGCGTGCAGTGGCATCCAGAAGTCAAGCATTCTGAGCACGGCCAAGACATGCTCGTGCGCTTCTTGCGTGACGGCGCTGGTCTCGAGCCAAACTGGGATTCGGGATCGATTATTGAAGATCAGATCGAGAAGATTCGTGCCCAGGTTGGCGATAAGCATGCGATTTGTGCGCTCTCTGGCGGCGTGGATTCTTCGGTTGCGGCAGCTCTCGTGCACCGCGCAATCGGCGACCAGCTCACCTGCGTGTTCGTCGATCACGGTTTGCTACGTAAGGGCGAAGCCGAGCAGGTTATTGAAGATTACGCTGAAGCTCGCGGTATGAAGATCGTGGCTGTGGATGAATCTGAGCGATTCTTGAACGCGCTCGCGGGTGTGCGCGATCCAGAAGAAAAGCGCAAGATTATTGGCCGGGAGTTTATTCGGTCTTTTGAGGCTGCGCAGCAGAAGCTGTTAGCTGAGGCGCCTGAAGGCGTGGAGTTCGCGTTCTTAGTTCAGGGAACCTTGTATCCAGACGTTGTTGAGTCTGGTGGGGGAGACGGTACTGCGAATATTAAGTCCCACCACAATGTCGGCGGTCTGCCAGAAGACATCGAGTTCGAGCTGATTGAGCCGTTGCGTGACTTGTTTAAGGACGAGGTGCGCGCGATTGGTTTGGAGCTGGGCTTGTCTGAGAAGCTGGTGTGGCGTCAGCCGTTCCCAGGGCCAGGCCTTGGTATCCGTATCGTTGGCGATGTGACTTTCGAGCGTTTAGAGACCTTGCGTGCAGCGGATGCGATTGTGCGTGAAGAGCTCAGCGCGGCCGGTATGGATCGTGAGATCTGGCAGTGCCCAGTGGTATTGCTAGCTGACGTTCGTTCCGTTGGTGTGCAGGGCGACGGCCGTACCTACGGTCACCCGATCGTGCTGCGCCCAGTTTCGTCTGAAGATGCGATGACGGCGGACTGGACCCGCGTGCCATACGACGTGCTGGCTAAGATCTCCAACCGCATCACCAACGAGGTTGCTGATGTTAACCGCGTGATGCTCGACTGCACCTCGAAGCCGCCGGCCACGATTGAGTGGGAGTAGGCAACTTCTAGTTTTAGCAAGGCCCCGCAGAATTTTTCTGCGGGGCCTCACTAATTCATGGGTTAAAGGCTAAAAGGATGAAATAAAGTTTGGTCAGCTCCAAAGGTAGCTGGACCTAAATTCTCAGTATCTCGGACAGAACTAATTAGTTTTAAATTTAAAACCGATCTGTTCGCCTTTAACTTTGAGATTCGCTATTATCACCTGTTCAATTAGTTGAGGGTTAAAACCGTCAAAATGCCCACTTCCAGTGATGGATACCCCAAATAGCTCAAAACGGCGGAAATGCGGATTTTTTTCATCTATACCTGCAATATATCTAATGTAAAAGTGGCTTTTAAAATCACAGTGATTAATTTTCAAGCTATCACCGATCTGAAGCGAATCAAGGTGAGCTTCTTTCTTGTCTAACACTGTGCACTTATGGAGTTCAAGGGCTCTCCCATACGATGAGGCATTAAATGAGATATCGCCATGGAAGTTGCAACCACTAAAGATCGCACTATCGCAAAAAGTAGCATTATCAAACAACACTTTCCCACTAAACTCCGTTTCATTAAACAGTGGAGTCCAAAACCACTTACTGCGTCGAAAATCTACTGAACCTTTGAAACGTGTTGTCCCCGGATAGTTATCCACTTCGTCGCTTGCAACGAACCCCCAATTTATCGATTTAGAGGTACTTTCCCCGACCTCGTTCCCAAAGTGCGCACCTCTGAAGTTAGCTTTTTTGGCAAAATTAACGTTGCCTTCAAAACTAGGATTACTGAAATGAGCATGCTCAAAAATTGCTCGATCTTCAAAGCTGGCGCCGTTAAGGTTAATGATATTAAACTGCGCATGACTTGCGTATACTGAATGACGAAATTTAGCTCGAAACAATGTAAGTTCATTTTTAAATTCACATTTTTCTATATTGACGCTGCAATGAAAGATAGTGTCTTGCATCGAGAATCGGAGGTTTCTCCAATCAGCCAGTTTTTCATTTCCTTGAGTTCGTTCCGCAATCAGTGTGATGACGCGTTCCTGAGCGATACCAAGAGCTCTTTCTGGAAAATCAGTAGAATGTCCATCATTAATCCCGTCGTCAGAAGGGAGATGTAAGCCTGCTCCTAGCAGTCCTGCTAGTCTTAGGAAGGTCGTTAACATGTCGACTATGCGCTGGTTTAATACCTCAACCTCACTCTCAGTCAAGGTTCCATTTTCCCTTTCTCGCTTAAATTCATCTACGAATTCATCAGAAAGTGCAGCGAGTGCATTTAATCCTGCAATTTTATGATCAATTGAATCCTCACCAAGTAAATCAAGACTTTTATTGATACGCTCTTCTCTGCGCCGTTGCCGCACGTAGCGATCCTGTTGCAAAGCGAGAATCTCTGATCGATTTTCTTCTCGGAGTTTTCTTTCCGTTTCTGCTTTATTAGTCACAATTCCGACAGTGGCAGATAGTATAGTTCCGACACCTAACGATAATACAACTCCGGAATTAAGGGACTCGGCTCCTTTTCGAATCTTCCAATCAAGCGGACTGGAAAAATCAATATAGTTAAAGAGCCAGCCAAGCAATAAGAAAGTGGCCATTATCATTATGGTGACAAATCCAAGCCATCTAAAAATTTTCGTTCCTATAGTCAGTTTATTCTTCCATTCCGTATTCACCTTACGCACCTGCTTCCTGTAGACGTGAATGCGCAAATATGCTGACCTAACTATCACATACCGCTAAAGTAGATATATTTTAACATTACCGGAACTGTTGGCGAGTGGGGTAAAAGCTCAATAGCTCACTGCGTGTCAAAGCACGTCGGCGAGGCTAATGAAGAGTATTTTCCTGTTGATTGTTAGGTTTGGTATGTTAGAGTGACAACAGAAATTGTTGTGAATATGAGCTGATTTGGGTATACAGATCGTACGCGAATTAATATCTCAATTCGCTCTAAATAAAGCATCCTGCATCTTGTTCCGATTCTCTATAGTAAAAGGGTAAGTTTATCTCTTTTGTCAAGCCTAGGTGGCTAGTTTGACGGGTCGGGTTTTGTGGAAAGTCTCGTCTCGGATCATGGTGAAGATGACTGCTATAGGTTTGTGTGCGAGTGCGATGATGGCTTGGTTGTGGCGTTGTCCAGCCAGGCATTTCTTGTCGTAGTAGCGTCGTGAGGTCGGATTTGATCGCAGGGAGGCAAAAGCGGAGAGGAACAGGGCTCGTTTGAGGCGTTTGTTGTCCGTGTGGGACATGGTTTCAGATTTCATTGATGTTCCTGATTGACGAGTTGCGGGTGTTAGTCATGGCATATGAGGCAAGGTGTGTGGCAGAAGCAAATTCTTTACCTGCTAGTTCGTCCGGTGATGACAGTACTGGTCCTGATCCCAACTCCTGGCATGGAGGTGAGGACCGAGTAAAGAGGGTGGTCACTCACCAGTGCCTCGATCTGGGTTTTTGATGGTGGCTCGTTGGCGGTAGAGTTTATTGAGCGTTGTTGCAAGGTGTGGGATAACAATAGTGGTTGCGTTCGTACCGGTCACGGTCACTGTTTGTGTGGCTAGAGCGTCACGGGTTTCGTCTGCCCAAGCTTGCCGATACCGAGCTGGGTATTTCTTTAGTATTGCTACTAATACGAGCATGGCCAGCTTTCTTGAATTGGTCTGGCACTGGCCAGGTTTGTAGCATGGCTAGCAGTTGCTTGATGGTCTAGGCGTGGTCCGATTACGCGTTGCATACCGGGGGTGAATCTGAGTAAACAAGCCCCGGATACGGTTCCTGGTCTGGGGGATGTGTTGGGCGAGATCACCTTATCCGGTGAGCATCCCTAGCTCGGCTTCATCTTCATCAACCGTACGAAGAGCGCGCAGTGTGTGGGGCATCGCGTGAGTTGCTTGAGCGATGATGAACGCATCGCTCTGGTTGGTTTTAGCGTTTCCTGGGTATAGATCCGCGATCGGTCGCATCGTCAAACCAGGTAAGTACGCGACCTGTATCCCCAATTGCTTGGGCCACTGCCACAGCCAGCGCGCCGAATTGTTGCTGGCTGATCGACAACAATAAGTATTGGGCCAAAGCTGGCAAGCTCATCATAAATCTGTCGTAGTTATTTCTTCATCATTGGGGAAGCGAATGTGAATAGACCAGATTGCCACTGCCGTTAACGGCGGTTGTCCAGTGATCAGTCTTGCCCTGCGTCGATGCCAAGCCAGATATCGAAATTCTCCGGTGTCGCTGCCTGTCTGGCTTTCAAGAATAAAACCAGTTAACTAGTTTTTAGCTTTCGCGGGTAAACACATCCGTCTTACACCCACGCCTGCGACAGGCATCATATTCCAGTGCCACGCCCCTGATGAGCAATCACCAGTGCGTCTGTCCGATCCCGGTGACACCCTGGATCGTTGAAATTGACAGGGGCAGACAATCATGCTGGGATCGTCCAGCCAACAACCCCATCATCGCGCAACTGCCAGCTTCAGGGCTTATCAAAACAGTAACGGGGAATGGGTCGATGGTGAAAAAGTTTAGTAGCCACACTCGAGAACGCATTGTTCGTAAGCTTGATAAGGCTTGAGAACTTAAAGAAGACGGGGCGAGTACGGCTCGGGTTCTGACCTTACTTGGAATTAGTGAAGGCTCACTACACTGGTGGTAAGCTACTTACGGTTCGATGAGTAAGAGTGAGGCTAAAGAGTTAAAGTGTTTGAGTGAAGAGACCTCACGTTTCAAGTGTCTTTTAGGTCAGGCAGAGCTGGAAAAAGCGGCGGGGGAGGAATTGTCGTAAGGTAACTTTCCCCCAGCTCGCTACCCCGATGTGGTATGGTATCTGGTCGAGCTGGGCTAGTGCTAATGATTGGTTTGCCTGATTGTTGGGCTCTCACGCAGCGCTTACCAGCGTGCCAGAGCAGGTGATGACAAGCCTGATAGGTACGTGTTTTTTAGCGAGTGGATGTATGAGTTTGCTAAGGATCACCGCCGGTGGGGACATCGGCGCACTTGGGTTACAGCGCTAGCACAAGGGTATGGGGCGTGGCGGGAAACATTTCGTCGCTTATAGCGCGAGGAAGGCCTACGTGTGTTACCAAGGAAGAAACGTCAGAGTTTAACAGGTAAAGATCATCGCGAGGTGCTACCTGGTCAATACCCCAAAGCTGTGTGGGCTCTGGACTTCCAGTTCGATTCAGGCCCGGCATGGGAAGATGATCAAGATTTGCAACATCATCGATGAATATACCCGTGAACATGTTGCCTTTAGCGTCGATCACAAGTTTGATACTGTCTCAGCTATTGAGCTACTTGGCCTAGCATCACTCGAACATGGTGGCAGACCTCGGGCGATCCTGATGGATAACGGACCTGAATTCATCTCTCAAGCCTTACATGAATGGGCTGGTGAGGATGAAACGATTCAAGCGTTTATTCCAGCCGGTCAGCCTTGGCATAACGAGTTTGTTGAATCGTTTCATAACCGGATGCGAGATGAATTACTTGAAGGTAACAGCATCGAGAACCTAGAACACGCTCACACGTTGGTGGTTCACTGGTTACGACACCACAATAACTTCTATCCACATTCCACGCTGGGCTACCTCAGCCCACGACAATACGCGGAACAATGGAAACAAGAAAACACGGTCAACACTTAAACCAACTGGACCAAAAAACTAGGCCACGCCATTCTCCATAAATCTTTTCTAGTTTTCGAAGAGTTCTTTCCTGTCTTCAAATGGCATATCATTTAAATCTGGAACATTGGAGCCAATAACTTTTATTGGTCCTGAGCTAGACATCACATATCCAGGATCTCCCTTTAACTCGATAAGTTTAAATTTACTCTCACAAGATTTACAATAGAGGTCAGATAAATTATGTGGAGGATTCCAGTGATTAATTCTACCGCACATACAAGGTAATTCTATGGTTTGTTTAGATTTTATCAACCCTTCCTTTATGACGAAAGCGTACTTGTTATTTCTCGTCTTCACATGTTCAATAAGTTCTTTAACGTAGTTTTCTATTGTAGCAGTCATTCTTTTGCTACTCTTAACGCAGAAAATTTGTTCTAACATTTTTGAAATAGCACTCATATATATTTTGGCGAAAAATATTACCAGCGTTTCAATAATCTCATATTTCAACTCATTAAAATTTTCTGTGCTTAATAAGTATGGCCCTAAAACACTTCCAAAAACGATGTCTAGTTGCTCTGAGCTTGAAAATAATGTTGAAATATAGCCAATATGTGTAAATTCTGAAGAAAACTTAAATAAATTCTTCAAGTCTTTTATAAAATCTTGTTCTGATGATAATCCAAGTTCATCAAAGATAAAATCTAACTTTTGACCAAATGTATTTTTGGAGCATTTTGTAATATCTGATTCATGTCCTTTCACTCTCTGCTTATAATTCAATTTATCAAATTCGGCTAAAGCTTGGGTAATTTCCTCATTAAATAGTGACTGGCGGATTGATTTAGTTGCGTACAATTCAAAACTTTTTAATGATGTTAACACATGGAAATTTAATTCTTTTACATCTAATAGGATCATTTGATAGGCATCAGATACCAAGCTATCAAGAGTTTGTCTGGTAACTGTAACTAATTCGTTGTAATCAATAAATTGTTTTTTCAACAAATGAACATTATTGTTTTCGATTTCAGCCATATCGTCAACTTTTGAAATTTCAGAGAATTTCTTTAATATCTCAATATCATTTAGCAAAATTCTGGGTATTATGTCTAGAAAATAAAATTTTGAATTGTGCTGGTTTTTAAATTCATCGCTTACATTATCCGCACTCTCTATCTCTTTTTCTATTTCTTTTTCCAAAATGACTATCTTATTTACAAAGATATCTAGAAGTTTGCTAACATATTTAATGTTATTGTATAATACCTCGTAATTATTTAAAGCAGCTGAATTTCTTTTTTCAGATAAATTAGTTGAAATACTCTTTATTATATCTTTCTCGCTCATGAAATTATTTTATCCTTTCCAAATAGACTATAATTTGATTATATTTTATAGTAATAAAATTTGAATTATAAGATTACAATCATTCGTTGCTAGGTGTTGCTTTTTGGTCCAGTTGGTTTAAGTGTTGACCGTGTTTTCTTGTTTCCATTGTTCCGCGTATTGTCGTGGGCTGAGGTAGCCCAGCGTGGAATGTGGATAGAAGTTATTGTGGTGTCGTAACCAGTGAACCACCAACGTGTGAGCGTGTTCTAGGTTCTCGATGCTGTTACCTTCAAGTAATTCATCTCGCATCCGGTTATGAAACGATTCAACAAACTCGTTATGCCAAGGCTGACCGGCTGGAATAAACGCTTGAATCGTTTCATCCTCACCAGCCCATTCATGTAAGGCTTGAGAGATGAATTCAGGTCCGTTATCCATCAGGATCGCCCGAGGTCTGCCACCATGTTCGAGTGATGCTAGGCCAAGTAGCTCAATAGCTGAGACAGTATCAAACTTGTGATCGACGCTAAAGGCAACATGTTCACGGGTATATTCATCGATGATGTTGCAAATCTTGATCATCTTCCCATGCCGGGCCTGAATCGAACTGGAAGTCCAGAGCCCACACAGCTTTGGGGTATTGACCAGGTAGCACCTCGCGATGATCTTTACCTGTTAAACTCTGACGTTTCTTCCTTGGTAACACACGTAGGCCTTCCTCGCGCTATAAGCGACGAAATGTTTCCCGCCACGCCCCATACCCTTGTGCTAGCGCTGTAACCCAAGTGCGCCGATGTCCCCACCGGCGGTGATCCTTAGCAAACTCATACATCCACTCGCTAAAAAACACGTACCTATCAGGCTTGTCATCACCTGCTCTGGCATGCTGGTAAGCGCTGCGTGAGAGCCCAACAATCAGGCAAACCAATCATTAGCACTAGCCCAGCTCGACCAGATACCATACCACATCGGGGTAGCGAGCTGGGGGAAAGTTACCTTACGACAATTCCTCCCCCGCCGCTTTTTCCAGCTCTGCCTGACCTAAAAGACACTTGAAACGTGAGGTCTCTTCACTCAAACACTTTAACTCTTTAGCCTCACTCTTACTCATCGAACCGTAAGTAGCTTACCACCAGTGTAGTGAGCCTTCACTAATTCCAAGTAAGGTCAGAACCCGAGCCGTACTCGCCCCGTCTTCTTTAAGTTCTCAAGCCTTATCAAGCTTACGAACAATGCGTTCTCGAGTGTGGCTACTAAACTTTTTCACCATCGACCCATTCCCCCTATCTACAGGAAAGGTATCAACAAACAACACTCGAGTCATCTGGACCTAAAAACTTAGGGCACTCCATGCTCAACTAAGCGTGTGTAAATCTCCCACTACAACATAAGCAGACCTTTTGCATACTATATAAAGCTGTTGGAAGTTTCCCGATGTGCCGTGCATCTCTCGCAGGGCTAGCTAAACTCCGTGACAATACGCGAAAAAATGAGAAGAGAAAACGCGGTTAACACTTACGCAACGGGTTCAAAATCCTAAGCAACTCCAACATTATACCGATGGTCTAAAGCCCTTAGCAAACACGAGCTCAACTTTTCGCACATCATATATTAATTCCATAATATAAATAATCCAAGCGAAATTTTCTACACAGAGCTTCGCGAAATCCATCAGAGAAATCTTCTCCACACGCGTTTTACCTTTATGTTTATCATAAAAAGAAATTATTTGATCAACATAATCTATTTCATCACTACAATGCTGAATCGCATTCCTAACTCTATTATTTATATTATTTAACGGTTTGCTAAAAGGTTCATCATCGGATATGAAAATATCTATCTTTCGATATTTACTATTAATCGTCTGTAAATCGCTATCGAAGTCTTTACTCTTTAAACATTTCGAGTAATCTTTTCTCTTAACAATATTATTTAGTGCAATAACCAGATCTAGAGCGTCTAATAACCACTCATAACTGCTAACGTACAGTTGTTTTAAATCACGATAAAAGGCTGTAGATATGCCATATTTATCTTGATCTATCTCTCTATATTTATTAGTTTTCATTAATAGAACTACAGGGGATAGTTGAGAAAGAGCTTCAATGAAATCTCTTACTAGTGAATATGATCGATTTTCAAGTTCATTTAATGTTGATTCATATTTGGAATAATAGTTTAAAAGCTGTTTTTTATCCAAAGAACTATTGATTCTTTCAGATATCTTAATATATTCTCTTAAGGCGTTATTTTCTAGTAGAATCGTAATTCCTGAAGAAATAAAATTTTGATGAAGAACCATAACTCCATCCAGTAAATTATCAACCTTTCGAATTGGAGTATAGTTTGAAATATTTTGAAGTAGTTTTTGAGTTTCGTTCAAGAAATACTTCTTATTGCCGTTTCGTAGAAGTTTATTAATCCGTATAAAATCGTCAAAAAGACCGTTTTGTGCACTCTCCTTTAATCTCGTAATCTGGTTGGATACGGTCAGAAATTCATCTTTCCCAAGTTTCATTACAGTGTTTATGAAGGGGTCAAATCCATGGGGAGGGATGATTGAATCTCTTAGGTACATTTTCCTGACAGGTAGGCCTGCTGATAACTCAACACACCACAAAGGGAGGTCTGGAGCATCTCCAAGATTTGAGGCGTTCTTCACTATAAGATCTTTATTTTTAGACGGATTGAATTCCAGATATATTTCAGTTGAACACTCAGGACAGTTAACTATAAAAGAGATTGCATTTTCCTCTACTTGTATTCGTATATTTATTTTTTCATTACATGTTCGACAACTGATATATGCATTATGGAGCATAAAACCCTCCCTAAAGTGAAATCTTTTATGTTATTGTATTTTATGTAGGTCGCTTATTGTAGCGGTCTGGGGTAAATATGTAAGATGAAATGGTCTGGGGTTGCTTCCTAGGCGTTTACTCTGTTTTCTATTGTTGTTGCCAGTATTTGTTCTTGATCTCGACTGGTGTGTGATAGTTGAGTGCTTGGTGTAGGCGTTTAGTATTCCATCAATTCACCCACCCAAAGGTAGCGATCTCAACCTCGAGAACATCAGCTCACCGGCGAGTATGAATGATTTCATTCTTATATGAACCATTAACGTTTTGGGCTAAAGCATTATCGTAACTATCACCCATGCTTCTGTGTAGATTCCATAATTCCCGCATCTACTAAATTCTGATGATCGGCCAGTGGCACATAGTGCGAACCGTGATCTCAGTGGTGAACCAGCCCAGCAGTTGATTTTGCATTTCAGATTGCGTGCTTGAGTGCCTGTAACGGCAAAGCTTTACGCACGCATAGAATCTGCTAACACTCAACCAGCAATACGACGAGAAAACACGTCGGTAACAAACGCCGTATAAACAACGCCCCTACTAGTTCGCACATAAGTAATATTAGCAACCCATAGCTGGTTCGGGGCAGTAGCATTAAAGTGGCTCTTCGCGTTTTAGCGGGGTGAAACGTTGTTACTCGGTGGGTTTACAGGCCTAGTATCAAGTGAAGTGTCCCGGGTTTTGTTCCTAGGCATGTGCCTTGATTTCTATTATTTCACGGTCCGTGTTGCCGGTCCAAAATTCCTCCTCAGTCTCGACCGGCGTACGGTAGCTCAGGCTCTGGTCAAGCCGTGACTCGTTTGACCACGAGACCCATTCAAACGCCGTTATTTCAACACCCAGCCACGCTCCGCCCACGACCACCTATGAATCAGCTCATTCTCATAAGAACCGTTAACGTTCTCAGCCAAAGCATTGTCATAGGAATCGCCAACCGTCCCTGTAGACGCAGTAATTCCATGCTCAGCAAGACGCTCATTGTAAACAATGGCCACATCTTGTGAGCCATGGTCTGAATGATGAATCAGCCCCGTTGTTTTCTTCGCGCGTACAATCGCCTGATTGCGTGCCTGCAACGGTAACGCTTTACGTTCGCATCGAATCAGATAACGCCCATCCAACAATCCGTTGGGAGAACACATCGGTCACAAAAGCGGTGTAGACAAACCCCTTACGAGTACGGACAAAGGTAATGTCACCCCACCCACAACCGATTCGGCCCTGGAGCTCGAAATTCACGTCGCACTAAGTCCAGGCGAGTATCTCACCCCTGAGACTTGCAAGTTGTCACAGGGGATCGCCCCTTACCTTTGCCACTGACTCCAGCAAGACGCATTAAACGAGCGGTTTGCTCACGACCAATATCAATCCCCTCACGACGCAACGCATGCCACATCTTACGAATTCCGTAGACACTGTAGTTACCTTCATGAACCTCAACGATGTGCTCTATCAAAGCAGCGTCGCGAAGGCTACGGACACTTATGCCACGGGATTGTGATTGACGGTATCCACGAGAAGTGATGAAACCACCAACACGGTCGGCGTTTAACGTCTTGCAAATGAAACACGACAGGCAAACGATTCCCATACCCATCAATGAACCGAATCAGTTCCGATGTTTCGGGTCGAGTTCTGCCGCGATAAAAAGACGACGCAGATTATCTGGACTCGTTAGTGTAGCGAAGCTCTAGGTTTTCATGGCGTAGCCGTGCATTTTCGACTTCCAAGTCTTCTGGCATGCGTTCAAGAACGCACCCATTCACGGCGAGCTATCTGCGTCCATTGCCGAGCAGTGTGCCACGAAACACCTAGTTTCGGTGCCACAATCTTACATGCTTCTTGCATCGAAACATTCTCCGCCAAAATACGGTCTTTTACCAAGCAAACGACGCGATCCCTCGCATCCTGATCAAATTTCTTTGGTATAGTACAGACTATGCCCATCTGCTCAAACAGAACAAAACCCAGTATGCTTCAGTTATCGAATGTCTCGTTAGATATCTAAATACTTTGCCGGGTTATTTAAAAGGTCATGGAAAGCTAGGTAGGCTCCACCTGTGACAGCTGCTAGGCGTCCTTCTTTAGATTTTTCTATGACGGGTAATGACCAACGCGCTGAGAGTAATCGATTCTTGATCTCATCCAATGCGTAGTGCCGTAAATCATCGATTAACTCCGCCAGTGTTCCTCCCACGATGACGTGATCCACATCAGTGATGTTTATGATGGTTGTCAGGGCTTTGCCAAGGGCACGCCCGGCAGTTTCGATTGCGGCACGGGCTGTAGGATCAGTAGCACTAGCTTCACGTATAGTCTGCATCGTGACTGTTTGAGAAAAACCTGCGAGTCGAGAAAGTGCACCCCGTCCTAAGTATTGTTCGAGGCATCCAGTTGATCCGCATGGGCATTTTGGCCCAGCGGGGTCCACACACACGTGACCGAATTCTCCGGCCCAGCCATGTAATCCAGATATCTGCTTGTGGTCGAGCATTAAAGCGCCACCTACGCCAAATTCGCCGGAGATGTAGAGAAAGTTCTTGTTTTCAGAAGGTTTTCCAGGGCGAGAATAGGTACTGGCTACTGCGGCGGTGTTGGCTTCATTGAGTATCTGGAAATTATCCATTCCTTGGCAGAATTCCATCTGGTTACAAAGTGATATTTCCGCCCAATTAAGGTTAGGTGCGCGCAGAATCAGCTTACGGTTCGTATCGACCAAACCAGGAACTGCAATCGTGGCTCCTACCAGTTGAGTGTGTGCGTTGCAGTAGCTATCGGTAAGTTGAATAAGTCGCTGGTCTAGTTTCTTTAGAACCGTTTGCGGATCGATACCTGCTAGATTCTTTTCTTCGATGATTTCCGTTAACGTTTCACCATTGAGATCTACCATGCGAATGGCTATGTACCTCACGTTGATTTCGATTCCGATCCCTACGAACCGGCGCGCTACCAAACGCAGTGGCACAGCAGGGCGACCTGGAGTTGAGGCTGTCGAGGCCGGCATTTCTTCGATAACACGGCCAGAAATTAATTGATCCACGAGTTTTGAGGCAGTCGAACGTGTACAGCCCACGGACGTGGCGACTTCAGCTCGGGATAGTGGCTTTGGAGATTGCAAAATAGCGAGTAATGCTGAGTGTAGATTGGATTCTCGAGCACTGCGGGGACCAGCTGCTAGCGGTGGCTGTGAAGAATTGATGTATGGGGACAACTCCAATCTGGTGAACCTCCTGACTCAATTTTGCCATATTAAATGATTTACTATAGCAGACATTTGTTGACAACATAGCACATTAGTGGTTGACAACATAGTGTTGCTGATTTAGTTTATCTTCTAAACTAACAGTTTATTAAGGAGTAAGTCGCCATGAATTTTCCATATGTTGCTGGAGTTGATTCCTCCACGCAGTCGTGCAAGGTAATAGTGTGGGATCCACAAACGCAATCCGTTATTCGGCAGGGTTCAGCGCCACATCCCCAAGGGACTGAAGTTGACCCGGAAGCCTGGTGGCAGGCGTTTTTGCAAGCGTCAAAAGAGGCCGGTGGCTTGTCAGATGTTGCCGCATTGTCAGTTGGTGCTCAGCAGCACGGTATGATCACTTTAGATGCTTCGGGTGGGGTAATTCGCCCTGCGTTGTTGTGGAACGATACTCGCAGTGCATCTGCAGCTAAACAGTTGATCGATGAGCTTGGCAAAAAGCGCTGGATCGAATCGACTGGGTCAATGCCGGTAGCGTCGTTAACTGTAACGAAATTGCGTTGGTTAGCTGATGAAGAGCCGGAAGCGGTGAAAAAACTGGCTGCAGTTTGCTTACCCCATGATTATCTGAGTTGGCGTATTATGGGCAGTCGCGATATTGCAGATATTTATACAGACCGCTCAGATGCTTCGGGCACTGGATATTTCGATCTTCATGATGGCGGTTATTGCCGTGACCTGTTAGCTCACGCGCTTAGGGTAGAAAATGAGCGCGTGCAAGGCTTAGTTTTGCCCAAAGTGATTGCGCCGTTCGAAGCTGCTGCGACGGTAAAGCGAGATATTCCTGAGATCGGTTTCCGCGCGGGGACTCTTCTTGGTCCAGGTTGTGGTGATAATGCTGGTGCAGCTTTAGGGATTGGTTTAGGGCCTCGAGAAGCAGCGTTGTCCATCGGGACTTCAGGAGTCGTTTCTGTCGTAAGTGATCATCCGGTAGTTGACCTGGAAGGTGGCGTAAACGGTTTTATGGATGCGAGTGGAAATTGGTTATCTCTTGTCTCTACATTAAATGGAGCTCGGATTTTATCATCAACTGCTGAACTACTGGGAGTAGATTTTGCTGATTTTGATGCACTCGCATTATCGGTGACTGATTCACTAGGGTTAGCAATGACTCCCTATTTTGAAGGCGAACGCACTCCAAATTTACCAGAGGCTAAAGCGTGTTTGACCTCCATGACTTTGGACAACTGGAAGCCGCAATACTTAGCTCGGGCGGCGGTTGAAAGTTTGTGCCTACTAATGGCTAACGCCTTAGCGACGATAACGCGTTGTGGGATCGGAGTTGACCGTATTTATCTCATCGGTGGCGGAGCTAAGTCGAAAGCGGTTCGAGAAATTATAGGCGAGTACATGGATGTGAAAGTGGCGGTTCCCAAGCCGGCTGAATACGTTGCCCTGGGTGCTGCGCGTCAAGCAAGTGCAATCTTGTAACTTTTAAAATTCGCTTGACAGAGATTTATAAACATATTAGTTTAGAGTCTAAACAAAAGTTTCTCAAAGGGGAGGAATGATTTTTATGCGACAGCCAACTAAAGAAGATAAGTTTTCATTTGGATTATGGACAGTGGGTTGGACAGCAGTCGATCCGTTTGGTTCAGCTACACGACCTGCCCTAGATCCTTGGGAGTATGCGAGTAAACTTGCTGAACTCGGGGCGTGGGGGATTACTTTCCATGACAACGACGTATTTGACTTTGAAGCTAGCCAAGTAGAGCGTGCCAAACGAGTCCAAAATCTTAAAGCAGCCGCAGATGAGTCTGATCTGGTCATTGAAATGGTCACCACGAACACTTTCACTCATCCCGTTTTTAAAGACGGGGCACTGACGAACAATGATCGTGATATTCGCCGGTTCGGACTGCGCAAGATCCTGCGCAACGTGGATTTAGCAGCTCAAATGGGTGCAAGTACTTTCGTTATGTGGGGAGGGCGTGAAGGCGCAGAATATGACTCATCTAAGGATTTATATTCAGCACTCGAACGGTACAAAGAGGGTATAGACACTATTGCTGAATACATAAAGCAACAAGGATATGACCTGAAAATCGGTTTGGAACCGAAGCCAAATGAGCCGCGAGGCGACATTTTCCTACCTACAATAGGTCACGCTTTAGCGCTGATTGCTCAGTTAGACAACGGCGAAATAGTGGGTCTGAACCCTGAAACCGGACATGAGCAGATGGCCAACCTGAATTACACGCATGGTTTAGCGCAAGCTTTACATGCCAACAAACTTTTCCATATTGACCTCAATGGGCAGTCGGGAATCAAATATGACCAAGATAAAGCCTTTGGGCACGGAGATTTAGCTTCGGCATTCTTCACAGTAGACCTCCTGGTAAACGGTTTCCCCAATGGTGGTCCGCGTTATGAGGGTGCACGACATTTCGATTATAAACCCTCGCGAACTGAAGGGATGGAAGGAGTATGGGAAAGCGCTCGTGCCAATATGGAAATGTTTTTGATGTTAGAAGAAAAAGCCAAAGCATTTCGTGCCGATCCTAAAGTTCAGGAATTACTCAAAGCTGCCTCGATCGACCAGCTTGGCGAGCCAACTAGAGCGCCAGGAGAGACCATAGCTGATCTATTGGCGGAACCAGATCGGGATCTCAATGAACTAGCTGGCCGTGAATACCATTTTGTTGAACTATATCAGCAGGCTATGCGGCACTTAGTTGGATAACCAGATTTGAGAGAAGGCAAGCCATGAAATTCACTGATGGATATTGGCGTAAACTACCTGGCCTAGAGGTTCACCACCCACGCGAAATTCAAAGCATAGTCGCAATTCCTGATGGATTTAGAGCCTATGCTCCAACGCGTCACCTAAACTTTACCGGGGCAGAACTAGATCTAGTAATGCTTACCGTAAGTGTGCGCGGAGTTAGTGAAGGAATTATCAAAGTCACTCTCGAATACCATCAAGGTGACAAAGAGCAAAATCCAAACTTCAACTATATACCTAACAAAGCAAAGACGGACGTAACCATTGGAGAATGTAATGCTGAGCTGAAAATAGGTTCTCTGAGCGCCCGAATCCAGGGTAAAGATACTTATAAATTATCGTTTTTACACGATGGAGAAGAAATAACATCAGCTATTGTAAAATCCACGGGTATCGTATTTGCTCCAGATGAGAAAAGGTACATCCATGAACAGCTAACGCTGCAACCTGGGGAAACAATCTATGGATTAGGTGAACGATTCGGGGCATTTGTTAAAAATGGCCAAAAAGTAGAAATGTGGAATGAAGATGGAGGTACGGCTAGCGAACTTGCATACAAGAATATCCCGTTCTATCTTTCCTCTGCCGGATATGGAGTAATCGTTAATCATCCGGAAAAAGTATCGTATGAGATCGCATCCGAAGTCAATTCACGAGTGCAATTCTCGGTTCCCGGAAATAAATTAGAGTATTTCATTATTGCTGGGCCTACGCCCAAGGAAGCCTTGAGCCGTTATACGCACTTTGTTGGGTTGCCACCGCGAGTTCCGCAGTGGTCATACGGGTTGTGGATGTCGACGTCGTTCAAAACCGATTATTCTGAGACGTCGGTGAATCAACTTCTGGACGAATTCGAAGAAAATGATATTCCAGTTTCAGTTTTACACTTCGATTGCTATTGGATGCGTCCTTCGCATTGGTGTGACTTCATTTGGGATCCGGAAAAATTCCCGGATCCTGCACGAATGCTTGAGAGACTACATCAGCGCGGCATAAAAGTTTGTGTTTGGATAAATCCCTATATCGCGCAACAATCCTATCTATTTGCTGAAGGGAAAGAAAAAGGTTATTTACTAAAGGACCTTCATGGAAATGTGCGGCAATGGGACCATTGGCAATCTGGTATGGCGTGGGTAGATTTCACCAATCCACAAGCGTGCGATTGGTGGAAATCTAAACTTCGAGACTTATTAAAGCAGGGCGTAGATGCTTTCAAAACTGACTTTGGAGAGCGCGTCCCCACCGACGTCGTCTGGCATGATGGATCCGATCCGGAAAAGATGCATAACTACTATGCAAAACTTTATAACCAAAATGTCTATGAGGTAATTGCCGAAGAAAAAAGTGAAGAAGAAGCTCTAGTGTTTGCGCGCTCTGCTACTTTGGGATCGCAGAGCTATCCCGTGCATTGGGGAGGCGATAGCGAGCCAACATTTGTGTCTATGGCTGAAACTCTGCGGGGTGGACTTTCACTTGCTATGAGTGGTTTCGGGTATTGGAGTCACGATATGGGAGGTTTCGAGGGCCGGCCAGATAGCGATGTTTTCACCCGTTGGTATCCCTTTGGAATGTTTTCGAGCCACTCCCGCCTCCACGGCTCTGACTCATATCGCACTCCGTGGCTCTATGGAGAAACCGCTACTAAAGTCGCTCGACGGTTTACGCATCTAAAGAACCGGCTTTTACCCTACATACTCAATACGCAACAACAAGTTGTGGAAAACGGTATACCTTTTATGCGACCTATGCTTTTAGAGTACCCCGAAGATATGGGCTCACGATACGTTGATACCCAATACTTCTTTGGCGACAAGATTTTGGTAGCTCCGGTATTTTCACGAAAAGGTGAAGTTCATGTTTATTTACCTGTTGGAGGGTGGACGAACATACTCGATGGTCAACGGATTCCACAAGCTGGCTGGGTGAAGCAGATTCACTCCGAGGAGAGCTTACCTCTGTTGGTAAAAGATGGCAGCGTAATCCCTCTTGGAAAAACCTCACGGACTATTAACTACGATCCCACTGACAATCCTATTTTACTGGTCGTAGGAGCATCACAGAGCGAGGATCAGCAGTATTCGGTTTCTATAGCTGGTGAAGAAAAAGTTTCATTTGATATTGAACTTGATTCCGGATCAGTGTCCATAAAAAATCGCGGGGAGAAGGTTCCATTTCGGGTTTTAATTATGGATAAGCAGCCAATTCTACGTATTTCACAAGGAAGTGTCATCGACGAGACCTGGGTCCCTGAGTTAGGAGCCGCTGTTGCAGTATTGCCAGATAAAGACGCACAAAAGATAGAGATTTATTTTGATCGGCTGTCTTCACTTTGATAACAGAACTAACAACATCTTTAGGAGAAAAATTATGAGAGCGAAAAAGTTTCTCAACAGAAGTATAGCTATTGCTACGCTGGGTGCATTACCACTACTAGGATTAAGCTCTTGCTCAGCTGATACCGCTAGCGAAAATAGCAGTGATACGGCAGGTGAGCAGACAATTTTACTGTGGGACTATCTAGGGCAAGATACTCCCAATGACGCTATGACGGCAGCTATCGAAAAATTCGAACAAACTCATGCCGGGGTTAAAGTCGAACGTAAGTCTTTCGCCTATGGAGATCTGTCGAAGTCTATTGTGCAGGCTGGTATTAGTGGGGAAGTCCCTGATATTGCAATTTTTGACAATGTTGATACCCAAAACTTCGCGTCCTTAGGTTTGCTGGAAGATATTACTGAAGAAACAAAGGATATGAAAGCGGACTTTTTTGAAGGGCCGTGGTCTTCTGGGCAGCAAGAGGGAAAGACGTATTCCCTGCCACTGAACTCCAATAATCTAGCGCTCTTCTACAATAAAGATCTGCTCGATAAAGCTGGAGTATCAGTTCCAACTACTTGGGAAGAACTCGCGGATAGTGCCCGCGCAACTGCAACCGATGGCAACTTCGGCCTCGCTATTTCCGCAGTGAAAAATGAACAGGGCACATTCCAAGTCCTACCGTTTGTGTGGCAAACTGGCGGTGACTTGGATAATTATGCCCAATCTGGAGCCGAAGCGTTAGGCTATCTCGCTGATCTAATTGATACCGGGGCAATGTCAGCAGCAGTAGCTAATTACTCACAAGAAGATGCACGTACCCAGTTCATTACAGGCAAGACTGCCATGATGTTTAACGGCCCGTGGGAGATTCCCAACGTGAGTAAAGATGCTGATTTTAACTGGGGAATCGCTCCACTACCGGCAGGAAAAGTTGCTGCTACTGGTTTAGGTGGCGAAAATATTGGTGTATTTGCAGGAGCTAAAAATAAGTCTGGCGCAACAGAACTATTGAAGTTCCTCTCCGGTTCGGAAGGCTCAAAGATATATTGCGATATATCCGGGCAGCTCTCTTCTCGGAAAGATTTGGCTGGCAAACTTCAATTGTCTTCTGATGAGAAAATGCAAGTGTTCGAAAAGCAATTAGAAGTGGCGAAAGCTCGAGCTTATGGCGGTAAATATAACGAAATTTCTACTGCTGTTCAGCTCTCTATTCAAGAAGCTCTCACAGGTGCTAAGACACCGGAACAAGCCGCTAAAACAGCTGCCGATACTCTAGCCCCACTCTTGCCAAAGAAGTGATAACCCATGGCAGATACCACGAGTATAGCTGCTAGAAAACTAAGCTCCCAGCGCCGAGTGTATTCGCGAGAGCGGGCGACTCGGCGCTTGGGGCTAGCAATGGCGGCACCGGCGATAACATACATTCTCGTTTTCTTGGCTTTTCCGCTACTTTATAATGTGTTTTTGAGTCTGGTGGATGCCAATGGAGCGAAGCTAGTATCGGGTGATCTGAGTTTTAATTCCTTTGCAAACTACTCATACACGTTGTCTGATCCAGGTTTTTGGAACAGTCTAATTTTGTCACTGATTTTCACGAGTGTTTGCCTTGTCCTGCAATACATTGCAGGATTTGCGCTCGCGTTATATTTTCAACGACCTTTTCCTGGAAACGGAATTATCCGCGCGATTTTGTTAGTGGGATGGATTCTTCCCCCAGTTGTTACTGGAACAATTTTTAAGTGGTTATTCGATTCTGATTATGGTCTACTCAACTATATTTTGGAGTCCCTACATCTCATTTCAGAACCAGTGCAGTGGCTAACTACCGGGCCGACAGCCATGGCTGCAGTTATTATTGCTAACCTCTGGGTCGGGATTCCCTTCAACATGCTTTTGCTTCTCTCGGGACTACATACAATTGACCAAACCCTCTATGAAGCAGCTCAAGTTGATGGTGCTAATTCCTGGCAACAATTTTGGAAAATAACTTTTCCAATAATGAAACCAGTGACTATATCTGTCCTGCTCCTTGGAGTTATCAACACCTATAAAGTTTTCGATTTGATCTACACCATGACTAAAGGTGGGCCGGTGGACTCCACTACGACCTTGCCGGTCTACACGTATTTGAAAACATTCCAAGTATTCCAATTTGGTTATGGTGCGGCGGCTTCGGTTTTGACTTTGCTCTTGCCATTGGGATTGTCATGGTTCTACGTGCGAAGTCTTCGGAAGGAACAATAAAGATGCCTGGTATGACGAAAAGTAAGAATACAAATAGCCTCACTCAACGCCGTCAGCGGCGGCTCTATGTGAAATCGGTGGTTGCTTGGATAATTGCTATTGTCTATCTATTTCCCGTCTACTGGATGATCAATACTTCCTTAAAGACGTCGAAAGACATGTTTAGTGATCCTCCGCAGCTTATCCCGAGTAATCTGTATACAGGATCCTATACGGCAATGTTTACTGATAGCTTTGGTATTTTCCAAGCGTTGCTCAATTCGTTATTCATCGCATTGTCGGTGCTAGTGCTGACGTTGTTTATTGCGATTCCTGCTTCGTACGCGGTTGCACGTATGCGCGATAAAGTCACTACCACGATGATGGTTATGCTCACCGTGGTTCAATTACTCCCAGCGATCGCAATATCGGTACCCATGTTCGTGATGTTCCGCCAAGTGTCCTTAACAAATACTTTCATTTCCATCATTTTGGCAGATATCGCAGTCACTTTACCTTTTGCAGTTATTTTATTGCGTCCGTACTTCGCGCAATTTCCTTATGATGTCGAAGAAGCTGCGAAACTTGACGGATTATCAACCCTGCAAACTATTGTGCGGATTGTGATTCCAACAATACGCCCGGGTGTCATTATGATTGGTTCGTTTGCTTTCCTCATGGCATGGGGAGAATTCACGTTTGCCCTGACGTTACTGACAGACCAAAACATCCAACCTCTTACGGTGGCATTGAATAGGTTGATTGGACAGTATGGAACGAATTGGAATGACCTTATGGCGGTGGCGACTTTGATTGCATTGCCAGTTTTACTGGTATTCATAGCCCTGCAGCGCTACATAGTGGGAGGTCTGGCTGGAGGAGCCACCAAAGGCTGAGCGTTAAGAATTAATATCTGGCTGACTTCTGTTCTGTTTCTGGAGCTATTTGTTCGTAGCGTTTAGGGCCGGCTTGTCACGCTTTACTTCCCAACTGAGAGTAGCGACATCTACTGCGTGTTAATGGTTGTAGTTTTGCCTGGCAGTAAAGACGGCGGTTTCCATGAAATATTGGTGGAAAATGCTTATGTTGGTCAATTGTTTATAGAGTTTCTTCAGTTGCATTGACATCGGTAGAGCTATCCTCGTGGGATTGCAGCAATTGATTGATTCGCATTTCTTTCTCGACTATAAACCTTTTATTGTAAAAGACGTCTGCGAACTCTAAAACAGTATTCATTTGAGCGGTGTCGTACAAAGAACCAAACACGCTGCCAATGACAGGGATAGATTTTCCGATTGTTTTTTGCGTAAGGCTCCTGCCGATTTGTTCGAATACGCCTTTGAATAAGCTATTTTCTAAACCCTTTTTACCAGCATTTTCTAAGGCTTTTTTAGCTGCCGTATTGGCCAATGCGCGCATTTGCGTGGCTAGTAGACTAGCTCCACCTCGTGCTGCCATTTCTGTCCAGGTCTTTTTCGCTGTTTGTTTCACGGCTGATAATTCTGCGAAAACCATGAACTTGCTAATTGTGCTCGTCAGCCCATCTGTCCCTTGTTGGTTAGGGTTGAGTGCATTCATAAATACTTCACTGGCGATGACGAGTTCTGTTGCGTCATTTTTAACGTCATAGCCATAATGCATGGCAATCGATTGGACGCCGCGATAATAAATGAAGGTGCTTAGTACAAGGTTGAATGGTAATCCAGCGAAGCCGAAATAGCCTGTTACACCACCTTCGATGAGAGCTAATGCTAAACCGCTAGTTTTATATGAAGAAACTACTTCTGCTATATCGTAAGAGCGTGCTAGGCAGATTGCCTTCAGATCTGTTATTTCATTATCTGCTATTTTTTCGTTGACGTTATTGATAATACTGGTTTCACTTATGGAGTATTTTGCAACTGTTTTTGTGACAACATCGAAGCCGTTCGTTATTACTTCGAGAGCAGAAGCGAAAAGATCTTGCTCGGAGATGGTCGCTTTTACGGAGGATCCGAAATCCAATAGTTGCTGCGGTGTGTATTCGTAAATTAGGTCGCCGAGCTGATTTAACGTGGAGGGCGCAACTAGCTTTTCGTAGCGCTCAGATAGTAGTTCTAGTGAACGTGTTTCCTTCGCATCAATTATTAGAGTAGGAACTTTATACGCCATATTGCCCAAAGCTTTCTCCTTATTCACCTACGTTGTTGGAATCTGTGGAAATGATACCAACCATATTCTCTAGTGTGGGTTGTTGTTAGTGTTTCCCTGATGTTTCCATATGTAAACATCAGGACGGGCGGTAGTTGCGTGGGGTGGATAGTGCAGCTCTGATCGTGAGTTAAAAGCGAAGATTTAGCAGCGAGAGTGCGCAGGGATATTATTTGCTATACTGGCTTCGTTTACAACACGTAAACGAAACCAGTATTAGGTGGTGTGTGTGATAGAGCTTGAAAATCTAGCAATGTCGCAGTGGGGTATGTTCACTACCGCACAAGCTCAACAATTGGGAGTTCGGCGTAACCAAATTTCTCGACTGCGTGATGCGGGGCGTATAGAAGGGCTATCGTATGGCGTCTACCAGTACGCGTCTGGTAACCAAACCTCGCATGCTGATGTTAAAGCTGCGTGGCTCTCCGTCTTTCCGAAGGAGTCAGCCTATGAGCGACTGGAGAAGCCATCCTTTGATGCGGTTATTTCTGGAAGAACTGCAGCCTATATGCATGGTATTGGGGATTTTCATGCTTCTCCGTATACGTTCACGCTGTCCGTGCGCAAACAAACCACACGTGATGATATCCGTTATTTTCGTCAGGAGATTGATTCGAAAGATATTATTCTGGTCGAGCACGTGCCAGTGACCACTCTGGAACGAACTATTTATGATCTTATCCGGCTCGGTGAAGATCCTGACCTGATCGCAAACATGATTGCTGATGCTGCTCGCAATGATTATAGATTCGATCACGAACGCCTCGCTTACCTGCTGAAACCGCTGGCAAAGAAGCATGGATATGCAACAGGTGATGGGGAAGCCTTTGCGCGCGACTTGTTCGCGCGCAACGCTGCTGAACCGCAGTTTGATCAAGGAATATCAAATCTTCTGCGTTCGATGAAAGTGATCGCAGAAGCTGGAAAAGCCGTGCAACTCAACTCGGAAAGTCTACATTCTTTGATGCAAAGTGTCATCATCTTTTCGGCAGCTATAGAAGCGGCTCAGAAAAGCTATGCGCCAACGAAAGAGCAAATGAGAGTAATAGGGGATTGTTTGATCCAGGTAGCCGACGCTGTTCGCCTGTACCAAATGAAACTGACGGGGGAGACAAGAAAGAAGGACGACGATGACTGAACGTCGTTATCGCACTGCTCGTGCGCTTGAGCTCGCTGTTAAAGAGAGCGCGAAAAAATCTTCCCAGAATACGAACCACGCCCTAGAAGGATACTATACGGGGAGGTTTCTAGAAAGAATCTTTAGTGAAGACCCGCCAGCGTTTATTCTCAAAGGTGGACGAGGGATGCTTGCTCGTACGATTGACGCGAGATATACGCGCGATACCGACGTCGTCTATAGCGGGCAGGATCTCGAGGAAGCTCTTAGTGAGCTAGAACGGATCGCAAGAATTGACCTTGACGATTATCTCGAATATATCGTTGAGCCCGCAAAGCCGATTGCCAGTAATCAAGAATATCGTGACGGTTATCGAGTAAAAATTTCTGTACTTCTTGGTAAAACAAAGAGACTCAATGCGTTGTCAATTGATCTCGTAGTTGATCGTATCCCGGTTGAAGAAACAGATGCTATTGAACCGGCAAATCGATTGCACATAGAAGGAATTCCAGTTTTTAAGTATCGCGTTTATCCAGTAGTGCATGCTGTAGCAGATAAAGTGTGCGCAACGATGCAACGCTATGAGGGTGGCCGAGTCTCTAGTCGGGTTAGAGATCTTGTAGATCTTATTATTTATCTGCGGAATGAAAAAATTGATGGAGATGCGCTTGCAAGACGGATAGCATCAGAAGCTCGGATTCGGCGACTTGGAACTCTTGAATCTTTTCATGTTCCTGAGCTTTGGTTCAACGAGTACTCGGGAAACTTCCGAAAGATTGCCAAAGAAGTAAAGATTCCGGCTCAGCTGCAAGATATTGCGACCGCTGAAGAGCTAGTAAAAACCTGTATTGATCCGGCTCTGGCAGGAGAAACAGTTGGTTTAGTGTGGGACCCTACGGCATTGCAGTGGGTGGAAAAGGGTAGCGATTCTGAAAATAGTCCTTCTTTGGATTTAGGACGAGGCTTCTGATCTCTAATAGAGAAGGAATTAAATGGGCTTACCGAAGTTTAGCTGGACGCGAGTATTCTCAACGACAGGTGTGTCCTTCCTTGTGTTTGTGTTCGTTGTCCTCACCATAAAATAAAGGTAATTCTTTAGGAACACGACAACAGAGTAAACTGTTTGTCTTAACGCGAGAAGAACTGATGTTACTCTAGCTTGACGTCCTCATCTCCTAGCAACTTTACAAGTCTCTCATAGATTGCGTTGCATCCGCTGATGTTCCGTTGAAAGTCGCTGATTGCTTCGGCGGTTGCAGACGACCTTTTTTGATTTTTGCGGTGTATTCCGGATTGTTTTCGTGGTTGTTCCGTATACTAAGCCATTGTATATGACCGGGGTCTAATGGGCGCGATCCATGCGGCAAACAATAGTTGCTGATATATTTCTTGAGCTCGTTCTTCGCCAAAGAACTCTTCTAAGAAGCCCAGCAGTTTTGCGTAGTTGAATTCTGGAAACTTATGTGAAGCGTCCCGTAGTGCATCTGCGATCAGCGAAAGATCTTCGTCGTCAGCTACAAGATCGGAAACAGTACGTTCAGGTCGCGTTACTAGTAGGCCGTGAATAAACATAACTTCATCGCGCTGAATAATTCGGCGAGCGAAACTGGCACTCGGGTTTCGTGAGTTAATTCGTCGAGGTGCATAGACCCGATACGGTGACAGGTGAAAATCTCTAATCTCTAGCAGAGACGAGCCGGTAGCCCCGCCTGCAGTAACACCATCCCAGTTGCTAGGTTGTATGCGTTCATGAGTAAATTTTTCTGGGGCGGTAAGTTTCCACAATGCCACCAGCTCATCTGTATAGGAAGCGCCAGAGCATCTGTAAAAGTGTCTCCCGATTCTGCCAGATACGCTATCGATTCGACGTGGTTATTTCTTTTTACGTTTCAATTGCAAGGTAGGAACCTACAATTGGGCACCTTTAGCTATCGTGCTACCATGATTGAATGAAAAAGGCTTCATCGTGGCAATACGTTAGTTTCCGGCGCTTGCTTGGATCGACGCTGGCGAATGATGTTGCTCAGTCGATAGCGTATATTGTTGTCCCGCTAACGGTGTTGGCGAATGGGGCAAGTGCGTCAACCGCAGGTCTTGTTACAGCCATTGTGGCGGCAACCGGAATCCTGAGTCAGATCTTTAGCGGAGTTATCGCAGACCGGTTTAACTCGGGCAAACTCATCCGGGTTAGCTCCTTAATCCAAATGAGTTGCTGGGTGAGCGTGGCTCTGTTATAGAGCACAGGGCATAATACTTCTGTTGCGACCGCTGGTTTAGCTTCTGTTGCGGCGGCTTTTGCTTCGATAACTGTGCCATCTGAGCACTCCATTATTCAAAAAATTCTGCCTCAGGGACTCTATACTCAAGCTAATGGGGTGACTCAAGGGCGAGAGGCTGTCGCTAATCTACTTGGTGGTCCTTTTGCTGGTCTGGTTTTCGCTGGCAGTCATGTGGCTACATATATTGTTCAGTCTGTATGTCACTTGTTCGCTGCTGTGATAGTCCCGCCGGTTAAGTTGCGACCAGCTGAAGGTAGTACTAGTGCTAACACAATGTTCGATGAGCTAAAAAGTGGTTTCCGCTTTGTTTGGAATGACTCATCTTTGCGTGCTATTGTCACGACCGCTTCGATTATCAATCTCCCATTAGCAATGATGCCAATCATTATGATTAGTTATTTTGAGAAAAGTAGCTATTCGTCAACGCTTATTGGTTTCTATATGAGCACGATGGGGTTGGGGATTTTTCTCGGCTCTTTTGTGGCGGGAAAAATTTTGGATAGGCTCAAGCGATTGTCGTTGGCGCAGCAACGATAATCGCTTTAACTTTGAGTATGTTTGCGACAGCTTGTGTGTATGGGAATTTTGTTTTTAGTTGCGTAGTGTTTTTTGCTGGCGGGCTTCTGCTTCCGGCATTTAATTCCTTAATTGCGTCATACACGATGACGGTTACGCCAGAACATCTGATTGGGCGAGTGGTAGCAGCATCGGGTGTTCCTGGAATGATACTTATGCCCTTGGGAAGCTATTTGGGCGGACTTATGCTAGATAGTTTCGGAATTTTCATCGCGTTATCGTGTGCCTCGTTAATTGCGGGAATATCAGTGGTTCCGCTCTTTTCGTCGCCCGAGTTTGTCCGAATGCGGCATATTGTTGAGCCGTCAGGTGACACATAGCTAGACCCCGCCGCCACCAAAAACATACCCTAATGATATGACTACCTCGCAAACCGCCCTGCAACAGATCGATTCGCGCCCGCTTACGCGCCATCAAAAGTCGTTGATTGCCTTGGTGGTTGCCGGCAACATTTCGGAGTTTTTCGACATGTTCCTCATAGGTTTCGTCGTCGCTGTCCTCACTAGACCGTGGCATTTGACCGGTTTCGAGGCGGGCACGATCCTGGCTTGTTCCGGGCTAGGTACCGTGATCGGCGCGGTCATGTGGGGCCGGTTGGCAGACAAAATCGGCCGCAAACGTGCCTTTTTCTGGTGCGTTCTCATGTTTACGATGTTCACGCTGGCCTCGGTTTTTACTCCCGAGCGCGGCTGGATCATGCTCGCTGTGCTGCGCGTATTGGTGGGCATGGGCGTGGGCGGTCTCAACATCGTCTCGATCTCGTACCTGCAGGAGTTCGTTCCGGCAAAACAGCGCGGTTTGCTGGCTGGCCTGGCGTCGGTCTTTATCCCGGCAGGACTGTTTTTAGGCGCTTTAGCACAACAGATTTTTCACGACCACTGGCGTGCCCTCATCGCCTTAGGCGCGCTACCGATTTTTCTCCTTTTCTGGTTACGCAAGGTCCCAGAATCTCCGCGTTATCTGCTCTCCCAGGGGAGAACCGCTGAAGCCTCCCAGGCGTTGGCGTGGGCGCTGGAACTTCCAGCTTCCCACGTGGGTACGCTACCGCCGTCGTCGAAACCTCACCGCGCATCCTACGCCCAAGTTTTCCGCCGGCATCGGCGCTCGCTCACAATCGTAGCGCTCGGAACCTTCAGTTTCATTCTCGGTTCGGCGACGATTCAGTCGTGGGGCCAAACGTTGCTTCATGACGGATACGGATTATCGACGACGACGGTGGCCTCGCTCTTCATGCTGGTATCCTTCGCCGACTTGCTCGGGCGGTTGGCGGCTGCCTGGGTCGCAGACCGAATCGGGCGGCGCTGGACGCTACTAGCCTGTGGAACTGTGGGTGCGATCGGCTCATTAATCGTGGCCTGGTCAGCCTTTGCTGGCACTGCCGGTTCGTGGATCTTGTTCTTCAGTGGAGTCATCATCGCAATGGGGTTCGGCGACGGCGCTTTCGGAATCTTGAACGCGTTTGGGGCAGAACAGTTCCCGAACGAAGTACGTGCCACTGGCCTAGGCCTTGGCTACGGTATCGGCGCCTCGGCCAAAATAATCGGTCCGATGTTGATGGGATTGCTGATTGGCGGGAGCGCCGTGCGGCCAACGGTCACGCTCAACGCAGTTGTTCCAGCTTTTATCGTGTTCGCAATTTTGCTCCTTGCTGGCGGAGTTATCTACATGTTTGCGGAAGAAACGAACGGTCGGTCGTTGGATGCTCTGTGAGAATCTGGAAGCAGTTCCGGGTAGTCAGTACACTTTGCGAAACGCGACGGTGGGTTGCAATAGTAGGTTTAAGGGAATACCGGAATATTGAAAATATCCTCTAATTGTAGTTCTTTGCCATAGTGCTGTGACCGTTTTGTGGTCAAGTAGACGCATTTTGAAGAAAGTCTTGTGGGGGTCGGGGAAACTCTATACTATTAATAACTAAGGTTAGCCTAACCTTAGTTATATTTTCTAAAAACTTCACTAAAAGGAGTTAACAATGCTATTAAGGCTACGCAAGTCGAGCCGAACCGTGATGCGTTCTGGCTTAGCTATAGCTACGGCCGGTGTGTTGCTATTCGGCACCAGTATTTCTTCAGCGTATGCTTCCGATATCAGTGCGGAGAGAAATGCTAAGAATGTGGTGACGGCGTCATCCGTAGACCATCTGCAAGCTGCCAAAAATGTTCGCATTACTGTCGATGGCAAAAAGATCAATGTCACCTGGGAACGCCCCGACGCTTTTCGCGGCGAATTCAAAGTTTCTTTAATGAAGGGAGAAAAAACCCTCATCGTTAGGAATACCCTTAGTACCCAGGTTGAATTCGGGCCAGATTATCTGGAAGTAGGGCAAAGCTATCATGTGACTATCGCATCTCTTGATCAGTTTAATGTCGATGCTATACCTGGCACTGACGTGGATTCAGGCGTTATCAAGATAGAAAATGACAATACAACGGAGCCGATTGAGCCACCAAACGATGGCGGTACGACTCCTGGTGATGACAATCCTGGTTCAGGCAACCCGCCAGTCGTAAGTGTGCCGAGTGCTCCCATTAATTTAAGTGCGCGGTTAGTTAAAGGCGATACTACCGCCATCGAGGCGTTCTGGTTTGAACCTTCTGAAGGTAAGCCTTTCACTAATTATGAGCTGACGTTAGTCGGTACTGATGGAACTGAAAAAACAGCTCAAGTAGACATGACAGGTTCATTCAACGAATACTATAAGTTCCCAGATTTAACTCCCGGAATTAGCTATCAGGTCAAAGTGCGAGCAGAAAATGCCGCTGGCTGGGGTCCATGGACAGAGCTCTCTAAGCCAGTTGTCGTTCCAGCTGACCAAGAAGCGTTTAAGATGCAGGTCGATAAAGATGGCTTTGGTGTATTCGTGCATCCAAATGGGCATGTAGCGACTGTAAGCTGGGCACCAACAGGTAACGAACCGGAACACGCGGCATACCTAGTTCGCATTGAGTGTGCTAAGCCAAAAGCTTGTGGTGCACACTTCAAGAGTCGCGTTAAGCAGTTTGGTGTACACAAAGGCGATAGTCATTGGAAGCTCGCTGACCTTCCAGAGGGCGTTTTTGTGGCTCAGCTTCAGCTTATTAATGGTGATAAATCCTCTGAAATTATAACCTCAGACGCTTTCACGGTTGGTACTCCACTAGATGTTCCGTTGCCGAAGCTTAACGTCACTCCTGTTAAGGATATTGACCCAGCAAAGTCTAATAAATTCACTGTTTCTGGTACCGGATATTTAGGCGACGGAGCTGCGCAAGGCGTCTATGTTGTTATCACTGAGTTGCCAGTATGGACTCCTGGTACTGCCCCCGACCCGAACCGTGTGAAAGACTTCGTCCATGCAAGTTGGATAAGGCCCAATGAAATGATGGCCGGTAGGTTTACTACCTCGTTCGAGATTCCAGCTAATGTTTTCGAACCTGGCAAACACTACTTTGTTGGTACGATGGCTGCGCACGCACTCTCGCTTACTGATCGTTCCTTGGATCAGTATGTCAATATAACTCTAAAGGATCAGGTAGATCCTGCTCCGCAGCCTGATCCTGATCCTCAGCCGCAACCTGATCCTGCTCCTCAGCCTCAGCCTCAGCCGCAACCTGATCCTGCTCCTCAGCCTCAGCCTCAGCCGCAACCTGATCCTGCTCCTCAGCCGCAACCTCAGCCGCAACCTGATCCTGCTCCTCAGCCTCAGCCTCAGCCGCAACCTGATCCTGCTCCTCAGCCTCAACCGCAACCGCGGCCTCAGCCTCAGCCTCAGCCGCAACCTCAGCCGCAACCTGATCCTGCTCCTCAGCCTCAGCCTCAGCCGCAACCTGATCCTGCTCCTCAGCCTCAGCCTCAGCCTCAGCCGCAACCGCAACCGCAACCGCGGCCTCAGCCGAGCCCAGACAATATCCATCAGGGTAATCAACTCGCAAAAACTGGTGCTGACGTTATAGTCATGGCCATGTTGAGTATGACTATGTTGACAGCCGGTGTTGCTACACGCCGATACCGCAAGATTCATAACTGAATCTGCAGTTAAAATGAGACTGTATCAGTAGCGTGAAGTGGCTAGGAATTTAGACGTTCCTAGCCACTTCTGTCTGTTTTAGTTAGGCATAGGGCGCGCAGGGGATTCTGATGAGAATAGGCTCGGATGCTATCCCTGATTCAGCAAGTTGCTCAAACCCAGAATACGGTAGCGCCCTTGGTGTGCATACAGTTTGCATTTTTGGCCGAAAATGAGCGACCCATCGGCTAAATGCGCGAATATGCAAACTCTATGCACAGATAGCATCTTATTCACCCGCTCACAAAGCGACTTTCAGTGGAATTAGTCCACTTTCATCGGAATTAGTCAAATATTGCGCTCGCACGAAGTTGTGCCGGTGAGAGCCCATTGACCCACAGGTTATCAAGGACAGTACTTATATTTTGCTCTATGCCAAGGGAATTAAAACCTGTGTGTACTGTCTCTGGATGCGCTCGTGTGTAAGAAAGTGCTTTATCTCGCCATTGATCTATCTGCGGTGAGCTAGCAGGAACATTCGCTAAATCAACAAATTCTCGGGCTAACGTGATTATCTCGTCGTCAATATTGGTGACTTCTTTCCTTCCTAAGCGGAGGATCGCCTGCCATTGTTCTGGCGCCAAGGTAATTTCTAAGAATTGTAAGATCCGGCCACTACGATAGGCCATTTCTGCTGGGTAGCCCTGCTCGATGAGTGTATTGAGCATATCGCTGATATCGGGTGAATAGAGTGGCAGATCTGCGTCATGGGTACGCATGTTTTTCAGCTGTTGTAAGACGGCCAATTTTTCTTGGGCCTCGGCAATACGCGCCTTGAGGCGTTGTTCGGCGAGGTCCCATGGTTGCGATGTTTGGCTATCGGCTAAGACGGCAGCAATGTCATCCAAGGTCAGTCCAGATTCTTGCAGGAATTTGATGGTTGCTACTCGCAGGAGGTGTTCTGCGGTATAGATTCGCCAGCCGTTGGTGTCGCGGCCGATTGCGGTGAGCAGTCCACGATCTTCATAGAGTCGCAAGGCTTTGCGGGAGGCGCCGGTTAATTTAGTCAGTTGCTGGGAGTAGAGGATCATCTTGAGCTACTTAGGGTGGTCTAGGATGTTGGCTGGGAAGTGTTGTGGGCGATATTGAGTGCATGACTTTGTTTAGACATGAGCGCCCACGCGGTAGTGACGGCGAATCCGCCGGCTAGCACTAGTCTAACTGTCGTTAGTCCGCTATAGGTGTAGAGCACTGTGGCCAGTGCGAATCCGAGTGGGTAAACCGCAAGGATAAGAGTGAGGATAATTCCCATGACTGATCCGCGTTTTCCTTCGGGGAGGGATTCCATAATGGCGATTGTGGCACTGGCGTTGATGATCGCGAAGGCAATGCCGAGGAAAAATGCGCCATTTATAACTGCTGACAAGTCCCATAAACTCAGCATCATTAGTGCGCCGATGAAACTGAGGAAAGTAGCACTCAGAAATAGGGTGGAGTGGGTGATTTTTTTGGCTAGCAGCCCGTAGACGATTCCGCCGACCATCATGCCTCCTCCCATGGCTGTGAGAATCCAGGCGATGTACTGTCGCTGATTAAGCAGTGTGAAATGTGTGGGCAGGACGAAGCTTTGGGTGACCGTGTAGAGGACGTTGATTCCAATCGCAAACGTGATGGCGAAACGCAAGAGCGGAGTTTTGCGGATTAAGGTGATGGAAGTTGTTATGTGGCCGATGAAGTTATGTGTTTGTGTTGTGCTTTCGTATTCGCCGATATCGTAGGGGATAAGTGCAGTAGTGAAAGCGGCTAGGAGGGAACAGATTCCAGTGGCTAGGAGCGCCCAGGATGGGTTGGGCATTATGAGGAATACTCCAGCGAGTGCCGGGCCGATGATGAGCGCGCCTCCTTGTAACGTTTGGAAGTATCCGGTGATAGTTTCATATTTTATCGACGACGACGTGGCCACCTGCGGGCCGAGAGCTTGCCGAGCGGTTTGTCCGGGGACGTCGGCGAATGCTCCGAGGATTCCGAGGGTGATGAACCATAGTGCACTGGTTAGTCCGATCCAGTCGATAACGAAGAGGGTAAAGACGGAGAGTGTGGATAGGAGATCGGCGGTGAGGCTGAGAGTTCGGCGGTTGATTCGGTCTGCTAGTGCTCCGCCTAGAAATCCGGCACATACTTGTGCGCTGGTGGTGGCTACGGCGATGATTCCTGCCCAGGTCGGTGAACCGAGCCGGATGATGATAAGTACGGGCAAGATTACTGTGATGAGGGAGTTGCCGAGGATAGATAGTGCGTTTGAGGCGAGGTAGGCGACGGCATACCAGGTTCGTTGAGGGAGTGCGGAGTTGTGTTGCTCGAGCGAATATTGTTTCGTCATATTCTCACCCTAAAATATGGTCCTAGGGGACAGGGCAACTCTTGGCACAGTGGTCACCCAATTTATTGTGTTTGTCTGCTATCGAGCTATCCTCGTATAATCGATTAATCGCACCCACATTGTCCTAGTTGAAGGCGTACTTAATGCGACGATTTTGGGGGTTCTGAGTTGCGGTCAGTGACCGGATATCGTCCTTGGCTAACCTACACAGTTGTGGAAGCCTATACTGGCGCGATAACCTCTTTCGCTGTTACGCTCTTCGCTTATGAACTATCTGGATCAGTAACGGCTGCTGGCGGCTTGGGAACCCTGAGCTCGGCCATAAGCTATGGATTAGCGATGTTTGGTGGAGTTTTTGTTGATTCGTATGATCGACGCCGACTGATGGCTATCCGTGTCAGTTTAAGCCTGCTTATATGGGGGACAATGAGTGTGCTGGCGATAACCGGTGTGCTCAGCTTTCTCATATTTAGTGTTTTAGTGTGTTCGGCAACAGTTGTTAGTGGGCTACTGGGATTATCTGGTGAATCTGCGTTGTGGTCTTTAGTGAGCGGAGAAAATTATGTAACGGCAGCAGGATTTCGCTGGATATTAAAGTCGCGGCAAATGACAGCGCTTACCGCGTTAGCGGTGGTCGTTAACGTGGGCATATTTTTATTGATGTCTTCTGTTACGTTAATGCTCTTAGCGAATGGGACTGATACTACAGTGATCGGTTTTGTTGTTACGGCACAGGCCGCTGGTGTGGTGCTTGGGTCCCCAATAGCTGCGCACTTGACGAAGACGATCCCTGCTGGGCGCTTATTGCTGGTCACCTCGCATCAGTGTTGTTTTTGTTGCCCATTGTCTTTAGCCAGAACCTCGTGTTAATCGGGGTGTGCTATTTCTTGTGGGGCTTGTGTGTACCGGTGGCTTTGACGTCCGTGATTGCCGGTAGCAAGGTTGATGCTGGTTGGGGAGTGTGGGCGATCGCCAGCGGAGTTGTGTGCGCTATGCTGGGTTTATCCATCCTGTTCATTGAACGTTCCCTCTTAGCTATCCCGCGGCCTGCTGACTGGCCTAGTGAAGTTCCGAACTAAAGTATTCGTCAGCCGCGCTGATCAACGCGAAAATGTGCTGATTTTGCCCACAGATCTGGGGTAGTTCCGTGTGTACAGCAAAATGTGTGGGAGGTGTCCTTTAGGCTGGAAGTGTTATGAGTACTAATGATGCGTTTGTTTCAGCAATGGATCGGTTAAAGTCGAAGATCGCTACGGCTCAGGAGTCGCCGGCGGTTGGTTCGGTTGCGCCTAGGTTATCTCGGATGGATGACGACGGCGCTCGTGGGCGCGATGATGCGCGCGTGAAAGAACTGTTAGCAGGTCTTAATCCCCAGCAACATCAGGCAGTTGTCCATACTGGTGGGCATTTGCTGGTGGTCGCTGGGGCCGGTTCTGGTAAAACCCGGGTGTTGACTACCCGTATTGCCTATCTCATTGCTACTGGTCGGGTGCGTCCACACGAAATTTTGGCGATTACCTTTACGAATAAGGCCGCTAAAGAAATGCGCGAACGGCTAGAATCGTTGCTTGGATCTACCGCGCAACGCATGTGGATTTCTACGTTCCATTCGGCATGTGTACGCATTTTGCGTACGGAACATCAGGCTTTGGGGATGCGGTCATCGTTTACGATTTATGATGCGGCAGATTCTGCCCGGCTGATGAAGATTGTAGCGCAAGAGGAAAACATTGATATCAAGGCTTTCCCGCCGAAAACACTGAGTCGGAAAATCTCTGATCTGAAAAATGCGATGGTTACGGTTGGGCAGGCGAAAGAACAAGCTGCAGATCGTGACGATCAGATGATTGCTGATGCCTACGCTGGATATCAGCGCCGGTTACGGGCCGCTAACGCGGTAGATTTCGATGATTTGATTATGCTGACGGTGGGTTTGCTGCGTGATAATCCAGCGATCGCAGAACATTATCGGCGGCGTTTCCGGCACGTATTAGTAGACGAATACCAGGATACGAATACAGCTCAGTATCAGTTGGTGCGTGAACTCGTTGGTGAAGAAACTGATCAGCCACATGGTGAATTAACTGTTGTTGGCGATGCGGACCAGTCTATATACGCTTTCCGTGGTGCAACGATTCGCAATATCGAAGATTTCGAGCAAGATTTTCCGAACGCTACAACGGTTGTACTGGAACAGAACTATCGCTCCACCCAAAATATTTTGACGGCCGCTAATTCACTCATTGCTAATAATAAAGGGCGGCGGCCAAAGAAATTATGGACTGCTGAAGGCGACGGCCCGAAGCTTGTTGGTTATGTAGCGGATGCAGAATCGGACGAGTCAGCTTTCGTCGTCGAAGAAATCGATCAAGTACGCACCAAGCACGGCTATAAATATGGTGATATCGCTGTGTTCTACCGGGCTAACGCGCAATCACGTGCCATTGAAGAAATGTTTGTGCGCTCGGGTATTCCGTATAAGGTTGTTGGCGGTACTCGGTTCTATGAGCGTAAAGAGATTAAGGATGCGTTAGCGTATTTGCATGCGGTAGCGAATCCGGATGATACAGTGTCGATTCGCCGAATCTTGAACGAACCGAAACGTGGTTTGGGGGCAAAAGCCGAATCGGCTGTCGCCATGCATGCCGAAAAATACCGGATATCGTTTGGGCAGGCGCTCCACGATGTGGCCTATCCAGAACAAGCTGTTGAAGCTGGACGCAGTGCAGTGGAAGGCTTGCAGGCACGTGCCCGTAACGCCATGAGCGCATTTGTTAGCATGTTGGAAACCGCGCGGGCCCAAGCTGATGCCGGTGAGGCTCCAGCTGACATCTTAGATACATTAATGGACGCCTCTGGATATTTGGATACTCTTCAAAAATCGAAGGATCCGCAAGATGAAGTACGGGTAGAAAACCTTGCTGAACTCCACGCGGTAGCGTCTGATTTCCGTGTACGGAATGAAGAGGGCTCCCTTGCTGATTTCTTGGATCAGATCTCGTTAGTGGCCGATTCGGATCAAATTCCAGATGAGGATAGCGAAAACGAAGGCGAAGTCGTCCTCATGACGATCCACACCGCGAAAGGGCTAGAATTCCCAGTAGTTTTTGCAACTGGATTTGAAGATGGAACATTCCCGCATATTCGTGCTTTGGCATCTGCAACGGAACTAGCTGAAGAACGCCGGTTAGCTTATGTGGCGTTAACTCGTGCTCGGCAGCGCCTATATATCACGCGGGCTGCCACCCGTTCCCAGTGGGGTGCTCCGCAAGAACTACCGCCTTCACGATTCTTAGATGAGATTCCGGATGAGGTGATCGACTGGCGGCGTGTGGCGTCTGCAATGGACACAGTTCGCAGTTCTTCTTGGGGGAGTGCGCGCGATAGTTGGGGTGCGAAGCGTAACAACTGGAGCAGCGTGAATGATGATGATTTCGCTCCTGTTATTGGGAGCGGAAGCGGGAAGTTCACCCCCGGGAAAATTCTTGAAACTGAGCCAGAACCCGTTCAGCCTTCCAATCCAGATCCTGACATTAGCGGAGGGATCAACGTTGGTGATAAAGTTCGTCACGCAAAATTTGGTACTGGCAAAGTGATCTCGTTTGAAGGAAGCGGAAAATCCACAGTAGCCAAAGTTCGGTTCGATAGTGGGGCAGTCAAGCGCCTCATGCTTCGTTTTGCACCGTTAGAAAAGATCTGAAACTATGACTGATTCACCTTATTCGTTACGCTCACAACGTCCAGTCCGCACTACGGCTTCTGCAAAGCATCCCGGGCGGCGTGAAACTTTCCGTTCGCGTTCCCGCGGTCAGCAGGCGTTCAATGATCAGGGCGGATATATCGCTGGACTAGATGGCCTGCGTGCTTTTGCTGTGCTATCAGTCATTCTTTACCATGTGTTTCCGGGAGTTGTGCAAGGTGGATTCCTGGGAGTAGACGTATTCTTCGTTATCTCCGGTTTTTTGATCACCACGCTTCTGCTACGTGAAGACCGTGCAAACAACTACATCAATCTGCGGAACTTTTGGGTGCGGCGAGCTCGTCGTCTTATCCCAGCGTTAATTACGTTAATCATTACAGTCGTACCAACTGCCTGGGCCATCAATTCAGATCTGTTAGTCGGCATTGGGCGGCAAATATTAGGTGCGCTAACTTTTTCTACCAATTGGCTCGAAATCGTTCATGGATCGAGCTACTTTGATGCGACCGCGCCATTGCTTTTTAAGAACTTCTGGTCATTAGCTATCGAAGAACAATTCTATTTACTGTGGCCAATTATTATGCTCGCCATTTTGGCCTTGGTGAGCAGGCTACGTACCCGAATCGCGATATCCGGTTCGGTGATGCTTTTTTCTGCGTTCCTCATGATGTTCCTCTACACGGGGGACAACTACACGCGTCTCTATTACGGCACTGATACGCATATTTTTGGGCTTTGCGCTGGTATTACGCTTGCATTTCTATGGGCAGATCGCGATCAGCGTATTTTTGAGTCGAAACACTGGCAATCCTTCCACGCTCTCTTGGGATGGGGTGGCCTAGCAATACTGAGTGTTTGTGTTTTTGTTATGCCGGAAACTGGCCCATGGGCCTATCGAGGCGGCATGCTTTTCGCTTCGCTAGCTACCACACTAGTAATCGCTGAGATGCTTTACCCGCGCTCCCTTCTCGCACGAATCGGCGAGCTACCGGTACTACGATGGTTTGGTACGCGGTCTTATGGCTTGTATTTGTGGCACTGGCCTATTTTAGTACTCGTTGCAGCTGCTTACCCGGTAGCGATAGGGAGTTCAGCTCGTCTAGCGCGATCCGCAGTAGCTATCGCGATCACTATGCTTATCGTTGAAACCTCATATCGTTTCATTGAAACACCAGTTCGTCGTCGTGGCTACCGTCAGATCATTGCATTTTTACGAACCAAGCTACCTCACAACCGCGTCTACACAGCGCTAGCTTTCATTGTCTTGCTACTAACCGGCACGACTATTGCGGCAACATTCTTTGCGCCAGAAAAAACCAGCACCCAGATTATGATTGAACAGGGTAGCCAAGAATCAGGTGCTGAATTAGCAGAAACCGGTGGCTCGCATTCTGACGCTCAAGCAGGTGACAACGGGCCGCGTCCTAACCGTCCCACTGAGCTTTCAAAAGATCTTGATACCACGATTCCGAACACCTACGAAGTTACGGTCATTGGTGACTCGATGGTGTCGGCCTCCCGTACCGGTCTTCTGCACGCTATGCCGGGCGTTAACGCACTTGGTGAGCCCTCAACGCAGTGGTCCGGTGCAAGCAAGATGATCCAAGCAGCAGAAGATAACAGCCAGCTCGGCCGCGTCGTCGTTCTCGATTTCGGGACAAATGGTGGCGTAAGCCAGCCAGACCTCGTTCGAGACGCGATAGAACAACTCGGCGAAAAGCGAATGGTCTTCTTGGTTAACATTTATTCCCCATCAACATTCGTAGCGGAATCAAATAAGACCCTAGCGAAAATTGCAGATGAATACCCAAATGTTCAGCTAATAGATTGGCACGGATTAGCGTCAAAAGAGCCAGACCTATTACAGGTAGATGACACCCACACGTCAATCGACGGCGCTAATGCATATGGCAGACTCATCAAGGATGCCATTACTGCTGGAGCTACTGAGTTCTCGGATAAACAAGGAATAGAACCAGGTGCCGGCTGGGCTACTGAACCGCCAGCTGAGCCATCAGCGCAATCCGAAGATACCGAGAAATAAATAACGGTTAGTAGTTTCCACAATGAGGCGAAAACAGGTAGGCTGAATAACAAGTCTCGATGTTGAGACACCGGTGTAACAGGACGACCACAACGGAAGGATACTCCGTGGATCTATACGAATACCAAGCTCGCGAACTCTTCGCCAAGCATGACGTTCCAGTGCTACCTGGAATCGTGATATCTGCCCCTGAAGAAGCACCACAAGCTGCACATACCTTGCTGGAACAAACTGACCTTCTTGTTGTCAAAGCGCAGGTGAAAACTGGCGGGCGCGGCAAAGCCGGGGGAGTGAAGCTAGCTCGCACACCACAAGAAGCTGAAGAAAAAGCCCGAGCTATTTTAGGTATGGATATTAAAGGTCATACAGTTCATCAGGTCTTCATCGCCGCTGGTTCTGATATTGCTGAAGAATACTATTTCTCGATATTGCTTGACCGCTCCGAACGCCGATATCTTGCTATGTGTTCCAAAGAAGGCGGAATGGATATTGAACAACTCGCCGTGGAACGCCCAGAAGCACTTGCTAAAATACCGGTAGACCCCAATGAGGGTATAACCGTGGAAAAAGCACGTGAAATTGTTGCCGCTGCGGGATTTACACCAGCTGAACACGATGTGTTGATACCAGTGATCTTGAAACTTTGGGAGACCTTCACCCAGGAAGACGCAACATTGGTTGAAGTCAACCCGCTTGTCAAAACCCCACAAGGGAAGATTATCGCTCTTGACGGCAAAGTTTCGTTAGACGACAACGCCCGGATCCGTCACCCCGAACATGCCGGCTATATTGACAAGAAAACTGAAAACCCGCTCGAAGCTAAAGCTAAAGCTCTCGGATTAAACTACGTTAAGTTAGACGGCGGTCAGGTTGGTGTTATTGGCAATGGTGCTGGCCTAGTCATGTCCACTCTTGATGTGGTTGCCTACGCTGGAGAACAATACGGAGTAGGCCCAGCTAACTTCCTTGATATTGGTGGAGGAGCAAATGCGGAAGTCATGGCTCATGGTCTGGACGTCATTCTTAACGATCCTGATGTCCGTTCCGTATTTGTCAACGTCTTTGGCGGAATCACCGCGTGTGACGAAGTCGCAAACGGCATTGTGCGCGCACTTGAAACACTCGGTGACGCCGCGAATAAACCAATCGTTGTTCGCTTAGACGGAAATAAAGTAGCTGAAGGTCGCCAGATTCTATCCCAGGCAAACCACCGGCTTGTTACCCTCGAAGAAACAATGGACGGAGCTGCAGCCAAGGCCGCTCAGCTCGCTGGAAAGTGAGAACTTATTATGGCTATCTTCCTCAATAAAGAATCCACCGTTATCGTCCAGGGCATGACCGGCTCAGAGGGACAAAAACACACTCGCCGGATGCTTAGCGCTGCCACCAAAATTGTGGCTGGAACCAATCCTCGTAAAGCCGGAACCAGCGTGGAATTTGACGTCAAACCAATCGGCATCGATGCAGACAAGCGTCAAGCTGGTACCGTATCGATTCCAGTTTACGGCACTGTAGCAGAAGCTAAAGAAGCAACAGGAGCAAACACCTCGGTTATCTTCGTGCCCCCGGCCTTCACCAAAGCGGCAGTTATTGAAGCTGTCGATGCTGGATTGGACCTCGTCGTCGTCATCACTGAAGGTGTGCCGGTCAAAGACAGTGCTGAATTTGTACAGTATGCCCTAGACAAGGGCGTTCGCCTCATCGGACCAAACTGCCCTGGTATCATCACCCCAGGTCAATCAAATGTTGGCATTACACCACCAGATATCACTGGCCCAGGCAAAATCGGTCTGGTGTCAAAATCTGGAACCTTAACCTACCAGTTAATGTTTGAACTAGCGGACATCGGATTTACCACCTGCCTAGGTATCGGCGGAGACCCGGTCATCGGCACCACTCACATTGATGCTCTTAAAGCCTTTGAAGCTGACCCGGAAACCGAGCTGATCGTCATGATTGGTGAAATCGGTGGCGACGCAGAAGAGCGTGCAGCTGCCTACATCAAAGACAACGTGACCAAGCCGGTTGTTGGATATGTAGCTGGCTTTACTGCGCCCGAAGGTAAAACAATGGGCCATGCCGGAGCTATCGTTTCCGGTTCGGCAGGAACTGCGATGGCAAAGAAAGAAGCCCTTGAAGCTGTAGGTGTCAAGGTAGGCAAAACCCCAACTGAAACAGCGAAGATAGCCCGAGCTATCTTGAATAACTAACTGGACGCTTACAGTTTTACTTGAGTTTGTTGTCTGCGACTAAATCGTAAGCAACACACCATGTCAATACCGTGCTTTCAAGACCATTACGCGTAACGATGGGAACTAATGAATACTCACATTGATCTTTCGCGCTACTGGTACATTTTCCGTGGTGGTATTGCTGCGCCATTTTTCTCGTGGTTCGGTGTTTTCCTTGTCGTCATGGTGTTCTATACGCTCAATGCGTCTGCCCAGATGATGGGAGACATCGTCTGGCAAAGTGCGGCATTTTTTGCCACTGGCTGGTGGACCACGATCTTCGGTGGGGCTGTTTCAGTTGGTGGCGCATCGCTAACGCTCATGCCGTTGCTCCTGACCGGCGTGGTTATGTATGCCTCGTATCAGAGCTGGCGCGGTCGAGATCTGGAAACATGGTTTGATGTGCTCGCTGCCGCGTTGAGCTGGCCGGCTGTAATTGCGGTGCTGTCACTTGCTGGCCGCGCGCCGGGGGACTGGTGGTTTGCGCTAATCGGCTCCTTTATCTTAGCTGGACTAACGGCGATGTGGAGCGCCCGCGAAACACTCCTGTATTGCCTTCCATGGTGGTCGTATGTGGATCGCGCATGGAAATATGCTAGGTGGTTAAGCTTCTTCATGCTGGGAGCTGCATGTGGCGTCACCCTATTGTTTATCCTGATAAGAATTGGAACTATCAGCGAGATCCACGGTTATTATTTGACCGGAGTTACCGGCACTATTGGACTGATACTACTTCAGCTGGTGTATTTTCCGGCACTCGTGGTGTGGTTCTTTTCTTGGCTAGTTGGAGCGGGATTCGCAGTAGGCACGGGAACAAACTTTTCGATATTCGGCGTCGAATCGGGTCCGTTGCCAGCCATCCCTGTTTTTGGGGCGTTACCTGCACCAGGCGAGAAAATGCTGTGGCTATTCATCGTCTTAGTCGTTCTCGCATGTCTATCCGGGGTAGTCGTGGCTCGTAAGTTGGTTCCGACGACGACGCTATCTACTCAACTGGTTGATGCAACGTTAGCGGTTGTACTGAGCGCTTTGGTTGTTTCGATTATGTCTTTTATGGCTCTGGGAGCTATCGGCCCGGGACGGATGGCAGAAACTGGCCCTGTTCCGGCGTTGACGGCTGCCTTCACGCTCATGTCGATTGGTTTGCCGTTCCTTTTGGGTGTTGGTCTTTCTCATCCGACAACGCTAGGCTTTGTTAAGGAACATGTTCGTCGGGATACTACAAAGCCGGTGTTGCCTGATGAAGCCGCTGAATCATCGGCAGAAAAAGGGGAGGTGTCGCATGACTGAGCATCGTGTACCCTCGGTGTTTTTCTTCGTGCTCCTAGCATTATGGATCGTGGCAGTCATCATATTGTCATACGTCTGGGGTGTTCAACCTGCAATGTACACCTTCGCTGGAAGCTTAGCGGTGCTGGCGTTTGCACGGCTTGTTTTGCCTGCAGGCATGATCCCGCAGGTACGTTCGCGTTGGTTCGACGTCGTCACGCTTCTCACGCTGGCACTGGTGCTCGCATATCTCGCCAATTGGGGAGATACCCCGGCAGTGGTGTAGCTAGTTTGCTGGCTACGGATCCGTGGTCAGATACGAAATCGGTGCTCCGCAGAGCACCGATTTCGTTAGTAAACAGCGTTATTGAATAATCGCTAGATCTTCGAGCGGTCCATCGTAAGTCGGATCCGAAACTACGTAAACAACGTGCTTGAGTGGCAACCACCACGGATCAAGCTGGGTTCGTGATTCGAGATCGATTAAATCTCCAATATGGGATAGTGGCATTGCTTGGATAACTCCGCCAACCATACCAATATGGAACGAACGTGCGTTCTTAGCGTGCGTACGCAACTCGTCGTCGAGAATATTGATCGCCGTATTGACGATACGAGCGGCCATCGTCCGGTCAAACGGGGACGGATTTCCACCCTGCTGTGCGTGTCCAATAACTGAAGTACGCACATCAAACAGGTTGTGACCTTCTTCTTCAAAAATCCGGCTCAAGAAATCTGTGGTGTAATACTGCGAGGCGTCTTCATTACGTACGACCAAATACAAGTGACGACCCTGCTCAAACGCATAAACCATGCGCTGAGTATCTTGGGCGAGTTGTGGCAACGTGATGCCAGTTTCTGCCAGATAGACTTGCTCCGCACCTGAAGAAATTGCGGAGAACAACGCCAAATATCCGGTGTTGCGTCCCATCGTCTCGGCAACGAAACAGCGCTGCGAGGCCGATGCAGAGGTTCGAATTTTGTCGAGTATCTCCACATTCGTGTTCAATGCGGTGTCGGCACCGATCGAGTGTTCCGAACCGGGCAGATTGTTGTCGATCGATGCTGGCACACACACGATCGGAATGTTGAAGCCAGGATACCGGTCTTTCTCTTGTCCCATATCGAAAGCCATCTTGTATCCGGCGAAGCCACCGATAACGATCAGCGCATCGAGCTCCGCGTTTTCGATAGCCCGGGAGAGTGCATAGTACTGGTCCACACCGGGGATCGTGCGGCGGGTGCCCAATCCGGCGCCTCCGTCTTCAGCCCAGCCTTCGACGTCGCCCCATTCGAGCTTCCGGATATGGCCTTCGAGCAAACCTGGGAAGCCGCCCTCGATGCCAATCATCGTGTATCCGCGGTCAATTCCAAGTTTGACAGCAGCGCGAGCAGCCGGGTTCATTCCTGGCGCAAGTCCGCCGGCGTGAATAATACCAACGCGCGGTGATTTGGCAGAGTTATTGCAGGTTTTGCATGTGGGGGAGGACATGGCTTCAAAAATGTCGATCATTTCGCGGAATCCAGACCCGCGTGAGTCAATAGCGGCCTCCCAGTTCCCTTCTTTAAGGTAGGCCTTCACCTTTCGAGTGTTCGCAACGGCTTCCATCATCGGCATGCGCACAATTCGGTTACGCTTGGTGCCAATAATCGTTGGCTCGGTATCTGGACCAGCATTGACCATGTCGAGTGCTGCTGTATAGCCGAGCAGGGTAGGCATCCAGCGGTCATACGCGGATGGTTGGCCGCCGCGCTGGACGTGCCCCAGGGATGTAATGCGAGCATCTTCGCCAAGACGATCTTTGATGACGGATGCGACTTGTGTAGCGGTGATCGGGTTACCGGCGCGATCGAGAGCTCCTTCAGCGAGGATAATGAGCGAGTCACGCCGACCGCGTTCACGCCCCGTACGGAGCTTGGTGGTCATTTCTTCTTCCCAGCCGTCTTCTGGTGGAAGTTCTGGAATGAAGACGTAGTCGCAACCGCCAGCAATAGCGGACATGAGGGCCAAATATCCGCAGGCTCGTCCCATCACTTCAATGATGAAGGTACGCTGGTGGGAGGCTGCTGTAGCTGCGATGGCGTCGATCGCTTCAATAATGCGGTGTAATGCAGAATCGGTGCCGATTGTCATGTCGGTACCAACTAGGTCGTTGTCAATCGAGCCAACGACTCCGGCGATACGTAAGTGTCGGTGTTCTTCGCCGGCTTCGGGGCTCACCTCGCCTTCGGTGACGAGTTCGTTGAGGAGTTCGGGCCAAAATTCGCGTAGTTCATCGGCTCCGGATAGAGTTCCATCACCGCCGACGACGACGAGACGGTCGATTCCGCGCTGTACTAAATTACGAACGACTTTCTTTAGTCCGGAGCGCTCGCGGAATTCGTCTGAGCGAGCGGTGCCGATCGCTGTTCCGCCTTTGGAAAGAATGTTCGATACCGATGACCATGACAGCTCTTGGATGAAGTCGCCGCCCTCAATGGCTCCTTTCCATCCTTCGTGGAGTGCGAACGGGATAGCGCCAGCATGGAGGGCTGTTCGTACGACGGCACGTACGACGGCGTTCATGCCTTGTGCGTCACCTCCAGAGGTCAAGATTCCAATTTTTGGGCGCTGTGCGCGTTCTTCATCGCTGAGCATCGTTGCAGGTTCCAGCATAATTTTCTCCTTAACGCAGGAAGAATGTGTTGTCCATATCCCATCTTGCCACATTTAGGTTAAGAATCTTCCACACTTTGGGATGTATTCGGTTTTATGTGGGAGGTACGTTCTACAATAGTAGGTACGAGGCTTGGAGGAAAGTGTGTTTCGACGTCGTGGTGTAGCGGTTGCAGTCAGTGCTTTGCTGGCGCTTGTAGGAGTTGGTATTTCGGGATGTTCCAACGGTCAGCCGGAAGGCTATACCCATTATGACGCTGGCTCCCATAAAATCCGGATTAACGGCGTAGAGTATCCCCTTGAGCTACCGGGTCGGGCGGATCTGAAAGTCGAAGGTTCGTCAGTCATTCCTTCGGACCTTGGAGTTGACGCAGCAGTTCGTGGGTCGGATGCTTCTCGTGAAGGTATATTTCGAGCCCATGATGGTAATGAACAATTTTATTTCTTGTTAACTGACCGATTCGCTAATGGAGATTCCTCTAATGATGATGGCGGGTTAGGCGATGATCGTCTAGTTTCTGGATATGATCCCACGAATGAGGGTTTTTACCTTGGTGGTGATCTACGCGGTATCATCGATCATCTGGATTACATTCAGGGGCTTGGGACCACAGCTATCTGGATCTCGCCACCGATGAAGAATAAGCCCGTTCAAGGTAAACCAGGTGAAGAATCAGCTGGATATCACGGATACTGGGTAACAGATTTTACTGCGATCGATCCGCACTTTGGTACCATGAAAGACTTTACTGAGCTGATTGATAAAGCCCATGATCGTGGGCTGAAAGTCTATATGGACATTATTACCAACCACACTGCGGATGTTATTTCGTATAAGGAAGATTCCCAGAAATACGTCCCTACCACTGTTAAGCCGTATCTTAACAAGGCAGGGAAACCGGTCAATCTTTTTGAGGTTGCTGGCAAAGAAGATTTTCCTGCGATTGATCCGAAGTCATTTCCCTATACTCCGGTAGCAGGTAAGGAAAAGAAGGTTCCTAGCTGGTTAAATAACGTCAATCTTTACCATAACCGTGGGGATTCAACTTTTACTGGCGAATCCATAACCATGGGGGATTTTTTTGGCCTCGATGATTTGATGACTGAGAATCCGGAAGTTGTGCGCGGTATGGAAGATATCTATCAAAAATGGTTAGCCACCGGTGTTGACGGGTTCCGTATTGACACGGTTAAGCACGTGAACATGGATTTTTGGAAGGAATGGACTCAGGCTATTAAGCGTAAGACTGATGAAAATTTCTTCATGTTCGGCGAAGTCTATGACACTGATGTGCCAACGTTATCCCAGTACGTACGAGAAACCGATATGGACGCTGTTCTCGACTTCCCATTTCAAAAAGCGATAGTTGGTTATGTTAATGGTGGTAAAGCGCAAGGCTTGGCAGACATGTTTGCACAAGATTCGCGATATGTCACTGAGCGCGCAACTGCGTTAGATTTGCCGACCTTTCTGGGAAACCATGACATGGGACGGATCGGGTCAATGGTGCAGGGTGATAAAGTAGCTTCCTCTGTTTTTGCGCACGGACTGATGTTTACCATGCGTGGTCAACCAGTTGTTTATTATGGTGATGAACAAGAATTCGCCGGTAAGGACGGCGACAAAGCTGCGCGTCAGCCGTTGTTTGCTACTGAAGTGCCGGGCTATCAAGAACAACCGTTGCTCGATGGTAGTGAGTTCGGTAAAAATGCTCATATGGATAAGGATAACCCGCTTTATAAGGCGATCGCGAAGCTTTCGAAATATCGCAAGGAGTATCCGGGGCTATCGAATGGCGCTCAAATTGAGCTACTTAACGATGGCAATACCTACGCATTTTCACGTATTGATCCGGATGAAGGTGTCGAATACGTGGTTGTAGCAAACTCTGCTTCGCAGCCAGTTCAAGCGAAAATTCCAGTTTTAACAACAACTTCGGACTGGTCTCTTGTGATGGAGGTGGCAGACGGGACGGTTTCGGCGCCAGCAAATACGCCAACTCCAACTGCTTCTAGTTCTGGTGGTACTACTGAACTGACAGTGGACGTGCCGAGCCAGGGGATTAAGGTCTTTAAAGCAGGAAAGAAACTTGAACGGGGAAGTGGAATTACGCGATTGACTGGCGTGAAAACGGCAGATTCAGCTATCGAACTAACTGCCCATACGCAAGAACATCGGTACGCTAACACAACTTTTTTCTATCGCATTGTTGGTAGCGGAAAATGGTTCCCATTGGGATCTGTTGCCGGACCGAACCCAAAGATTTATCACAATCTTCAGGGGATGAAAGATGGAACTTTGCTGGAGTATCGTGCCATCACTGACGGTGGTCGCGGTGAATCTTTCACCTACCTAGTGGGTGGTCCGGATCCTACTTCCGGAAAATGAGCTGTAAATCGGATTCAAAGAATATACGAAGAAAAGCTAGACTAAGAATTTGTTGATTGTTGTGTTGCTCCATCGGCAGCACACATGTAATGGAGGAGAAACCATGCCAAGCCCAATAGATGCAACCCAAACCCCTGCGTGGCATAAGCTCACGGATATTCATAACAATCTTACCGTGGACTTCCGCGCATGGTTCGAACAGGATGCGGAGCGCACTGAAAAGTTTAGTCTCAGCGCTGGAGATCTATTTGTTGATCTTTCGAAGTCGGTTATGACTGATGAGATGAAAACCGCGTTGGAAGAACTAGCGGCGGAAGTTAACCTGGCTGAACGCCGGGATGCAATGTTTAGCGGTGAGCGCATCAACATTACGGAAAATCGCTCGGTTCTTCACTCTGCCTTGCGTCGGCCGAAGACGGATTCGCTCACTGTCGAGGGCCAAGATGTAGTTGGTGATGTCCATAGCGTCCTTGAGCGGGTTTATGCATTCGCTAACAAGGTTCGTTCTGGTCAGTGGAAGGGAATCACCGGTAAGACCATCAAGACTGTAGTTAATATCGGTATTGGTGGATCCGATCTCGGTCCTGTCATGGCATACGAAGCTCTCAAGCCGTTTAAAGCAGAAAACATCGAGTGCCGTTTTATCTCTAACATCGATCCTACCGATGCTGGCGAAAAGCTATCCGGACTTGACCCAGAAACAACACTATTTATTGTTGCTTCTAAGACCTTCACAACTTTGGAGACGTTGACCAATGCGCGTATCGCACGTGCTTGGTTGCTACGGTCGCTTGAAGAACAAGGAGCACCAACAGATGGGGCAGTGGCAAAGCACTTCGTAGCAGTCTCTACCGCACTTGATAAGGTTGCTGAATTTGGTATCGATCCAGAAAACGCATTCGGTTTCTGGAACTGGGTAGGTGGACGCTACTCAGTGGATTCCGCTGTTGGAACATCTTTAGCTATCGCGATCGGTCCAGATAACTTTGCTGATTTCTTAGCTGGTTTCAACAAGATGGATGAGCATTTCCAAAACACGCCATTCTCGCGTAACGTTCCAGTCCTCATGGGAATGTTGAATGTTTTCTATGTCAACTTTATGAATGCTGCTACTCACGCAGTTCTCCCATATTCACAGTTCTTGCATCGCTTCCCGGCATACTTGCAGCAGCTCACCATGGAATCGAATGGTAAACGCGTGCGTTGGGATGGTACCCCTGTTACCTCTAAGACCGGTGAAGTCTTCTGGGGCGAACCAGGAACGAACGGTCAGCATGCCTTCTACCAGTTGATTCACCAAGGCACACAGCTTATCCCGGCTGATTTTATTGCCTTTGCAAACCCAACATATGCATTCAAGGATGGCGATGCTGATCAGCACGAACTATTCCTTGGTAACTTCTTTGGTCAAACGAAGGCACTTGCTTTCGGCAAGACTGCTGATGAAGTTCGCGCAGAAGGAACCCCAGAAGAAATCGTATCTGCACGCGTGTTCGAAGGAAACAAGCCGACTGCTTCAATTATGGCTCCAGAGCTGACCCCGTCCGTCCTCGGGCAACTCATTGCATTATACGAGCACATCACCTTTGTTCAAGGAATCGTCTGGGGAATTGACTCCTTTGACCAGTGGGGCGTTGAGCTCGGCAAGCAGATGGCCAAGGCGCTCACGAATGCAGTTAGTGGGGACAAGGCCGCGCTTGCTGCTGAAGATCAATCTACTCGCGCACTCATCGAATACTATCGTGCACATCGCACTAAGTAACTAGAGCAATAGCTTATATAAGTGATGGGTGAGCCACTGGCTCACCCATCACTTATATAATTCGCGACCGCAATTGCTTAGCTATTTGGCTCAATCTTCCATAGAACTCGTGCATAACTGCGACTTGCCCAATAAATAATGATTCCGCAACCAACAATGCAAGCTAGCAGGGTACCAAAGAACCAGCCTGGCGTCTGCCATGCCATAGTTTGACTTGGCATGATAATAACCAGCAGTGGCACAAAAGTAGACGCCATAACCACAGCGTTGAGCATTTCTGCTCGAAAATCATCCTCCCACCGTGCAGTAGCATCATCTCTAGCAGAAATCGGGATAGATGCATAGCGAGCAGCCAGGTATATTCCTGCTGGAATAGCCATATTGGTTACAGCAAGGAGAATAATGAAGAGGGTTTTTGCTGCTAACGCTGGCCAAACATAGATGAGCCCCACGGTTTGAGAAATTAGTGAGAACGTGATGTATCCGATCAATGCCCATACCGGGACGTAATCGAGCAAACGTGGCTGCACATTGCATGAAAGATGCCGTAAGACGGTAGCGTCAGTGTCTGGATATGGTCTTCCAGTAAAATCAGCCATATCTGCATGGAACCGAAGCCAAAGCACGATTGTGTAGCCTGCAATTAGGCTAAGCATGAATGATAAAGGAGAGAAAACGTTCGTCAAACCTAAAAATGCTAGTTGGACAATAGATACAAAAATCATCGCTATTTTCAGCTGAGGCCGGATCCTTTTCTCTCTGCGATTGATCCGTGCAATGAACTCGGAGGTTGGCGCTGGTAGCGGAATAGCTCCGCGTGGAGTGAATGAGCTACGCCGGGTTTCCATGCGGTCAGTCATTTTGGGAAAAGTTATAACAGCGTAAGCCAGTGCACATCCTGTAATAATCCACAGAAAGTCAATTATATGTAGCCCCCCCAATCTGCATGACGCTCCTCAATTGCTCCAGCTTCGTCCTAAATTACGTTGATTTTATCACTAAAAACTGGCCAATTTATGAGTAAAAAATTTGCCAGATATATCAATATATTCGCCACATTTAATAAGTGCGGGACTAAAAGCCACCCAGAATAACTCGTTGGCAAGGTACTCTTAGAGGTGGTGTGAGAATTCATCTCGCTCAATGACAACCTGGCGTCATGTTCCGGGAAAAGGGACAGCGCCTCAGAATATAGGAGTTGACTACATGGCTGAGCTTCGTACTCCGGTTACCGTCACCGTTACTGGCGCTGCAGGAAATATCGGATATGCACTACTGTTCCGTATTGCATCAGGTGCACTACTTGGACCTAACGTTCCAGTTCGCTTGAACCTCCTCGAGATTCCACAGGGCCTCAAGGCGGCAGAAGGAACCGCAATGGAATTGAACGATTCCGCATTCCCATTGCTCGAGTCCGTGAACATCTTCGACGATGCCAACAAGGCTTTCGAAGGTACCAACGTCGGTCTCCTCGTTGGTGCACGTCCACGTACCAAGGGTATGGAGCGCGCTGACCTCCTTGCTGCAAACGGTGGTATCTTCGGCCCACAGGGCAAGGCAATCAACGACCACGCAGCTGACGATGTTCGCATCCTCGTCGTTGGAAACCCAGCAAACACCAACGCACTCATCGCTGCTCACAACGCACCAGATGTACCAAACGAGCGCTTCACCGCTATGATGCGCCTAGATCACAACCGTGCAATCTCCCAGCTTGCAGAGAAGACCGGCGCAAAGGTCTCCGACATCAAGAAGATGACCGTGTGGGGTAACCACTCCGCAGATCAGCACCCAGATGTCTCTTGGGCAACCGTTGCTGGTAAGCCAGCAACCGAGCTCGTTGACGAAGCATGGTTGGCTGACTACTTCGTGCCAACCGTTGCTAAGCGCGGTGCAGCTATCATCGAAGCTCGCGGTGCTTCCTCAGCAGCTTCGGCAGCTTCGGCAGCAATTGACCACGTTTACAACTGGGTCAACGGCACCCCTGAAGGTGACTGGGTTACCCCAGGTATCTGGTCCGATGGCTCCCACTATGGTGTTCCAGAAGGTCTTATCTTCGGCTTCCCAGCAGTCTCCGAAGGTGGCGAATGGAAGGTTGTCGAAGGCCTCGAGCTTTCCGAGACCACCAAGGCTGGCATCGAGCGCAACGTTAAGGCTCTCCAAGAAGAAGCTGACGCAGTGCGCGAACTCGGCTTAATCTGAGTCTAGTTTTTAGCTAAAGGCGGGGGCTACGGCCCCCGCCTTTTGTGTTACCATCCGAAAGATGTCGGCTAAACTCGGCAATAGCGCAAATCTCGGCCGTATAACGCTAGGTTTGCGCTATTGCCGAGTTTTGCGCACGCCCCGAATAGGAGAAACTATGAAATGCCCATGTGATTCTGGCAAGACCTATGCTGATTGCTGTGAACCCCTCCATGACGGTGTGCGCTTGGCGGGTTGCCCAGAAGAATTGATGCGTGCCCGGTATAGTGCGTACGCTCTTGGCCGGGACGATTTTGTTTTTACCTCATGGCATCCAAAAACCCGCCCACCGGATGTTTCCACTGATGGAATCCGATGGACGGGCTTGGACGTTATTGAAGCAATAAACGACCAGGTTGAATTTATTGCATCGTATGTTGATGAGACATCAGGAGAGCAAGGCACTCTTCACGAACGATCAGTTTTCGTTGTTCGGGTCGGTAGGTGGCTCTACCTCGAGCCACTCAGTCTGACTAGCTGAAGGTGAGGTTTCGAAATTTTGCGCAGCCCGGTAATCCTCGGTAGTGCCGGAATAATGGGTGCCTTCACCGCTCTGCACGGTGTGCGCAGACATATCGGTTGCTTCAGCCGATCGCCGAGCCGGGACCAGCGCAGCAATAGTACAAGCGCCGGCAAATATAAGAAGCAAAACGACGATCAGTGTGGATGTATCTATTTGCGCGCTAGTTCCTTGCAAGATAGCAATAATGCCGCAAAGTGATGTAACGATTCCCCACAAGAATGTTCCGATTTTCATTGAAGTCTCCTAGTTCTCTGATTGGGCAGGGGCTATTTCTAATGCAGGCGTATCAGAATTGATGGGGATTCCACGCTGGCGTGCAATAAACGTCACCGCATCTTGGCCATTGAGCGTTTCAGACAGGCGTACATCACCAACTGCATAGGTAATAGTGATACGTCGGGCAGATTTGGGGTCTTGTTGAGCTGCCGGGCTCGTAATTGTTATATGAGACTTTGGTGTGGAAGAACGGTTGATCACCGTCTCGTTGGGAATGACGTACCATTCGTCGGGCTCAATCGGGGTGTCGGGTTGTGGATCTCCAAATCTGTCACCATTGCGCTCTGAGTGGATTTCTGGTGTTGGCGTGATATAAGTTTCTCCGTTGTGATCGTGTACTTTCCATCCTCCCATGTCGTCCATTGTGATAGTTCCGGTCAGAGTGATGTCAAGAATGACTGGATCGTTGCGATCTAAGACGTATTTCGAGTCAGTGAACACTGCACTGATGCTACTTTTATCGGTCAAGTGAGTGGTGCTGTGCTTGTGGTGATCTATAACTCCGGCGGAACCAGTTCGATCTGTTTCAGCGAAGAACTTGAGCTTGTCATTGTCCATGATGGCTTGGGGAATAAGGAAGGATATGGGGATAAGTGTAACGACTGGAAAAACCAGGAGCGTTGCGATGAAGCTGAGCCAGGTGCTTCTCTTTCCACGGACTCCTGCCAAAATAATGCTGACTCCGAGGATTGTGAGAGGTATGCCCAGGGCGAGTAAAACTGACGAGATTGTTCGGGGAGTGACGAGCAGGGTGACAGCTGCGGCGCTGGCGCTTAACGCGAGGGTAATGAGAATAAATGCTCCAGAGACTGCGGGAGTGCGGGGGCGTAGTTGAGGGCGTGGTTGTGGCTCTGTTTTTTGTTCGAACGACGACGGCGTAGCGATCGATGCGTCAGCAGCCTGGTCATGTGCGGCGAAAGAATGTGCTGGGACAGTAGCTGGATGGGTGTCGTGCTTCTTCCGCAAAATGATGACAACCGTCATCATAATGACTGCCACGATAAGTAGAGATCCAGTGAACCGAGAATAGAACAGCCAGTGCTGATGGGCCAGCTCTTCGAAGAAGACCCATATTCCTATGACGAGCATAGCGAGGCTCGCAGCGAATCCTCCGGAGAGCCGACCCTCGACGACTTCTTCGAGCTCGATGCGGTTGTCTGGATCGTGTGGCAAAAGCAACCAGGCAAGGCCATAAGCGATAATACCAATGCCAGCGAAAAATGCCAGAATGATTGCTGCTAGTCGAAGCAAGATAGGAGAGATATCCCAGCGGTGAGATAGTCCGGCGCAGATACCACCGAGGTATCCGTCGTCCGTCCGCCGTATCGGTTGGGCGGTTAACCGTTCGAAAATGTTCATATTTTCATCGTGACAGATGAAACGTTCATCGGCTATCAGGTGGCACCCTGATTTGCCCCTGATTTTAGACGTCAGGGTAAAAATGCGGTGGAGGCGTGTGGAATGATAGATGCTATGACGATGAACAAAAACTATTCACACCTACGGGCACCAGGGGTGATCGAGCGTCCGCCACTAGTCCGTCGCTCGCCGCGTGTTGTTGCCGGAGTTGCGCGTGGACTAAGTGTTCATTTGGGCGGATCTGTCGTTGCATGGCGGTGGACATTTGTTTTGGCTATCCCATTCTTTGGCGCAGGTCTCTTTGCGTACATGATCCTGGCAGTGCTGATGCCAAAAGACCCTGGTTTATCCGGGTATCAACGCCGGCTTGCGCCAAAATTGGAGTTAGAACAGAAGATAGATAACCCGGCGCGTAAGCCACTGATTCTCACTGCTCTCATTTTGTTAGCAAGCGCAATTGGTATCGTGCTTGTCAGTAGCGGGTATGGTAGTAATCTCATTCCGTTTTTGATCGTTTTGGCCGGCGCGGGCATTGCATGGTCACACCCGATAAGTAGCGATTCCGCTCCGATTGGATGGACAATTACCGGTGCGCTTATTGCAGTGAGTGGAGCTTTGACGCTCACCAGTACGCAGTACGGTTTTTATCAAACTGTGGCGAGTCTCGGTGTGGGGCTAGCTGTTCTTATTGCTCTGGCCGTGGTGATAGTTCCAGTTTTGTTGCATAACCGAACTCAGCTGCAAGATATTTATGTACAGCGAATTCGGGAAGCTGAACGCGCAGATATCGCTGCGCATTTGCACGATTCAGTGCTTCAAACGCTGGCATTGATTCGTTCTCGAGCGGATTCGCCAGATGAGGTTGCGAGTCTGGCGCGAGCACAGGAGCGAGATTTACGTCGCTACTTGTATTCTGATCGGGCTGATGCCGGAACGTCTGTTGCCGACGACATCTCGCGCATCGCGGCAGACATAGATCAGCGGTTCCATACCGAGATAGATGTGGTTATTACCGGAGATGCGGTACCTAGTGCCCGCACGCATGCGTTGCTCGGTGCCAGCAGAGAAGCTTTGACTAATGCTGCCAAACATGCGCCAGGAAAAATATCGCTATTTGCTCAGCTCGGCGAAGAGGTATGCGAGGTGTTTGTGCGTGATCGCGGTCCAGGATTCGATGTGGATTCTATTCCAGCGGATCGCGCAGGCATCAGAGACTCGATTCGGGGACGCATTGCTAAGGTGAATGGAGAAGTTGAGATCCGTTCACCGTTACCCAGTGGAGGTTCAGAAATAAGAATGCGGGTTGTCAAAGAGGATAAGTCATGAGTCTGTCTGTTTTTATTGTTGATGATCACAGCCTAGTTCGTGCCGGAGTGCGAGCACAACTGGAACAGTTTTCCCAAATCGAATATGTCGGTGAAGCAGATTCGGTTGATAGTGCCGTAACATTATTAGCTGGTATGGCAGGTGAGTCCGTTCCCGACGTCGTGTTGTTGGACGTTCATCTGCCCGGCGGGCATGGTGGTGGTGGAGCTGAGGTCGCTCGGCGCGTTTTGCAAGCTGGGGTAGCTACTCGGTTTCTGGCGTTGTCGGTTTCTGACGCGGCGGAGGACGTTGTGGCTGTTATTCGTGCTGGCGCTCGCGGCTACGTGACGAAGGCCGTCAGTGCAGAAGAACTCGTGGAAGCAATAACGCGGGTAGCGGCTGGCGATGCTGCATTCTCCCCGCGGCTAGCAGGTTTCGTTCTCGATGCCTTTGGCGCGCAAGCAGCAGATGTAGCCGAACGTAACGAAGAATTAGATCGACTTTCACAACGTGAGCAAGAAGTCATGCGGTTAATCGCTCGTGGCTATACCTATCGGGAGACCGCCGCCGAATTATTCATCTCTATCAAAACCGTGGAAACTCACGTCTCGGCAGTGCTACGCAAACTTCAGCTGTCAAACCGTTATGAACTATCTCGATGGGCGGCGGCTCGGGGGATCGACTAATAGTTTCACTCTAGGAGTGTTTATAATGGTACTTTGGTACTGAAATGTGTTGAAAGCAACATTCTAGATCCACGATTTCCTTATTAAGCCTATTTATTATTTTATATAGAAATAGTCGCGAAAGTGTAGAGGTGATGTTATGGAAAGCTCAGTAAAAGATGGGGAAGTCACGTCAAAAAGCGTAGGGTATTTTGATCTAACTAGGAAAAAGAATGCGAAACGCGAGAAAGGGGCTGCTTCTGAAAAAGAACAACCATGGTGGCGGTACCTTCTTATCGATTTTGGGTTTGCAGCTATCTCTTCTTTCTCTTTTCTGCTGCCACTGCTGTTAGCGTATTTCAATTTTATTCCTAAAACTGGAGTAGCTTCTCCTGCTAAATTATTACACAATATTAATACTTACTTCTTAGATGAAGGGAACTGTGGTTCCTTCAGTACAAATATTCCCTTATTTTTCAATGTTTTAGCGGCGGTGGGGGTTGCGGCAACAGTTGCATTGTCGAACGCTAGTGAGAGAATAGAACTGATCGTAAATAACAATAGTATTCAGAAATCCAGTAGCGAAAGTGATGTAAAAGGTAAAATTTCTAATCTAAAATATTACCAAGCCCTGCAACTATTCTTATTCTTATTTCGTGTTATTATTCTATTCTCGCTAGCTGTTCTTTGTATTCGAGGACAATACGCTCTTATAATCGGGGTTTCATTATTTTATGCTTTTATCTTTATTCAGTCCCGAATGGTTGGCCGATATATTGTTAGTTTACCAAGGCCCTTGTATGAAGCTAAAGTTTGGGAACGTGCGCAGAAGAGCGTGGCTCTTGCCTGTGGTAACAATACAGAAAGCCGAAAAGCTAGAAGAAAATATGAAATCTTGCGGTGGATTCAGCGCTCTTTAACTATTTTATTTTCGATTCTTATACCGGTCTTATTGTGGAAGGGTGGAGGAGGGACTCTTGCAGTATCAGTAGGAGTTGGGTTTCTATTGATCGATTTCTTTCTGCACTATTTCAGACGTGACTCGATTCCTGCGATGGGAAATAGAGCCGATAGTTTGATGACTATTATTCTGTTTAGTAGTGCTGCTAATATTAGTATAGTACTTGTCTCCTTGAGCGCGATACGGTATATTTCCTTAAGTACTTTTCTTAGTATATTGCTATATATAATTATGATTGTGTGTCCAGTTTCGATTGCAGCCATTGATATCACGTTGGCATGGCAGGCTGAACGTGGTAAGAATTATTCTTACTATCTTGGAAAAGCTCTAATCGAAGTGCACAAGGCGCAGGTTGAGCGGAGAAACACACGACAAAACTCAGAACGACGGGGATGGTACAAAAGGTTAAGCTCTCCCCGACCGACGGTGTATAAGATTGATAATCCAGAGGGATATTTTCCGTTAGAAGAATCTATAGACAAGAAGACAAAGAAAACGTCTTATACTCTCCCCGTTATGAAAACTTATGAATCTAAACAGTTTCCCGGCTACTTTGTTCTAAATGTATGGGATTATTTTTGGACTGAGGGGAAAAAGGGAATATGCGAAGAGCTTTGTCATAGAGCTAGTTTGAAACTCAGTTGGCTACGACGAAAAATCAACTGTCTTACAAGAAACGAGAACTCATCGCAGTCTCTTGTAGACTAAAACAATGACACGCGACGAAGAACTGTACCAGCGTATGCTTAACGGTGAACTGTACAAGCCAGAGGGTACACAATTTCAAGAGATCCACAGTCATGCGATGGTCTGCCAAGACGAGTTTAATGCGTTGCCGTCGGCCGATTGGGATGCACACTATGCAGTGCTCACGCGGTGGCTTGGCCGTGTCGGTGACGGTGTTATTGTGCGGGCGCCGTTGCGTGTTGACTATGGAAAACACGTGACGATTGGTGATGGCACGTTCGTCAATTATGACTGTATTTTTCTCGACGTCGCCCCGATTGCTATTGGCAAGAACTGCCAGATCGCGCCACGCGTTCAGCTGCTAACTGCGTGGCACCCACTTGAACCTACCTTGCGTAGTGAAGGCTGGGAGGGTGGTAGCCCTATCGTCGTCGGAAACAATGTTTGGCTGGGTGCTGGAGTGATGGTTCTTCCCGGCGTCAGTATCGGAGATAATAGTGTCATCGGTGCCGGATCGGTTGTCACTAGGGATATTCCGGCCAACACAGTAGCGGTTGGTAGCCCCGCCCACGTAGTGAAAGAACTACCAACCGACGTCAGTGCAAGAGACGTGATTCCGTCACATCTGCTCGATTAACAGCCATAACGCGTTATCCAAATACGACTGTGCGTAGCCCCTGATGAAGCACGCGATGTTCGGCATGCCAGCGTACTGCTCGGGACAGAACCTGACGTTCCACTTCGGCTCCCATAGCCTGCAATTCATGAACATCGTGGGCATGCGAAACACGCACCACATCCTGCTCAATAATTGGGCCTTCGTCAAGGTCTGCCGTTACATAGTGCGCGGTAGCGCCGATGAGCTTAACGCCACGTGCGTGTGCCTGGGCATATGGCCGAGCGCCTTTAAAAGAAGGCAAGAACGAATGATGGATATTAATGATCCGGCCAGATAAGGTGCGGCAGATATCATCGGATAAAATTTGCATGTATCGTGCCAGTACAACAAGTTCGGCGTCGTAATCGTCAACCAGTTTGAGCAACTCAGCTTCTGCCTGTGCTTTTGTATCTTTGGTAACAGGAATGTGTATGAATGGAACGCCATAAAATTCAGCGAGAGGACGTAATGTCTCGTGATTGGAGACGACGGCGGCGACGTCGATCGGGATCCGGCCTTCTCGTTGTTTGGCGAGCAAATCACTCAAACAGTGTGGATCTTTAGAACACATAATGATGGTTCGCATGGGGCTTGCGTCAGATATGGTGTAGTCCATATCAAAACGGGCTGCTAATGCGGCGAATGCGGCGTCGATTGTGGAACGACCACCGGGAACATCTGCTTGAAGACGGATATAAAAACGGTTTTGGCTTGCGTCTCGATATTGCTGTGACTGTGTGACATTCGCGCCGACTTGAGTCAATAGACCAGTTACTGCATAAACGATGCCTGGTTGATCTGGGCATGACAATGTGAATACGAGTGAATGAGACGTAAGTGTTGAATTTTCCATAAGAACATTTTAATCGTTTTGGTCACGAGGTGGGAATGGGCGTCCTAGAATGCAGACGATTTCAAAAAGTGTGGGAGGGTGAGCGTAGAATGAAATCGTATTGTTTTTGAAAGTCCCCAAGGAGGCTGGAAGTGACAGATTCTTTCAATCTTTCGCTTGCTGAATTAGATCCTGAGATTGCTCAGGTTTTAGATGATGAGCTGGGTCGCCAACGTGCTACGTTGGAAATGATTGCATCGGAGAATTTTGTGCCGCGGGCTATACTTCAAGCCCAAGGCTCAGTTTTGACGAATAAGTATGCGGAAGGCTATCCCGGTCGTCGCTATTACGGCGGTTGTGAGTTTGTCGACGTCGCGGAAAATCTGGCGATTGAGCGGGCTAAGTCCTTGTTCGGCGCGGCTTACGCCAACGTTCAACCCCATGCCGGAGCGCAGGCCAACGCAGCTATTTATCATGCGTTGTTGAACCATGGCGACACCATTATGGGATTGTCATTGGCACACGGGGGTCACTTGACTCATGGTATGAAGATTAACTTTTCTGGGAAGAACTTCAACGTTGTCTCTTATGGTGTAGATCCAGAAACATACCTGATTGATATGGATGAGGTTCGTCGGCTCGCCCGTGAACACAAGCCGAAGATGATTATTGCTGGTTGGTCGGCTTACTCACGCCATGTAGATTTTGCTGCATTCCGCGAGATTGCCGATGAGGTTGGCGCATACCTGTGGGTAGATATGGCGCATTTCGCCGGTTTGGTTGCGGCTGGATTGCATCCAAGCCCAGTTCCGTATGCTGACGTGGTGACGACGACGATCCACAAGACCATTGGTGGGCCGCGCTCAGGTATGATTCTTTCCCGTGATGAATCACTAGGCAAGAAACTTAATTCGGCGGTATTCCCTGGGCAACAGGGTGGTCCGCTGATGCACGTGATCGCCGCAAAGGCGATTGCGCTGAAGATTGCAGCAACTGCAGAGTTCAAGGACCGGCAAGAGCGTACATTGCGTGGTGCAAAGATTCTGGCGCAACGGCTCATCCAGCCAGATGTTACTGCTAAGGGAGTATCAGTTTTAACAGGTGGTACTGATGTCCATTTGGTGCTGGTAGACCTGCGTAACCATGAGCTCAACGGGCAAGAAGCTGAGGATTTGTTGCATGAGATTGGTATTACGGTCAACCGTAATGCTATTCCATTCGATCCACGTCCACCGGCTGTCACATCTGGTTTACGAATTGGTACGCCGGCGTTGGCTACCCGCGGTTTTGGCGATGAAGAGTTTGCTGAAGTCGCTGATATTATTGCTGTTGCCTTGCGCGATGGGCGCAACGCAGACGTCGCTAATTTGCGAGATCGGGTCAGTGCTTTGACCGATCGCTTCCCGTTGTATCCAGACTTGGATCAGACTCACTGAGAGGAACACGCACATGACAATTCCGGTAAAAATGGATGGTCGAGCGACACTTGCACAGATCAAGACGGAGCTGAAAGAAAAGATTGCACACCTGGATCGCGCTCCTGGATTAGCGACTGTTTTGGTCGGTCAGGATCCAGGATCGATGATGTATGTGAACATGAAGCATCGTGACTGCGCTGAAGTGGGTATCGAATCAATCCGTATTGATATGCCGGAAGAGTCAACTACTGCGGAAGTTTTGGCACAGGTGCGGAAGTTGAATGAGGATCCAGCATGTAGCGGATTTATTGTTCAGCTTCCGTTGCCGCGCCATATTGATACCCAAGCTGTATTGGAGGCAATCGAGCCGACTAAGGACATTGACGGATTACACCCAGTCAATATTGGGCGACTAGCAAACGGAATTCCCGCGCCTATCGCGTGTACCCCAATGGGAATCGTGGAATTAGGCCGCCGGTACGGTGTTGAGTGGTCCGGTGCCAATGTCTGTATTGTTGGACGTGGCACAACGGTGGGTAAGCCACTGGCTATTTTGCTCACGTCACGCAGTATCAACGCGACTGTAGACGCTTGCCACTCGGCTACCAAAGATCTGGCAGAGCATACTCGGCGTGCTGACGTAATCATTGCAGCAGCTGGAGTAGCGCATATGATCACCCCAGAGATGGTTCGTCCAGGTGCGGCGGTGTTCGACGTCGGTGTATCGCGGGTGACGGATCCAGAAACTGGAAAGTCGCGGATGATGGGGGACGTCGATCCAGCAGTTTTCGAGCATGCCGGCTGGTATTCGCCTAATCCGGGCGGTGTTGGTCCGATGACTCGCGCTATGCTCTTGTCGAACGTTGTGAAAGCAGGCGCGAAAAATTCCTGACTTTCCCCGTAAAATTAATCATGACTGATTAATTGGAAGGGGAGTCATGCTCATAGCAACCTGTAACGTCAACGGTATTCGTGCCGCGGTGCGCAAAGGAATACAAGAGTGGATCACAACAACTGCGCCTGATGTGTTGTTGTTACAGGAGGTTCGAGCTCCCGAAGAACTTGTTCCGAGCCTCGTTGGCGAAAACTATCGCGTGTACCAACAGGCGTGCGATATTAAAGGACGCGCTGGGGTAGCAGTTGCTGTTAAAAATGGCTATGCGGTTAGCCGGGTGAGTATTGGTTTGGGTGCTGACCTGCCAGAGTCAGACCCGGGAGCTGACGCGCGTACATTCTGGGATCGCCCGGCAGAACCTGGAGTAGATACTGGCCGTTGGGTCGAGGTCGATATTCCACAACTGGGCACCACATTCGTGTCTGCCTATTTGCATTCTGGCACCGCAACAGACGAAGCCAAGATGGCGGCTAAATACTCCCATTTAGATCGGGTTTCTACACGACTTGTTCAGCTTCAACAGAACCGTCCCGCAGATGTTCCCCACGTCTTAGTAACAGGTGATTTCAACATTGTTCATACCGAACTAGATATTACGAATTGGCGGTCGAATCATAATAAAACGTCGGGCGTACTCGACCCAGAAATCGCTTATTTGGATAAGTGGATGAATGAGTTCGGCTATGTTGATGTGCAGCGTTCTCTTATCGGTGATGAGCAGGCCGAATATACCTGGTGGTCGCAGCGTGGCAAAGCGTTTGATAATAATGTCGGCTGGCGTATTGATTACCATTTGGCGTCTGCGCAGTTAGCATCTGTTGCACAATCTGTACGGATTGACCGTGCGTCGTCGTATGATCAGCGTTGGTCTGATCATGCGCCGTTGCTCATCGACTACGAGGTGAATAACGCATGAGCTCTCTCGAAGTTAGCCCAAAGCCAGGTCTTATGGATCGACTTAATAAAGTTATTGAATGGGTATTTGAGCTGCGACTAGTCCGCGCCTACGGTCGCTATAGTTGGGCCCGCGGATACTTGTTGTCAGGCGGGATTGCCTATGCGGCTTTATTCGCCATTGCCGGTGCTTTGACCATTGCGTTTACCGTATTCTTTTATACGCTGGGTGGTAATGAGCAACTCCAACAGACCCTTTTTGATACGGTAAATGCGTCGCTTCCTGGAATTTTGGATGTGGATGGGAGCGGATCAGGTCTGTTAGATCCGGAAGATCTCATCATTGATAATCCGGTTAATTGGGCTTCAGCTATTTCGCTACTTGTGCTGTTATGGTCAGCAGCTTCGTTAATGACTGCATTGCGGATCGCTATTTTAGGAATGTTTGGGATTACCTACTTGCCGCGTCCCTTTGTGAAAGCAAAACTGCTTGATCTGTCAGGTTTTTTGATGATCGGGATCGGCGCGCTTGCAACAGTTGCATTGGTTACGGTATCTACTCAGTTCTCTACTACTGTGCTCGACTGGCTTGGAATACCAGGATCGGTTGGTTCATACCTTATCCAAGGTGGAACGTTTGTTATTGCGTTGCTTGTTGACACAGTAATTTTCATGTTTTTGTTCAGCGTGATGTCGGGTGCTCATCCGCCGTTGAAAGATCTTATTAAAGGATCGTTAGTGGCTGGGCTTGCGTCGTCAATATTGCGCTTATTGGGAACGACGGTGGTCTCGTCAGTTTCCGAGAATGCATTGCTCGCGCCGTTCGCGGCTATCGTAACGCTCCTCGTCTGGGTTAATTTATTGGCTCAGGTGACGTTGGTGGCAGCTGCTTTTGTAGCTAATCCGCCCGCTCCTGGTGAACCAACTAAGTCGCAACTTGAGCATGCTGAGGAGTACCCAAATTATGTGACACAAACCGTCGAGAAAACTTTGGACTGGAATTACGATCCGATGACGGGCGTGATTGCGCCGCGTCCGGTCGATGAAACAGATGAACAGGTTGCGCCACCGTGGACTGGTATGCGAGCGGCATGGATGAAACGACGTATTGCCCGTGCCGAGGAAAAAGTTGTGACTGCACAGGTACACTTGGATGAAGAACGTGAAGCTTATGTGAAGGCGGCATGGCGCTCATATAAGAAGCAGTCAGTTCCGACGACTTCAGCCGAGCATGCGCGAGCCGATCCGCATGACGTTGGGCAGCGACTGGCGCAGCGCATAGATGAAGACTAAGACGTGGTGAGAAGATGAATGAGTTACATGCGATTATTCCTGCTGGTGGCGCTGGAACCCGACTCTGGCCGATTTCGCGAGCACGTTCGCCAAAGTTTTTGAAAGATTTAACTGGGAGTGGAAAAAGTCTGCTTCAACAGACTGTAGCCAGGTTATCGCCGTTGGCGAATAGCAACATCATGATTGTCACTGGCGGAGCCCATATGCCGGCGGTGGTACGGCAACTGCCAGAATTAGCTGACGAGCAGTTTATTGCAGAACCTTCGCCCCGGGATTCGATGGCGGCTATTGGTCTCGCGGCAGCGATTATTCGGCAACGGCATGGAAATGTGATCGTGGGTTCGTTTGCTGCTGACCATCTGATTGCTGAACCGGAGGCATTCGAAACAGCTGTTTGGACAGCTATGGATGCGGCGACGCGCGGTTACGTTGTAACAATTGGGATTACCCCTGATTCCCCGGCAACAGGTTTTGGGTATATTCGCGCTGCCAATCCGGTTACCGATGTTCGTGGGGCGTTTGACGTTAGTGAGTTCTTAGAAAAACCGGATGTGGACACAGCGCAGGCGTATGTTGCTAGTGGGCAGTATTTTTGGAATGCGGGTATGTTCGTTGCCCAAGCGGATGTGTTGCTCGGTGCCTTAGCTACGTATCAGCCGGAGCTACATGCCGGTATCGAAGCGATAGCGCAAGCATGGGATACTGGTAATCGTAGCCAGGTGCTAGATCACGTGTGGCCATCGCTTACTAAGATTGCTATCGACCATGCCATTGCGGAACCACTAGCAGCCGACGGGGGAGTAGCGGTTGTTCCAGCTCAGATGGGTTGGACTGACGTGGGTGATTTTGCTGCTGTCAGTGAGGTTTTACGACGGCGAGCGGACGATGCGTCGTCGTCGATAGTAATCCCCGGTAGCGGTGAGCAAGTCCAGCCTGTGTTCACCGTTAAAGCATCACGTGCAACAATTTTTACCCATGACCGTCCGATAGCCGTGATTGGTGTTGATGACGTCGTTGTGGTTGACACTGCAGATGCTGTTCTTGTCGTGTCGGCGCACGGAGCTCAGGATGTGAAGAACGTTGTTGATCAGATTCGCGCCGAGGGGGTCACTAGTCTTCTTTGATTCTGCCGATATCGGTTTGACAGGTAAGATTGATCGTCTCATAAAATGATATGGAATATTGTCATTTAGTTCATACTGTGGAATTCATGTGCTGTAATGATGCGATATAAAAGGTTTTATGTAACGATTTGATTACGAAATTATCGAAAAGTGACTTGGAACATCTTTATGGGTGGCATATATATCTTTTCGAGCCTATTCTTAGTAGATGAACAGTTTTGGTCAATAGATGGACCCTTACTGAAAACTAGATCAGGAGAAACTAGTGAAGAAATTCAAGTCTTTTATTGCAGTTGCCGCCGCATCTGCATTGGCGCTTTCAGCATGTTCCGGCACTGAAGGTAAGCAGTCTGCAGATAACGGCAGTAGTTTTAAGGCGTGCTTGGTGTCCGATGCTGGTGGTTGGGACGATAAGTCCTTCAATGAGTCCGCATATGACGGTTTGAAAGAAGCAGAAAAAGAATTTGGCGTTTCGGTCAACACAGCAGAATCCAAGGGTGACTCCGACTTCGGTCCAAACACCCAGACCATGATTGACGATGGTTGTTCCCTCGTTATTGGCGTCGGCTTCATGCTTGCTCCAGCCATTATGAAGGCTGCCGAAGAAAACCCAGATCTCCACTTCGGCCTTATTGATTCCGGCTTCGCTGATGCTGATGGTAACCCAGTCGAATTGGCAAATGGACGTGCACTTCTCTTCAACACTCAAGAAGCTGCATATCTAGCTGGTTACGTTGCCGCAGGTGCTACCAAGTCGGGCACTGTTGCTACCTTCGGTGGTCTCCAGATTCCTTCCGTAACAATCTTTATGGATGGTTTTGTTGATGGTGTTAAGGCATACAACGAAGCTAAGGGTACCTCGGTCAAGGTTCTTGGCTGGGACAAGGACGCCCAGAACGGCTCCTTCACTAACTCCTTCGATGATCAGTCACTCGGTAAGTCCCAGGCGCAGCAGTTCATCGAGCAGGGTGCGGACATCATCATGCCGGTTGCTGGTCCAGTTGGTCTTGGCGCTGCTGCAGCCGCAAAGGAAGCTGGCAACATCCGCATTATCGGTGTTGACTCCGATTGGTACGTTTCCACACCTGACTACAAGGAGATCGTTATCACCTCGGTCATGAAGGGCATCGGTGAATCTGTTAAGGCTGCTATTGACGGTGCAAAGGATGGAAAGTTTGAAACCACACCTTACGTAGGTACCTTGAAGAACAAGGGTGTTTCCCTAGCTCCGTTCCACGAGTTTGATTCTCAGCTCTCGGACGAATTGAAGTCCGAAGTTAAGGATCTCGAAGCTAAGATTTCTTCTGGCGAACTTAAGATTGAGTCGCCAGCGGCTAACTGATTCTTAGTAATTTAGCTGGTATGACGAACTAAAGATAGAGAGTGGGTCCTTATTCTTTTATAGAGTAAGGTCCCACTTTCTATTTAATGAGATGAATATAGTTCAATTTCCTTGCGTCAGTAAAAGTACTGACAACAGGGTATGATTATTGATACACAAAACTCAGAATTACTAGATACTGAGGAACGAAAGGGGTTCAGCGTGAAGCTGGAGCTAAGGGGCATTACAAAGAGGTTTGGCCCTCTTGTAGCGAATGATCATATTGATCTCGTAGTCGAAGAAGGACACATCCACGCTCTTCTTGGTGAAAATGGAGCAGGTAAATCAACACTAATGAACGTGTTGTATGGCTTATATGATCCAGACGAGGGCGATATTCTGCTCGACGGTAAACAAGTCAAGTTTAATGGTCCAGGTGATGCAGTTGCTGCGGGAATCGGTATGGTGCATCAGCACTTCATGTTGATTCCAGTATTCACTGTAGCTGAATCCGTTGCGTTAGGTTATGAGCCAGCTGGTGCTGGTGGCATCATTGATATTAAGAAAGCACGCCAAACAGTTATTGATGTTTCGAAACGCTTCGGTTTCGATTTGGACCCGGATGCTTATATTGAGGATTTGCCCGTAGGTGCACAGCAACGAGTCGAGATTGTTAAGGCACTGTCGCGCGATGCTAAGATCTTGATTCTCGATGAGCCAACTGCGGTCCTTACTCCGCAAGAAACTGACGAATTGATGACTATTATGAAGCAGCTAGCTGCCGCCGGGACATCGATCGTCTTCATTACGCACAAACTCCGCGAAGTGCGAGCAGTAGCGGATGATATTACCGTTATTCGACGGGGCGCTGTGGTAGGAACTGCCAGTCCGACGTCGTCAGAGGCTGAACTGGCAACGAAGATGGTTGGTCGTCCAGTTATGCTACAGCTTGAAAAAGAAGCACCAAAGTTAGGCGAAGTGGGACTAGAGTTCAAAGATGTTTCGCTACTCAATGACGCCGGTGCTCATGTACTCGACCACGTGTCATTCGACGTGCGCCGCGGAGAAGTATTAGCAGTAGCTGGTGTTCAAGGAAATGGACAGACAGAACTAGCCGAGGCGGTTCTGGGGCTGCAAGAGCCAGCGCAAGGAACCATTACGCTAGATGGCAACGAAATTCAAGGACACAGCGTCCGGGCAAATATCGATGCGGGTATTGGATTCATTCCTGAAGACCGCTCTAAAGACGGAATGATTGCGTCGTTCTCAATCGCTGAAAATCTCATTCTCGATCAGTATCTCAATAAACCGTATGCAAGCGGTGTTGCACTACATCCGAACGTAGTAGCCACAAATGCTAATGAAAAGGTTGAAGAATTCGATATTCGTATCACCCGAATTAGCGATCCAATTTCTACACTGTCCGGTGGTAACGCCCAAAAGGTAGTTGTTGCTCGAGAACTCTCACGAGACCTTCGACTCCTAGTTGCAAGCCAACCAACTCGTGGAGTCGACGTTGGATCAATCGAATTTATTCATCGCCGAATCATTGAAGCGCGTGACGCAAGCACGCCGGTTCTCCTTATCTCATCAGAACTTGATGAGGTAGTTGCACTGGCAGATCGCATTGCAGTGATGTATCGCGGAAAAATTATCGGTATTGTGCCAGCTGATACACCGCGTGATGCTCTCGGCTTGATGATGGCGGGTGTCCCACAGGAGGAAGCTTTGGCTTCAGCTGCTAAAGCATCTGTAACGAAAGGTGCGAAATAATGAGTAATAAAAAAACTACCTCAATTACTGGTGATAAATGGATAGCAGCTTTCTTCCATACAGCGCCTCGGTCTGGATGGCTTGTTGGAATTATTGCAGTGCTTATTGCATTCGCACTCGGAGCTCTCCTTATTCTCATCACTGGCGCCTCAGTGTTTGACGCTTATGTAGCGATGTTCAAAGGGTCAATCTTTAATGCTTCAGCCCTTAACCGTGGCCTGTCCTATGCATTGCGCCCGGCGATGGATTCGTTGTTCTTCGCAACACCACTCATTTTGGCTGGACTTGGCTTGGGCTTCGGTTTCCGCGCTGGTTTGTTCAACATCGGTGGTGCTGGACAAATTGTGTTCGGTGCGCTTGCCGCAATTTGGGTGTCCTTTAGCCTCAACCTGCCATACGGTCTCCATCTCCTTGTCGCTTTGATCGCGGCTGCGATCGCCGGCGGTCTTTATGCTGGTATCGCAGGATTTTTAAAGGCTAAAACTGGTGCAAATGAAGTCATCGTGACGATCATGTTGAACTCTATTGCCGGGCTTGCGTTAACATATGTGTTGTCGTTGGATTCGTGGCACCAACCCGGGCAAAATAACCCGGTAACCCCGGTTGCATCCCATACTGCTGCATTGCCGGGATTACTGCCTTCCCCTTCGAAGATCCACCTAGGATTGATTATCGCCATTGTTGCGGTGTTCGTATATTGGTGGTTGCTTGAGCGCTCAACATTTGGTTTTGAAGTACGCGCAGTTGGTGCTAATCCACACGCAGCTCGCACTGCGGGTATGTCGATTGCTAAAGTCACTACGCTAACAATGGTGACATCAGGAATCTTTACCGGGTTAGCTGGTGCAAATGAAGCTCTAGGAACCATGTACCAAGCAAATCAAGGTGTTACCTCTGGAATTGCCGGAACAGTTGGTTTCGATGCTATTACAGTTGCTTTGCTGGGGCGTAACAAGCCGATGGGGATATTTTTCTCTGGTCTCTTGTTTGGTGCTTTTAAAGCGGGTGGCTATTCAATGCAGGCACAGGGTGTGCCGATTGATATGGTACTGATTCTTGAATCAGTCATTGTTTTGTTTATTGCAGCACCGGCACTTATCCGTTGGATGTTCCGTTTACCAAAGCCAGATGGAAAAGGTATGCGCGAGTATGCTGCTTCGTTGAGTAGCCCAGAACCGACGCGTAAGGCTGTTGCTATCAATGTTTCGGCGTCGGAGAATTCTGCTTCAGATGACTCGCCTACTAATGGAAAGGAGGCGCAAGAATAATGGAAAACCGTGGTTCTCAACAGTTATCAGCTCCACAAGTAGAAATCCCAGAGGCGCTCAATAACGAAGTCATTGGTAAAATCTCGTGGAAGTTCCCTATTACATATGGGCTTGCAACTCTACTTGCACTCTTTTTTGCATTGAACGCTAGCGGTAATGCCCGGCTTCGTCTAAATGACCGTGCATCTTCCGTTGATATCCCAGATATTATGGTGCCGGCAGTTGTAACGCTATGGGTCTTCTTAATACTCATCACAGTTGCTACGATATGGTCAGTAGTGTCGACTCTCAGCCACGGAAAGTACGGCAAAACCGGACGAATTCTTGACGTTATTTCAACTATTGTTGTCGCTGTTTTAACAGTGTTTGGCTTCCTCGTCTTTGCTGGCGCTGGCTCGGCTGGAGCGATTACACTCACGTCAACGCTGGGCATTACTGTCGCTATCTCCACTCCGCTCATCTTCGGTGCCCTATCTGGTGTAGTGTGCGAACATGTAGGAGTTGTCAATATTGCGATTGAAGGACAGCTGTTGGTTGGTGCATTCGTTGGCGTCATGGCAGCATCATTCTTCAAAACTCCATATGTAGGTCTACTAGCTGCGCCGCTTGCAGGTGCCCTTGTTGGTTCCTTACTAGCTTTGTTCTCAGTTAAGTATGGTGTAGACCAAATCATTGTCGGCGTTGTCCTCAACGTATTGTGCCTTGGCTTGACCACGTTCTTCTATGGAACGCTCATGTCAGATAATGCGGAAGTTCTCAACACAAACCAATATTCATTGCCAACAATCCGTATCCCACTCTTAGCAGAGATTCCAATTGTCGGTCCGATGCTCTTTGATCAGACAATTTTGGTCTACATTATGTATATTGCAGTTGCGATGCTAACTGTCTTCCTTTACCGGTCACGTTGGGGATTGCGGATGCGCGCATGTGGTGAGCATCCACGCGCTGCCGATACCGTCGGCATTAACGTCAATCGCACGCGTATTCGGAATACGATCTTCGGATCAGCAATTGCCGGCCTAGGTGGAGCGTTCTTCACGATCGGCCAGGGACTGGCATTCACAGATAACATGTCGGCCGGAAACGGATATATTGCGTTAGCCGCGATGATCCTCGGAAAGTGGCACCCTGTTGGGGCGCTCGGAGCTGCAGGAATGTTCGGCTTCGCAAAGGCTGTTGCACTGTTGATGCCGAATTTGCACGGTGGAATTCCGTCGCAGCTAGTCAATATGATTCCTTACATCATTACCGTTATTGCCGTGGCTGGCTTCGTCGGCAAGTCACGACCGCCAGCAGCAGAAAACATTCCTTACATTAAGTAAACAATTTGTGGATCGGTGGGCCGGCTTTGCCGGCTCACCGCTCGTTTCAGATGAAAGAAGTCGAAATGCCAGAAATCAACTGGGAAGAACTAAAAGAGCTTGCCATCGAAGCTATGAAGACCGCGTACGCGCCATACTCGGGCTATCCAGTCGGCGCAGCAGCTTTGGTAGATGATGGTCGTCTTGTATCAGGTTGCAACGTCGAAAACGCATCAACCGGGCTTGGTACATGTGCAGAAAACGGTCTAGTCTCGATGCTTCACCGCACCGGTGGTGGACGTCTGGTGGCATTTTACTGCGTCAACGGTAACGAAGACGTTATCGTGCCGTGTGGGCGCTGCCGCCAGTTGCTGTACGAACATGGCGGGCCAAATTTGCTTGTCACAATGCCAACCGGAATTATGCGGATGGACGAGGTGCTACCGCAAGGCTTCACACCGGCGGATCTTGCCCAAGTAGAGTCGAGCCTAATCAAGATTGATACCCCGTACGCGTTACGCGAATCCGAAGATACGAAATAGATACAGGAGCAGTTATGGCTGAAAAATTTGATGTAGTTGATATCATTCGCGCGAAGCGGGATAAGTCGAAGCTATCGAAAGAAGAAATCGATTGGACCATCGATGCCTACACTCGTGGCGTCATAGGCGATGAACAGATGGCAGCATTGGCCATGGCAATCTTCCTTAACGGTATGGATCGGGAAGAAATTGCCCAATGGACACACGCCATGATTGAGTCGGGCGAACGGATGGACTTCTCTGGTCTCGGACGTATCACCGCTGACAAGCACTCAACTGGAGGCGTAGGCGACAAGATCACGTTGCCACTTGCTCCATTAGTAGCTGTTTATGGAGTTGCAGTTCCGCAGCTGTCAGGACGCGGTCTAGGACACACTGGTGGCACTCTCGATAAACTCGAAGCAATTCCTGGGTGGCGAGCTGCTCTGTCCAATGAAGAAATCATGCACCAACTCGGACTTGAGGGCCCGGGCGCTGTGATTTGCGCGGCTGGATCCGGACTAGCACCAGCTGATAAGAAGCTGTATGCACTGCGTGACATTACCTCAACAGTTGATTGTATTCCGCTCATCGCCTCATCGATTATGTCGAAGAAGATTGCCGAAGGAACACATTCCCTAGTCCTTGATGTCAAGGTTGGCTCTGGCGCATTCATGAAGGATCTTGCCAAGGCTCAAGAACTAGCCCGGACTATGGTTGATCTGGGAACCGATGCGGGAGTGAAGACCACTGCCTTGCTGACAGATATGTCGACACCACTTGGTATGAAGATTGGTAACGGTCTTGAAGTCGAAGAATCTGTTGAAGTTCTTGCAGGCGGTGGCCCATCCGACGTCGTCGAACTGACCCTAGCGTTGGCTCGCGAAATGTTGACTGCAGCAGGCCAGCCTGATGCAGATATCGAAGCTGCGCTTAAGGATGGTCGTGCAATGGATGTATGGCGCAAGATGATCCGAGCACAAGGCGGAGATCCTGATGCGGCGATGCCGGTCGCTAAGCATACGCAGGACGTCGTGGCAGAAGCGGACGGTGTGCTTTCTACTCTCGATGCGCTCTCTGTTGGCGTAGCATCGTGGCGTCTTGGCGCAGGACGTGCATTTAAGGAAGAACCAGTTCAATTGGCAGCTGGAATTGAACTATTCGCCAAGCCAGGCGACATGGTGAAGAAGGGCCAAAAGCTCATGACTCTCCACACTGATGATGAGTCGCGAATTGAGCGTGCGCTGGCTTCTCTCGACGGCGGAATCGTTATCGGTGGCGAATATCAGCCACAAGAATCTGTCGTTTTAGACCGTATTTCATAGCTAAAAATAGAAGATCAAGGGCAATAGCCTTTGCAGAGAAAAGGAGAAATCGTGGCAACACGTGAAGAAGTAGCAGGCATCGTAGATCATACTTTGCTGAAGCCAGAAGCAACCATGGATGACGTTAAGAAGCTTATCGATGATGCAAAGAAACTGGGCACATACTCAGTTTGCGTCTCGCCTTCGATGCTTCCACTTCCAGAAGAAATCGAGATGGGTGACGTTAAACTTGCCGTCGTCTGCGGTTTCCCATCTGGCGCAGTCGCCTCTGAAATCAAAGCCGCTGAAGCTGCTCGTGCAGTAGCAGCAGGCGCAGACGAAGTCGATATGGTTATCAACGTTGGCTTAGCAAAGGAAGGCGCTTGGGAAGAGCTCGAATACGACATCGCCGTCGTTCGTGACGCTATCCCATATGCGGTACTCAAGGTCATTATCGAATCGGCTGCATTGACGGATGAAGAAATCGAAAAGACCTGTGAAGCTGCAATGAACGCTGGTGCAGATTTCGTGAAGACGTCCACCGGCTTCCACCCAGCTGGCGGAGCTTCAGTCCATGCCATTGAGATCATGAAGAAGACCGTGGGCGACGAACTAGAGATTAAGGCGTCTGGCGGTATTCATGATGGTGCATTCGCATTGGAGCTTATGAAGGCTGGCGCAACTCGACTCGGTCTATCAGGTACCCAGAAGGTTCTCGATACTCTCCCAGAGTGAGAAAGAGTAGCCTCATAGTATAGCAGAAATAGCGCAAAGTCAGGCGGAAGTCTGGATTTGCGCTATTTCTACATTTGTTGTGATTACCGGTGTTATATAACTGTGCGGGCTAACCAGAGTTTCTTCTGACTAGCCCGCACCCAGTTATCCGAAACAATCAGTCAAGTTTGAGAACGTCGCCCATTTCAGCCTTGAATCGGGTGAGTCGCTCCGAAGCGAGAGTGCGCACCTCGTTAATATCGCGGCCTTCGAGTGGCACGATAACTTCGAGGTAGCACTTAACCTTTGGCTCGGTACCTGATGGACGCACAATCGCCCGATCACCGTCTTCAGTGCGTAGAACCATCGCATTCGTGGGTGGCAACTGATCGGTGCCGTTGGATAGGTCGACGACGGAGGACACAGCAGATCCCAGCAATACCTTTGGCGGGTTGCTGCGAACCTTGTCCATGGTAGCTGGGATAATCGACAAATCATCGACACGAATGGTCACTGGGGCAGTGAGGTATAGTGCACCAATATTGGTAGCAATTCGGTCGAGTTCGTCACGCAAACCCTTGTTTTGGGTTTTGAGTGTGGCGGCGGTTTGTGCAATAAGTAGACCGGCAGACAGGCCATCCTTATCCTTAACGTGTTCTGGATCAACACAGAAACCAATAGCTTCTTCGTAACCGAAGCTGATGTTGTGTGCTCGTGAAATCCACTTAAATCCGGTCAACGTTGCTTCATAATCGAGTCCATGATGATGCGCAATCTGTTCGAGCAGTTGTGAAGATACGATCGAGTTAGCGAGGGTACCGTTGCCACCTTCTGCTTCGATGCGGGCAGCTACCTGTTCTCCTAGGAGAGAGCCGATTTCATCGCCGGAAAGCTGGGTCCACTCACCGTTGATCGGCACAGCTGCCGAAGCACGGTCAGCATCTGGGTCAGAGGCGATAACTAGATCTGCATTCTCTTTCTTGGCGAGTGCGATAGCTAGGTCAAGCGCACCAGGTTCTTCTGGGTTCGGGAAAGAAACTGTGGGGAAGTCTGGATCTGGAGTATTTTGTTCGGCTACTTCGACGACGTCCTTGAATCCGGCGTCTGTTAGGACACGACGCATAACTTCCGCGCCTACACCATGCATTGCGGTGTAGACGATCTTGACATCGCGTGGGGTGTCAGGGGAGATCGTTGCAACGGTTGTAGAAACGTAGGTATCGATAAACTCTTCATCAATGACACCCCAGCCTGATTCGGCTAGCTTGATTTCATCCGCAGCCGGAGCAGACTTAATATATGCAGCAATTTCTGAATCAACCGGCGGCACAATTTGAGAACCGCGACCGTTTTCGTCGATTGCGCGTCCGCCGGTGTAGACTTTGTAGCCGTTATCTTGTGCTGGGTTGTGCGATGCGGTGACCATAACGCCGGCGTCAGCATCGAAGTGACGCACTGCGAATGCGAGAACCGGAGTGGGAAGTGCTCGTGGCATAATCTTTGCGCGCATGCCTGCAGCCGTCACGATTGCTGCGGTATCAGCAGCGAAGTCTGCAGAGTTGTAGCGGGCATCGTATCCGATGACGACGAGAGCGTCATCGCCGACCTTTTCTTTCAACCATGCGGTTAATCCGTAAGCGGCACGGCGTACGACGGCGCGGTTCATGCGGTGTGGTCCACCCGCCATGCAGCCACGCAAACCAGCTGTGCCGAACTCCAAGAATCCTTGGAAACGATCAGTAAGCTCAGCCTCGGCTACTTTATCGCCGCCTTGAGCTTTGCTCAGTAACTCAGCAACTTCAGCGGCAGTGTTTTTATCAGGATCGTGAGCAATCCATTCTTCTACTTCGGTAACGTTATACGACATGTTTCTCCTTCAATCAGTGTTCATCAATCGTGCGTCAGAGCACGGTTGTAGAAATGCGTTCAATAATGTCAGCTAGTAATTGCGAAATACGTGGACCAGCTGCAGCGCCAGCTTCAAGCACTTCTTTGTGGTTAAGTTTGGTTGGTGCAAATCCGGCAGCGTGATTGGTGACTAACGAAATGCCAAGAACTTCGATGTCGGCTTCAGCTGCTGCGATAGCTTCAAGCGCGGTAGACATTCCGACGAGATCTCCGCCAAGAATCCGCGCCATCTTGACTTCAGCTGGAGTTTCGTAATGTGGTCCAGGAAATTGAGTATAGACACCTTCTGGCAAGCTCGGATCAACTTCGTGTGCAATAGTGCGCAGTCGCTGTGAATAGGCATCTGTTAAATCAACGAAGTGTGCCCCTTCAATTGGGGAAGTGCCAGTAAGATTGATGTGATCCTTGATCAACACCGCAGTTCCGGCTCCCCATTCGGAGACTGTTGAGCCACAGCCGTTAGTTAAGATACAAACTTTAACTCCAGCGGCGGCAGCGGTACGCACACCATGTGCAACTGCGCGGACGCCTTTTCCTTCGTAATAGTGAGTACGGGCCCCTAGCACAAGGGCATGATGACCTGACTTGAGTTTGATTGACGTGATCTTTCCGCCATGTCCCGCAACTGCAGCGGCGTGGAAGCCAGGAATATCTTGAGCATCAATCTCAGCAACGACATCTCCAATGAGTTGGGCTGCGCCGCCCCACCCAGAGCCGAGAGTTAATGCAATATCATGGTGTGATACGCCGGTCTTTTCCGCAATGACTTTTGCTGCTTTATTGGCTAGGTCTTGCGGTGAAATTTCAGTATTTTCCATAAGTAAATACTACCAAAAACCAGCAGTCATTAGGGTAGTAACCATCGCCGTCGTCACATAAAATGGGAAGCTGTGATGTTACGATTGTGACCAAAAGGATATATCTCTTATGACTGTTAACCACTCAGAACTCTGCGACAAAGAAGTGGGTAGATCAGATATGATTCAAAAAATCCTCGCTGATTTTGACTCAAGTGAAACTGTATTCGAAAATTCAGATCGGGAAGTGGCAGTGTTCGGATCAGCCCGGTTATCTTCGGAAAGCCCCTACTATCAGGTTGCGCGAGAGCTCGGACGGAACTTAGCTCAGCATGACATTTCTGTTGTGACAGGTGGTGGACCTGGAATTATGGAGGCAGCAAATCGCGGTGCTCACGAAGCAAACGGAACCTCTATCGGGCTAGGAATTGAAATACCTTACGAAGTAACTTTGAATGACTATGTTGATCGGGGAATGACGTTCCATTATTTTTTCACCCGGAAAGTGATGTGCACCAAAAACGTAACTGGATTCGCTGTTTTTCCAGGAGGGTTTGGCACTCTTGATGAGATGTTTGAGATTCTAACGCTTGAACAAAACCGCAAGTTACCGAATTACCCCATCGTTTTAGTGGGCGTATCGTATTGGGCCGGACTCATCGAATGGCTACGAGGTTCGATGTTTAGTGAGGGGCTAATTTCTCCGGATTGTTTGAAATTGTTGAGGATAGTGGATACTGCTGACGATGCAGTGAAGGTCTTTACTCCTTGACAGTATTGATGGACCATTTTTGCTAGAAAAAAGGAAAAATAGACTAGACTGTTAGGTAACAGCCGATCTGGCTTACGAGAGGAGTTCTCATGGCTGCGATGAAACCCCGAACAGGTGATGGTCCTTTAGAAACAGAGCGTTCAAATCACGGAACGATTTTACGGATACCACTTGAGGGCGGTGGACGCATGGTACTTGAGCTTCATGATGAAGAACTACATGAGCTTTACGCCGTCGTCCAACAGGCAGTAGCGGAACGCGACTAACATGAGTGTTTTGTGGGGGCACCAAGATTTGTTCTTAGCGCCCCCACTTTTAGAGTTAGGTTTATGATACCTAAAAGATAAATACTAGCGTTTAACCGCTACCAGCAAGCCGTCTCCGATGGGGACGAGGGAGCTGGTCAGCTCAGCAGACTCCTGGATAGTCTTGCCAAGGTTACGCATTGCTACTGTCTGTTCATCGCGTCGTGCAGGATCGGCAACCCGGTCGTGGTAGAGCGCATGGGCGACGACGAGGATGCCGCCCACACGTAGCATTCGTAGCGCTTCGCTCACATCGCCTTCCGCTTCTAAGATATCGCCATCGACTAGAACGAGATCATAGGAGTTTGGGGCTAGACGTGGAAGAATGTCTGCGCTTCGGCCATTGATCAGACGATAACGCCCAGATCTGATTCCAGTATGCGCAAAGCTCTGCCGTGCTAGATTCTGAGCCTCTGAATCAGTATCAATACTGGTTAATTGCGAGTCTTGTGAACTGGCCAAGAAATATAAACCGCTCACGCCGGTTCCGGTACCAATGTCTGCAATTGTTTTGACACCATTGACGGATACTAGCATGGACAAAAACTGACCAGTCGCTGGGCTTATTGGATCAATGCCTAGTTCCGCAGATTGATGACGTGCTTGGATAATAAAATCATCATCGGTCGCAAACGATTCGGCATACAACCAGGATTGGGCTTTTTCGATGCTCATTTATCTGCTTTCTTCCTATGCGGGGGATACGCCGAGGGATTTTCCAGACAGACCACGAGCACGATGACCAAGAGTTGATGCGATAGCATCGATGGCGTCACGAGCAGGTGAAACCTTATCTTGAGCTGTTAGTGGTACTCCGGCATCGCCACCTTCACGCAGTGTTTGCTCGAGTGGAATCTGGCCCAACAGTGGAACTTTGTAACCGAGAATATACGACAGCTCATCCGCTACTTTTTGGCCACCGCCAGAGCCGAAGATATCCATCTTGCTACCATCAGGCATCGCGAGGAAAGACATGTTTTCGATGACGCCGACTACTCGCTGTTCCGTCTGCTTTGCCATCATGCCAGCGCGTTCTGCAACGTCAGCCGCAGCAATTTGAGGCGTTGTAACAAGAACGATTTCAGCTTGTGGAATCAACTGTGCTACCGACAGGGCGATATCGCCTGTCCCCGGCGGCAGATCGATGAGAAGTACATCGAGATCGCCCCAGTAAACATCGGAGAAGAACTGCTCTAGTGCCCGGTGAAGCATCGGTCCGCGCCACACAACTGGAATATTTTCTTCCATGAACATACCGATTGAGATGGTCTTTACATCATGCGCAACCGGTGGAATGATCATCTTGTCCACCACCTGTGGCGGTGAATCAACGCCCATCATCTGTGGAATAGAAAAACCGTAAATATCTGCATCAACGACGCCAACCTTCAAACCTTGACGTTGCATAGCAGTTGCCAAGTTAACCGTCATTGAGGATTTGCCTACGCCGCCTTTGCCAGAAGAAATGGCGTACACGCGAGTGAGGCATCCTGGTTCGCTGAATGGGTTGTGGCGCTCGGGTGCGCCACCGCGCAGCGTCTTCTGTAGTTGAGCTTTTTGTTCATCAGTCATAACGCCCATTGTTACGCTGACGCTGGTCACGCCTTCAACACGAGAAACTGCTTCAGTCACATCGATTGTGAGCTTATCGCGCAGGGGGCATCCAGCCGTCGTAAGATTAATTCCAACAGTTACCTGACCGTCGTCGGTAATGTCCACCGATCCGACCATCCCTATCTCTGTGATAGGACGACGGATTTCGGGATCATACACTGTTGCCAGTGCTTTATCGATTAAGTCTCGAGAAATAGTCATAGGTTCTAGTCTACCTTCTTTTGCGAGGATTCATCAGCTGCCAAAAATACTGCAAGTTGAGCTTCAAGCTGGGCAATTCTGGTATTTTTTTCTTGTAATTCGGCTTGTAACTCATCGTTGGATTCACGATAAATTTCAAGTTGATCACGGATTTCCGAACGCACGAAGTCGCGGGTGGCGATGTCATTCATTGCCAACCTAAGCGAGGCAATTTCGCGAGTAATGTACTCCGTGTCTGCCAGATTTCGTTCCGCGGTAAACCGATCTTGTTGCGCTGTGACGCGGTCACGATCATCCTGGCGGTTTTGTGCCAACAAAATGAGGGGAGCCGCGTAGGACGCCTGTAACGAGAGCATCAGCGTCAGAGCAGTAAATCCAAGTTCGGCCGAATCGAAGCGTAATGAATCAGGCCCCCAGGTATTCCAGATAAGCCAAATAGCAACGAATATTGTGAGGTAGACAAGGAACTGCGGAGTTCCCGAAAAGCGGGCGATACGTTCCGAGACAACTCCTACCGCATCTGAATCCCAGCGCGCTTTCTTAATTCGGCGTGAGCGCTTATCTGATGGTTCATCAAAATTTGCCATTAGTCTACCTCCTCTTCTTCGTCATGGTTGTGTTGAGCATCAACAGCCTCATCCAGTTCGGCTTCATCTGCTTCTCGCCAATCATCTGGGAGCAGATGATCGAGCACGTCGTCGACGGAAACTGCGCCAACGAGCATATCGTCGACGACGACGGGCAGTGCTGTCAGGTTGTATGTTGCTAATAGACGCGTGATTGTTCCAATACCGTCCTCGGGGGACAGCGTCTCTATATGATCGATAATGCCACCGATCATATTCGATGGCGGTTCGCGTAACGCCCGTTGTAAATGAACAACACCCAAATATCGCCCGGTGGGTGATTCGTGAGGTGGACGGGTCACAAACATGACTGAGGCGAGGGCCGGTGCTAATTCAGGTCGACGGGCCTGAGCAAGGGCCATCGCCACCGAGGCGTCTGGTGGCAAAATAATCGGATCGGTAGTCATCAAACCACCAGCGGATCGTTCAGAATAACTCATCAGGCGACGCACATCGCGAGCTTCTTCTGGCTCCATACGCTCGAGGAGCGCCTCGGCTTGTGCGACCGGAAGTTCGTTAACCAAGTCGGCGGCGTCGTCGGGCTGCATAACCTCAAGAACGTCAGCAGCACGATCGACGTCGAGAGATTCCATAATCGCAACGCGATCGTCGTCACCTAATTCTTCCAATACATCAGCAAGACGTTCGTCCGGTAATTCGCGTGCCACTGCCAGCAAGCGATCTTCTGGCAAGTCGCGCAAAATATCGGCAACATCTGGTGCTTTGAGCCCAGAAATCTGTGCCAGCAGGGCAGTGGCGCCTTGGCTAGAAACTCTGCTAGCTAAACCACGAACGGCAGAAGTTGGGATAAGCAGGGTGTTACCGGCGTCTTTCGCACCACGTCCCATACGAATGTAGAGAGTGGTCACGCGCCATTCACGAGCGCGAGTTTGCTCGATGGCAAGATCTTCAATTTCTGCTGGTTCACCAGATTCGATCACGGTGACTTGCCGATCGAGTAGTTCACCAACAGCCATCGTTTCAACCGGGCGCTGTGTGAAACGTCGCATATTCACTAGACCGGTAGTAATGACCTGTCCGTTTTCCATTGATGTCACTCGGGTAAGTGGCACGAATACTCGGCGTTTTCCAGCAACATCAACAGTTAGCCCCACTGCGAGCGGGGCGCCCCGTAATCGGAAAACCACGACGACGTCACTAACCTTACCTACTCGATCACCGATGGGATCGAAAACGTCAGCTCCAGCGAGGCGTCCCACAAAAACGCGGGATGGACCATGAGTGCCCATTTTTCACTCTCCTTTATTCGTCGTGGCGGGCGCACCCGCTCTAATGATCAAATGCTAGCTTTGATTAGTTACTTTGTTAGCCGAGCCATCCATGCTTCGACGTCCTCAATAGTGCGTGGAATACGCTCAGAAAGGCGGATTGCTCCGTTAGCAGTGATGACGACGTCGTCTTCAATACGAACTCCGATGCCACGGAATTCTTCTGGCACCTTGAGATCGTCTTCGCGGAAGTACAAGCCTGGTTCGATTGTGAAAACCATGCCCTCTTCAAGAACTGCGTCTTGGTAAAGCTCGCGTTTTGCTTGTGCGCAATCATGAACATCAAGGCCAAGATGATGAGATGTTCCGTGCGGCATCCAGCGGCGATGATGCTGGTTTTCTGGTTTGAGTGATTCCTCAGCAGACACTGGAAGAATACCCCATTCTTCTAAGTGACGAGCAATGACGCTCATAGCAGCGGTATGTACATCACGGAATCGAACGCCAGGTTGCGAAGCTACTTCAAGGGCATAGTTGCACGCTTCAAGCACAGCTTCGTACACCTTTCGCTGCGTCGGCGAGAACTTTCCAGAAACTGGGAGGGTTCGAGTGATATCTGCTGTGTAGAGAGAATCAACTTCGGCTCCGGCATCGATGAGCATAAGCGTGCCGTCAACAAGTGGGCCATCGTTCTTGATCCAGTGCAGGGTATTCGCGTGATTAGCGGCTGCGGCAATTGTGTCGTATCCAAGGCCGTTTCCTTCTTCGCGTGCCTTAGCGAAGAATGCGCCTTCAACCACGCGCTCACCGCGCCAATGTGTGCGAGCCCGCGGGAACGATGCAACGATGTTATCGAAGCCAGAATGAGTGACATCGATAGCCTTTTGGATCTCGCTGATTTCGAATTCATCCTTAATAAGGCGTAGTTCCGAAGCGGTTTCTGCTAGTTGCTCATTCATTTCGGTCGCATCAGAAAGGAGCCCGTTCTCCTGCCGTAACTGTTCAACCAGCGACTCAATGCTGACATCTGATCTTGGCATCACTCGGATGCTAATCTCGCCAAGGTCTTTTGCCAGGGCGTCGCGCAATGAGTCGATATGCGCCACTCGTAAACCGGTTAGCGTGGACATCTCTTCAGCAGACAGACGTGCCCCAACCCAAAACTCGCCATGACGCGAATCAGCATAAAATTCTTCTGATGAGCGTGATGCGCGGGGATGGAAATACAAAGTCGCATCGTGGGTAGCTTCATCCGTGCAGTTTTCTGCTGCGCGAGGTTCCAGAACGAGAACTGCTCCTGGCTCGTCTTCGCCACCCAAACCAGTTAAGTGTGCGAAAGCAGAATGAGCTCGGAAACGATAGTCAGTATCGTTGGAGCGTACTTGCAGATCTCCGGCGGGGAAGACTAGACGTTCACCGATAAAGTGAGAGCCGAGCTTGTAATGACGCGCTGGCAGATAATCGGCGGCAGCTGCACGCTGCGGACCTGCCGGGCGAGCACCCCAGTCCTCACCGATAAACGAACGGAACGCGTCACTTTTTGGACGTTGCGTGCGGTTATGCGCACGCTCTTCTAAAGATTGTTTTTCTTCACTCATGTAACCCATTATCCCACTTAATGGCAGGGGATTCTAACCCCTAGTTGGAGGTGTGAGTATATCGCGGTGGAGCCCATGAGTAATATGGAATGCATGAAGATAGATCTGCACGCCCACTCCACTGCATCTGATGGAACTGATTCGCCTAGTCAACTGGTACTGCAAGCATACGCGGCCGGACTCGCCGTCGTCGGAATCACCGATCACGATACTGTTGACGGATGGAACAGTGCTGCGGCAGCAGCTACCGAAACCGGCGTCCGGCTAGTCCGCGGTATGGAGCTGACGGCAACGTGCCATGGAGCACGAGTGCATATTCTCGGCTACTTATTCGATCCGGAAAACGAAGCTGTGCGAAACCATATTTATACCGTGCAAGCCTCACGTGAAAATCGAGCCCGAGAAATAACTGAACGGTTGGCAGTAGACTTTCCAATCACATTTGATGACGTTCTTGCTCAAGCAGCCCCAGATGCTGTTCTTGGCCGGCCACACATTGCCGATGCACTGGTAAAACTTGGCATCATTGCCAATCGGTCAGAAGCGTTTGAACAGATTCTGAGTTCTTCTTCGCCCTACTATGTTAGTCAGTATGCTCCAGAAGCAGTTGACGTTGTCCAATTTATCCAGCAGGCAGGTGGAAAAACGGTGTGGGCGCACCCATGGGCACGAGCACGCGGGAAGGTTGCCCCAGATTCTGCTTTTGCAGAATTAGCTGAAGCAGGCCTGTTCGGAGTTGAAGTAGATCACCGTGACAATCCTGCCGATACACGGCCGGCGTTGGCTGATATTGTTAAGAGGTGTGGGCTTGCACGGTTCGGATCATCGGATTATCACGGTACTGGAAAACCAAACAAGCTCGGGGAAAATACTACATCTGAAGATGTGTACTATCAGCTTATCGACGGGACTTTTGCGGAGGTTATCTAGTGTCATTCGATACGTCGTTGTTTGTCTCGGCATTCGCAACACTCATTGTGATTATTGATCCTCCAGGTAACTTGCCGATTTTTTTGGCTTTAACGTCCAAAGCGTCAGAGCGTAACCGTCGTCGGATCGCATTCCAGTCTAATTTTATCGCTGGAATTTTGTTGCTGCTCTTCGGTTTCTTTGGTTTTGCGATGTTTAATGCGCTGGGTATTTCCGCGCCGGCATTGCAACTATCAGGTGGGCTATTGTTGCTTCTTATTGCGCTTCAACTTCTGACGGGACAAGAAGAGGACCCCGGCGAGTCCGACGGCGATCTTCACGTGGCGATGGTTCCTTTAGGTATGCCGTTGTTGGCAGGTCCCGGGTCTATTGTTGCATTCATGCTGCTTATTGATGACGCTGGGCATGACTGGGCTCGTATCATTACCACAGTTCTTGGCTTAGTGACTGTTTTGGGTATCTCGTGGCTGACAATGCGCTTTGCTAACCCAATTCTTAAATTGTTGGGTGAATCCGGAATTATGTTGCTCACCCGTTTGTCTGGCATGCTTTTGGCTGCTATCGCTGCGCAGCTGATGATTAACGGCATCGTGGCAATTGTCAATACGCATTTTTTGAGTTGAACTAAGCGCGTTTATGAAAGAAGCCGGCGAGAGAGTTTCTCGCCGGCTTTTCTATGCATTTTTTGGTATGTCACGTGCTCAGTCTGTAGATTTGCGGATACGACGACGCTGGCGTGGCTTGCGCTCGCGTGTTTCATGAGAATCAGAAGAGCGCTTCGAATGTTGACGGCTGTGTGATCCGTGCTTGTCATGGTGGTCACGCGAATCGTTATGGCGTCGTCCACGACCGGCGTTCTTGCCCGTTTCGCCGAGGTCTTCGAGCTTTTCAGCCGCTAGACCTTCCCGGACGCGTTGCTCTTTTGGCAACCGACCAGTGACTTCGGTAGGAATGTCAAGATCGGTATAAAGATGGTCTGACGTGTGGTAGGTTTCTACTGGTTCTGGCATTCCTAAGGAGAGCATCTTATTGATGACTGACCACTTTGGGGTATCTTCCCAGTCTACGAATGTGATTGCAGTGCCCGAATGGCCTGCTCGACCCGTCCGTCCGATCCGGTGGATATACGTTTTTTCGTCTTCCGGAGTCTGGTAGTTGATCACGTGGGTAACGTTATCGACGTCGATACCGCGTGCTGCGACATCGGTGGCAACAAGAACATCAATCTTGCCATGACGGAAGGCGCGCAACGCTTGTTCACGAGCTCCTTGTCCGAGATCGCCGTGCATTGCCCCGGTAGCAAAACCTCGAGCAGCGAGATCTTCGGTTACTCGTGAGGCAGCCCGCTTAGTCCGGGTGAAAATAATGGTCAAACCGCGTCCGCGTGCCTGCAGGATTCGGGAAAGAACCTCAATCTTATTCATTGCATGGGTGCGGTAGACGACTTGGCGTACAGATTTAACGGTAGTGGAATCGTCGTCGTGGGCTTGCGCGCGGACGTGAGTAGCATGCGTCATATACCGACGTGCCATCGCTACCACTGGTCCTGGCATCGTTGCAGAGAAGAGCATCGTGTGCCGGTTGGGTGGTGTTGCGCTTAAAATATTTTCAACATCTTCAAGGAACCCTAAATCGAGCATTTCGTCTGCTTCGTCGAGAACGACGGTGCGGACGGCGTGGAGGTTGAGGGTCTTGTGCTTCATCAAATCGATTAATCGTCCCGGAGTTCCGACGACGATCTCGGCACCCTTTTCAAGCTCTTTAACTTGCGGTTCATATGCGCGACCACCGTAGACTTCAACAACTCGTATCGCTCGTTTTGCGGCGGCTGCACGCAGATCTTGTGCCACCTGTTTAGCCAACTCGCGAGTAGGAACGACGACGAGACCTTGTGGTGCCCCAGGATGTTCGAGTGAGTCGAACCCTTCTTCGCTAGGGCCTACACAGCGTTGGATCATTGGGATGCCGAAGCCGAGTGTCTTGCCAGTTCCGGTTTTCGCTTGGCCGATAATATCGGATCCCTTAAGCGCTACTGGCAGAGTGAGGGCTTGGATAGGGAAGGGATGAGTAATGCCTTTTTCCGCGAGAGCTTCAGCGATTGGAGCAGATACTCCGTAATCGGCAAAAGTCTTTTGATCAAGGTTAAGATCTTTTCCAGCTGCTTCGATATCTGCTGCTGGTTCTGTATTAGTTGGAACGGATGCTTTTGATGTATCCGCGATTCCTGACGTTTGAGTCATACCTATGCTTTCTATATTCGGCTTCTGTTTGATTTTTACGCAAACCCGAAGCCGACGCGCCGTTGTGGCGCTCCTGATACCTGGACGTAACCTAAGGCATCTGCTGGTACGAACACAGTTTCATTATCTGAGCTTGTCAGTACAAGTGGCTTGTGGTTTGTTAACACATCAGTCACGAGTGCATTGAGCTCTTCAGTGGCCATATCTACACTAATGTTCACCGCAGCGGTAACGTCGCGGATTCCGATTGTAATATCCAAGGTTTGTCCTTTCTTTCCACATGACATCCTACCTTTCCTGTCAAGGACTTTCACCTAAGTCGGGAAGAGAATCGCGTAGGGCGTAGTTTTGCTGCGTTAACGACCCTAATTAACTCTCTAAGATACGGAAGTCTTGACGGACTTATTGCGGTGTACCCCAAAATATGTGGGAGGCGAAAGATAACATTAGAGAAGGTCGAATTCTTGATATTCCAGTAGAGAAGGTTACTTATGCAAAGCTTAGTAGTTGATTCTTCGCATGATGCGGTAATTAACGCGTGCCGAGATGCTTGTAACTCTCATCATGCCGGGCGAGCATTCTCTGTTTTAGGTGCTCCGGGAACCGGGAAAACAACGGTTCTGCAGCGCTGTGTAAGAGCGGTCTTGGACACAAAGCCTGATGCTCGAATAGCAGTTCTTTCACCTGATCGGCGTGCCGCAGGAGAACTACGCAACGATATCGTGAAGCAATTTTCGGCCTTAACTGAAAACGTCAGAGTGCGTTCGGTAACTGCTTTTGCTTTTTCTATTGTTTCGGAATACGCCCAAGCGATTGGCCGCAAAGAGCCTGAGCTACTATCGGGACCGGATCAAGACGCCGTCATTCGAGACGTCATTGACATAGCCACTCGTTATTACGCGGATGATGGAGCCTTAGGAACCGTGCAGCCCGAGATCGCAAAGCTCGAAGCTTTTCGCCGTGAATATAGAGATCTGCTGACGCGTTCTGCAGAACTAGGCATAACAGCACAACGCCTGCGCCAGCTTAGCCAAGAAAACGATAATATCTCCTGGGCTATCGGAGCAGACTTGATGGATGAGTATGAAAAAGCGCTAGCTGTCCAAGCTGGTAGTGGCCGCGGGAATCCAGATCGTACTGATCACGCCCGGATAGTCACGCAAGCAGCAGCACTACTGCAACAATGGGATATAGACCCAGACGGAATAATACAGCGCAAGCGCCCGGTATGGGACTGGGTGATTATTGACGATATCTCGAACTGTACCCTAGCACTTCGTCACCTACTAAGGGTTTTACAAGAATATGGAACACGAATCTTGGTGTTTGGCGATCCAGATGTTGGAGTACAGGGATACAGAGGCGGTATTCCAGCCCTCCAGACTCTACTCGAGCGGTCCTCTGCGCAGCGCGGTTTAGGTGCGCAGCGGTTCGTATTAGAGCACCATTATCGTGGCGGTGGTGATACTACACTGATAACTAAAAAGCTGACTGGGGCTATTCACGTCTCTGGTTCCGGAGTGCAACGTAAAGCGGATTATGAGGGGGCTACTCCGTGTCAGATAACTGGTCACATTCTTCTCAGTGAACATGACGAGATTGCTTATCTTGCAACCAAAATACGACACTTGCATGTCGATCAAGGAGTGCCGTATTCGCATATGGCTGTTATTACGCGCTCGCGGTCTAGCCATAGCAGTTTGCGGCAGGCATTTTTAGATTACGGTGTTCCTGTTCAACCGCTACCAACAACTACACCGTTGCGTTTTAATCCCGTTGTAGCTGACTTGCTTTTGCTCATTGAACAGGTGATTGATGCGAGCAGTACTGATCTCTCGGTAGAAGGCATTCGGCGGCTACTAACCGGTCCACTTTTTGGGCTGACTTCTGTTGAGCTTTCTTCCATCCTTGGACAAATGCATGGCTGGGAGATAGCAGCTGGCGGTCATCGCACGGGCGATCGACTGCTGCTATCAGTGTATGATTCTGATCCGATTTCTCCAGCCGCGCGTATCCCCGAATTGGATCCAGCGCGCTCAGCTATCGCCAAAATTCGTGAAGCACTACGTCATACATATACGGCAGAAGAAATCTTGTGGGTTGCATGGGAAAGCATCGGCAAAGCCGAATACTGGCGTGATCTTGTTTTGAACGGTTCCGAAGGAGCTGACCAAGCAAATCGTTATCTTGATGCAGTGATTCAGCTCTTTCGGATAGCACAACGATTAGCTGATCGAGATCCTGCTAACGCTGGGATTACAGATCTATTGCGGGTGTTACAAGAACAAGAAGTGCCGGAAGACTCAATTGCACGGACATCTTCGTATGAAGGCATTATGCTGACAACTCCGAATGCAACTATAGGGCGGACGTGGAATCATGTTTTTATTTCACAACTCAACGATGGAGTATGGCCTAATCTTCGGTTACGAAACCCATTGACGCGAGTACCGGAGCTTGTTTCAGCAATCGTTGGTAGCGAGCTTGCGGGGCGCTCTGTACCTGCAAAACAACGGGTAGAAGATGTCGTCGACGACGAGTTGCGGATGCTTTTGTATGCAGTGTCGCGTGCAACTGACGGGATCGAAATAACCTGTGTGAATGGTGAGGATACGTTACCGTCTCGGTTTATGTCTTGGCTTTTCCCGGATAACTCGCCGTTGTTGATGCGACATGAGAAAGCTACTATTGCGCTAGACAAAGCGACTTTTGTTGGACAACTCCGCCAGGCTGTTCGGCGTGATAACTCAGAGTTAGCGGATCAAGCTCACGAATACTTGGATCGCTTAAGTGACCTATTCGGCCACCATACGACGAACCGAATTTGGGTTGACGAAATCGAATACAGTTCCCTCGAATCCAGCGACACTACAGTACGAATTTCCCCGTCAGCAGTAGAAAATATTCTGTCATGTCCACTCCGTGGTGTATTGGATTCGGCTCACGGGCAAAATCTCGCCAACTCGGTATTAGCTCAAGTCGGAACGCTTATTCATCAAATCGCTGAAGAAACCGTGACGCCAGATAAAGATAGCATGACTGAACGGTTCGAAGAAATGTGGGAATCACAAGACTTTGGAACAGAGTTAGAAGCCCAACAACTCCATACACGGGCCTTAACTATGGTGGATAAACTCTATGCTTATTTGGTGCAACACCCGAGCAAAGCCTTGCGCGAATTATATGCCAGAGTGGAGCGTGATGATTTAGTCGTATCGGGCAAGATCGATAGGTTGGAGTTCCTTGATGCCGACGGGCAAGAAGTTCGAGTGGTTGATTTCAAGACTGGTAAAGCTAAACCTCCGAAAGATGAAAGTGACAAAGTTCCGCAGTTACTTATATATCAGTGGCTGGTAGAACAAGGTGGTCTAGTAATGCCTGAGGGATTAGCTACTCCAACAATAAGCCGTGGTGCCCAGCTAGTTCATATTGGTACACCAACTAAGAATTATGGACTGACAGAACAAAATGAATTAGATGATGAACAGCGCAACGCTATTGAACAAATGATTGAACAAGTAGCCCAGACACAACGATCACAGTCTCTTGCTGCTCTCCCAAGCCAAGAGTGCCGTATATGTACTTATAAAACGATGTGCCCGGCGCAGGAGGGGAAACGTATTTTTTCATGACTAGTTACGAACAATTTATTGAAACGGATCAGTTCCCACCAACTGAAGAACAAAAGGCAGTTATTACTTCAACTCATCGGGCGACTTTGGTGATTGCAGGAGCCGGATCAGGCAAAACGGCAACTATGGCGAATCGAATTGCTTGGCTGCTAGCCTCCGGTCAAGCTCAGCCGCAAGACATTCTTGGACTTACTTTTACACGGAAAGCTGCTGGTGAATTAGCTGACCGTGTAAATCGGAAGATTGCTGAAATATCGGCGCGAGGGTTGTTCAAGCATGAGCCAACAGAAAACGACGTTGCTAGTGAAGTTGTGGGCCCAGATGCTGAATCTCGCGTGAGGGAGACAATCAACCGTGAAGCTTCGCGCACGCACGCCTACTTCGAACGCCCAACAATCAGCACGTATAATGCATTTGCCTCAAATATTGCGACTTCTTATGCGATGCTTATTGGTGAAGACCCAGGTGCCCGATTGATGAACGAAGCTGAGCGTTATCAGCTGATGTTTGACATTGTTGCACACAGCGCCATAGATGATGCGCTTGCGGACAAATCTATTGATAGCCTAACCGATGCAGCTTTGAGTTTGGCTGCTGGACTTATCGATAATGATGTCACTGTTGACGAGGCCCATCGGTTCCTTGAAGAAGAAGCGCAAGCAGTCGACGAAGTTCTCTCGCCGCGGCTATCGCCTAAGTCGGCTCCCGATAAGGGGTCTATGGAGCGTGTCCAATACGATCGAGCAAAAACTGCCTTCACTCGTAAATCAATAGTAAAAAGTCTGGAAGCTCGGGTACATCTTCTAGAATGTGTGCGGCTTTATCAAGAACAAAAAAAGAGCCTAGGGCTGATTGAATTTGCAGATCAGGTTTCGTGGGCTACTCGTATTTTGGAAAATGTTCCGGAAGTAAGGACAACACTTGCCACGAAGTTTTCCGTCGTATTGTTAGACGAGTACCAAGACACGTCGGTCAATCAGGCGCGCTTCTTGCACGCTGCTTTCGGACAAGCGCAGTCGGTTACTGCAGTGGGAGATCCTAACCAAGCAATTTACGGATGGCGTGGGGCATCTGCAAATGCCTTTTCCGATTTCATCCGTGATTATGAAGTCCCGCAATCAGCTCGCTTATCCTTATCGCAAGCTTTTCGTAATGCCACCACAATTCTGGATGCAGCCAATCGTATAACTCAAGGAAAGCTTTCTTATGAAGGGCTTTCTATAAAGAGTTTACGGCCACGTTCCGGAGCTCCAGCAGGTGAAGTAACGCGGATACATCGGCATTACGCTCGTGATACCTACAAGGCGCTAGCGCAACGTTTATCCGTTGAACTAAAGAAAAAACATGATGGACGTTTTCCAACCGCAGCGGTGCTGGTACGGAACCACAGCTTTGAAAATGACGTTATTGCCGCGCTCGAAGAATATGATGTCCCGTTCGAGGTTATCGGAGGACAGTCAAGCATTGTTCGGCCAGAAATTCGTGCCGTTCGTGCCTTGCTGACCGTTGCAGAGGATTCTCAACGGAATGATCAGCTCATGTATTTGTTCAATTTCTTTGGTATAGGAATAGCTGATATACGAGTCTTTTCTGATTATGCTGTAGAGCATACGCGTCAAGAACAAGATTTCCTGCTGAACCATATTTCGGCCAAGTCCAGTACAGATATCGATACCCGCTCACTGCGTGAACAACTAGGTAGACCGAACGTGAGCTTAGTGTCTGAGCTTCTTGCGGGTAATGAAATCAGCAATATGAGCGCTGAAGCTCAGCAACGAATCGAGCATATCCGCTCTTTAGTTGTTTCTATACAACAAGAACGTCAGCGCGGTATAGAACATCTAGTGTCAAGTGCCATTAAAAAATTAGACCTACCAATTTATGCTGCTACGCGAGTAAAAGGTTCGGCGAGCATACAAGCAGCACTAGCGAGTTTCGTGAAGCTAGCTGGAACTTACGCCAATAATAATCCGTTGGCTCGTATTGGTGGCTTCTTGTCGTGGATCGATGCGATAGAAAGCCATGAACACAGTGGAGAACTGTCGACTGCTGCTGATGCGTCAGTTGGATATGAGATTGAGCCTAGCGCCGGCGTCGTCCAAATCCTCACGGTTAATGCTGCTAAAGGTTTAGAGTGGGATATTGTTGCTATTCCGGAACTGGTAAACAAGCGATTTGATTACCAGAAGAATCGGTATCCTTTCTGGCATAAACAGCTCGGTATGTTTCCTTTTCCGCTACGTGCCGATAAGGAGCATATTCCACATTTTAGTGTCCAAGATTATTTGGATATTGATGATGCACAAATGCGCAAGTGCCAAGCTTTAGTAGATTACGGCTTCTATGATAAAAGTATTCGTTCCTACGCTGGCGATGAAGAACGTCGTCTCGCCTACGTTGCTGTCACACGACCCCGTACGATTTTGATGTTGTTAACCTATGATTTCAAAGATCCAGCAGACGCGCTCAAACAATACCAGTCTGTCATGAAAGATACTGAGGACAGCACTGACACAAGTATCGAGCCAGGTAATCAATCAGATAGTGAACCGATATTTTTCGTCAATACATTCATTTCAGATTTGGAAGGTAGCACTCAGCAGGACGAACACTATCAAGAACCGTTTGTGTCGCTTGAAGAAGTAAGTCACTGGGGACAAACTCAGGGATTCTCTATCGAAGATAGTGACGCATTATCGCATGGAGAAGAATCAGCAGAATTCATATGGCCTGATAGCGTGGACCGATCCGTCGAGGCACGATCAGGAGGATATCCATTTGCTGACATAGATATCGAGCCCATCTTAGAAATGTGGAAAGCTACGTATGAACGACTTCGTCAGGAATATATGCAGGATGGTCTAGGTAACCGCGTGGAAAGAAACTATCTCACTGCCTCTGACGTCGTGTCTCTGATGAACAATGCGGATCAATTCTATCGTGATCAGCGCCGGCCAATTCCGCAACCTTCAACCCGTGCTAGCAGGACAGGTACCAGTGTTCATGCTGCCATCGCAGCACATTTCAACGCCCCATTAACGCTAGATATTGACTCTGTATTAGACGTCAGTCAGATGCCAATTGATATAGATACAGATCTGTCAGAGATAGATGTCGAATTGTTCCGTACGCGTTTCGAGAAATCGCGTTTTGCAAGTCTGCCGCCGCTAGCTATCGAGCAAGCACTCGAAGTTTATGTGGCTGGTTTTCCAGTGCGGTGTGTAATAGACGCAGTTTTTGACACCTCTGATGATCCGCATTCCAAACCAGTCACTATCGTTGACTGGAAAACTGGCAAACGTCCAGCACTGGAACAGCTTCATTCGCGTGAGCTACAGCTAGGTCTCTACCGACTTGCTTGGGCAAAGTCGCACAACATTGACTTAGCTAATATTGATGCGTGTTTCTATTACCTAGGAGAAAAAGATCCTTCTCGCAGAGAGGTCCATGCTGGTGAACTGAGCGAAAAAGATATCGAGCAGGCGATTGCGCAAGCACTCATAGCGGGGCAGGGTGCTATAGAATAGCTGCGCTTTCGTCGTCGTCCCCAGTATGGAAACCAGCTTCAGAGGCATCCTCGATAGGTAGATCAGTATCTACGCTGTCCACTTCCCATACTGGGCCAGGCGCGAGATCAGGATCGGCGGATATCTCTTCTGCTAGTTCATTCATCATTTCTTTAGCTTCGTGAATGATGGAGTGATCAGAATTCCGGACACCAAACATAAGCCAACGGGCGAGTGCAATCTCACTCAACAGTACTGTCCGAGTGAAGAAATGTTCGTCGAGATCATCCGCAAGGGAATTACGGTAAGATTCTACGATTGCATCAAACAACGATTCGTCGATGCCAGACATGAGTAATGCAAAGTCATAGGCCGGATCGCCCACGTGTGCTTCTCCGAAACCGAGAACACAACTGACATGATCCTCGGACCATAAGATGTTGTCTGGCGCAATATCGCCGTGAACAACGCGGGGAGTGAAAGACCATAACTCAGTATTTTCTACGGCGTTTTCCCAACGACGGTTCAATATCGCAGGAACAGATCCGGTAGCATTTGCATCGGTCAGTTCAGTGAGTAGCCGCTTCCGAACAGTTTCAGAATCGTATGCCGGCATCCCAGCATCAGTAATGGTTGCGGGGTCTAGCTGATGAATTGTCGCTAAAGTTCGCCCTAACTCATGTGCCTGGTCGATTGTTAGGCTATCAAAATCGAATGTTTTCCCCAACGGCTGGGGATAAACAATTGCTCTGCCGTTAGTGAGGGGCGCGAATCCAGCCGGGCGCATAACATCAAACGGTAATTGGCCCTGGCGTAAGCGGTCCACTAACACAGGAGACAGTCCAGCCTCAGCTTCAATCACGGTGGAAGCGTGAGAATTTCGAGGAACCTTCACAACCCAATGTTTGCCGCGTGAATCTAGAACTCCTCCGAAGATGAAATCTGGAGAAGATGAGTATGGTCCACGAATAGATACAGCATTCAACCCGTCTACTGCGACGACGGCGAGGGCAGCTAAATGATAAGGCGACATTTTCATACTTCCACGGTATCTATTTTTCTTGTACTATTCCCAACCCACACGCCTCTTACCACAAAAGTCACGAGTAGCGTTTCAGTTATCCACACCTGTGGATAACGAGCAAAAGCGATAAAAACATTTAGGTAGATTAGTAATAGGAAAACCGCGATAGGGGAAAGTATGGACGATTCGTTACGGCCTCAGAGATGGCTTGATGAACGCGTGCGTGAGCTTGTCCGATCAACCGGTATCGACCCGCAGGAAGATTTGGGAGGGTTGGACAAGCTTATTGAACAAGCCTGCAGTGAATATGAGGCACTTGCTATCGAGGGGATAGTGCCACCACTTACCCAATCTCGGCGTGTTATTCAACAATTGCGTGATGACATTGGGGGATTCGGTCCTATCCAGCGGTTAATTGACGATCGTGACGTTGAAGAAATTTGGATTAATGAACCCGGTAAAGTGTTTGCAGCGCGTGGCGGGCGCAGTGAGTTAACAACTATTGTGCTTACTGATCAGCAGGTTCGCGACTTGGTCGAACGAATGCTACGAGCCTCAGGTAGACGGTTGGACTTGTCGAGCCCATTTGTAGATGCCGCATTGCATACTGGAGAACGACTTCATGTAGTTATCCCGGATATTACTCGTGCCCATTGGTCAGTAAATATTCGCAAGTATGTGATTAGGCCGAGAAGATTACATGAACTGGTGAGCTTGGGCGTTTTAACAGCTTCGGCAGCGCAGTTTCTCGATGCGGCAGTTGATATCGGCCTAAACGTTTTGGTTTCAGGCGCAACTCAAGCTGGCAAGACGACGTTTCTTGGGGCTCTTTTAGGTGGAATTAACGCGAATGAACGGATAGTTACTGCCGAAGAAGTCTTTGAACTTAATCTTTCGCATCGTGATGTTGTGGCGATGCAGACCCGACCGCCTAATATAGAAGATCGGGGTGAAATCACGTTGCGGAGGCTCGTCAAGGAAGCTCTTCGTATGCGTCCAGAGCGTATTGTCATTGGTGAAGTGCGCCAAGCGGAAGCATTTGATTTGCTTATTGCGCTGAATTCCGGCATTCCGGGAGCGTGCACGCTTCATGCCAATTCCGCACGCGAAGCAGTGTCAAAAATGTGTGCGTTACCATTACTGGCGGGCGATAATGTTACAAGCAATTTTGTTGTGCCAACAGTCGCGCGGTCGATTGATCTAGTTGTCCATTTACATCGCGACCGACGTGGTGTCCGTAAAGTCCGTGAAATTCTTGGTGTCACTGGGCGGGTAGAAGGCGCAACCGTAGAAACTTCCCATATTTTTATTGATGAGGGGTCAGGGCTTAGGTACACCAATGGCGATATCCCGGGGCTGGACCGTTTTGCGGCAGCCAACTATGATGTGATGGAGCTGCTAGGAGTCCGCTCATGGGATTTATAGTTGGCGCGGTGATAGGCCTTGGCTTTTGTATTGTTGTTCAGTCATGGCGCAATCCGCATCCGCTCGTTCTTTCACGGTCGATCGTGATGGCATGTGGTGGGGCGGCCCTAGGGAGCATTGTCGGAATCGCCGTTTTCCCAGTCATTCCTATTGTTGTTTGCTGCGCGTTAATCGGCGCTGTGGCTCCGTATCTAGTAAAACAGGCACGGATCAAACGGCGTGATACGCTCCGCCGTGAGTCATGGCCCGATGTTCTTGACGACGTCGTTTCTTCTCTCCGAGCGGGTCTATCTATTTCGCAGTCGTTAGCCGTGGTAGGACAACGTGGGCCAGAGCTTATGCGCGAGCCGTTCGTTCGATGCGCTCGTCACTTGAGAGCGCACGGCCGGATAGGCGGAGCATTGGACGAATTAAAAGAGGAGTTTCAAGATCCGATGGCCGATCGAGTTATCGAAGCTATGAGGCTGTCGCACGAACTGGGCGGCAGGGATCTGGCCGCGTTGCTGAGCCAACTGGCAAGTACCGTGCGTGAGGATAATAGGGCTCGCGGTGAATTACTGGCACGCCAATCGTGGACCGTCAATGGTGCTCGATTAGCAGCTGTGGCACCGTGGCTTCTCTTGGCCATCTTTGCCACACGTCCGGGAACTATAGAATCCTTCAGTTCTCCAGCTGGGATAGCAGTGCTGTGCGTGGGCGTGATTGCAACGGTTGTAGCGTACGTTTTGATGCTCAAGCTCGGCGAGTTGTCTCCGGATGTAAGGATTTTCATTTCTTCACATCTCAAAGAGGAGTCGGTAGCATGATTGGATACGGAATATTGGGAATGGTGATCGGTGCCGGCTGTTTCAGTATTGTGATCGGACTCTTTACCCCGCGCAGGTCTCTTGCTTCACGAATCATGAATCACGTTGCTACTCGAGACCAATACCGTAAACGAGTATCTTTAACAGCTCAGATTGTGCCGTTGCTCGTTCGCAGCGTGGAATCGTTAGGATCTTCGCGGGCGTCTGTAGCCCGCAGGTTAGCAATTATCGGGGAACAAAAAGTTGCTGATTTCCGACTTGTTCAAGCTCAGTGGGCAGGGGGTGGGTTAGTGCTCGGAGCATTGCTTGGAGCGTTGAGTATAAGCCGAGGATTCTCTCCGTTGATGGTTATAGCTTTAGCGATTTTTGGAGCAGTTTGTGGCGCTTTATGGGCTGATTCTCGGTTAACAGCGACGGCGCAAGCAACTTCCCGCATGCTCACTCGCCAACTTCCTGACGTTATCGAGCTCATTGCACTTGCCGTGTCTGCTGGAGAAGCTGTTAGACCAGCTTTGGAACGAGTCGTTAGATTAGGGCAAGGACCATTAATCGAGCATTTACATATCACGTTATCCCAGGTTCATGCCGGTTCGCCGCTGTCTCAGTCATTAACTGATCTAGCGATCCGAACCAATAATCGTAATGTTTCTCGTTTCGCTGATTCGTTGATTAGTGCGATGGAACAAGGTGGCGGACTCGCACAGACATTGCATAATCAAGCTCGTGATGCTCGTGATGCCTCGCGTCGCGAGTTACTTGAAGAAGGTGGAAAAGCCGAAATATCGATGATGATACCGGTAGTTTTCCTTATTTTGCCGATCACTGTTCTCTTTACGATTTTCCCTGCACTGCAGCACCTGAATTTTGGATAACACGATAAGAAAGGACTAATAAATGTTCATCTCAAGATTGAAGATTCGAGAACATATTGTTTTCGCCGGTACGAAGTGGCATGCGAGAGAACGTGGCGATGTTCCCGGTTGGGTAATGATAACGCTCATGACGGCGGCGCTGGTGGTTTTACTATGGTCAGTAGTAGGACCGGCTTTGACCTCGCTTTTTGAAAACGCTATTAGCCGAATCACCGAAATATCGTGACCGTGCGGCGAGTGGAATCCGGTAACGCCGTCGTCGGCTTTGCTGCAACTGTTGGTCTACTGATGCTTGTCACAGTAACTGTGATGAGCCTAGGGTTGACGTGGTATGCGCGTGAAGTAATGAACGATTCTGTTGCTATCGGCGCTCGAATTGCAGGGCTGAATGGTGCTACAGAAACCGTTGCGCGTGACCGTACGGCAGAACTAATAACGACGACGTTGCCGGATTCCTTTGCTGACGACATTTCAGTTAGGTATGGCTCTCGATGGGTCGAGGTTACTGCGCGTGCTCCGGCTCCAGTTTTAGGTTTAATACTGCCAGTATCTATCGAGGTGAAGGCGCGTGCTCCGATTGAGTAGAAATCGATATCAAACGCTTGGCGGGGACGACCTCAAGAAAGAAAGTGGTAATGTCCTTGTTGAATTCGTTGGCATCATCATTGTGATAATCGGTCCGGCGCTTATTCTCTTGATGGGACTAGGAACCGTTATGGGGGCACAATTTGGTGTTGAAGCTGCCGCGCGTGACTCAGTGCGGGAACTTGTGCGTTGCTCAGGCAGCGACTGCCAGGAACAGGCGCAACTCCAGGCACGCGCTATTTGGGAAAGTCGTGGACACAGTGAAAATATAGATGTGATTGTTTCATGTTCGGCGTTCCCTTGCCACTTGCCAGGAACAACCATTAGCGTCACCGTTGCTACTCGAATAGAGATACCTAGCATGGGTTACGAGGTACCAGTTAGTGCTAGCTATTCAATGACAGTAGACTCTTTTCGGAGTTTCCATGGATAACCGCGAAGAAGGCAATCTTCTTGTTCTCGGATTGGGAATATGGATGTTCGTCATGATGCTTGTCCTTATTATTGGGGCAAGTGTGCATCTGCACAATGAACGTAAAGATCTTCTGGCTCATGCAGATGCGAGCGCGCTGGCACTTGTGAATGAGATATCAAATAATCAGTACTATACCGGACAAGCTATTTCATACGATGAGCAAGAAATAGTCACGCAAGCACGTGCGCGCGTTGCGTCGACGGCTGATAAAGTGTCTCATCCAACGGGAGTTGTCGGCGACAACGTCGTCATTACCTTGTGTCGTACCGTGGAAGTACCATTCGTGCCACGGATCCTGTCTATGTTCCAGAGTGTGGAAATGTGTGCAACTTCGTCTGCTCGGCTGCGAATAGAAGTGGAATAATAGCGTAGACTTAACTCGTGGCAATTGATTATCAAGCTGAAATTGAAGAACTCCGCCGATCCTTTTCGCAAATCGAGGCGGTGACGGATGTGAGCGCCTTGAAGGCGCAGATCGCAGATTTGACTGAGAAATCGGGTGCTCCAGATTTGTGGGATGATCCGGAACAGGCGCAAGCAGTGACATCGAAACTTTCTCACGCGCAATCTGAACTTGACCGAGTAGCGAGAATGAGAGAACGGATTGCAGATCTCGGAACTCTCTACGAGATGGCCCTTGAAGAATCTGAAACAGATCCGGACATGGGTGCTGAGCTGCTGAGTGAAGTTGACAGCGAGCTCGAACGAGTGCGTTCTGATTTATCTGAGCTAGAAATCAAAACATTGCTATCAGGTGAATATGATGAGCGTGATGCAGTGGTAACAATACGTTCTGGCGCCGGTGGCGTGGATGCGGCTGATTGGGCACAGATGCTCCAGCGAATGTACTTGCGCTGGGCAGAACGCCATGGTTACGCAACAAAAGTCCTTGATACTTCCTATGCTGAAGAGGCTGGAATCAAATCGACGACGTTCGAAGTTTCCGCACCTTATGCTTTTGGTACGCTCACTGTGGAAGCTGGTACGCATCGTTTAGTGCGCATTTCGCCATTTGATAATCAGGGCCGTCGCCAAACGTCATTCGCGGCCGTAGAAGTTATTCCGCTAATTGAGACAACTGACCATATCGATATTCCAGAAAGCGAACTAAAGATTGACGTTTTCCGGTCTTCCGGGCCAGGTGGACAGTCGGTGAATACTACTGATTCTGCAGTCCGAATGACTCACATCCCAACAGGAATTGTTGTGTCGATGCAGGATGAGAAATCCCAGATCCAAAATCGTGCAGCTGCGTTGCGTGTGTTGCAATCTCGATTGCTTGCTCGCCGTCACGAAGAAGAAGCTGCCATCAAGAAGGAACTTGCTGGCGATGTGAAAGGCGCGTGGGGAGACCAAATGCGCTCGTATGTTCTTCACCCTTATCAAATGGTTAAGGATCTACGAACGGGCCATGAGGTTGGAAATACTGAAGCAGTTTTCGATGGCGATATTGATGGTTTTATCGACGCCGGTATTCGTTGGCGTCACGGACAAATGTTCCCGACCGGATAAGAATCGCTTGTTTTTGATGTAAACGACAGTGTTTTCTTTCAAATTCGGCGCGTCATATATGTGACGCGCCGAAATCATTATTAGGGTAGTGTCAGTATGTACCCGAAGTAGATTGTGCTTAGTTCATGATTACGTTTGAAAACGTTACGAAAATTTACGCTCGTGGGGCGGCTCCAGCATTGGACCAAGTCAGCCTTAATATCGAGCGCGGCGATTTTGTCTTTCTTGTTGGAGCCTCGGGTTCCGGCAAATCAACCATGCTCAGTCTGATTTTGGCTGAGGAACGCCCAACATCAGGCAGAATTCATGTGCTAGGTAAAGACTTGTCTGGTGTCTCTTCTCGTAGGGTGCCGTTGCTGCGTCGAAAAATTGGCACGGTCTTCCAGGATTTCCGGTTACTTACCGATAAAAATGTGTTTGATAACGTCGCTTTGGCAATGAAAGTTATTGGGCGTCCTCGCCATGCCATCATGAAAGAAGTTCCACAGGTTCTTGAACTTGTGGGTCTTGATGGAAAAGAAAAACGTGGAATGCATGAACTGTCTGGCGGTGAAAAACAGCGGGTAGCGATTGCTCGTGCGATGGTCAATCGGCCAGAAATTTTGTTAGCTGACGAACCAACCGGAAATCTCGATCACAATACTGCGCTGGGAATTATGCGATTGTTGGATCGGATTAACCGACAGGGGACAACCGTTGTGATGGCAACCCACGATCAAGAGATCGTTAATCAGTTGCGCAAACGTGTTGTGGAATTAGTTGATGGACAGCTGACGCGTGATCAAGAGCGCGGCCAATATGGAGGTGCTCGCTGATGCGGATCGGATTTATTTTTTCCCAAGTCTGGAAGGGCTTGCGTAAAAACACCTCGATGATGGCTTCGGTTATTTTGGTAACGTTCGTTTCGTTGCTCTTTGTGGGGGCAGCGATTTTGTTCCAAACCCAAATAGAGTCGGCAAAAAATGACTGGTATGACAAAGTTGAAGTGTCTGTCTTTATGTGTCCACCACAGTCAACAAGTGCTGCGTGCGCCGGCGGCGAAGCTAGCCAATCGCAAATCGACGAGTTGCGCGATTACTTGGAGAATGGGGAAGTTGCTAAGCACATTGAACAAATTTACTTCGAAACTAAAGAAGACGCTTATAAGGCATTCAAAGAACAACTCAAGGGTACGACGTGGGCAGATACGATTGATGCTGAATTGATGCAGTCTTCATTCCGGTTAAAGCTATCAAATCCAAATGAAGATGATATTGCCGTGGTTTCCGAAATGCTTTCTGGACGTTCGGGTGTTGAATCTGTCATTGATCAACGTCAACAGCTCAAGCCGCTGTTCAATATGCTTAATCGTTTCACTCTTATCTCAACGATTCTTGCGGTTATTATGATAATCGTATCGGTGCTTCTGATTCCGGCGACGATACGCCTTTCTGCAATGTTCCGGCGCAATGAAACTGAGATTATGCGTTATGTGGGAGCATCGAATGCGTTTATTCAGGCTCCATTCATAATCGAAGGTATTATTTCTTCTCTTATCGGTGCGATTCTTGCAGTTGGCGGGCTGTATGTTGCCGTCCAATTCTTCGTCCAGCAGTGGTTCGCAGATTCTTGGCTCAAAGTGGTCTCCGGTTATGATGTCCTGATGCTGGCACCGTGGTTGTTGCTCGCTGCAATAGCAATATCCTCGATTGCTTCGTTCTTTGCCCTACGTCGTTACACCAAGGTGTGATCATGAATTTTAAACGTCGGTCTATCGCAGTTATTTCTGCGCTAAGCATTTCTCTCGCCGCTGTATCGTTGCCTGCGTGGGCAGATGAGCGACAGGATTTGGTCAATCAGCAAGAGCAAAATTCTGGCAAGATGAAAGAGATACGTTCATCGCTAGAAGGAATTGACGTTGACCTTCAAGATGCTTTTTTGGCACTAGAAAAAACACGCGCGGAGTTGCCTGATGCTGAGGCTGAGTTGGCTTCAGCACAGCGAGAGCTAGCAGTTGCCGAGCGTCAGGCGCAAGCGAATGCTGCCTTACTTTCGTCTGCTCAAAATGAGCTGACTGGAATTACCGGAGAGCTATCCGACTCTTCCGATGAAGCCAGCAAAACTAGACAGACACTAGCCGAGATAGCCCGAGCAACATATCGTGGTGAAACAATGCCGAGTGCGATTGACCTCGTCGTCGGTTCTACATCGGCAGAAGAATTTACCAATGCCTATCGCGTTAATGCGGCTGTAACTCGTACTCAGAGTGCAGCCTTGACTGAGCTCTCGCAGTCGGTGGCTCAGTCAAAGAATCGGCAATCGCGCCAACAAGCGGTGGAAAAGCGGGTAACAGAGCTAAAAGCGGAATCCGATGCCATCGTCGTGACTCGAGACAAAGCTCGTGGCGAAGCTGAAAGCCGCAAGACAGATCTAGTCAAACTAGAATCATCGATTACTGCGCAGACACAAGATCTTGAGAAAAGAAAACAAGATTTCGAATCTTCGTTAGCTGAAATCGAGAGTCAACAGCAAGCTACTTCGGTGCGGATTGCCGCAATTGATGAGGAAAATCGCAGGGCCGAAGAAGAACGTCGACGGCAACAAGCCGCGGCAGCTGCTGCCAATACACCAGCACCTGCACCAGCATCAACTGGATCTGGTTGGTTGAACCCGCCAATCCCGCATCCGCTTATCGTTACTTCGCCGTGGGGAATGCGTGTGTATCCGTTAGGGAATTATACTGCGATGCATTATGGTGTAGATTTGGCGTCGGCATGTGGTAACCCGCAGTATGCCGCAGCAGACGGTACGATTACTAATATTGTGTACCATCCGCTTGGTGGCAATATGATTTATGTGAATCATGGCTATCGTGATGGTGCTTCCTGGGTTACGCGACATTTACACATGTCAGTGGTTAGTGTTTCCGTTGGACAACATGTTTCCCAAGGTCAGGTTGTAGGCTTAACGGGTGCGACTGGTCGTGTCACAGGATGTCACGCACACTTTGAAGTATGGAAGAATGGCGTCACCCTTAACCCGATGACGTTGCCAGGTTTTTAAGACAAAGGAGAATAATGATGGCGAAGAAAACTAGCGCTACGAAAAACTCCGGCAAGTCTAGCCAGGCGGAAAAAGCGAAGGCCGTAGCGGACGCAAAACAGGTTATTGCCCGGAACAAGAAAGCACGTCACGATTATTTCATCGATGATGTTTTCGAAGCAGGACTTGTGTTGTCGGGGACTGAAGTGAAGGCACTGCGCCTTGGACGAGCATCGTTATCCGAAGCATGGATTGAGATTGACCGTAGCGGCGAAGCTTGGGTTGTCGGTATGAATATCCCGGTCTATGCGATGGGATCTTGGACTAACCATCAACCAACCGCTAAGCGCAAGCTTCTTCTCCACTCACACGAGTTGCGGGAGCTGGGCGTTAAAGTCAAAGCCAAGGGGACAACGATTGTTCCGCTCGAGCTGTACTTTTTACGAGGTCGTGCCAAGCTAGAAATCGCTCTGGCTCATGGTAAGCAAGAATGGGATAAGCGTGAGACATTGCGCCGGCGGCAAGATGAACGAGATGCACAGCGCGCGATGAGTGAGGCGCGCCGTAAGCAACGTCGATAAGAAGTCAAGCGTGCATACAGTGTGCAAAATGATGCTCATGTCATCTGTTTTTTAGTATTAGGGTTCGTTTTTGCAAACTCTGTGCACACAGTTAGCCGTGCACTGGCTAGTTTCTGTTCTTTCATAAGCGAAACTTGTATCTTCGGCTGTCTAAATATGGTAAGTGTTGGTATATGAAGTCATGGTTAATTGATATGGACGGCGTGCTCGTGCACGAAGGTAAAGCGTTGCCGGGTGCGGCTGAGTTTTTGGGACGTTTGCAGGAAAAAGAAATCCCGCATTTGATCTTGACGAATAACTCAATTTTCACCGAACGTGATTTGGCAGAGCGGTTGAAAACCTCTGGGCTGGATGTCCCAGAAGACCATATTTGGACCTCTGCCTTGGCTACGGCTGGGTTCTTGGCGAAGCAGTCGGATTCGCGTCGGGCCTACGTGGTGGGCGAAGCTGGTTTGACTACTGCTTTGTATGAGCAGGGTTTTATTATGACCGATTCGAAGCCGGAGTTCGTGGTGTTGGGTGAGACGCGTACCTATTCGTTCGATGCGATCACGAAGGCGATTCGTCTTATCCAAGATGGCGCACGGTTTATTGCGACTAACCCCGATAGCACTGGCCCGTCAGCTGATGGAGATATTCCGGCAACTGGGGCAGTAGCTGCGTTGATTGAAAAAGCGACGGGTCGTTCGCCATTCTTCGTCGGCAAGCCCAATCCGGTGATGTTGCGTAATGGTTTGAATAAGATCGGTGCACATTCGGAGTCGACTGCTATTGTGGGTGACCGTATGGACACGGATGTGTTGGCTGGTGTTGAAACCGGTTTGCAGACACACTTGGTGCTGACTGGATCGACGAAAAAGTCCGACATTGAGAAGTTCCCGTTCCGGCCGGATTTTGTTCACGATTCCATCGCGAACGTAGTAGAACTAGTGTGACGGGCAGTTAGCGGTTTGATGTGGGTCAGCTCCCGCTGGACGACGTCGGTTGCGTGCGCTACACTGACAAGACAGTATGTTTCGTAGCTAGGTTGTATGAAGACTTGCATCGTAGCTGCGAAGTGACAACTGAATAGGGGATGATCGGTTTCGACGGTAGTGATTACCGAAGGGAAGCGGGTAGAGGATGCACAGTTATCTCTTTAACGATCTGTGCGAAAAAATAACTGCCAACAAGCAGAAGTCTGATTTCGCCCTCGCCGCCTGAGCGAGCGCATTAACTAAGAAATCCGTCAGACTCACGTTGCTTTCGCGTGAGAACTCTGGCGTCGCTTTTGAAAGCCACTGGCACTAACGGTTCGCTATTAGCTGTTAGGCGACTCCCAAGTAGCTAGGTTCGTCAGCAACATGTCTGTTAGAGTGCTGGAGCCAAAAATAACGATGAACAGACTGCACCCGGAGAAGCCTTGGGTTCCTCATTATCGGACGGGAGTTCAATTCTCCCCATCTCCACCATTAAGACGCTCATTTTAATACAGAAATTTGGGCACGGGATAAACCCCTTGAGGGTCGTGTTTTCTTTGGAAATACGCGGCTTTCAAGGGGTTTTCTTTTCCTGCGGTATGGCATTACTCGGGGTAGCTAATGGCTGATAGGCCGTGAAAACTGAAATCAGGGGAGTTCTTGATCCAAACTAACGTTAGTCGCTAAAAAGAATGTAATAATTGAGTCGAATTTTCCGGGGGGGGGGACTTTACTCATTAACCCAGGTCTTACTAGTTAGGAGTCTTTATTGTGCTCATAACTATTTTAGTTCTTAAAGGAAAAATCCATAGGCACGGTTGATCTTGACTAGCTCCGCAAAATAACCATCACCTAAAATGAGATCAGTGAGGAAACTTATGTTTCCATACTTAGCCAAAGCTATCAGTGCTGAACTTTTTGTCAAATTAGTAGAGATAATTTTTATGCGGATGATCAGGCAAGTGAAGTGATAAGGAGTTTAAAAGAGGCAACTGTGGAACTCATCGGCTATGCCATTGAAGACGAAAGATCCAAGTTATCACCAGTGAGGATGGTGCAAAGCTTATTTACAATCCCTTTCATGCCCGCCATTTGAACAGTAAGTGCATGCAGTTTTAGTTGTACTGTGTCCAAGTTTTTCCTGGCAGTTACCAGCCTCAATTGGTGGAGTCGTAAGGTCTAAAAGAATGATCTGAACCTGTGGAAAGTAGAAGTCACTGAAGACGTTACCGATATTAAGAGTATAACGATTATCACTTGGTGCACGAAAGTCTATGAACCTACTACCGTCAAGGGGTAAGCGGGAAGATGGGAAACTAACCCATGACCGTTAATATTGCTGAAGAAAATTCCCTTTGGGAGGCATATCGTAACTGTTACCATTGTCAGATACGAGTACATGTTGTTTTGTTTACTAGCGTGGCTCACAAGAATGCAATCCATTGTGACGGACTGGAGCAGCGGATGAAAATTTTCTTACTGGTGGAGATACGAACCAGATGTCTATACAGGGTATCTGGATCGTTATTTTGCTGAACAACTAAGGTGTCTGGTTTTATGTTCATCCAGAGAACAAGCTAGGGGTGCTTATGGAGGATCTGCTCAAGCTCTCCTCCTGTCTGACGGACTTGGCGCATGATCACTTCGTCGTAAGATCATTTTAGAAGAGCTGGGGCTGGGTTGGGAAAGAGATTGAGTAACAGTCCCTGCTGAGTCTACATATGCCCGCCTACTCTACGGGATATCTTCCCTAGGGTTTTGGCAGTCGAGGATCTAGCTCGCCTTACTTGGCCTCATCGAACGCCACCATTAAATGAATGGAATTGGCGCCCCAGAAGTAAAATATTTATTCGTTATATGATCCCTTATAAGTAATAGTTTCTTTAGCAAATACGCCTGGTGAAACCCTAATTGAGTAGAATTCTATAAGCTCCACGATTTTCTCCGCAAGAAGTTCCCATGTCAAGATGTTTCTAATCTTGGCAGATCGCGTGTTAGGTCGTTTGTGCTCTCGGAGTAGCTGTAAACTATCGTCCATGGCTTGACGAATTAAAGCCGGATCGACGCCCAAGGCATCCGCAAGCCAAATCAGGGCGGCAGGATTATTTAAGTTACCGTAAGTTCTTTTTGCAGAGAGTTCCGGTTTGTCTACTGTATAGCCACCTTTATACATCCCGCCTTTGCATGTACGGGAAAAGAACCATTCTATCAAGTGTTCTCTTTGTGATTCCCACCAGTGGTCATCTGGCTGTGGATCTCGGGCCTCATATTCGTCAGACAAAGGTAAATGGGCAGGCAGACGAAACATTAGCGTTGCCATAGCTAGATTGGAAATTTCTGGAAGTTCTATTTTACTCATAGCAACATCATATCGCTTAGAATGCTTCCTGAAAGTTAGATACCTCTTTGATGTTTTATGACGATGCATCTTTGATTTTAACCGTTAATGTATTCTATGAGATACAACCATCGGAAGCAGCATGTAGAGTATATGCAGCCAAGGATGCATTGGGGAATTTTCTATTCTGGGAGAAGTACGTGGACAGGGAAGAAATCGAAGATATTTTTACCGCTGTAAAAATTGAAGGAATTCAATTCGCAGATCTGTTAAACGCTGAAATAACAGATAGAATTATGGTTAGTAAAGCGGGTGGTTACCTGGGGCAGTCGCTAGAGACTATTTTGCGCACTAAAATTTACGATCTGAAAAATAATACACAGGAGATCCTAGGCGCTTCCGGTGTTGACCATAAGAAACCTTTATGCTTTTGGGCGTTTCGAAAAAACGGCAAAAACAGCGTAGAACAAATCCGCAAGCACTTTGAGTCGTCGTCGGCAAAATCCAAAACGAGATGGGTAATTTTACCTATTACGAATTCAAGCGGAAAAGAAAGGGAATTAGATTTAGATCTCGAAGTGCGACTGGGGGATGATCTCGAGGCGAGATGTGCTGAGATAAAAGAATTGAAAGATGAGTTAGTAAATAATAAGGAAAAATCGCAGGGTGATAAGAATTGCCCACTTATTGCTCAAAAGGTTCAAGGAAAGCCATATCCTGAAAAGATGTTCCCAGAACTAAGTGATGGCGACGGTTATGCATTTGTTGTATCTGGGCTATGGAAGACCAATGAAAGTTTCAAAAAAGTGAAAGTACATAAAGACAGTTGGAAACAAGGTTATTTTCAGTATGTTTTCCGGCTTTGGAAAGAGTATGAGTCGGTCACCAAAAGTGGGGAAAGTACGCCTGGAGAATATTCTGTAGTAGGTAATAATACTAATGTTTTACTTCAGCGAAAGTGCGAGAAATCCAGTAATAATGTAAAAAAGAAATCCTGTATTGATGTAAAAGATATTTTTGATTATGCGCACGATAGTGATGGAGTGCCATGTTTGGTTGCGCAGATTGAATATCCATATGTCGTTGAACTGACAGTTTAGTTAACCAACGTCCCTCATATCGAACCCCTTAAAGGGTAGGGCGTGAGGGGCTTTTTCTTTGCTCGTCAACAACCGTTCCCACGTCATCTGATCGCCGTTCTCATAAAACCACGACGCAATCGTGACGCCATCGGATCCTAGCCAGATGCTGTCGATGAAGTATTCGAGCAACATGTCGCGCGTTTCGGGGTCGCGGTACTTGCTATTGCAGGTATCGGTACAGCAGTAGGTATCACTGCCTACAACGCTAATACCAAGAAGATGATTGCTGATGCAGCCACGTCGTACGCTCAAGCATACAAGCAGTTAGCTAAAGCCCAGGCTGAAGCAACTGACGCTATCGATGCAGCGCAGGCTGATGACCCAGCTCTTGCTGATTTCCTGACCCCAGCAGATGCGCAGGAGGGCACAGAGTCAACCATCGGCGACGGTGCTGTTGAGGCAGTGGAGATAGCTCAAGAAGCTAACCCGTTGCCTGCTGACAAGACGGTAAGTCCAACTGATCGAGCAAGCCCTCAGAAGGCTCAAACCAAGGCTGACGACATGACAGACGGCGCCAAGGTAATCGTTGATAACACCACTGTTCTCAACGATGCAATGGCTGTGTATAAAGCACAGAAAGCTCTAACTGACACAGTAACTGCTCGTGACACAGCGCTCAAGGCTGCTGATGATGCAGTGACAGCCGCTCAGAACAACGAGGGCTACACTGAGGGCTTTGCCGCTAGTGAGCAAGGACAGTCGCTTATCACCGCAGTAACCGATGCTAAGACAGCACTGACCGACCTTGATAGTAAAGATACGCTCACGCTTGGTAAGTCCGTGGCTGATGATGCTAAGCCTGTTGCAGAAAAGGTCAGCAAGCTGACCGAAGCAACGGCAAAGCTAAACGATGCTACCAACGCTCTCAACGACGCTCGTACAGCTCACGAAGCGGCCAAGCAGGCAGAAGCCGAAGCCGCTGCTGCCAATAGTTACAGCCCGCCGGCACGTTCTTACTCACGTGGTGGATCGAGTTACACATCTCTTGCACCTGCTCCGGCACCTGCTCCATCAGCACCAGCCGGTAACGGTGGTACCATGACATTACAAGAAATGTTTAATGCAATTGGTGATCCAGACGGCTACAACAATTTCCTTAAGTGTGAAGCAGACCCCAACTCATGTAGTTAAAACTAGCAATCACTCGTAACTACCCTCATCGCGCAACAACGATGAGGGTAGTTGCTTTCTTCATGCACCAAGAAAAACAACCACATGAAGAAGAAAGACAGCACCCATGCCAACCACAACGCAAACAACGAAGAGCATCTGGGTTAACGGTGTAGAATACACCTACGTCAACATGGAAGACGTACAACGCGTCGCCCAGAGCTACGAGTACATCGCTTTCGATGGCTGCCATAAGATCTACATCTTCAATGACGACGTTGCATCATACTTTAATAACAACGGCTACACAATCGACATTCTCACCCCACTGAAGTGCCCCGGGTTTTGTTCCTAGGCACGTGCCTTGATTTCTATTATTTCATGGCCGGTGTTGCCGTTCCAAAACTCCTGTTCAACCTCAGCCGGTGTACGGTAGCCCAAGCTCTGGTCAAGCCGTGACTCGTTCGGCCACGAAACCCATTCAAACGCCCGCGATTTCAACATCCAACCACGCCCCGCCCACGACCGCCTATGAATCAGCTCATTCTTGAAATGAACCGTTGACGTTCTCAGCCAAAGCATTGTCATAGGAATCGCCAACCGTCCCTGTCGAGGTAAGTAATCCCATGCTCGGCAAGACACTCATTGTAAACAATGGACACATACTGCGAGCCGCGGGTCGCAATGATGAATCAGCCCAGTTGTTTTCTTCGCACATACGATCGCCTGATTGAGCGCCTGCAACGGCAACACTTTACGTTCGCATTGAACCGACCAGCGCCCACCTGACAAATCCGTCCGGAGTGAACACATCGGTTATAAGAGCGGTGTAGACAAACCCCTTACGGGTACGGACATAGGAAATGTCACCCCACCCACAACCGATTCGGCCTCGAAGCTCGAAATTCACGTTTCACCAAGTCCGGGCGAGTATCTAGCCCCCGAGGTTTGCGAGTTGTCACAGGCAAGCGGCCCTTACCTTTACCACTAACTCCAGCAAGGCGCATCAAACGAGCGGTTTGCTCACGACCAATATCGATCCCCTCACGGCGCAACGCGTGCCACATCTTACGAATCCCGTAGACATTGTAGTTACTTTCATGAACCTCAACGATATGCTCTATCAGAGCAGCATCACGCAGGCTACGAGCACTCACACCACGGGATTTTGATTGACGATAGCCACGAGAAGTGATGAAACCACCAACACGGTGAGTGTTTAACGTCTTGCAGATGAACTGAGTAGAGAAACGATTGCGATACTCATCAATGAACCGAATCATTTACCAATGTTTCGGGGTCGAGTTCCGACGCGAAAAAAGCCGACGCTGCTTTCAACAACTCATTAGTATCGCGAAGCTCCTGATTTTCACGGCGTAGCCTCGCATTTTCGACTTCCAAGTCCTCCGGCAAGCGTTCAAGAACGCGTCCTTCACGACGAGCTACCTGAGTCCATTGCCGAGCAGTGTGCCAAGAAACACCTAGTTTCGGTGCCACAATCTTGCACGCTTCTTGCAAGGAAACATTCTCCGCCACAATACGGTCTTCTACCAAGCGGACGACGCGATCCTTCGCATCCTGATCAAATTTCTTTGGCATAGTCCAGATTATCCCATCTACTCAAACGGAACAAAACCTGGGGCACTTCATACGCTAGTTTAATCGACCTATATATGCTTATTCCCGTTGTTGTATTCGTGCTGATTGTATCCAGAACAATAGCTATTACTGTGCGGACACATAAATTAGATGTAGATCGATCCGTGAAGATTGAAACCCATCCAATTCTCGCGAAGCTCAACAGCTATTTTGCACGAGCGAGAACCTAGCCCGTATTGGGGTTCTTGATAGCCTTACCCGTGATGGGAGTAGTTTATGCGATATTGCTGTTGCTCGGACAAGGACCGCATGCACTTATCAGGGCTTTTACGGACACTAGTGAATGGACTTTATCGCAACAAATTTCGTCACCGAATGTATTCTATGATGAGCACTATCTTTGTACAGTGGCAGCTGGTGGTCACAAGAAACTTGTAAAACCAATGCGGGGAGGAATCCGGCACGGACACCCAGTAATAGTGAATCGGCAATTGCTCGTAGCCAATGCTTTTGAACAAGTAATCTCTGACCGGCTACCTCGCACGCATCGAGCGATTCGCCATTTTTATGACCGGTATGGCTTTGATCTAGCTAAGCGCATAAGAACAAAATGGGTGGCAGATATTGTTTGGGTATTGATGAAGCCCTTGGAATGGGGTTTTCTATCTGTTATTTACCTGTGCGTTCGCCACCCCGAAGACCTCATTGCCATGCAATACACGGGCATTCACTACCATGAGCTCTCTGATTTAGATGGTTAATTAATGCATTTCAATGTTGGAATGAGCTGCACAAATGCGTTGACGCTCTTGATGGTTACCGGCAGATACGAGGTACATGAGGAGCAGAGCTTTATTGTCGGTCAGTCCGGCATCTACTTGTTATAGTGTAGACATGGGTGTAAAAAATAGAAGGTGGCCGACCTTTGTAATATTTGGGATCTATGTCGGCCTACTAACGTGGCTTATTCTGTTTAAATTCGCTACTAGTCTTGACGAAATTCCCCAGATGCGCAACCTGAATTTGGTCCCGTTCAGTGAATCGATGGTGGTTAACGGCAACATCAGTTTTGACGAGATTATCTACAATCTTCTGGTGTTTATCCCGTTCGGAATGTACATGCGTATTTTCCTTACACGTCACCACTGGATCATTCAAGTCCTGCCGGCGCTTATCCTCAGCTTTACGTATGAAATGCTCCAGTATGTGTTTGCAATTGGTGGTAGTGATATTACTGATGTTATTACTAATACTGCTGGCGGATTCATCGGAGTTGGTTTGTGCGCAGCGCTGATGAAATGGAAACCAGCAAGTTACGGCAAAATTCTTGACTGGACTGGTTTTGCCTTAGAAGTTATCTTCCTTGCGCTTCTAGGCTTGCTTCTCATAGCAAACGCCTAAGACGGTTACTGGGGTTAATTTTGCGCTACTATATTAGATCCTAACGGCTGGTAACAAGCGTCTTTCATGCGGTTGTCATGAATGTTCAGGCCATAGTAGTGAGGTTGATTGATATTAAGGTAAATTCTGCTGAAAGCTACTTTAGTCAACTATGGGACTTTAATACGAGTGTAAGAAGCTATAATGACTGGTAATAATTCGTAACAGTTATTCGATGGAGAAGAATATTATGGCGTCATCACTTACCCTTTCTTCCTGGCCGGAACTTCGGATTGATGAATGGGAAGATACCCGCGATACCTTGCACATGTGGACGCAGATTATTGGCAAGATTCGTATGCAGTATGCGCCACTCGTTAATCATTGGTGGCAGGTCACGTTGTATGTATCGCCGGTTGGTTTGACGACGTCGTCGATCCCTTTTCGCGGCGACGTGTTCGATATCGAGTTCGATTTTATTAGCCATGAAATTCGTTTCCGTCGTAGCAACGGACTGCAAGCGAAGTTTGCGTTGGAAGCGATGACGGTAGCTGACTTTTACACAAAGGTGCAACAGTCCATGGCAGACATTGACGTTCCTATGGACATTAGTGTTATCCCTAATGAGGTTGATCCAGCAATTCCATTTCCGGAGGATACTGTTCATAAGAGTTATGACAAGGACGCTGTTCACCGTTTCTGGTTGCAGCTATCAAAGGTCCATATTGCGTTGGATAGTTTCCGTGCAGGGTTCTTGGGTAAGGTAAGCCCGGTGCATTTCTTCTGGGGATCATTCGATATGGCGTGTACTCGTTTCGTGGATGAGCCTGCTCCGCAGCATCCGGGTGGTGTTCCAAACTGTGCTGACTGGGTGATGGTGGAAGGCTATTCGCATCATCTAACGAGCGCTGGTTTCTGGCCTGGAGGGGAGGGCGAAGGCATGTTCTATTCCTACGCATATCCTGCTCCAGATGGCTACGCTCGCCAAAAGATTGAACCTGCTGAAGCTTATTACAGTGAAGAATTGTATGAGTATGTTCTGCCTTATGAGGCGGTCCGTAAGTCGGACAATCCGGAAGAGATGGTTCGCCAGTTCTTGGAGAGCACATACGCTTTGGCTGCTGACCTGGACGGTTGGGATCGAGAAAAGTTGGACGCTGACCCAGACCGCCTAGCCACCTATATGAATGAGTAGTTTTCGCAGACAATTTAAGCCTATGTCGCTATCGGCATTCGGCACTAGATAGAATACAAAAAGTTTATACAGTATTGGAGTGCTTCCATGATTTCAGTAACCACACCCTCGATCGAGGGACACAGCATTATTCGCTACCATGGCATCGTCTTTGGTGAAGTCATCCAAGGCGTTAACGCGATAAAGGATATCAGCGCCGGGTTGACAAACTTCTTTGGTGGCCGGTCCGGTTCATATGAAGAAGAAATCCTACGCAGCCGAGAAGCCGCAATCCAAGAAATGGAAAACCGTGCCGCTGCACTTGGTGCAAACGCGGTCGTCGGTGTAGATATTGACTACGAAGTACTTGGAGCCGGAAACAACATGCTGATGGTTACTGCTTCTGGTACCGCCGTCTACATCGACTAACGTTGGCAAAACGATCACAACCACTAATAGCATTTGATGCTGGTACACCAGCACCAAGTATTATCAGTACTAGATCTCAGTCAGGTCTACGTCAGCAAACGGGTCGCCGGGATCCTGCATTCCGTTGACCATGAACTGGACACGCTGGGCAACTGAGACAGCATGATCTCCGAATCGTTCTAAATATCGGCCCAACAGAATAATGTCGATAATTTCTTGTCGCGTTAGATCGAGTTCGTCATCGAGCACATACTCGAACGTCTTCTCGTGCAGATCATCGAGATAGTCATCTTCTTCTTCAATCGCATTGGCAAACTGCAAATCGCGTGTTTCGAGGAGACGCACCATGTTTTCGCTCATAGCACCAGCGTGTTCCGTCATCTGCACCAGTACGCCAAGTGCCGTATCTGGTAGTACAACATGTGGATAGCGACTGCGCGCAACATAAGCAATATGCCGAGCTAGGTCTCCCATTTGCTCTAAAATTGCTGATAGTCGCAGCGCGGAAACTACCACGCGCAAGTCTGAGGCAACCGGAGCTTGGCGTGCCAGGATAGACACACCCATCTCATCAATCGATCGCTCTAACAAATCTATCTTCCGATCGGCGTCGATAACTTTTTCGGCTTTGGCAAGATTGGCATCACGCATTGCGATACTTGCGCGATTCATAGCCTTCGCTACGGCTTTTGCTTCAAGCACAATCGTGTCATTGAGACGGTTCATTTGTTGATGGAAGAGTTCGCGCACCTGGGCTCCTTGGAAGTCGTTTAGGCAGAATACAGCCGTAAACAAGGATGATCTTGTTTCGTCTGCCGTTACGCTCAGTAAAGCACAGTCATGTTAATTCTGAGCGTCGCAAAGGTTAACAACAGGTGACAAAACATCGCTTGGTTCGAACTTCGTGTTCTCTTACCATTAGGGTGGAGATATGCACGAGGCTTTATCGTTCGGGCTCGGACTCGTTCTAGGTGCTGTCATCATTGGCGGTATCTGGTTGACCGAGCGTCGTATTCGCCGCCATCGCGATGACAAAGAGTTGCAGTCTGCCAAGCTGGCGATGCACGAGCAGGTCAGACTTATTCTCGACACGTTACCGCAGTCCTATATTGTGGTCGATCGTAACCATAGAGTTGTGCGTTCGTCTGCGTTAGCTACTGCTTTTGGATTGGTTCACGGGCTAGTTCTGCGTCCGGAACTCGATGCCATAGTTGGTGATGTTTTTGCTAGCGGTCAGACCCGCGATACTGAATTTGATATGGCTAACCGGCGCTCACGGCATGCGGTTGCGCGACGGATCTGGGTGCGAGTAGCTCGCGCGTCAGTTGACAAAGTCGTTGTCCTTTTTGAAGATCAGACCGAAAAAATTCGGCTAGAAAACACCCGGAGAGATTTCGTTGCGAATGTTTCGCATGAACTAAAAACTCCGATTGGCGGTATCAAGTTGCTCGCCGAAACGATTAGTAACGTCAGTGACGACGTCGAACAAGTGCGGCGGTTTGCGCAAGCGTTAGAAACCGAATCCGATCGACTATCACAACTTGTGCAAGAGATTATTCAGCTCTCGCGGTTGCAAGAATCCGATGCGCTGATCGATCCGCAGATTGTCAGTATCGACGCCGTCGTCGCCGAAGCTCTCAAGCGAACCCAACTAGAAGCTGACGCACGACAGATTGACCTGGTATCCGGCGAAGAATCAGGGCTCACTGTTGTAGGGGATTTCCTTCTCCTCGTCACCGCGGTACGAAACTTACTCGATAACGCGGTGCGCTATTCCAACCCGCATTCCCGCGTATCAGTTGTTGTTTCGGGGACAAACACTGAGGTGCACATTGCGGTTATCGACGCCGGAGTGGGAATCTCAGACGAAGCAAAAACACGGGTGTTTGAGCGTTTTTACCGCGGCGATGAGGCGCGCTCGCGCGAAACCGGGGGAACTGGTTTGGGGCTGAGCATTGTGAAACACGTAGTGAATGATCACGGGGGACAGGTGAAACTCTGGAGCGAATTAGGGCATGGTTCAACGTTCACGCTCGTGTTGCCGCGGGCAGATGCGAGCGCGGCTGGCATGACCATACCGGGAGGAGAAAACCGATGACAACAATTCTGGTTGTTGATGATGAACATACGTTACGCGAAACATTGGCGTTCAATCTGCGACGCGAAGAGTTCGACGTCGTTGAAGCTGCTGATGGTCAACAAGCGTTAGATATCTTCGCTACTCATGCCATCGATCTGGTGTTGCTTGACGTCATGTTGCCGCAGATGAACGGAACTGAGGTGTGCCGAAAGATCCGCAAGACCTCATCGGTTCCGATTATTATGGTCAGCGCCAAGGACTCCGAAATAGATAAAGTCGTTGGGCTGGAAATCGGCGCCGATGATTACATCACGAAGCCGTATTCTTATCGAGAATTATTGGCTCGGGTACGTGCTTTGCTCCGGCGCGTGGTACCAGCGATTGACGACGATGGCGCAGCCCACGTCCTCACCGTCGGTCCAGTGACGTTAGATTCGCATTCCCACGTGGTCAGTGTCAACGGATCCGAAGTAGCAATGCCGCTGCGTGAATTCGAACTGCTGGAATTCCTGATGGAAAATGCAGGGCGAGTATTAACCCGGAGCCAGATTTTTGACCGAATTTGGGGTGCCGGCTATATCGGGGATTCAAAGACGCTTGACGTACATATTAAACGGTTACGATCCAAGATCGAGCAGGTCCCAGCTGAGCCGCAATTGCTTGTGACCGTGCGCGGTTTGGGCTACAAATTTGTGGCTAAATAATACTCACTAAGTGTTCACCAAGTGTTAACCCAATAGCGGTTGGGTGGTTACATTCGCCCACTACATTGAATTGTAGATGAGGGATCAGTCCTCATAAGACAATCAAAGGACACATACCGTGAACACATCTCAACGATTGAAGTTAGTCGCCGCCGTATGCGCTGGAGTGCTTAGCTTAGCGGCTTGTACAACTACTGATACCAGCTCGACGACGGGCAATGATTCGCCGTCGTCTACCACGATTAATGGTTCGGGCGCATCGTCACAAGTTAACGCGCAACAAGCCTGGCGTGATCATTTCACAACCACATCGGGAACAGTGGTGAACTACGATCCAACCGGATCAGGAACCGGCCGGAAACAGTTCATTGCCGGCCAGGTTGCATATGCGGGAACCGATTCGATTCTTGATGCAGAAGAAGTCGAGAAGGCAACTGCGCGTTGCGGTAGCGAACCACTGGAATTGCCACTGTATATTTCCCCGATTGCGGTGGCTTTTAACCTCGATGGCGTTGAGTCACTCAATCTGACAGCGAGTACTATTGCCCAGATTTTCGACGGGAAAATCTCTAGCTGGAATGACTCGCGCATCGCCCGGTTAAATCCCGGAGTCTCGCTTCCAGACCTAGCTATTATTCCGGTTAATCGTGCCGATGATTCGGGAACAACGGAAAACTTCCAACATTATTTGATCGAATCTGCCGGTGGGGACTGGCCGTACGAAGCATCGGATACTTGGCCACGTACTGGCACCCAATCGGCGGAAAAGACGTCCGGCGTCGTCAATCTTGTAACCTCAACACCGGGTGCTATTACCTATGCAGATGCGTCTCAAATTGGTGATCTTGGGACGGCAAATGTTGATGTTGCCGGTGAATTCTTACCTTATTCACCGCAAGCTGCAGCGAAAATTGTTGACGGGTCCGCGCCAACAGCTGATGCGTCGGAACGGCGTATAACTGTTGATCTTAAGCGCGATGGCTCCATTGCTGGCGCTTATCCAATCGTGATGGTTTCATACCTGCTGGCATGTACTGATTATGAGCAGGCTCAAACCGGCCATGACGTCAAAGATTTCTTGACCTATGTTGCTTCAGCAGAAGGACAGGATACTGCCGCAGCCTCGAATGGCGGAAACGCTCCTATCTCGGATGAGTTGAGAGAAAAAGTCATGGCAGCTATCGGGCTTATTAACGACTAAATCGGTCTGCCAATGCCAGCTGGTGTTACGTAAAAAGAACGGAACCTGAGTGGAAAACAAACTGATAACTCGTTCGACGATTCCGGACCAGTATGATCGCCGTCCACATGCCGTGTGGTCTCCGGTCGCTCGCGGTTCTCGGGTAGATACAGTCTTTCGATGGATGTCTAGCGGTGCCGGCGCAATGATTCTTGTGCTGCTTGCTGCAGTAGCGATCTTTTTGCTACTCTCATCGAAAAACGCGCTGTTTGCTTCGGCCGAAACAATTATCGACAACGTCGAATTTACCCGCGGGAAAAATTTCTGGCAGTTTGCCGCGGGTGCTCTGTTTGGCACGTTGCTGGCTTCGATTATTGCGCTAATCATTGCCGTTCCATTCGCGGTGTGCATTGCGCTTTTCATCTCGCACTACGCGCCCCGAAAACTGGCGGTGCTGTTCGGATCAGTTATCGACTTGCTGGCTGCGATCCCATCTGTCGTATTCGGCTTGTGGGGGATGTGGACGCTAGAGCCATTGCTTCGCCCGGTTTTTACCTCAATAGCGACGGCGTTGACACCGGTTTTGGAGTTCATCTCCGGTAGGAAAGAAACAATCGATGGCGAAACTGTGTGGCAAGGTGGACTGCCGGGGTTTTCTGCGCTTGCACAGAATTTTGACTGGTGGCCCCTACAGCCTGATGCGCTCGTTTTTGTTCCGCCCGCACGAAACATCATGATGGGCGGGGTTATTTTGGCAGTGATGATTTTGCCAATTATTACCTCGCTGTGCCGAGAGGTTTTCCTACAATCCCCACGGTTACTCGAAGAGGCATCCTTGGCCTTGGGTGCCACCCGCTACGAGATGATCAAAATGGTGGTGTTGCCACACGGGCGTTCCGGTATCGTTTCTGCCACGATGCTTGGTTTCGGCAGAGCATTGGGTGAAACCATGGCGCTATTGATGGTGTTGTCTCCTGGGTTGATGATCAATTTCAAAATTTTCCAGCCCGGCCAACACTCGACGATCGCTTCGCAGATTGCGTTGCGGTTCCCGGAATCTTCGGGACTGTCCTCGGACTTCCTAGTAGCGTTGGGTTTTATCCTCTTCGTCATCACATTCGTGGTGAACTTCGTTGCCCGAGCCATCGTCAACCGTTATGCCGACTTCTCTGGAGCTAACGCATGAGCCAAATGTTATCTACGCCGACGTCGTCGTCCTTCATCTCGCGCCCCCAACGATACCTCCCGCACTGGTTTAACTATCTAGCTGGTGGGGTAGCAGTAGCCGCTGGGCTATTGATATTCGTCGTTGGCCAAAAAGAACCGAACATCGTTGCAGGTGGGTTGCTATCCGCTCTCATCTTCTTGATTATTTCAGGGATATGCGGGTTTGCCGTCGAAGGCGTCCGGTATGGGAAGAACCGGTTGGCAAGCAATGTGATCGTGGGTGCGTTCGTCATGGCTGTCATTCCGCTGATTTCGCTACTTTACACCGTAATCATTCGCGGCTGGAGCCGGATGGTTCAAGCCGGGTTTTTCACCCAGACGACGTTTGGATCTTCTCAAGCTGATGCGGTGGTTGGGGCAGGGCACGCAATAGTTGGTACGTTATTCATCACGGCCACTGCCGCAGCGATTTCGGTACCCTTTGGTGTGCTCACCGCTATCTATTTGGTGGAATACGGCCGGGGTGTATTTGCCAAGATCATTACGTTCTTGGTGGATGTCATGACCGGGATTCCGTCGATCGTCGCCGGTCTTTTTGCTGCTGCACTGATTCCGCTAGTCAATCTGCAGGTGTTTGGGCATGTCGAATTTAAATCAGGTTTCATGGGGGCAATCGCGCTTGTTGTGCTGATGACGCCGTTAGTAGTCCGCAATACCCAAGAAATGCTGCAACTAGTTCCCAACGAGCTACGCGAAGCGTCGTATGCGCTGGGTGTTTCGAAAGCAGCAACTATTCTTCGCGTGGTCCTGCGAACAGGAGTATCCGGTATCGTATCCGGAATCGTCATTGCCACTGCCCGGATCATTGGAGAATCGGCTCCGCTGTTGATTACTGCTGGAACCACTGATTCCTACAACCTCAATATGTTCACTGGTCAGATGCTGACGTTGCCGGTCTACGTTTACAACGAATACACCAAAGGTCACCACGTGACGGCGTGGGCAGGAGCATTGATCTTGATCGGAATCGTGCTCATTTTAAATCTTTTTGCTCGCTGGATAGCGCGGCGTTTTGCGCCCGCAGGAAACAGATGAAGGGACACATCATGAATGATGGAATCAAAGTAACTGACCTCAATATTTTTTATGGTGATTTTCTTGCTGTCGAAAACGTCAACGTGGAGATAGAGGCGCGTTCGATAACCGCCTTGATTGGCCCGTCTGGATGCGGCAAATCAACGTTTTTGCGGTCCCTGAATCGGATGCATGAAGTGATTCCTGGAGCACACACGAACGGATCTGTCATAATCGACGGGGCAGATATTTATGCGCCCGGGGTAGATCCGGTACGCGTGCGTGAGCACGTAGGTATGGTTTTTCAGCGTCCTAACCCGTTCCCAACGATGTCTATCCAAGATAACGTGCTTGCCGGTTTGCGGTTGAATAACCGTCGTATGGCGAAAAGCGAGGCTGCCGAGATTGTTGAAACCTCGCTACGCGGCGCAAATCTCTGGGAAGAAGTAAAGGATCGCCTGGAACGTCCTGGGTCCTCACTGTCAGGCGGACAGCAGCAACGGTTGTGTATCGCACGCGCTATTGCGGTCAAGCCTAAAGTGTTGTTAATGGATGAACCGTGTTCTGCGCTTGACCCGATTTCTACGCTGGCTATCGAAGATCTCATGCAAGAGCTCCAAAAGGACTACACGATCGTGATTGTGACGCACAATATGCAGCAAGCTGCCCGAGTTTCTCAAAAGACCGGATTTTTCAATATTGAGGGGACGGGAAAACCGGGGCATCTGGTGGAATATGACGATACTGAACGTATTTTTGCCAACCCGGCTAACAAACAGACCGAAGATTACGTCTCTGGCCGCTTTGGGTGAGGAACAGTTAGGAGTGGCGGTGATGGGCGACGACAGCAACTAGGCTTGATGAAGCACACAGTGTCCAAGTAAAGCACAAGAATATCAGTGCGCTTGTGCCGATGGTTCCTGCGATTGATGATAGGACTGAACCTTGCAAGATAGGGAGCTCGGAGAGCGTTGTCTCGCCCAGTGACATAGTGCCGACTGGGAAGGTCAGTGCCCACCAGCCGGGTGAGAACGGAATAGTGTTCCGTACTGCTCGCCAGGTTTGATGGATAGCAAATGCGAGCATTGGTACGCCGAGGATCATCATGATAATCGCATAGATAATTGCGGTTGTTGTGGCATATGGGTGAATACTGATTCTGAGGAATAGACCGGATGAACCTGAAATGGCTACTGCGGCAGCAGTTGACTGTCCAACAATACCCAATGGAATCCACGCACTTATTGCATCTTTAAGTGGTAGTGATTGGAAGCGCTTAACTGACCCGTATGCGAGTGCGAAGATGATCAACCCATGGACGAGAGCAATGATAAAACACAAAAATGAGAGCGTTAGCATGAAGAACTGCAGTCCAACTGATTCGTACTCTCGTAAGAGTATTGCTCCAGTAGTTGCAGAAACCATCGGACCGACTACGGCTAATCCCCAAATCGGGGTTGGTTGGCCTAAGTGGCGGAAAAGTGCGTGAGCTAGGAATGAAAAGTTTGTGACGAGCCCAATAAATGTGCCGATCCACCATAAAAAGGTATCACCGATAATTGCGAATGTGCTCAATCCCCAGCGGGGGCCAATTGCCAACAGGGCCGCGCCGATAGCTAGGTAGCCCATCGAGACGCTTCCCCAAGCAGGGTCTACCACTGGTAGCAGACGGATGTGGGTATTTCCGTGGAATGTTTTCCATACCCATCGAGTAATGTACGTCGCAGTGAACATGACCAGCAAAATAGCGCCGATTAATAGCAAGCCAGTAGCGAGAGGGAGGAACCAAGGATGATCGTCGGCTTTTCGGCCGATGAGATTTGCGAGGATTGCGGTTCCCATTACTGATGAAAACCATGCTGGCCCCATGGGAGGAATAATAAGTTCGCGTTGAGAATTCACTGTTGTAATTTTCCGCTCCTCGGCTTCGAAATTCCACTAAGGGATTATCGGATAGGTCATAGCTGTTCCTGATTGGGAAGAAGGAACATAAGTGGTATTGGCGTAGCAGGGTAACCGATTGAATAATAAAGAATAGTATTCACTGTTAGGGTGTGCTAACCTAATTCCGAACGTCATTCAGTATGAAAGGTTTGTTATGTCTAACCAAGAATTGCCAGAACTACGCACTCGTTCCACATCAGGCACAAATGCTCAAAAAATTGTTTACACCGGCGTGTTCACAGCTATCTATTTCGTTGTTTTCTTCGCCATCGGCATGCTGGGGTTCTTTGGCCCACAATTCATGTTCGTGAGCGCACCATTAGCACTTCTAATCGAAGGTACAGTGATCGTTTTGATGTTGAATAAAATCCGGTCATTTGGCGCTTTAACTATTTTGGGCATCATCATTGGCTTATTAATGATGCTCACTGGCCATGCGTGGACAACCTTAGCATTCACTGTTGTTGCATCTTTCCTTGCGGATCTTGTTGCCAAGTCAGGCAATTACACCGATGAAAAGAAGAACATCTTTGCTTATACGGTTCTCCAGCAGTGGTATATCGGTGCCTGGTTGCCGATTTTCTACGCTGCAGATGCCTATTTTGCTGACATCGCTGTCCAAATGGGGCAAGAATATGCCGATCATATGCAGGCAATTTTCACTCCAAATATCATCATTATCTTCACCATCGTGAACTTCTTCGTCGCCCTTATCGGCGGCTGGGTAGGAACAAAAATTCTGCGGAAAAATTTCGCCAAAGCTGGCATCGCCTAAAAAGTGAGATGACGTTGAACGCTGTGAACGTACCGGATCAGATGTGTACCTCGTGGAAACCGATTCGCTATTTTAAAAATGATCCGCGCACAACTCTGCTAGTCGTTTTAGCCATAAACATCACCGTCATTGGTGGAGCTAGCGCTCCTGTTTTACTCATGGCAACTGCCATAGTCGGAATTCTTTTTGCTTCGGTTGGGACGCTTAAAGGTGTTATCAGGTTCGTGGCTTTAGAGAGTGGATTTCTTCTGTTCACCTACTACGGTGCGTCGTTAGGAACTAACGGATTTGTTGCCTTCTTGATAGGTATCAGCTTTTGGATGTCTCGTTTTATCTTGACTGCAACGATAGGTATTTATGCTATCTACTCCATCAGCACGTCTGAACTGGGGGCGGCACTGCGTGCACTATATTTGCCGGCAAGCTTTGTTTCGGCGATCCTCGTGATGCTACGTTTCATTCCAACAATACTTGCCGAGTTCAAAGCCATCCAAGAAGCAATGAAACTGCGTGGAATAAACCTTGTAGGTGCAGACGTCATTCGTCACCCAACACAAACGGTGCAATATTTAATTGTTCCGTTGCTGGCAGGAGTCGTCCGAATCGCAGACGATCTCACTGCCTCGGCAGTGATCCGAGGCCTAGGGTCTAACGAGCGGCCACTGCCGTTATACGCAACTCGATTTCGGCCAGCAGATGCACTTATTTTATTCGTCACTATGAGCTATGTTCTGATGCGGTTTTGGAATCCAACTGGTGAAGAACTACTCGGTTTTGCCCATATTCCAGGATTGATACGATGACTAAGCACGCTAACGGGGAAGTTAATTTTGATGACGTTTGCTTTGCCTACCCGGCTCCGCAAGGGCAGCAACCGTCGTTCGTCTTCCAACATGTGAACCTCCATATACCAGCGGGAAGTTGCACTCTATTTTGCGGACCGTCAGGAAGCGGAAAATCCACTGCGTTGAAAATGATCAACGGCCTCATCCCGCAGCTCCAGCCAGGGCATATGGGTGGAAGCGTGACGGTTAGTGGACATAAAGTGGACGACGTCGATCTGACAGATATCGGAAAAACAAGCGCCACTGTGTTCCAAAATCCCCGGACACAGTTTTTTACCGGACACGTTCTGGCTGAAATTGCATATGCAGGTGAAAACTACCGTGTGCCGTCGGAACAACTGTGGGATAGATGCATCGATGCTGCACAAGAAACTGGCACCTATCATTTGTTGGAACGAAGCTTGCATACGTTGTCTGGCGGGCAGCTTCAGTCTGTAGCCCAAGCGAGCGGTTTAGCCGCCATGGTTCCGGTTTTGCTTTTTGACGAACCGACGTCGAACCTAAGCCCGGAAGCGATTGATAATTTTTCGACTGTGCTCCGCCGTCAAAAAGCGGCTGGAAAAACCATTATTATTGCTGAACACCGGTTATATTTTCTGCGCGATCTCGTGGACCAAGTGGTCTATTTTAACCCTGGTTCTGATCCGGAAATTATTGATGGACCAACGTTTTTTGCTTTCGACGACGCCGAACGCCGTCGTCGTGGATTGCGTGTTTTGGATCTGCCTCAAAGTACTGGGATTCCATATATCGAAGCTGTCAGCCAGCGAGTTAACCAACCGCCGATCACCGCTGGGGTATCGTTGCGCAATCTCAACTTTTCTTACCCGGGCCATGAGGTTTTGCATGATTTTAGTGTTGATCTTCCCGCCGGCAAAATAACGGCGTTAACTGGCGCTAACGGTGCCGGAAAAACAACGTTAGCGCGGTTGCTGTGTGGGCTACTTAAACCGCAATCTGGCACAATCTATGTCGATGGGAAAGCGCGTTCGCCTCGGGCGTTGTCGTCACTTAGCTCCATTGTTATGCAAGATGTCCATCGGCAGCTCTTTGCCGATAGTGTCATGAGAGAAGTGACGTTAGGGACTGATGCCGACGTCGAAGTGGAGAACTTACTAGAACAACTGGGGTTGCTATCGTCCCAACACCGTCACCCTTTAAGTCTATCTGGTGGTCAAAAACAGCGTCTTGTTATTGCGGCTGCGCTAGCAACTAAACGGCGTCTTGTCATTTTCGATGAGCCAACATCGGGTGTTGACTACCGTCAGCTCCAAGCAATTAGTTCACTTTTTCGTCAGCTTGCTGATTGCGGGCACATCATTGTGGTTATTACCCATGACAAAGAACTTCTAGCCTCGTGCGCCGATCGGATCCTTCATCTGGCCCCTTTCACGCACCCCACTACGTCAAAACTCAACCTTACGGAAGAATGTTATGAACGATAATCCCGAAATTACCAATAAAGAAAAAGATAAAGCAGGACGGGTAGCTTTTAAAGATCTCCTGAAACCGATATCTGGACGCATCCTGCTGGCCCGGATACTTGCCGTGACCTCAGCGCTACTTTCGGTTGGCCCATACATTGTTTTGGTACAGCTCTCTGGCATACTTTTAGAAGCATGGCAGCGCAGCACTAGCCCGGATCCAGAAAAAGTAAGAAACGCCTTGATGCTCCTCATCTGGCTTTTCCTAACAAGACTCTTCCTATATGTCTTGGCATTAGCCGTCACACATTTTGCTGATATGCATCTGCGCCGAATCTTACAAGATCAGATTGCCGAACGTATCGCGCGCGCACCATTATCGTGGTTTACCAAAACTAACTCTGGTTTAGTGCGTAAAGCTATCCAAGACGATACTGCCGATGTTCACACCGTGGTTGCACACGCTCCAGTTGATAACACTGTGGCTATTATTAGTCCTATTGCGCTGTTGGCTTACGCGTTCTATCTTAACTGGTTATTGGGCTTTATCGCCATTGCCACGATCCCGTTCTACTTTGGTGCGATGGCATACATGATGCGAGATATGGGCGAAAAAACTGCTGAGATGGATACTCGGCTAGGCTATGTTTCGGCAACGATGGTTGAGTTTATTACCGGCATTGCGGTAGTAAAGGCTTTTGGACGTACCGGCAAAGCCCATGAGCGTTACCGGTGTGCTACCGAAGAGTTCCATCGTTTTTATTTGGCTTGGTGCGGTCCGTTACTACGGATGTCGGCATTAGCATATTCGGCGATTTCAACTTCTGTTTTGCTTCTAACGAATCTCGGATTGGGGGCGTTGGCTGTTTATTATGGCTATGCTCGGGCTACCGACGTCATCCCCACAGCGATTATTGCATTGATGATTCCGCAGTCCATCGAAGTTTTAGCTAATATGACGTGGTCAATTCAGATGGCTGGCGCGGCTGCGTTGCGTATTCAAAATATATTAAATATCCCGCAGATCTCCCAATCGTCTGATCTCCAAGGGGTCGATCGTGACACAACCGTGCCAGAAGAAGTCGTTTTCGACCATGTATCGTTTAGCTATGGTGATAATCTCGCCGTTGACGATGTCTCATTGACGCTCAAGCCAGGAAGCGTCACCGCACTTATTGGTCCGTCAGGTGGCGGAAAGTCGACGTTGGCAACTCTGTTAGCTCGGTTCTCTGACCCGGACAGCGGAGCAATTTCGATTGGTGGGACAGATATTAGGCAATGGCCAGATACGCAACTGTACCGATACGTCAGTTTTGTTTTGCAAGATCCGCAAATACTTCGGCTGTCGATTCGCGATAATGTGCGGTTGGGATGCCCGCAGGCGGACGATGAAGCAATCTGGCAGGCCCTGCAAGATGCTCAGATTGCTGATGAGATTGCCGCTTTGCCTCGTGGCTTGGACACTGTTTACGGAGTTGACACCTATCTGTCCGGCGGGCAATGTCAACGATTATCTATCGCCCGTGCCTTGTTGATTGATGCCCCAATTCTTATTTTGGATGAAGCAACTGCATTTACTGATCCGGAATCTGAAGCACTTATTCAAACAGCTTTAACTCGCCTTATCAAAGCTCGGAAAGGTGGAAGAACAGTTCTTGCAATTGCCCATCGTCCGGCATCGGTACAGGGAGTGGATCAAGTAGCGATTTTAGAACAAGGACGGTTGAGCGCAGTGGGCACGCCAGATGAAGTGAATGAACATCCTCTCTATGCAGCTCTGTGGGAAGGAACGAACGCATGAAAACGGTATCACGAGGGATTACCCAACAGATATTTCGATTGTTAAGCTCTCAAGGTCAAAAACAGCTTCGATCCGTATTTATCCTTGCTGCTATTTCTGGCGTCATTCGTGGTCTGGCTCTGTCTGCTTTCTTACCTGCAGCCACTGCGCTGGTAAAGAATGAGAATGTGTGGGGCTTGTCTATCGTCGGTTGGCTCTGTGTTTTGCTCTGTTTGGGAATAACATCGGCAATCTTAGAGTATGTACTTGCGATGGCAAACTATTCGGTAGCTTTGGATTCCATGGTGAGTTTGCATAAGCAAATAGGTGATCAAGTGGCTCGGCTGCCACTTGGCTATTTCACCTCCGAGACTGCCGGCAAGTTTTCCCGGTTGGTTTCGAAACAGATGCTGATGCTCGGTGAGTCGTTCGCCCACTTTTTAGCTCCGATGATCATGAACACGTTTACTATGCTTGTGCTTCTAGTCGGATGCTGGATCTGGTCGCCGTCGATGGGCATGCTTTTAACGATAAGCGTCCCGGTCATGTTATTAGCAGTTTGGGCATCCCAACGGTGTAAAGAACATGATGACAAGTTAACCACCCCGCCGTCGCAAGAGCTATCGGCACGGCTGGTGGAATTTGCTCAAAACCAACCAATTTTGCGAGCTTGTGGGCAGGCGAGTTCGTTCGAGCCGCTCATTTCAGCAACAAAGGCGACCGAAAAGGCGGGCATTCGTGGCCTGTGGTGGGGTGTGTTAGGAAATGTCATTGTTGGTACTGCAACGCAGTTCGTTGCAGTGTTCGCGATGATCATTGCCGTCAGCGTTACTTTTGGCTTTAGCGATCCGATTGCAACCATTGTGTTTATTGGAATTATGCTTCGCTTCACTACCATGTTGTCTGAGATTGGTTCGTTAGGGATGGCACTAGAAGGATCGAGGCCGCTGTTATCACAGATTGACGAGCTACTTGATGAGCCGGTTTTAACTGACCCAATTTCGCCAAAGTCAGTTGAACGTCCAGGGGCAGTAGAGCTACAAGACGTGCATTTTGGCTATACTCCGGAGGCATCCGTACTCAATGGTGTCAGCATCCAGTTTGCACCTCAATCGTTCACTGCTATCGTAGGCCCTTCTGGTTGTGGAAAAACAACAGTAGCGCGTCTTATTGCGCGATTCTATGAAGTTGAACAAGGCTCAGTTCTCGTTGGCGGCGTTCCAGTGAAAGAACAACGTGTAGCGGATCTCATGGAGCAAATCGCTTGGGTATTCCAAGATGTTTACCTCTACGATGACACTCTTGAAGCAAATATTAGAGTTGGCAATCCGAACGCCACTGAGGAACAGATTCGCCATGCAGCGGACCTGGCCGGGGTAACAGAGATCGTTAAACGGCTGCCTGATGGCTGGAACACAAAAGTTGGTGAAGGCGGACGTGCATTGTCTGGTGGTGAGCGCCAGCGGGTATCGATTGCTCGGGCTATCGTCAAAGACGCACCGATTGTTTTGTTTGACGAGGCGACTAGTGCTTTAGATCCGGCAAATGAGAATCATGTTGTTCAGTCGCTGAATTATTTGCGTGAGCGGGCTACACTTATCGTTATTGCACATAAGTTATCTACAATCCAAACAGCAGATCAGATTGTAGTCTTAGATTCTCGCGGACGAGTTGCTCAACAAGGTACGCACCAAGAACTTCTTGAAAAAGACGGAACGTATCGGGAGTTTTGGGAGCTTCGTCAAGCAGCTAAAGGATGGTCGTTGACATAATGCGTATGCGCCTGGGGCATAAAACTGGTCCAAAACCGAAGTTCACCGCAGAACAAGTGATCGATGCAGTGCTACGAATTGGTTTAGACAAGTTCACTATGTCCCAGGTGGCACACGAAGTTGGGGTAGGCGCTCCTAGCCTGTATCGCCTCTATAATTCTCGTGACGATCTGGTCGCGGCTTGTTTAGAGGAGATTGCTCGACGTCGCCCTTGGGTAGCCCCGCAATCAAGTTGCCCAGACATGTTTCGGGCGTGGGCGCGATACTGCTGGGACTTGTGCGAAGCGTTTCCAGGATTTGCTCTCACGCTTTACACATATCCATTTCCACAAGTGAATTTTATGAAATCAGTGCCGTCAATAGTTGAGGATTTTACCGCTGCTGGACTGTCTAAAGACATAGTTCTATTCGCACTAGATTTCATTGGTGACACTGCTATCACAATTCATTTGGGAGTAAGTGCCTATCGGGTTGATCCTCAAGACACCGAGCGGCAAGCGCTTGTTCGACGTAACCTTGAGTTATCCAATCAACAATTGGGGACCGATCTGTCAGCACTGCTTTATAGTGCCGACACATACCGGGACTTGGTTGAGCCAAAAATTGAATTTATCATCGCGGCTTTGCAAGCCGGAATACGGCCTCCTGCGCATGGCTTTGGTCAGTTAACATAGGGCCGTAATTAACTAGTAGAGATAAAACCATGTTGAAAAGTGAATTACGTATACTTCTATTTACCGTCTTATTGGCTTTCATGGGGCAAATGATTCTTAACCCCATACTTGCTCCGTTAGCGCGAAAACTTGGATTAGCCGAATGGCATATCGGGGCAGCTATCTCTACAGCAGCAATCATGTTCGCGCTTTTTGCTGGAGTCTGGGGAAGGGCCTCACTGCGGTGGGGGACTCGCCGAGTACTACTTTTGTCGATGCTTCTTGGTTTTATAGCTCTAGCATTGTTTGCATATGTATCTCATATTGGGCTCTCTGGTTACAGAACCACAGGTGTGCTGGTGATACTTATTTTACTTACCCGAGGTGTACTTTATGGTAGCGCAATAGCTGCTGTAGCTCCATCGTCACAAACATATATTGTCACGCATACGGTTACTGAATCTGAACGAATCAAAGGTGTTGGCGCGTTAGGTGCCTCGCAGGGGATCGCATCGATTCTCGGAGCAATAATTGGCGGAGCTTTAGCTGCCTACGGCGGTATTATGCTGCCTTTAGTAGTTATGCCGGTGATGATGGTTGCAGGGATTTGTGTTTTATTGCTATTTTTTCATCCCTCTAGCGAATCTTATCGGGTGGATAAACCTGCAGCTGTCCATTACCGGGACCCGCGGGTTTTTCCGTTCCTTAGCGTTGGGCTGTTAAATTACATTTCGTTTGCTAGCGTGGGGACGATCTTCGGATTTCTCCTTCAAGATGGTCTCCAACTCCAGCCGAGTTATTCAGCTGGGCTGATTGCGCTCTGCATGGCGGTGATGGGAGTCGCGATGATTCTCGGACAGGCCGTGGTAGCTCCGCTGTCTAAATGGAAGCCGGCAGTGTTGTTACGTCGCGGTACGCTGATGCTGTGTTTGGGTGTCGCATGTTTAATGCTCCCGGCACATTTAGGATCGTATTTGGTGGCGTGCACTGGTGTGGGAGTCGGAATGGGGCTGGCGTTGACTGGATATAATGCTGGTCCCACTGCGTTGGTGGAGCATCATGAGCAAGGTGGATTAGCAGGTATTCTTAATGCTAATGGGGGAATCGCTTATGCGGTGGCTCCGATTGGATCTACCGCCTTGTACAGTTGGAACCATACTAGTCCGCTTATTGTGTGTATCGGGATATGTGCTATCTCGACATTGTGGTGTTATTTTCACCCGGCTTTACGACGGGCAGCTGTAGATTCAATCTGAAACCTGTAACGCACAGCCTTCGTTGCCTGTTGACTATCTATCGTTGTGCGTCGTCTAATTCGGCTGGTGAACGATAGGAAGCAAGCCCATATCAATAGTAAAGTTAGCCGATGTTTAATCCGAGAAAAACGGCAAACTAGCATAACAGCTACATGGCGTCCCTTAACAAGATAGGATGCCAGTAATAGAAGATTTCTATGTGAGTATAAAGTGCAGTTGAGTGGTTGTGAATACATTTCAAAAGACAACTGGCCAAATTGCGAAGAAAACTTGGGGAGTCTTCGTTGTGGCCGTCAGTATTATTTTCAGTCTCCTCATCTCGATTGTGGGGACAGCACAGGCCACTCAACGGCCCTTTCCACAATATGACCTATCTTTCGAATGGATCCATGGCAAGGCTGATCCGCAGTGGAAACCGGGTGATCCGGGGGATGGGTGTTTGCGTGAAGCTAATCCGCAAGTCACCCATATATCAACGTTTGGCTTCCGCACGGTTATTAATCCGTGCGATGGTGTGCGAACCACCATGCGCTGGTATTACACCGGGGATCAAACAGTTGGCGAAAATACCGCGCCTACTAAACAGTTTCGTCTTGGAGTGACTTGGCAGTATACGCGTCGCGACTCGAACGATCCATATTTTTGGAAGCCAGTGGAGAATATGTTGCTCGACGGCAAGCCAATCGATACCGCGCTTTATGATCCAGCTGATCAAGAATCCGTCGTCGTAAAGAAAGCTGACGGCACGTGGAGTCATATCCCGGATCGTCCAACCGGATTCTTCGAACCAAAGCACATTGTTTTTGACGATGTGTTTGAGTTCGACGAAGAACACACATTTGTGTGGGATGCCTACCTACCAGTTTTTGGTGACTATGGGGCATGACAATTGGGACCGGTTCAACCGGAGATACTGAGGGAGGCTCTATTGGTGCGAAAGCTAATGGTCTTCACGTGTCAATCCCTGCCTACGCTGATTTCCGATATGTTCTCGATTCTGAGTATCGCCAAGCATTAGGTATTACCGATACTGAATCAGATGGGCAACCGATTAAGCTGCCGCATCGCCCGTTAGCTAGTTGGTCTGGCGAATTAGCGGGGTCAACATACACAACAATTGCGTGTTTGGAAGATTCGTCCCAGTTCCTTTCGCCGGTGCTTGCTTCCTAGAAAACAGCCGAAATATATCCTGAACTGCCTAAGAAGTATCCAAATATTGCAGCAAGTACTGATGAAGTACAGGTAGCAGACGGCTCTGGTAGCTATGGGTTGGGTCGCTGGCCGTACGAATTTTCGTTACGCCAGCCAGGCACCTGGGCTTCGGCGTCGGGCCTGCGTCCGATGAATTACGATAGCGCTGCTGGACAGTTCCTGGATTATGGGGATAAGAATCTTCCATACAAGCCAACGTTTGAATCGGTGAAGAAGGAGATTCCGGGATACACTTACGTGGATAACGATCTCCCAGTAGAAGAAAAAGGCGTTTTTGATTCCATGGGGTCTGGCGGTATTCCGCTCTTCAAGCCTGCGCCGAACATCAAATTGTCTTACCACAAGCAGGTTGGATATGAAACGCAACATCTTTATTTCACGTATAAAAAGAATCCCGGTACGTTCCGAGTTGAGAAGACTAATCCTGACGGTGTGCCGATTGCGGGCGCGAAATTCGCGTTATATAAGGTTGTCGATAATACGCCAAGTGCATGTGGGGTAGTAACTGAGGTCCCAACTGACGTCGAAGACATCAAAGTCTGTGACGCAACTGATCCGCAAGCCTGTGCAGAACTCACAGCACAACAGGTAGTTTTGGACGATTTCGAGACTAGTGACGGGACGTTCGTGACTGGCGTTGACGGCACGTACATGCCAGCTGGTGAGCCGTCATTGGAGCCAGGACGATACGTTGTTAAAGAACTCAGCATGCCCGAGCCCTACCTTATTTCGCGCCAATACACAGTATTCGAGATACCTATCCAAGCGGGAAAGAACGACGCCGGAGAACTTGTTTCGATGACTGTGCCTGGTGTAGCGAAGGCGGTCAACCATCCAGATTACGTTAATGTTCTCGTGACGAAAGTTTGGGATGACGGCGATGACGTAGACGGTTTACGTCCGTTGAAGATTAGTGTGGAATTGTTGGCTGATGGTATGCCGACTGGGAAGCATGTTGAGCTCAATGCGGACAATAACTGGTCTGCTCAATTTACGGATCTACCACGGACGAAAGATGGCCGGGCGATCGTTTACTCGGTTGCTGAGGAAGTAGTTGAAGGCTATCAGGTAACAGTTAGTGGCGATGCGCAGACTGGATTTGTGCTAACTAACAGCCATAAACCGGTTGTGCCTCCGACTCCGCCGGTTGTGCCTGGGCCCGGGGGCGATTTAGCAAGAACGGGTATTAGTCTTCCTGCTGGTATGGTCTTCATGGCATTGGCTAGTGGCGTAGTAGGAGCATTCCTCACGTACCGAAGAACGATCTCCAAATAGAAACAGTGGGGAGTACATCATGGTAATGTACTCCCCACTGCTATTTCTAATGAGGATTATGAGTGCTGCTTATACCTGAATAAGCCTCCCACTGTAATGAACAATAAGGCGAAACCTACAAGAATCAATCCAGTAAAACCTGTTTTTGCCAAGCTTGCTGATTGAGCAGGAAGTGCAATCGGTGCGTGTGGCTTCTCTTTCTGATCGTGATGGGTCTGATCTTGATGCTGCTGTTGTCCTTGTTGGTCCTGCTCTTGAGGCTTCTGCTCCGGTGTGTGATCTGTTTGCGGTAAGGCAGGAGTAAGCTTTAGAGCTGGAGTAACCTTTTTAGCTGGTTTGAGTGGGAATAGTGGGAAGGTGGTTTGGGGATCAGCTTCGATTACTGTGATCCTAACCGGGATATTTTTGTGTGTACCATCTGTGTACACAGCAGTCACAGTAAAGCTATAGTCACGTAACTCGACATACTCATCCGGATGGACGGTAATTGTTCCAGATCGTGGATCGACGTCAAGCCAACTCGGCATCTGTGCTCCAGCGTTGAATATAATATCCTTTGGCATACCGCGGTTCTTGCCAAATAATGTTGCAATAACATCGAGTTTTTGAGTTTCTCGCTGTTTGAGTGTTAAGTCTGGATAAGATAGCGTCCAAGCAGAAGAATCAGGCTGGGAGCTATTTGTTGGAAGAACAGTAATATGCACTGGCAATTTAGTTGCTATACGCATCCGGATGCGTCGCGATCACCGTGAAAGTGTATTTTTGTACAGCGGTGTATTCGTTGGGGGCAGCCGTGATCGTTCCAGTTGTCGGATCGATTTGTACCCAATCTGGTGTGCTGGGATCAGTAGCATACGTGATGCCGCGGGGCACTCCACGATCTTTGCCGAATAAAGTTGCCGTCAATGTACCCTTGAAAGTTTCTCGCTGTTTGACTTCCATGTCTGGATACAATAACTCCCAGGCATGTGTCTCAGTCTGTGCTGTAGGTGGTATCCCATTGTGCCCATGCCTCATTATCTTTGAGATAGAAGTAGGCAGAATAGTTGCCGCGTAATGCTAAAGGAGTGGCCGCTATTACGGTATAGCGTCCATCGCTTAGCCCACTGGGCAGCGAGATGACGGTATCTAGGGAACCATCGTTAGTGGTTGTTGCAGGGGTGCTCATGACTACTGATCCTGACGGATCGAGAACTTTTATCGTGATGGTACTGTTCTTAGTAAAAGCATTGTCACTGGATAGTTCATCGTTGCGATATGAAGAGACGCGAATGTTTCGAACTGTTGCGTCGGCTTTAGATACTTTAATGCCGTATGCTGGCTTTGATGTGAGAAGCGAACGGTAGTCAAGTTGGTATTTATTCGTTGTTCCGACTGCAAAAATAGTAAAACTCGTGGCTTTTTCGTTGAGCGGGATCCAGATAGTGGTATCTACGTGACCGCTGTTGTTAGCTGTGATATGTCCAATGCTGGTTCTTTCTGAAGAATCATCGAAGGTAACAAAAAGTTCGACGTCTTCACCTGGAGCAAAAGGTTCAGCTTTGGTGCCGTCGGTGAGAAGCAACTGCTGATGCGATGGATATGATGAGATACGCACACGATCGCCAGGCCGTGGAATGAGGTAGTTTAATGGCTCCCCTGCAAAAGTGACGGGCAAGTTGGCACGGGTCAAGGTGATATCGCGTGATTGCGTGCTGTAGACCTTGTGGCCGTCAAGTGATCGGCACTGCGCTTCGATTGTGTAGACGCCAGTTGGCCACTGGGAAGCATTCACACTTTCAGTGCGTGAAGAACGTCGAAGTTGCGCCTTATTGCCATTGAATAGTATGGAAACATTGACTGTTTTGCGGTTCGTTACAGAGCAACCAGAAACGTTCCAAGATAAGGTGCGTCCAGTTAGCGACTCAGTGAACTCAGCTACGTCGATTGCCATTTCATTATCTGGTGTAGATTCTGGTTCTGGTGTTGGCTGATCTGGTTGCGAAGCTGATACGACGATAGATTTAGTAAGAGTAGTTGGCACAAGCCATTCAGGGGAACATGTAGCGCGTATTGTGTATGTTCCAGCTGGCTGATCTTTAAGAGTTAACTCGCTGAGGCTATCTATATTTATTGGAGTATTATCACGCGTGAGCGTGAGCGTCGCTGGAGAAGGAGCGCGGCATCCTGTTGTGTGCCATGCTAGTTTTGCATCAACGCCCTCGCCAACTTTATCGAAATAAAGTGTGAACGGTTCATCGTCTTGTGGTTTATTTTCCGGGGGTTTGGGGCTTTGCGGTAGTGGGCTGACCTTCAGCTCCATAGATTTTTTAACCGGTGCCAACCACTGGCTGTAGTTGCATACCGCGTCAAGGTGGTAAGTACCGGCATCGTTAGTCTCTAATTGCAATCGAGTTTGACCATTGAGGGGAATGTTAGCGCCATCTTTAGTCATTGTGTATGTGACGGTTGCAGTTTCACCGGTAACTGGGATGCAGTTGGTGTGCGACCATTGTAGATGGCGTTGCGAGCCGTCTGTGATTTCTTCAAAAGAAATATTGAATCCTTCTTGCTGACCGGCTGCTGATGAGGGGATTGCAGTTGCTGGAATGATAAGTGCGCTCAGGCAAAGACTGCCTATTGCTAGCGCGGTAACGAGTTTAAAAAGTTTCATAAACGTCCTATCGAACTAATAAAAGTATCGCGTAATTTAGGGTACCCTAATAATTTTTCTGTTGCGCTAGCTCAAAGTCCTAAGAGGGGAGGGTATATATGCATCTCGCGTTGTGGGACGGGTCTATTTCACGATATGAGAACTTGTGTTGAATTCTGGATTTTTGGTTCGCAACATCGATAGAGTTTCTTAGTGAAATTCTTAAACAATACTGTGCCCACTTTTGATCTCACTTACGACGATGTCTTCATGGTTCCGTCCCGTTCCTCGGTCGGATCCCGGAGCAACGTCAATCTAGCAACCAGCGATGGGTCGGGAACCACAATCCCGCTCGTGGTTGCAAATATGACGGCTATTGCAGGCAAGCGCATGGCGGAAACAGTCGCCCGTCGGGGCGGTCTGGTCATTATTCCGCAAGATATCCCAACCAATATTGTTATTGACACAATTGCAGCTGTTAAGTCTCGTCATCTGGTTTATGACACCCCCGTCGTTGTCAAACCACACCACACTTGCGGATATGCGCTGGGATTAATTCCGAAGCGTGCGCACGGAGCTGCCGTCGTCGTCGATCCTGAAACCAACGTACCGGTTGGCTTAGTCGTAGAAAAAGACTTAACCGGCGTTGATCGGTTCACCCAAGTTCGTGACGTCATGTCCACTGAACTTTTCACCCTGCCAGCTGGTATCGATCCACGCGAAGCATACGAGATTCTCAAGTCCCATCATCATCAACTAGCGCCAGTTGTTGACGACGACGGCGCTTTACTCGGCGTTCTAACCCGCGCCGGAGCAGTGCGTGCCACCATCTATAAGCCAGCAGTTGACGCCCACGGCCACCTGCGTATCGGTGCTGCTATTGGAATGAACGGCGATCCAGTTGGTAAAGCACAACAGCTTGTGGCGGGTGGGGTAGACCTCCTCGTTGTTGATACTGCCCACGGGTACCAAGACAAAATGCTCGAAACCGTGCGTGCGGTCCGGGCCATTTTGCCTGCCGGATTCCCGCTTGTTGCCGGAAACGTGGTAGCCGCAGACGGTGTTCGGGACTTGGTTGAGGCCGGGGCATCTATTGTGAAAGTGGGTGTGGGGCCAGGTGCGATGTGCACCACCCGTATGCAGACCGGCGTTGGACGGCCGCAGTTCTCTGCAGTTCTCGAATGTGCTGCAGAAGCGAAGAAACTCGGTGCACATGTGTGGGCCGACGGCGGAGTCCGCCACCCGCGCGACGTTGCCCTCGCACTCGCGGCCGGTGCATCCAACGTCATGGTGGGTTCCTGGTTTGCCGGAACATACGAATCGCCTGGTGACGTCAACTACGATGCCAATGGTCGAGCTTACAAAGAATCCTTCGGCATGGCATCTAAGCGCGCGGTGCGCAACCGCACTGCCCGTGAATCAGCTTTCGATCGAGCACGCAAGGCGCTGTTCGAAGAAGGTATTTCGGTTGCTCGCATGTTCATCGATCCAGAACGTCCCGGAGTAGAAGACCTGATTGACCAGATCATCTCTGGTGTTCGTTCCTCCTTCACCTACGCTGGTTCGCAAAATATTGCGGAGTTTGCCCAGCGCGCAATCGTTGGTATTCAGTCATCGTCGGGCTATCGCGAAGGCGCGCCAGTACCGACGTCGTGGTAACAATCTGTGGTCTGAGAGAAAGAATTATTATGTTCAAGAAAGAAAATTCTGGTTCGTGTGCGGCTATCGTCGGAGCTAACTGGGGAGACGAAGGCAAAGGCCGAATGGTTGACCTGTTGGCTGCCGATTACGACGTCGTTGTGCGTTACCAAGGTGGCGGAAACGCTGGACACACCGTCGTCAACGATTACGGAACGTTCGCATTGCACCTGTTGCCGTCAGGTATCTTTAACGACGGCGTGCTCAACATCCTCGGTAACGGAGTGGCTCTGAACGCAGAACAGCTGTTTACCGAAATCGATACGATTGCCCAGCAAGGTGTATCGGTGAGCCCAGAAAACTTGGTGGTTTCGGAACGCGCATCGCTACTTTTACCGTGGCATTGGGAACTAGACACGCTAGAGGAAATGCGACTAGCTGATAAGCAGTACGGTTCTACTCGCCAAGGCATTGCACCATTCTACTCCGATAAATTCCAAAAGAAGACGATTCTAGCCGGTGAATTGCGTGATCCAGAACGGCTCCGCCAACATGTCGCGGACCTTCTTGAATGGAAGAACCTCACGCTTACCAAGGTTTACGGGGCGCCAGAGGCGAAACTGGACGACGTCATGGAATGGATCGACACCTGGGCGATGCGTCTCGTGCCATACTTGGCCGACACCGCTGACGTGCTATCGCAGGCAAAGAAGGACGGCAAGCGTATCTTGTTCGAAGCTCAGCTTGGCGCCTTACGCGATATCGATTTTGGTATTCACCCATTTACGACGTCGTCAAACACCATTGCGGCATACGCTCCAGTTGGTGCCGGACTGCCGAGTTTGCAACTCGATCGAGTGACGGCTGTGGTCAAGGCGTATTCCACGTGTGTTGGAGCCGGTCCATTCACGTGTGAATGGTTCGGTGAAAAGGCTGATAAATTGCGGGATGCTGGTGGTGAGTATGGCGCCACCACCGGACGGCCGCGCCGGGTTGGTCCACTCGATCTGGTTGCCACCCGCTACGGAATCCAGATGCAAGGAGCCACTGAGATCGCGCTGACGAAAATGGATGTTCTCTCTGACATGGATGAAATTCCAGTTTGTATCGCATACGACACTCCAAGCGGAAAGACTGAAAGCTTCCCGTTCCCAGCCGAGCTCGACGCTGCTAAGCCAGTGGAAATCAAGCTACCAGGTTGGAAGAGCGACATCAGTGGCTGCCGCACGTGGGATGAGCTTCCAGAACAGGCACGTGCCTACGTGGAGTTCATTGAAGAGAGTATTGGATGCCATATTCGGTATGTGAGTGTGGGCGCGCAGCGCGAAGCCTATATTGTTCGATAGATAACCTTCGGCTGGCTGTGGCAGCCGTGGAGCTTCCACGGCCAGATCTATAATTATTTCTAGTTGCACTACTTATCCCAGAAAAGAGCAGTCCTCGTGGATCATTCAGCCAAGAATCGCTATGTCAATCCGCTAACGACCCGCTACGCGTCAGATTTCATGGTCGAGCAGTTCTCTCAACGAACTCGTATCGAAACCTGGCGAAAGCTGTGGGTGTCGTTAGCTCGTGCACAGCACGAACTGGGGTTGCCGATTTCGAGCGAACAGGTTGCTCAACTCCGCGATCACGTTGCGGATATCGATTGGGATGTGGTGGCCGCTCGCGAAGCACAGGTCCGCCACGACGTGATGGCGCACGTCTTCGCTTTTGGCCAGGTTGCACCAGATGCCGCCGGTATTATCCATCTGGGGGCTACCAGCTGCTACGTGACTGATAACGGGGATCTAGTCATATATCGTGATGCATTGTTACATGTGCGACGTTCTTTGTGTACTGTCATTGCTAATTTGGCGCAGTTTGCCCAACAGTATCGAGCTATGCCAACGCTGGGATACACGCATTATCAGCCTGCCCAGCTGGTGACGGTTGGCAAACGCGCTACCTTGTGGATGCAGGATTTCATGGCAGATCTTGAAGAGCTCGACTTCGTGATTTCGTCTGTTCGTTTCCTTGGTTGTCGGGGAACCACCGGAACGGAAGCAAGCTTCATGGAGCTGTTCGACGGCGATGAGGAACGTATCGATCAGATGAACTCGCGGATTGCGAAAGATTTCGGATTCGATCGACTTTTCGATGTTGCTGGACAAACCTATCCGCGTAAATTCGATTCGCGGATCATGAATTGCTTGTCGTCGATCGCGCAAAGCGCATACCGTATGGCGCAAGATATTCGCTTGCTACAACACGATCGCCAAGTTGAAGAACCGTTCGAGGCTCAGCAAATCGGTTCGAGTGCGATGCCGTACAAGCGCAATCCGATGCGTACCGAGCGCATTTGTTCCTTGGCACGTTACGTGATGTCTGACGTTGCCAACCCCACGATGACGGCGGCCACTCAGTGGTTTGAACGAACCCTTGATGATTCAGCAAACCGTCGCATCTCGATGCCGGAAGGCTTCTTGGCGACCGACGCAATTTTGCGCCTGTGTATGAATGTGACGTTTAATCTGCATGTGAACGACCAGATCATTGCAAAGTCGGTGCGTGACTATTTGCCATTTATTGCTACCGAAAATATTTTGATGGAAGCAGTTAAGCGTGGCGGTGATCGGCAAGAATTACACGAATTGATTCGCGAAGAATCCCATCGCGCGACCGCCTTGATGAAGGCTGGCGAACCGTTTGATCTTCTGGGTGCGCTTGCCACGCATGCCGAGTTCAATATGACCGAAGAGGAACTGAACGCAGTGCTCGATCCGGCTGCGTTTATTGGACGCTGTCCACAGCAGGTTGATAACTATTTGGTTAGTGTGCGTCAAGCGATTGGGGAGTGCCAGCCAAGCGATCAGCTGCTAGCGGTTTAGTCTGATGGTAGAGGTAGCTCTACTAAAAAAGTAGAAGCCGGGCTATTTCAACTCGAGTGTGAATGCATCATAATCGAGTTATGAATAAAAAGTCGAGGATACAACAATGGCTAAGGATTCCTGCATTACTGTTAGCTACAGTGTTGTTATGTTCAGGATGCTCAACGTTTGAGGCGCTCACTCGCTACTATGCACGGGACAAAATCCACTGTCAGCTGACATATCCCGATATTCAGCATTTTTCGTGTGGTGATATAACCTATGCCATCACCGCCCAGCGAGCAGAAGACGAGCAAGTCGGGGACTGGATCGGATATATCCGTCAACTCGTTGTTGTCGATAAAACTGGCAAGGTAGTGGCCTACCAAGATGCAACCACCATGTACGACTCAGATCTTGCGGTAGATGGCGAGCAAAAGCAGCCAGGTAACCATACAGTACAATTTTTCAACGTCTACCGGGACCACGGCGAATCCACGGCACTACTCGTCGATATTGGAAATCAACGTTACCGCGCAGTTGACGAACGTCAGCTTGATCCAGGGAGTGAACTCTATACTCCGCAACCTCTTGCGCAAGATGCGTCCAGTGATAGCCACGAGGCATCCCTCCGCCTCGATCCGGAAAATGCTTACGTATTCTATGCTTACGGGCAACGTTATGCGGTCACGAATGAAAAACTCGGCGACCGCCAACTGGGAGAACTGATCGGTGGAATAGACGATATCGTTGTGTTCGACGTCGAGACTGCCCGTCCACTATCTAAAAAGCAGCTTGCTGAAATTGACTGGCTGGGAGCACAATCGGACAAAGAGCGTGATGTGTGGAATTACGGAGAAGTGTCTCGCATACAGGGCAGCGATCCAGATCAAGAGTTAGCGGTTGAAATCAACGGTAGTTACCGACTAGCACGGCGCATAGAATGAGACATCGTTTTTAGATGAAATGAGTGTGTAAGTGTAGAGTCTCAGCGATGATTCGGGCGATCTTTTCGTTGGAAATTTCGGGGTTTGACCGGATGAGTGCAGCCAAGCCAGTGAGCAGAATGTAGAGAGTTTCATTGATATGGGAAATACTGATAGAGTGCCGCTTCTCGTAGTCTTGGACTGTTGTTTCGCTAATATAGAGTGCAATTCTGCGGGCCGCTCGGTCAATGAAGACAAGATACAACTGAGCATTTGCGTCATGCGCTAGGCTCGTGGCAAAAGGACCGTCCTCATGGAGAATTTTACGCATCAGCACGGTGGCTTCGTCTAAGGCTTTCTCAATATTTCCTGGCTCGCGAGCGTTGTTCCATTCCTCGAGTTCTTCGAGGAATTCATCAATCACGTAGTCAAGAAGCGCTTCTACCACTTCTTCCTTAGTTGCGAAATAATGGTAAAAAAGCGACCGAGTGATATCAGCCTCGGCGGTGATAGCCGACACGGTGATCTTTGAGGCACCATCTCGAATAATGACTCGATGCGTGGCATCGAGAATCGACTTGCGGGTTTGCATACTGCGTGCTTGCTTGACCATTTTTATCACTCTCCTTAGCCAGAATAGGAATTATATGGAATAAAAGTCAACATCAGACTATCAGTTTACAAATCAATTAAACATTTTTAACAGATCTCTATTGTTCACAACGCTGTCAAATTGTTAGTCTGGAACTGTTTGCTTTGAGATCTAATCGATGGAGATATGATATGCGTAAACATTTATCCCGCCCGTTGTGTGGTGCAGGCTTAGCGGTAGCGTTAGTTCTTGCGCCGACGTCAGCTTGGGCAGATGAGGCAACGAATACTACTAGTGTAGATAACAGTGAAGTTGTCACCCTAGACCTTTACAACTTAACCGATATCCACGGACATATTGAAAAGGTCGCCAAAACTGATAAAAAGACTAAGCGGGAAAAAGTCAGTGAATCTGGTATTGCGGCAGTGCAATGCTATTTGCGAGATGCTTATAAAACCAATCCGAAGTCTACTTTGACGCTCTTAGGGGATAATATCGGTGCATCACCGTATACCTCCGGGTCGCAAAAAGATAATCCAACGATTGCAGCTCTCAACGAACTGCCGGTTATTGGGTCAACTATTGGTAACCACGAATTGGACCTTGGTCAACCAGTTTTCAAACAACGAGTGGATGGAAGTAATACAAAAGAATTTGTTCAGGTTGGTTTCCCGTATTTGGGCGCCAATGTGAAGGGAATGGGATCTTACAAAGTCGACGGAAAAGATACCCCGTATTTGAAAGATTATGCTGTGACTGAGCTCGACGGAGTGAAAGTCGCGTTCATCGGTGCGATTGCACAAGATGTGCCTTTTAAACTCAGCCCAGATACTACTAAAGGATTAACCTTCGAAGACCCTATTGCTGAGCTGGGAGATCTGGCTAAGGAACTTAAAGACGGCGGCAAGGCTCAGATTGTCGTTGCAATGCTTGACGACGATGTCAAGAACAACTACCCGAAGATGCCTGCCGAAATTGACGTATTGATGGGTGGAGATACCCACGTCCCGTATGAATTCGATAAGGTTGACTCCGTAGTTAAACTCGATTCGGTTAATCCGCTACTTGCTGGAATCTCTTCCGGATCATATACCGATAACCTCGGATTGGTACGGGTAGAGTTTGACAAAAAAGCCAACAAAGTAGTTAAAGCAGATTCAATCTTGATTCCAGCTCAGGACGTTGTGGACAAGAGTGATCCTGATTGCCTCGAAAATGCATCAGCAGCAAAAGTCGTTAAAGCTGCCCAAGACGCAGCTAAAGAAGCTGGCAAAGTTGAGATCGTTTCGGGCGTAAAAACACAGTGGAATCGTGGCGTGTTCTTAGAGCCCGGAAAAGAACAGCCTGAGCCAGGGTCGAACCGCGGTGTCGAGTCGACTCTGGGGAACCTCGTAGCTGATTCGATTCTTGACCAAGTAACGATCGATGGGACAACTCCGGTTGATTTTGGCGTCGTCAATGCTGGTGGATTGCGGGCCGATCTTGTTCCAACCAACGGTGTGCTCACATACGCCGATACATATAAGGCGCTGCCATTCTCCAACGAACTAGGTTATGCGCCTATGACGGGTAAGCAGTTCAAGCAGGCACTTGAAAATCAGTGGAAAACTAATTTGAATTCACAAAACTCCCGTCCGATGCTGCGGTTGGGAACGTCGTCGAACCTCACGTACACCTACGATGCAACAAAGCCTGCCGGCGAGCGGATTACGTCGATTTTGCTGAACGGACAGCCAATGGACATGGACAAGACCTATAACGTTGGCTCTATGACATTTGTTTTGCAAGGTGGCGACGGCTATTTTGAGAAGGGCTTGCCGGTAAAGACATTCGGCGAACTCGATCGCGACGGTTTCAACAAGTATTTGAAGAAGATCACCGGACCGAAGCTCACCGCCGCCACACTTAAGCGTGGAGTTGGTATTACACTGCCAACAGAAGTTATTCCTGAAGGTGTTGATATCACCATTCCGCTGCGGGGACTATCATTCACTGAAGGTAATGGAATGACCAAACAGGCAACTGTTACTGTTGGGGCGGCATCACAAACAATCGCCGTCGATAACACGCTTCTTGAGCCGAATGCTGAAAAAGAAACATCAGTAATCACCACTGACGGTGCCGGACAAGCTTCCGTCACATTGTCTACTGCAGGTATCTGTCAGGCAACTACCGGAGTTGTAGACATGCCAGTTGCAGTAGCTACTGACTTTGGAACTGTTGTGACTAAAGAAGCTGGTTTAACAGTCAAAGTTGATTGCGGTAAGAATGCACAATCAGACACGGCAGGAAAGACTCCGCAGGATCCAAAGGGTGGAAAGAAGCCCGGATCAGATACGTCGAAGACTTCTAAGCTGGCAAAGACTGGTTTTGCAGGTGCGCAGATAGCCGGACTGGCAGCACTGATGTTGCTTGCTGGTGGCGTTCTTATCGGTGCGAAACATCGCCGGTCAATGAACTGACAGCAAGCTCAATTTAAGAGCCAAGCCGCACCGAATAAACCTTCGGTGCGGCTTGGTTCATTTTAATAGTTATAACCGTAACAATTTACGCAACGATTACTGTGCGTAAATCGAGTAGAGTAGTGCATTGATTGGAATATCTAAGTAGGGGAGAAAGAGTGTCTCAACATCGAGTAGTTGTTATCGGATCAGGATTCGGCGGCTTATTTGCAACCAAAGCCTTACGCAAGGCTCATGTGGACGTCACGATGATATCTCGTACGACTCACCACTTGTTCCAACCCTTGCTGTATCAAGTAGCAACCGGTATTTTGTCACCAGGTGAAATCGCTCCAACTACTCGTGAAATCCTCTCCAAACAACGTAATGCGCAGGTGCTTTTGGGCCTCGTTGAAGACATAGACGTTGATGCTCAAGAAGTTGTATGGCGTTACCACAACCGTGAAGTGCGCACCGGTTACGATTCGCTCATTGTAGCTGCTGGGGCCGATCAGTCTTATTTTGGCAATGACCAGTTTTCTCGCTATGCTCCAGGCCTGAAAACGATTGACGATGCACTAGAAATTCGCGCCCGTATCCTAGGCGCTTTCGAAATAGCAGAGCTAGAAGATGATCCGCAAAAGCGCCAGGATATTCTGACGTTCGTCGTCGTCGGCGCAGGACCAACCGGCGTTGAAGTTGCCGGACAGATTCGCGAACTCGCCTCCAAGACCCTTAAAAAAGAATTCCGTAACTTTGATCCACGTGATGCTCGCGTGATCCTTGTTGATGGAGCAGATCATCCATTGCCGCCATTCGGCGAAAGTCTTGGTAAGCGCACACGTAAAGCACTCGAAAAGCTTGGCATTGACGTTCTGATGGGACAGATGGTTGTCGGAATGACTGACCGTACTGTGACATTGCGTGATCGAGAAGGTAACGAACAAACAATCAATTCGATCTGCAAGGTGTGGTCAGCTGGCGTCCAAGGATCACCGTTGGGTAAGAAGCTACAAGAACGCACCGGAGTTGAGCTTGATCGTGCCGGGCGCGTGCGGGTCAATCCAGACTTGACGATTCCGGGCCATCCTGAGATTTTTGTTGTCGGTGACATGATGTCACTCGATGGCGTTCCTGGGGTAGCCCAAGGTGCAATCCAGCCAGGGCGCTTTGCTGCTCAAGCAATTATCGACCGGCTTGCTGGAAAGCCTACTGCAGAGAAATTCGAATACAACGACAAAGGGTCCATGGCCACAATCGCCAAATCCAAAGCAGTCGTCAAAATTGGCAAACTAGAATTCGATGGTTTTATTGCCTGGCTAGCCTGGTGCGTCCTCCATATTTTGACGCTCTCCGGATTCAAGACACGTTTTTCGACGTTGATGCGGTGGGCGATTAGCTATTTGTCCAATGCTCGTTCCGCGCGTTCGACGACGAACCAACAACTCGTTGGGCGGCTCGCGCTAAAGGCACTCGGAGACCATGCTTCTGGACATCTGATTTTGGGTGACGTCGATCCAGAACCGTTAGCTAAGATTGCTGAGAAAGCATCCCGTCAGCAGCTTGACGATAACAACGCCAATAGCTAAGCGAAAATATTGGGAGAGCTCCTGAGACTTCGATAGTTCTCCCGAACATTATGCGGACATTACTTGGAACAATAGATTCCGGGTGATGTCCGTTTTCGTTATTTGATGAAGACGTATTAGATGCGTCGTCTAAAAAGATAACTGAAAAGCGGTTTTTAGGTGAACGAGCGCACACATCGGGGGTACATTATGATTGTAATAAATCCGAAAGTGAGCCAACATGAATGAATCAATCTACAAAGCCGTAGATAAACTCATCGATTATTCACGCAAACACCTAGCGTTAGATCCTCGAAATGAAGATTATGTTCGTAACCTTATTTTTGCGATCTTTAGCCTTGATGGTTACCGTCCTACCGGGGAAACATGTACCGATGATAAGCCTGACAAAGTGATCGCAGATTTTACACACGCATGCGTGGAAGCAGGATTAATCTCCGAACAAGACGAAAATGCCTTAGCAGACCGCGTTATGGGAATCCTGTCCTTGCGTCCCGCTGAAATAGATGACCGCTACCAAGCCATGGCAGCGGAACACGGCGGAATGACGGCGATGCGCTGGTTCTATGACTACTGCGTGGCAAACCATTACGTCAAACGCGCAGTTTTAGATAGGAATCCACGCTTTGACATCGGGAAACTCACTATCACCATCAATTTAGCGAAACCTGAATTTCGAGATCCGAAGAAAGCGGCAACTGGTAACTCGGTAGCCGGTGGCTATCCGCAATGTGTTATCTGCCATGAGAATGAAGGATTTGTGGGGCGGCAAAAGGCAACTTTACGTACCGTTCCACTGCACTTAGACGGGCAAGAATGGTTCTGGCAGTTCTCTCCCTATGGGTATTTTGATCAGCACGGAATTGCAGTGAATACTGAGCACACCCCGATGCATATCGATCACCGAACTTTTTATCGCCTGATGGATTTTGTGGATCAATTCCCGCAGTACTTTATTGGTTGTAACGCCACGTTGCCGCGCATCGGGGGCTCTGTTCTGGGACACGACCACTACCAGGGAGGTGGGGAAGTACTACCGATGCAAAAGGCATCAGCAACTGCTACGTTCACGCTAGCGGATGAGCCCGACGTCGTCGTTGAAATCGTCGATTGGTTCTCAACGGTTGTGCGCGTTGTGGGCCGTGACCGAGATGCAGTGGCGCGTGTTAGCGCACGGATATCTGATGCTTGGGAGAGCTTTTCGGAACCGGAAATCGGTATCATTCCGCGCGATCAAGACGGTATCCATTCTGGCGTGTCCCCAACGTGTAGTGTGACTGACCGTGGCTATGAGATGAGCATTATTTTCCGGTCGAACATCACCAGTGAAGAATTCCCGGCAGGCGTGTTCCATGCGCATCCAGAATTCTTCGCTATTAAACAGGAATCTATTGGGCTTATCGAAGCTCAAGGCCTCTTTATCCTGCCTGCTCGATTACAGCGACAGCTTGGCATCTTGGCAGACGCGATTGAAAATGGGCATGAGCTTCCAGCGGAGATAGCAGAGTTCTCGCTTGTTGATTCGGAAGTTCGTGCTACGTTGCAAGGTAGCCAAGAACGCTCAGCTATCGATGCTGCGATTCGCGAAGAGCTGGGCAGTATCTGTGAACGCATCTTGACCAACACGGCTGTATTCAAAGAAGAGCAGAGACTTGTATCGTTCCTAGAAAACCTCGGTATGGTCAAGCTATAAATGGGCAGAATAACAATTTTAAGGAGCTAATATGACAACGGTTTTGGTTGCCGGCGGAGCTGGTTTCATTGGAACTCACACCACAGTTGAACTCTTGAATAAAGGGTACGATGTGGTGTGCGTGGATAATTTTTCAAATTCTTCGCCAGAAGCGATTAAGCGAGTTCAAGCGATAACGGGTAAGAGCCTGCGGTTCTATGATGCTGACGTTCGCGATGCGAATGCGCTCAACGAAGTGTTTACCGAAAACAAGATTGATTGGGTCATTCATTTTGCTGGGTTCAAGGCAGTCGGCGAATCAGTTGAAAAACCGCTCGAATACTATGACAACAACATCGGCGGTGCGTTGTGCTTGCTACAGACCATGCGCGAACACGGAGTGAAGAAGTTCGTCTTTTCGAGTTCCGCAACCGTCTATGGCGAGACAACTGATTTGCCATTGACGGAAGAATCTCCGGCAGGTCTTGCCACTAACCCATACGGATACACTAAGGTATTCGAAGAGCAGATTTTGCGCGATCTATACAAGTCTGATCCGTCATGGACAGTTGTTATTTTGCGCTACTTCAACCCGGTGGGCGCTCATGAAAGTGGTTTGATAGGTGAAGACCCCAAGGGTATTCCAGCGAACTTAACGCCATACGTAGCGAAGGTAGCAGTTGGAGAATTGGACCGGGTACGAGTATTTGGTGACGATTACGATACCCCAGACGGCACGGGCGTTCGCGACTACATCCACGTTGTTGATCTTGCACGCGGTCACGTTGCCGCTACTGACAATATTTCTGAGCCAGGCGTTTACGTCTATAATTTGGGCACGGGACATGGCTATTCGGTGCTCGATGTTATTAAGGCATACGAGCGTGCTGCAGGTAAGGAAATCCCATATGAAGTAGTGCCACGACGTGCTGGTGACGTCGCTGCAAATTATGCAGATCCATCAAAGGCCCGCAGAGAATTGCACTGGGAAGCCACTCATACCATTGAAGATATGGCAGAATCCTCGATGCGTTGGCAGACGGCTAATCCGCAAGGTTACCGCTGAGTCTAATAAAACTGCCGCACCAGATAATCGGTGCGGCAGTTTTATACGGTTGTGCTCATTTTGAGTTGTTGCACTAAAGGCGGCTAGCTCCTGAGCTGGCATTCGCAATAAGGAATGCTGGTTCGGGGAATCCTCGAGCAATGCTGGTTTCGCGGATGCCTTCGATCGCTTGTGCCATATTGGCCGAGTCGATGAGTGCGATAGCTGATCCACCAAAACCGCCACCGGTCATGCGAGCACCGAGCGCTCCATATTCCAGAGCAGTATCGACGACGCAGTCGAGCTCGGGGCACGACACGTTGAAATCGTCGCGTAGCGACCGGTGCGATTCGTAGAAAAGCTGGCCAAGCTTCACGTAGTCACGCTCAGCAAGGGCAGCAACGGCTTGGGTGACTCGCTCGTTCTCGCTGACAACATGGCGTGCCCGTTGTTGTAGTAGTGGCGGTAATGATTCAAGCTGATCGAGTCGGGCTTCTCGTAGGGAGTTCAATCCGAGAAGGTCTGCAGCCTGATCACATTCTAGGCGTCGGTTGCCATATTGGCCGTCAGCTAAAGAGTGTTTTGCTCGGGTATCAATAACGAGGATGTGGAGATCATCGTCATTGAACGTTGCATCGATTAGTGTCTTCGTATTGGCATCGAAATCGATAAGAACAGCTTTGCCGTCCGCACCGAAGACAGACACAGTCTGATCCATTCCGCCCGTTGGTGCTTGAGCAACTTCATTTTCCGCCTGAATGCAGGCCTGCACGATACTGTCTTTGTCAGTTTCGGAAAGAGCAAATGCGCTCGCGCATTCGATTGCTGCGGAGGACGATAAGCCGGCACCCAGCGGAACACATGAAGCAAAAGCGGCATCGAATCCATGATCTATTCCTAGTGCCCATGCCGGACCAGCCGCATAGTTTACCCATGAGTTAGGCATTCCTGGCTTGATATCGGCTAGGTTTCCCTCCCAGAGTGCCCCTTGATCTGAAATGAGGCGTACCTGCGAATTATTGCGCGGGGTTAACGCAATGAAAGTGCGGTGTGGCAACGCAATAGGCAGGCATAGACCATTGTTGTAATCAGTGTGCTCGCCGATGAGATTGACCCGACCAGGAGCGCTAGCGAAAACAGTTGGCTCAGTATCGAACGTAGCATGAAAGAGTTGGCGAACTCTGGCAGTCCCGTCATCTGTGGACCATGCTGTGTTGAGTTGTGTTGACATCGTTGTCTCCATCATACGAATGTGTACGCTTCTGAACACGCAACGAATAGTACGAGCGCGCAGTGCATTGTTAATCTAATTCAGCCCGGGTCACTTCGTCAACTGCGTTAACACCCTCGAGACTGGCTAACCGTTCGTGAAGAGTGTGACGGGGATAGGGGCCGTCGAATTTCATGACGGCTCGCATACCAGTGCCATTTTCAGTTTCGATCACCGATGTTGAATTCACCATGACTTTGTATCCTAAGCTGGTGGCGACTACGAGGATACGGCGCATGACTCCTAGACCAGCCTCATATTCGACGACGGTGCGGTCTAAGTGGTGGGTGCTGGGAATTTTGTTAGCTAGTGGGCCAATAGCGAAGATAAGCAGGTAGTGGATAATGAGCGTAGCAACGGCTAGAAGTGACATGCCAGCACCACAGGCGACGCCAATTGCTGCCGAGATCCAGATCGTTGCAGCGGTGGTGAGCCCTTTAACCGTATCGTTATTGACAAAAATAACGCCTGCGCCAAGGAAGCCAACTCCGGAAACGATTTGAGCAGCTAGACGAGAAGGATCAAGTGGGACAGTTGTAGAAGAAAATCCGTGAATTGATACGAGGGTAAAGAGACAGGCACCCATGCCAACGAGCACATGTGTTTTCACGCCGGCATCTTTATTGTGATAGTAGCGTTCAACGCCAAGAAGGAAACACAAAACAGTGGTGATTAGCAGACTTACTGCGCCGGTCATAAAATCTTCTACACTTAGTACGTTCCACATATTTTTAGCTTTCCTCGGAGCGGTTACTTCCTATCTACACATTATAGTGTGCCTTTAATGTAGGTTAGGAAGATTAGAGTCACTGAGCTAACATGATCCGGTTGATCAAGTCTGCTACCCGGCCGGCAATATCATCTCGAATGATTCGGACTTGATCCAATGATTGATTAGCAGGGTCTGATACGTCCCAGTCTTCGTAATGTTTTCCCGGATAGATTGGGCAAGTTTCACCGCACCCCATGGTAATCACCCAATCGGCCTGTTCTAGGACATCATTAGATAGCAGTGCCGGTTTTTGATGAACACTCAGACCGATTTCTGCAAGCGCCGTGACCGTTTGTGGATGAACTTCATCAGCTGGGGTAGTTCCTGCTGAGAGCACAGTTACGCGTGGGTCTTGACTCGCTATTGCGGCAGCCATTTGCGAACGTCCAGCATTTTGTTTGCATGCGAATAGAATGGCGGGGCGGGACATGGATTCTTCTTCCTGGCTAGACATAAACAATATTAAACAAGTAACCGATTGCCATGATTCCAATCATGACGGTGACAAAGTAGAGAACAAGAAGGCATGGTTTCATCACCCGTCGAAGCATTATTGCTTCGGGAACCGATAATGCTATTGCTCCCATCATAAAAGACATGACGGTTCCCAGTGGGATGCCCTTTGTCCACAGTGCTTGACCGATTGGGACGACTGCACCACCGTTGGCATACAGCGGGGTACCCAAGATAGTTGCTAGAGGAACTGCAAAGAGATTATCTGCCGTAACATAATCAGCAAAGTAATGAGCTGGCACCCAGCCATGGATGACAGAGCCGAGGGCGACGCCAAAAATAATCCAGGGCCAGACTTTGCCAACTATGCTTTTTACTTCACCCCATGCTGCCGTGCGCCGTTGCGCTAGTGAAGGAGTTTGCGTTGCCATTCGCAACAGTCCCACCGGCGTCGTCAAAACGAAATCTTCCACCCATTTTTCTAGTGGCAAGAATGACGCGACCCAGCCAAGAAACATAGATAAAAGAACCGCAGTTAATACGTAGGCTAACGCGACGTCCCACCCAAACTCGATACCAATAAGCACCGCTGCTGTTTCGCTAATAAGGGGTGAAGAAACCAAGAAGGTTAAGGCAATTGGTATGGGGACGCGAGCAGAGATGAAACCGACGAACAACGGGATTGAAGAGCATGAACAGAACGGGGTAACGGCGCCTAAGACAGCGGCGAGGAAAAGGCCAAGGAAAAGTCCACGAGCTGCTAGGAAGTCACGGATTTTGTCCATGTTGGTGCTTGCGCGCAGGAAGCTGAGCGCAAAAATGATTGCTATGAGAAGGGCAAAAATTTTGATGGTGTCGACAAGGAAGAAAGTAAGGACGTCGTAGATAGGTGAATTCATGCGCTTTGGTCAGTGGTCGGAGCAGACATGGGCAGACAGTTGTGGAGACGATCGAGGATGCCAGGAGCTAGCTGGTAAAAGACACGGCGCCCCCGGCGTTCACTGACAACAAGTCCGGCATCTCGCAAAATGCGAAGATGATAGGACAAGAGGTTGTCTGGGATAGGAGGGGCGGTTTGGAGGTTGCATACGCATTTGCCACCAGCACTTAAACGATGGAAAATATCGAGCCGAATCGGATCGGCAAGGGCTCCAAATAATGCGCTTCCTTCGGCAATTTCGGTTGCAGTTTTGTTAGCATCCATCAATACCTCAAATTATTTTGAATCAATACTTCTTGAAATGGTAATGCATTAGAAGCAAGTTGTCTAATAATCGACAACTACCAATGAATGAACCGCAGAAGACTGGATGTGACTCAGAGCAATGTGAATGTCTCACAATGTGAACGATATGTCACGAAGACGGGTGCCAAGTTGGGCATCTTTTAGTCAGATCCCTATTCTTAAAGTTATTGAGCCATATCTGGAACATAGTTTGGAGACGAGAGGGGGCGCGATGACAGCGAACAAGCGCACTGTATTGATCGCGAGCTTAGCTTTATTCGCCATGTTTTTCGGCGCTGGAAACCTTATCGTCCCGGTGATGATAGGTGCACATGCCGGTGTTAACTCATGGAGCGCAGCCCTCGGATTCGTCTCAACCGGAGTTCTGTTACCCGTGTTGTCAATGGTGGCGATGTCAACCAAGCGTTCACATGAAAAGCGCTTAGCTGATCGACTCGGCGCTCGGCTTGGTCTAGTCATTACTACCTTGATTTTCCTTTTCACCGGCATGGTGTACGCGATTCCGCGTGTGGGTGCGGTCAGCTACGAGATGGCTATCGGTCCCTTCATGCCGACGGCGAACCCGTGGGCCAGCACAATAGCTTTATTTGTCTATTCAGCGTTGTTCTTTGCCGTTGCATCCCTTTTAGTGCTACGGCCTGCCATGGTTATGAAAGGGGTGGGAGCCTGGCTGACCCCAGCTCTTCTTATCCTCCTATTCATAGTGATCGCCGGGGCTTGGACACTTCCAGTGGTAGATATAAAACCAGATCCGAACTATGCTCATGCGCCTATAACAGAAGGCTTTATCCAGGGCTATTTCACGATGGATGCGCTCGCGGCATTAATGTTCGGTGGCGTAGTGATCGGTAGCTTGAAAGCTGCAGGTTTGTCAAAACAGCAGGTTCATCGCGGAACTGCGGTAGCCGGACTGCTAGCCGGCATATTTCTCACCATTGTTTATGTTGGTTTAGTGCGAGTTGGCCAGGTAGGAACAGGCGAGAACGGAGCTACACTTACCGCGCATGTTACTCGGGAATTGTTTGGTCCAGTTGGCCAAGGGGTGTTCGGGCTAATCGTTATTTTGGCTTGTTTTACTACTGCTATCGGTTTGTTGGACGCATCAGTTGAGTATTTCCACGATCTGATCCCTGCAATTACGCGCTCTCAGTGGCTACTCATTGCTGCCGTGGTCTCCTTTTCTCTCACCAATTTAGGGCTGACGCGCATTCTTGCTATTGTGGCACCTGCGAATCAGTTCCTATATCCACTCGTCATGGTTCTGGTGATCGTGTCACTGGTGGATTTGCTGGTATCTGCACAGCTGTATTTCGCTTATCGCATTCCAGCGTGGACTACTGCTGTTTTAGCTCTGTTAGAAGCTTTATACACAACGGAGGTCAAGTTTTTTGCGCCGTTACGCTATCTGCTCGACTCGTTCCCTGCCGGGCATCTGCAAATGGCATGGGTGGTTCCGGCGGCGGCTACATTACTTATCGGAATTGGCCTAGACTGGCAACGACTTACCAAGGGGCGTTAAGCCCCCGCCTCCGTTAGCTAGATATTTTTATCTGGCGTCGTCGTTATTGCGTCAATTGTTAGGTCTTTATTATGTTTTCTCACTCAACTAAATCAATCATATTTGCTGGTTTTGCACTATTTGCAATGTTCTTTGGGGCTGGAAATCTGATCCTTCCGGCAATGATCGGGGTAGAAGCAGGTGGCTACGCCTACCCAGCTGTCTTTGGCTTTGTACTGACCGGTGCAGTGCTAACTGTAGCCGGAATGATAGCTGCCGGTTCGCTTAATCCTGGAGAAACCCGTCTAGCTGACCGAGTAGGTCCGCGTTTTGGCCTTATCTTTACCACAGTATTGTTCGTTGCCACTGCGATGCTCTACCCAACTCCGCGAGTAGCCGCAGTCAGCTTTGAAATGGCGGCAGTGCCGATAGTGGGTTCCGGTCATCTCCAGCTGTTTTTCTATACTGTGGTTTTCTTCGGAATCTGCTATGTCTTGGTTCGCCAGCCAGCAAAAATTATTGAGCGCATCGGTGGATTCTTAACTCCGGTTCTCATCGTATTGTTGATTGTGCTCGTTGTAGCTTCCTATACCTTGCCAGATTTAAACCACGAACCGATCGAGCGTTATGTGCATGCTCCCATCGCAAATGGACTTATCGAAGGCTATTTCACGATGGATTCCTTAGCGACGCTCATGTATGGACCGGTGATCGTAGGAGCTTTAGCTGCGGCTGGTTTTTCGGGAGCTAAACTTCGCCGAGGAATGGCCGGGGCATCGATCCTCGCAGGATCATTATTGGCAGCTTGCTACATCGGGTTAGTTCACTTGGGAGCGGTTGGCAATGGTGCCAACGGTGCCGTTGTTGTTACGTCGGTTTCCCATGAACTGTTCGGGCGTACTGGGCAGCTTGTTTTCGGACTGATTATCTTCCTTGCATGTTTGACGACGGCGTTGGGCTTGCTGGCATCGTCGTCGGACTACTTCCACAAGCTGTTCCCGAAGATCTCGCAACATACTTGGTTATTAATTCACTTGGCGGTTGTTTTTCCGCTGTCTAATCTTGGCCTGGAAACAATTTTGTCGCTGGTTGCACCACTGAACCAACTTCTGTACCCAATCACGATTTCCATCATCGTGGTTGCCTTGCTTGACATGGCCCTGCCGAAGTCTCGTACATTGGTGTGGTCATACCGGCTAGGAACATACACCGCCGTGGTGCTGGCAATTCCCGAAGCTCTCAACTCAACTGGGATACGTGCTTTTGCACCGCTTCGTACCGTACTAGACCTATTCCCGATGGGGCACCTGCAGATGGCGTGGGTTGTTCCCACATTATTAGCAATTATTATTGGCTTGCTTTACGATCTTGCAGGTGATCGGGCGCGCCGCACAGTGGAGGCATAATGACGCCGAATCGGCTAATCCTCGTCACTAGTTTGGCATTATTTGCCATGTTCTTCGGCGCCGGAAATCTTATCATTCCGGTGATGATTGGAGTTGACGCGGGACATCTTTCGTGGATAGCTGCGATCGGTTTCATCTGTTCTGGGGTCCTGCTTCCGGCGATGTCCATGGTGGCGTTAGCATCCAAACGCAAGGAAGAGAAACGGTTAGCTGATCGGCTCGGAGCGCCGATAGGCCTGGTGTTAACAACTGCGATTTTCTTATCCTGCGGAATGATCTACGGTATTCCACGAGTAGGCGCCGTCAGCTTCGAATTTGCGGTGGCTCCATTGGTGAATGATTCACAGTGGGCGTTAGCGATTTATCTCTTTGTCTTTTTCGCCGTCGCTTATACGTTGGCTCGGCGGCCAGCGAAAATGGTTCGTCACATCGGGATGGTGCTGACCCCGACCTTGCTCGTTTTGCTAGCGGCCCTAGTGATTGCATCATTTACCGTGCCGGTGATCAACACAGAAGCCTCACCGCAGTTTTCATCATCGCCAGTTGCCGGTGGTTTTATCCAGGGCTATTTCACGATGGATGCATTAGCTGCACTTGTTTTCGGCGGAGTTATTGTGGCATCGTTTGCAGCCGCAGGACACGCCGATCGGCAGTTGCAAAAATCTACAGCACTAGCCGGGGTTACTGCGGGGTTACTGCTATCTGTGGTCTATCTTGGGTTGATTCGCGTTGGACTAGTAGGCTCTGGATCTAACGGTGCTGAAGTGATTTCCGGTGTTGCTCATCAAATTTTTGGACGCTCGGGCCAAATGCTTTTTGGCGCCATTGTTGTGCTGGCGTGTTTGACGACGACGTTGGGTCTCATCGCGGCTTTTGTGCATTACTTCCATGAGTTGGTGCCGAATGTGTCGGCGCACGCTTGGCTAGTCATATGCGTCTCGGTCTCATTCGCATTGGCGAATTTGGGATTGGAACGGATTTTAGCGGTAGTCGCGCCACTTAATCAGTTGTTGTATCCCATGGTCATTTGTCTGATCGTGGTGTCTCTAGTTGATCTTGTTGTGCCGATCCGATTGTTGTGGAGTTACCGTGCACCGGCCTGGATTGCGGGAGTACTCGCAGTAGTTGAAGCTCTCTATACAACAGGGATTTCGCTGTTTATGCCAGTGCGTGAGTGGCTTAATCTTCTCCCTATGGGACAATTACACATGGCGTGGGTAGTGCCAGCACTTGTTGGTTTGTTTGTCGGGGTTGGCATGGACTATGCCAACCGTAATGGGCACAGTAATCGTGCCAACCCCGGCGATAAATTTGTTACAGCGTAGCGGCGACGTTGAGAGCTGCCTGACGGGCATCACCAATAATATCTATGACTGGTTTGACGCCAAGTTTCGTGATGGTGTTGAGCATTGGTGCTCCCATATGTCCAGTGATTACGACGTCGACATTGTGTTCTCGCATAAAGCGCACGATTCGACCGTGATGGGTTCCTTCTGGCCCTTGACCGTGAAGCGCATCCCAGCCAACTTCGTACTCGTCCCAGGAAACGATAGTGTTGTCAGTAATCGTAGCAACTGCCATGGTATGAGCTTTGCCCAGTCCGCTTCCTACGTGTGTTCCGTTGATGTTAATTGCAATATGAAGGTCTGTTGTACGTATCATGGCTCTCATTATAGGCGTGAGTGTTGACAGAAGCGCGCCAATCATTTGAAAATTAAAACATGCAGATTTCCAGGTTCTCTATAACAAACGCCAGCTCGTGGGCGCAAACCTGTATGTTTTCTGTCATTTGTTGTGGCTAATTAATAACCGCATTCTATTTTCTTCATCTGTTTTAAGTGTTCACGTTGTCCCCGTGTTAAGAAAGAGATCTATGTCTATCACCAAACGAGCTAGTTCCCTTATCGTTGCTGCCTTAGCACTTGTTGCATGTTCTACATCGGCATCAGCTCCTTCTGGGAAACTGTTGGACGAAACGCGGCAGGCGCGAACCATTATGGTTGGCACTGAAGGCACATACCGTCCGTATTCGTATACTGATGAGAAGGGGAATCTCACTGGTATCGAAATTGATATCATGAAACTTCTTGCCCACGATCTTGGGGCGGAAGTTAATTTTACGGTGGCTCCGTGGGATGGATTGATCGCCGGGGTTGACGCAGGAAAGTATCCGGTTGTCATTAATAATCTGGCGGTATCATCGGAACGTCAGGCAAAATATGATTTCTCCCAACCTTATACTCGTGATGTGGGGCGTTTTGCGGTTCGGCAGGATTCCCCATTAGTATCGATCACTGACCTCGCTCATCACAAAGCGGCGCAAAGTACCACCTCGAACCTAGGAATGCTGGCGCGGGATAAGTTCAACTTGGACATTCTTCCTGTTGATGGTTTTGCCCAGGCAATAGACCTCGTTGCTGCTGGCCGTGCTGACACAACGCTCAATTCGTTAGTGACATTTAAGCTCTACCAAGAGAGTAATCCGGATGCTTCGATCCGTCTGTTAGATGGTGAAGTTGAAACCCCAGGATGCTGCTCGATCTTGGTTAAGAAGGGTGAGGATGCATTTGTGACTGCCTTGAATGATGCTATCGAGAAGCGTCTTGAAGACGGCTCGATTGCTGAGATTACCAAGAAATACGTCGGTGAGGATATTTCAGCACGCCCCCAGGTGAAGGCAAAATGAGCAACGCTATCGATTTATGGATTCAATCATTCCCGACGCTATTTGCAGCTACAGTGACGGTCACTATCCCGCTGGCTGTTATATCATTTATTATTGCTCTCATGCTCGGAGCGATGGTAGCAGTTGTACGTTTTGAACGCGTGGTCGTGCTAGCCCAATTAGGGGCCATTTATGTGTGGATTTTCCGTGGCACACCGTTGCTCGTTCAACTTTTTATTGTCTTTTACGGATTACCACGTGCTGGAATTGTCCTCGATGCGTGGCCGGTCGCCATCATGACGCTAGGCCTGAACGCTGGCGCATATACTGCTGAGGCGTTGCGGTCCGGTCTAAAATCTGTTCCGCATGGACAGTGGGAAGCTGGGCAGTCGTTAAATCTGTCGCATCGTCAAATCTTGTGGTCGATTGTGGCACCGCAGGCGTTCCGAATTGCTATTCCGCCGCTTTCTTCAGATTTCATTGACTTGGTGAAGGGAACATCTCTGGTTTCTTCGATTACCCTTGTCGATGTTTTCTTACGAAGCCAACAATTGGCTGCGGTAACGTTTGAGCCGTTACTGTTGTATGTGGAAGTGGCATTTATTTATCTTGTCATTAATTCTGCGCTTACTGCGGGTCAGCATTGGCTTGAGCGGCGCACATCTAAGTACGTGGAGGCACGCTGATGATGCGAGTCGATTCGTTAACAAAACGTTTCGTATCAAAAGATGGGGACGACGTCGTTGCGCTCAACGCAGTGAGTGTCGATTTTGATCCGCAACAGACAACCGTTATCTTAGGCCCCTCTGGTTCTGGTAAATCGACGTTGTTACGTACCTTGAACGTGCTAGAAACGCCAGATGCTGGAACACTGACGGTGAGTGACCGCACTGTTGATTTTTCGGGGGCAGTGACGGCGGAAGACAAGCGTGCGATTCGTCGTCATTCCGCAATGGTATTCCAAGACTTTCAGCTGTTTTCTCATTTGCGGGTTATCGATAATGTTGCGCTAGGACCAATAAAAGCGCTGGGCTTAGACAAGTCTCAGGCCCATGACCGGGCACGAAAACTATTAGCGCAGGTAGGCCTTGCTGGCCGTGAGGATTCGTATCCCTACCAGCTTTCTGGCGGACAAAAACAGCGAGTGGCCATTGCACGTGCATTGGCTATGGAACCGGAGTTCTTATTGTGTGATGAGCCAACATCGGCACTCGATCCGGAGTTGGCTGCGGAAGTCCGCCGGGTACTTGCCGAGGTTGCTCGCGGCAATACTGCCTTAATTATGGTGACTCATGATTTGGCGTTCGCTCGCAATATTGCTGACCGAATTATTTTCCTAGCAGATGGAGCAATTGAATTTGACGGCTCAGCGGACGAGTTTTTTGTAACTACGCAAGAACGGATCGTCCAGTTCCGGCACGTGTTCGATTCCTAATCGTGGAATTTAGCTATATGTATGGGAGGTAGTGAATGCGCTACCTCCCATACTGCTATCTATCGTAGCGAAAGGTGGTTGTGTAGCGATCGGATACCGAGCCAAGCAGCAAGAGCTGCGAGGGCGGTAGAAGAGAAGATGATTCCCATCCCAATGATCGATGGTTGGCTTCCCGCGTTAACTGCATCGATAAAATCGGTGAGCATTATCTGCCAGGTAAATGTTCCATCTGATAATTTGATACTCCCTGGAATGAGTAGCATGGCAGGCAAGCTTGTTACTTGATAGAGGATGTAGTAGACGACTAAGCCAATTGCTGGCGCAGTAAAACCGTGCCGGATGTATTTATCTTGTGCGCAGTAGCTTATTGTTCCAGCTACGCCGATGATGACGTTGATACAGTTCAGCAACATTGCAATAAGCCCGATGATTATCAACGCCGAAGGCGTTGCAGAAATAAGATCGTATGCTGAGTTCAGAGAATCTCTGAGAGACATCTTGATCTGCCAACCATTTGCGATGACATAGATCAATATGCTGATTGCGCTCACAATCAAGGAGACGATTAGTGTACATAAAGCATAGAGAACTTTTGCCCAAAACAGCTGTGCGGCTGTGGCTGGTATTTGGTGCGTAAAGTACCCGGTATCGGTGTACATTGATGTCCAGTAATGTACTGCAACCATAAGTAAAGTCAGCGTCGGAGCTGCGATGGCACCAATAAAAATGACGAGTTGAGCAACTGTGCTGATGGCTGGTATTCCGGTAGCGGTGATACCTAGTGAAACGAGGGCACTGAGCAGGACGATTCCTAGTAAAGACACAATCTTCCGGCTTTGATCTAGATGCTCTTGATAGAAAAGTTTGGACATCATAGTAAGGTTCCTTTCCGGCAGATCTGATCAAGTGACATGTTGTATTGTTCGCGAAGGTCGTCGATCAGGTCGTAACAGACAAGCTTTCCGTTGTTGAGGATCACGACGTCGTCGAGAATCGGTTCGACGTCGGCAACGAGATGTGTTGAGATGAAGAGGAGAGCGTCGTCGTCAAAGTTGCGCAAAATTCCTTCCAGAATAGTGGCGCGAGTGGCTGGATCAACTCCAGAGATGGGCTCGTCGAGTAAATATACGTGAGCTTTACGGGCCATAACCAGCGATATCTGGACTTTTTCTCCCATGCCTTTAGACATTTCTTTCAATGTTCGATTGAACGGTAGCTGAAAGAACTCCATCATGTCGTGAGCTTTGTGCGCATCGAAATCAGCGAAGAACCGCTGATAGAGATCGATGGCTTGGGGGATTGTCAGTGTCTGGTTGAGAAAGCCTGTTGCTGGGAGAAAAGCAACGTGAGGCTTTGTGTGTATTCCGGGTTTGTGTCCGTTGATTGTTACGCTTCCGTCCCAGTCAGAAAGGACGCCTGCCAGTATTTTAAAAAGAGTTGTTTTTCCAGAACCATTGTTTCCAATCAGGCCGGTTATTTTGCCTCCAGTCAGATCTAACGATAGATCGTTGATTGCGCGGTTACGGCCAAATTTTTTGGTCACGTGGGATATCTGGATCAGCGGATTGCTATGCTCCATAGTGTCCTCCTGTTACGACGACGAGCTAGCCCAGCGCTCACGTATCAATGCCACTGTTTCGTCAAGTGACAAGCCCAGTGCGCTAACGGCATCGATATGGGCGTCTGTTGCTTGAGACGCTAGATCCTGCTGGGTGTCATTGATAAGTGCTCGGTCGGTGGTAACGAATCGGCCTTGGGTGCGTTCGGCAACCGTGAGACCAGATGCGTCAAGCTGACTGAGTGCTCGTTGGATGGTATTCGGGTTGACCCCGGTAGTGAGCGCAAGTTCGCGCACGCTAGGGATTTTGGATCCAGCAGTCCATTCACCAGTCACAATATTGCGACTGAATGTCTCAACAAGCTGGATCCAGATGGGGCGGGAGTCGTCGACTGACATAGCCACCTCTCTGTATTGCTGTATTAATACAGTAATACACTCTCATGTATCGGGAGCTGTGTCAACCTCTTAGTGCACTAAAGCTCTAGCCCAGAAAGTGTGGGCATTCTGGGCTAGAGCTTTATGGAGCGGAATGGAGTACGTTACTAAGCCCGACGTTTCCTGACGATAAGTGTTCCGGCGCTGACTAGAGCTGCTGCTAGCCCGGTAACTACTAATAGATTAAATGGGATACCGGTTTTAGCTAGTTGTTGTGGAGAACGCTTACTCACAGCCTGTTTATCTTGCTTATCGCTCGATAATAGCTCATGGCGTGAATGTGATTGCGGCTTGTTGTTTGATTGCTGCTGATTTGGCTGTTGTTGTGGTTGTGCAGCAGGTGGTGCTGTTGGAAAACGCAGCTGAGCCCAAACGAGCCGATGATCACTGGTAGGGAATGGGTAAAGGCCGGTTAGTCGGAACAACGCATCATCTCGTTTTGGCCAAAAAACATGCGCTTCTTCGACGGTTGTTCCCGCATTTGGCAGAACATAATCTACGCGCAAATTTCCTGGATGACCGTTATCGTTAAAATCTGCCGTGTCATATTTTGGATCGCTCCTGTGGGATATGTTCACTCCAGCCTGGAGAGCTGACTCAGTTGCGCCGCCATCAGAAGTTGGTTGGGTGTCGACAATTCGTGGGTTATCGAGAAGCTGTGCGATAGCTCCCGGCCACGAATTTCCATCATATGGATCGGAGTTGTGGTCCCCAAGAATAACAAAGTTGGCATCTAAATCAAGGCCTCCATGCACGCCGTTATCGTCGTACAGGTAATCTGCTTTTCCAGAAACATAGTCTGCCCACATGCGAATCTCATCAAAATTGCGACGAGAGTTACGGCGCTCGGGGCCTTTCCCATCTATCGGTGGAGTAGGGTGATCGGCCAAAACGTGAATTGTTGTTCCATCAACATCAACTGGGATATCAGCGTGCGTTTTTGACGATAAGGGGAACTTCGATAAAACCTCATCGCTGTACCACGATGTCCCGTCCTCATTTTCTGGAAGAAGTGCGTGTGGCATGTCTTTCCACAAAAAGTGCTGGAATGTTCTAACTTGTTCGGTCTTGATAGGGTACTTTGAGTACACAACTAGACCGTATTGCCCAGGAAACTTTCCATATCCCCAACCATCGTCAGGATCGTCAGTCTTGCCGTTGTTGTTGAGATCGTAACCGCTTGACACGCCGGTATTGACTGGACCAGTCCATGCATATGGATACTGTACCGGGATAGATCCATTTATCGAAACTTCTAAGTAGTTCTCTCTAAAAAGATTCACTGCGCGATGATCAGCGTCATAGTCAAATTCATTAATTAAAATGATGTCCGGGTTAACGTGTTGTATAGTTTCGGCAGCATTATTGGCTTGCTGATTACCTGGTGTAGCGAGGTCTTGCAGTAGTTCTCCTGCGCTATCGCGGTTCAAACTTGCATTGAACGTCGCAATTTTTAGGCTGTGCGTCGCATCTTCGGCAGCACTAGCTGGGGACGCTGAAAGAGACAAGGCTAATGCACTGACGGATGCGGTTATCAGGCGATGTTTTTTCATCTTTATCCTTTATTTAGGTGGTATTAATGAGTAGGTTTGGTGACCCACGCATGCACTTTCTCGTCAGAAATAGTGACAAGGACTAGTACTACGAGTGCAATCATTGCAAGTCTGCCACCTTCTATTCTTGGGGAAGTAGTGGCAACAAAGAGTAAAGAAAAGCTGAGTGTCGCCGAGTATCCCATAAGGATCAGCCACGCCCATCGTTTGCGTCGGAATGTGCACAAGAGAACGGGAATTAAAGCGCATGCAATGGCTATCTCGCTCCATGAGATTGAGTTGTTGTCGTAGGCCATTAGTGCCGCGTTTGTGAATAATAGTGTGACAAGCACTGTAGAGAACCAGAGCGGGGTCGGCGGAATGGAATGTGAATGCGGTAGTTGCGGGGCTGGGGTATATCGGGCGCGTTGCGCAGCTCCCGAGACATCGACTATCGGTAGGTGGCCGTCTGTTTCTACAAGATCGCCGCCACCGTTCCATGATTGGTAGGCAGCGGAAAAATTCTCGACGACGTCGACAGTGTTTTCCGGATCTGTAAAGCGTAGCGTGTTAATGACGTAGTCTCGCTCAGCGTCTATGTCGGCATCTATTTTGTGTGTTACTTGCAGGGTGAAAACATTTATTCCAACTGCTCGGTCATAGGTTGCTGCAGCAACCCACGACACCTTCTGCCCGCCAGGTAGCTGCCAACCCTCTGGAACGTGCCAGAAGCGGATGTGATGGCGTTTGGTAGCGTTGCCACCAACTTCTTGTTGGAAAGCGAAAGTCTGCTTTCTGCCAAATAGTCTCAGGTCTGAGACGGGAGCAGAAGGATATGGCTGGCGCCGAAGAGTGGAGATAATCATGCGAATTCCAGACCTAATCTTGAGGGGATCGGCTTCAACCCAACCAGCTTGAGATAGCGCAGATTTGAGGTCATCTACATCGCCGTTAAAAGCCAAGTTAATAGGATCTCCCAAAACGCCGTCGTTCGTACGGGTGCGGCCGATGAAGTAATCCGGAACGTACAGGTATGTAAATATTTGGTGAAGGCGCGGCAGAACCAAGTAAGTAAGTCCTGCCCAAAAAACAATGAGGTTAATCAACCATGAACCTTGACGGATGCGAAATGCGATGAGGATGATGAGCCAAGCTGCACATAAAAGTGCGAAAACAAAGAATACGCCACCAAGTATTTGGCTAACGGACCGCTGTGTACTGGTAGCTGATTGAATATCGCGTGACGAATAGACCGGGGCTGTAGTGGGTATCGGGTAGCGGTGCGGTGAATTCATCGGCGTGTCCTCTCGTAACAAGTGGTCTCCATATTAATCCGTATTTGTTATCTACGTGATGAGGTGTACAGAAAGTTTGAGGGAGCGAACTTGTAAGGTTCGACTAACCGAAACTAAAATAATGGGTATGACAATTAAGAAGTTCACGCGCATTATTCCAGCACTCGTGGCGAGTTGCGCGCTCGCACTAGCCGGGTGTTCATCCTCCGAAAAGCCAGCGACTGAAGACAAGTCAACGGCTTCATCAGCTGAAGAGTCAACATCCGATAAGCCGGTTGTTTTGACCACGTTCACTGTTATTGCGGATATGGCAAGCCAAGTTGTCGGTGACAAAATGACCGTTCTGTCTATCACTGAACCAGATGCTGAGATTCATGATTACCAGCCAACGCCTGCTGATATTAAGAAGGCAGAAGGTGCTGACGTTATTTTGAACAACGGTCTTGGTCTTGAGCGTTGGTTCGAACGGTTCGTTGCTGATGTTAAGGCACCACACTTCGATCTCTCGGAAGGTGTCGAACCAATCGCCATTGAAGAAGGCGAATACGAAGGCAAGCCAAATCCACACGCATGGATGTCTCCAGACGCTGGTCAGATTTACGTAGATAATATCGTCAAAGCTGTGTCCTCGATCGATAAAGAAAATGCGGATTTCTACAAAGCTAATGGTGAAAAGTACAAGAAAGAAATCGCTGGCGTGAAGGAAAAGATGGAATCCGAACTCAAGTCGATTCCAACCGAACATCGTGCGCTCGTGACCTGTGAAGGTGCTTTCTCTTACCTTGCTCGCGATATGAAACTGACCGAAAAGTACCTGTGGGGTGTTAACGCAGAAGGTGCACTAACCCCGCAGCGTATGAGCGATGTCGAAAACTTTGTGAAGGATTCCAAGGTTCCAGCTATTTTCTGTGAATCAACTGTTGACAATAAGATGAAGCCAGTTGTGGAAGCAACCGGTACACCATTTGGTGGAGTTCTCTATGTTGATTCCCTTTCTGAAGCAGATGGCGACGTTCCAACCTACCTCGATTTGCTTCGCTATGACGCTGAAACAATCACCAAGGGCCTCACTGGCAAGGTGAAGTGAGGCGTAGCGCTTAAGCCACATTTCAGTGGCCGGAACGTGAGTGCCAGATCTCGCGTTTCGGCCACTGATTTTTGTTGATGATTCTAGGCAAACTCAACAAACTTCGGCATGGCAAAGTGTTCGGCTTTGCCACAAGGAATCCTAAACCTTGAGTGCGCTAAACTTGGAAGCGTTGTCGGCAAGAAGTCGAGGAGGGAATTGGTTATGAAGACAAAATTAGATCCGCAATCATCGGTGCTCGATGTCCGTGATCTGCACGTGTCATATGGGGACGTACATGCGCTTACTGGAGTTGATTTCGCTATCGGTAGTGGAAAAATTTGCGCGATTGTAGGGATGAATGGTTCTGGAAAGTCCACGTTTTTCAAATCAATTATGGGTCTGGTGAATTATCAACAGGGCACTATCACTATCGCTCATTCCTCCTCGCTTATTGCACGTAAAGCCGGCAAAGTTGGATACGTTCCGCAAAATGAAGAGATTGATACTCGCTTTCCCCTCTCTGTCTATGATGTTGTTATGATGGGTCGCTACGGGCTTATGGGGCCGCGACGCAAGCCTCTAGACGCAGATAAGACGGCGGTCGCAAACGCCCTTGACGTTGTTGGCCTTACCGGACTGGAGAATCGCCCTATCGGTGCGTTATCGGGTGGACAGCGGAAACGTGTATTTGTTGCTCGAGCTGTGGCTCAAGGCGCCGAACTGATGCTTCTCGATGAACCATTTGCTGGTGTCGATTTCACATCTGCAGCGGTTATCACTGAATTACTTCAACGGTTAGCAGATCGCGGTACTACGTTGCTTGTCTCTACCCATGATCTGTCAACAATTCCGGACTTTGCTGACGAAGTTGCGCTTCTTAATCGGCAAATAGTGGGCCGTGGGGATCCACAAGAAACGTTGCGTACCGATAATCTTCGTCGTGCGTTCACTGCGCCGGCGGGCTACTACACCGAGAAGGAGGCAACGAAATGAATTGGCTATGGTTTTATAACACCTTCATCGAAATGTGGACCCACACATTCATGGTTCGTGGATTTGCGGTGACGCTCCTAGCTGCTTCTGTGTGTGCGTTACTCTCGTGTTGGCTAGTCCTAGTGGGATGGTCGTTGATGGGCGATGCACTTTCGCACGCAGTCGTTCCCGGAATCGTCTTGGCATACATTCTGGGCGCCCCTTTTTCCATTGGAGCATTCATTGCTGCCCTCATCTGCGTGGCATTAATTGCGGTAATTCGCAACGGCTCAGGTCTAAAAGAAGATACGGTGATGGGCGTTGTATTTACGACGATGCTTGCCCTCGGCCTTGTTCTCATTTCCGTATTCCCCAGCCACATTAACCTCCAGCACGTCATTTTTGGCGATTTGCTTGGAATAACACACGCTGACTTGCTCCAAGTGGTTGTGCTTGCACCGCTGGCAGCAGCGATCGTGATTATCAAGCGCAAAGATCTAACGCTATTCGCATTCGACCCAGTGCACGCAAGTGCTATCGGACTATCAACCAAACGGCTCTCCGCCTTGTTGTTGACGTGTCTTGCCATGACAGTTGTGGTGGCTATGCAGGCAGTAGGCGCTATTTTGATTGTGGCTTTGTTGATTATCCCCGGAGCAATTGCCTTCCTTATGACTGAGTCTTTCAATCGAATGTTATGGATCGCGCCATTAATGTCTGCATTGAGTGTGACAGTAGGGATTTACGCCTCATACTGGTACAACATGGCTTCAGGAGCAACAGTTGTGCTGGTTCATGGAATTGTTTTTGCTATTGTTTATATTTTCTCATCGCGCGGTTTAGATATTACGCGGCGTGTGGGCAATCTTAGGGCTTCCCGTTCCATTCAGAAATAAAATCGACGACGAACGAGCGCATGCGTTCGTTTCGTAGCTCACCGATGCGTTGAGCCACTGGAGTGTTAAGAGAGTCAGTGAGCCGGAAGAGCTTTTCGTAAAAGTGATTGATAACAGTGTTGTGCACACGATACTGAGTCTCGTCATTGAGATCTCGCGGTGGACGCGCTGGATCGTAGAGCGGATCGCCGAATTTTCCGCCATAATAGAACGCGCGGGCGATTCCTATTGCACCGATAGCATCGAGACGATCTGCGTCTTGGACAATCTGGCCATTGATATTTAATGGTTGGTGAGCAGTCAGATTTTTAGCGAATGACATGTGGTCGATAATCTCGAAGATCTCGGCTATTTGGCTATCGCTCAGCTGTTGACTATGTAGAAAATCGGTGAGGTCCTGACGTGCACGCGCCGGATCAGAAACGACTTTCGGATCGATCATGTCATGAACGTATGCACTCATCAGAATAACATCGGTATCAACCGGCTCGTCGGTATCAGCGATAATGCGCTGGCACAGGCTGACAACACGGTCAATGTGATCCATGCCGTGACCGGAGCTGTCTTGTTGATAGACGCGAGCAACACTGGAACGAACAGTGTCCCAGTTAATGTTAGACATAATCTTCCTTAATCGTGTAGTAAATCAAACGAACGGGTTCCAGAATCTGCCGCCGTTAACCCGGTTCAGCCATATCGTGAGTAGCACAAGTGCAACGCTTCCTATAACGATGAGCCAGTCTTCTGATTTCATCTGCCGGCGTGCCCACCATGTTCGCCCTTTTCTGCTGCCAAACCCGCGCAGTTCCATTGCTGCTGAGGTGGTTTCGATTCGGTCGAGCGACCCAAAGAGCAGCGGCATAAGAACTGCAAGCAGGTTCTTTGCGCGTACCCGCATCGGAGCCTTGTGTGAGACATCTAAACCGCGGGCCTGCTGGGCGGTAGATATTGTTTCATAGTCACGTTGTACATCTGGAATATAGCGCAAGGCGAGTGAAATAGAATAAGCGAACCGGTAAGGAATACCGAGTGCGTTGAGTGAAGCGGCACATTCTGGCGGTGGAGTAGTGGTGATGAACAAGAGAACGCCGGGCAACACTGCAAAGTACTTCAAGGTCACAAGGCTTTGATAATAGAGTTGCTCCCAGGTCAAAACCCATCGCCCAGAACCCGTCAGAATAATATGTTCAGTGCCAAACAGCGATACGCCATATCGAGGCGCGAACACAAAAATCAGGAGATTATTGAGCACCATAAAAGTGCCAATAATAATGAGGACAACTTTCAGATCACGTAACCGGATCCGCGATACTGTCCACAGCACGATGGACATGAGTGATAGCCCGATGAGGAGCCGGGCATCAAAGGTCAACATAGCTGAAACCACCAGCGCAATAACGAGCACAAGTTTTGCGGTCCCGGTGAGTCGGTGTAGCCAGCTAGGGCGGTCAATGTATCCGAGAACTGCTTTAGCCACGCGCTGTGCCTCCTGTTTCTGCCGTGTCATGGGGATGCGGCATACGCCGGCGAGCTATCCGGTCAACGTTGACAAATGCTTGTGCCAGCGCGCTAGCATCGTCATATCCAACTAGCTGTGATAGCCCGTAAAGACCGGTGGTAACAATATCTGCTTTCCTAGCGATATCAGAATCAGTGAGGACATGAGCAGGTGCGTCGTCGGCGATGATTTTACCGTCAGCCATTGCAACAACGCGTGAGGTGTATTCCAACGCTACGTGCATATCGTGGGTAATAAGAATAACAGTTGTACCACGGGTATTGAGGTCACTCAAGAAGTCCATGAATTCGGTGTAGTGGGCGAAGTCTTGTCCAGCAGTAGGTTCGTCAAGTATTAGGACGTCGGGCTTTATCACTAAAATGGCAGCAATGGTGACACGCTTCTTTTGACCATGGCTTAGAGCCGAAATAGGCCAGTTGCGGTATGGCCACAACCCACAAATCTTTAAGACGTCGTTGCGGCGTTGTTCGCATTCGCTGTCAATTATTCCGGCAGCGCGTAAGCCAAGTTCCACTTCTTCAATAATCGTTGGCCGGGACAGCATATGGCCAGGTTCTTGCAGGACGAAGCCAACATGCCGGCCACGTTCTGCGATCGTCCAGCTGGTGCTATCTGCACCGGCTATCATAACTCGCCCCGAATCAACTGGTAAGAATCCGCAGATGGCTTTGGCTAGAGTGGATTTTCCAGCTCCGTTAGAGCCAACAATTGCCATCATCGATCCGCGCTGGATCTGAGTTGAGATATGCGACAGCACCTGGTTAGGGGAGTCATCTCCCGGGTAGGACACCGATACGTCTGTTACCGCGAGTGCCGGTGTTTCGTCCCAGACCGGCTGAGGCGCGGCAGTTGAGTTGCGGGTGGCCCATTCTCGGATGGCGTGGACGTCGTCGTCGCTCAGCTTAAGTGTCCCTAACGACGCCGGATGCATGTCTGGACGGACCTGCACCCCAGCATATTTCAATGCCGAAATATGTAAAGGCGGCCGTATCCCGTGTTCTTCTAACAACGACGTAGAAAGAAGCTCATCTGGAGTAGCGATGGTGACGATTCGGCCTCCATCCATTAAAACAATCCGATCAACTGGCCGATGCAGAACATCTTCGAGGCGATGTTCCACAATCACAATCGTCTTGCCATGCATCGTGTTGAGATCGTTGATTAAATCGATACTGGAGCGGCCCGAAGCCGGGTCAAGCATGGCTAATGGTTCATCGAACAACAGAATATCGACGTCGTCAACTAGAACGCCAGCCATCGCCACACGCTGTTTTTGGCCACCAGACAATTCGTGCGGTGCATGGTCGAGGAAATCTTCCATCCCCACAATCCGAGCGGTTTCTAGGACGCGATCGGGCATCTGATGGGTCGGAATTTCTTGGTTTTCAAGGGAGAAGGCGATATCGTCGGCAACCGTCAAGCCAACGAACTGACCGGTGGTATCTTGTAAAACAGTACCGACTCGTTGCGAAATTTTTACCAGCGGTACCGTGCGCGGGTCTAGCCCAGCAACGGAAATATCGCCAGTGACGGTGCCGGAAAAATAATGCGGGATGAGCCCGTTCATCAACCGTAAAAGAGTAGACTTTCCTGACCCAGATGCTCCCACGATCGCGATCTTTTCGCCTGGGAAAAGATCGAGCGATATATCAGCTAACGTGGGCTCTTTTTGTGCGCGGTATTGAAACGATACATTGCGCAACGAAATAAGCGGCTGGATCAGGAAAGTCATTATCCGTCTTTTCTTATGCTTCGGTGCTCAAAGAACCAGTCTGAGTGCGGGTCTTTGAATAAGCGATCAAGATGAGCGTACCGATAACACAGGTGGTAATCGAGTTGGAGACAAACGCAGTTGCACCCTGCAAGAACACCTTGTTAGCTGGCTCAGCATAAATGAGAATATCGCCTAGTGGAGCAACCAATGCCCAGGCTAGTACATTGGCAATAACTGCGCCGATATTGAAGCGAACAATTGTTTTGGTAGGGAATAAGCCTTCGTAGACGGTGTTGCCGAGCATGATAGCTCCGATAATTAGTCCGACGACGGCGGAGGAAATTTCCCACGATGCCCAGATGCCATAGCCGGTAGCGTCGATCAGCACATGGCCGATGCCGCCGATGAGTGCGCCGGCGACCGGGCCAAACAAGACCGCGAAAACAGCGAGAACTGCGTACTGCAACGCGATAGCAACGTTAGGAATAGGGGTTGGGATCGCCGCGAAGCGGCCCAGAACGAAGAACAGAGCTGCACCGATACCGATAGCAACAACCTGCACCACAGGTGACATTTTCTTAGACATACTTATCCTTTCGTGTCCCTTATATATCATAAGGGGCTAGTGATACCTGCCAGGATGTACCGGTACCGATATTGAATGCGTGAGCATAGGACCCACGGTTGATGGCAATGGCCATTCGATCGAGCGAGTTGACGTAGAGGAGAGAGTCGCCAACTTCTACCGAGGCGAACGATGGCACGTACACCATGTGGTTGGAGTGAACCTGACGACCTTGGTTAAAGACGCGCAACTTAAAACGTTGGTTGAAACCGTCTGCCATTTCTAGGAATAATGTGCGTGGAATGGATGTCCACAGTGAGCCGTAACGGACATCATGAGCTTCGATGATTCCGCGGATCTCGCCGTCGGCAAACACGGGCTCTTCGTAATCCAGGGCGACGAGAGCATCGAGGGGAACCCGTGGTCCGACGTCGTCAAACGAAATAATCCCGGCTGCTAAACGCGCGCCGGTAAAAGCATAAATATCGCGACCATGGAACGTATAAGAGGCCTCGGAACCGGCGCGGCGGTTTACTGTCTCGTCAATCGTACGAATCTCAGTGATCCCGAAAATTGCGTTGACGTGGGTAAGGGTTCCGTTGTTCGGTGTCACAATATAGTGGCCGGTTTTGGTTTTGGCGACGACGGAGAGTCGGTCCGAACCGACGCCCGGATCAACCACAGAAACGAACACGGTGTCCGCCGGCCAGTAGTCGATAGTTTGGGCTAAGCGATATGAGCCTTCCCAAATATCGTATGGTGGAATATTGTGGGTGAGGTTATAGATGTGAAGGTTTGGGCTGGTAGCGACGGCCACGCCATACATGGCACTGACTGCGCCGTCGTCAAGACCGAAATCTGACTGCAAAACAAGGTTGTCCATACAAACAATTATCGCTGTAAACCACTGAAACTGCAGGCGGTCTTAGCATACGAAATATGGCGTCTCACTCATCGCTAAGCTCAGAGCGCGACAACTATTCGTAACCAGCCTGCGCTCGCGTATAGTATGTGTTGAATAGTTGCGGTTACAGGCCGTCCTAGCACAAATGTTGAAGGTAACACAATGACTGAGAACTCTCGCTTTGAATTGAATAAACAGCTCGCACAGATGCTTAAAGGTGGCGTTATTATGGACGTTACGAATGCTGAGCAGGCCCGGATTGCGGAAGAAGCAGGCGCTAGTGCGGTGATGGCTCTCGAACGCATCCCAGCAGATATTCGTGCAGCTGGTGGTGTTTCTCGAATGAGTGATCCGCGGTTGATTAAAGAAATTCAGAATGCGGTCTCGATTCCAGTCATGGCAAAGGTCCGTATTGGACATTTCGTTGAGGCCCAGATTTTGCAGGCGCTGGAGATCGATTATATCGATGAGTCTGAAGTTCTTTCGCCGGCAGATAACGTCTTCCACATTAACAAGACTGATTTTGATGTGCCGTTCGTGTGTGGTGCGAAGGATTTGGGTGAAGCGCTACGCCGTATTGCTGAGGGCGCGTCGATGATTCGTACCAAGGGTGAGCCAGGAACTGGTGATGTGGTACAGGCGGTTACCCATATGCGCCTGATTCAGTCCCAGATGCGTAAGGTCCAGAGCTTGCGCGCCGATGAACTGTTTGAAGAGGCTAAGCAACTGGCAGTCCCGGTAGAGCTTTTGCGTTACGTGCATGAGAATGGCAAGTTGCCGGTCGTGAATTTTGCTGCTGGCGGTGTAGCGACGCCGGCTGATGCGGCATTGATGATGCAGCTCGGCGCTGAAGGCGTGTTCGTCGGTTCGGGTATCTTCAAGTCGGGCGATCCGGCTAAGCGCGCGCAGGCGATTGTTAAGTCAGTGACCAATTTCGAAGATGCCAAGCTGATTGCTGAACTTTCCGAAGATCTCGGTGAGGCCATGGTTGGCATCAACGAGTCGGAAATCGATCTGCTCATGGCTGAGCGCGGCAAGTGACATTGAAGGAATCCAGAAAATAATGGCAAAAACTGTTGGTGTACTAGCTGTCCAAGGTGCATTTATTGAGCATCGCCGGCGTTTAGAGCAGCTTGGAATAACGGCTGTGGAATTGCGCAATGGGGAGGACGCTCGCCGCGATCTTGACGGTCTTGTATTGCCAGGTGGCGAGAGCACAGTACAAAGTAAACTTTTGCGCGAGCTTGATATGTTCGATCCGCTTATGCAGAAGTTGGCCGATGGTTTGCCAGTGTTTGGTACCTGTGCTGGGCTAATTCTTTTAGCCCAGCAGGTTGCCAATGGTCCAGTTGCTGGGGCAGAGCATGCGGCACCGACGTCGTCCCACGTTGCGGTAGCTGGGTTTTCTACTATGCCAGTAACCGTTGTTCGCAATGCGTATGGACGCCAGCTCGGCAGTTTCCATATCGCTGACGGGCAGTTCTTCGAGGGAGAACCTAGTGTTGCCGGCGAGGATCCGGCCCAGATCCCGATGACGTTCATTCGAGCCCCACATATTGCTGAGCTGGGTGACGGTGTTGACGTACTGGCGGCATTGCCAGATGGTGCTCCGGTGGCAGTTACCTATCGCAACCAAATTGGTGCGACCTTCCATCCGGAGCTCGACGACGATATGAGTATCTACAATACGTTTGCGCGGATGCTCTAAGGAGCTATTGCATTTTAGTTTGAATAGATTGAATCGCATCGGCCTATCGAAAAGATTTCAATTGTAATCGTTGTGTCTTCAACGAATGCCAATATGCGGTACGAGCCGACGCGATAGCGCCATTCTCCAGATCTATTAGCTGTCAGCCCTTTGCCGAAAGCACGTGGATCGCTACATCCTTCAAGGTGGTTCTTTATCCATGTTGCGAGTATTTTTGCATCGAAGCGATCCATCTTTTTAAGCTGTTTACGTGCTCGTGTAGTGAGAAATACTCGATACGTATGTGGCGAGGTACTCATCTCCAGGAAAGTTCTTCTAAAACCTCGTCGATAGTAAAGCGCTCGCCAGTGTCATGAGCAAGAGCATGATGTAATTCGTCGAGATCATAGGAATCTTCAATTTTTTCCAGAATTGCTTGGCGGGCAAAATCGGATATTGTTAATCCTTCAAATTTGGCAAATTTCCGGATCAGTTCGGCATCGCTGTCATTCATACGTAGCGTCATTGTGGGCATAGGTACTCCTCAGATCCTTATGATGAATACAATGTATTCATCATAAGGATCTGAGGCAAACAAGCCAAAAGAATTAGCCTATGACTCAGGGGAAAAGATGTCCTCAATCCTTTGATTGAATACACGAGCAATATCGAAAGCAAGTGGAAGTGATGGGTCGAAGTGTCCTTTTTCGATAGAGATAATCGTTTGACGGCTCACGCTTAGTTGTTGTGCGAGATATTCCTGAGACCAGCCGTTTTCTTTGCGTAGCTTCGGGAGCGAATTCTTCATTGTAGTGTTCGCTTGCGGTTGATGACATAACTGATTACGTAGGCGCACACGCCAAGGATAAAGAAGATGACAAAGCAGATGCTAATAGCGTTTTGGTGGTAAAAAGCGGCGATTGCTGAGCCCCAGCTACTACCAATGAGCATAGTGAAGAATCCAGCTGATACGGCCCTAGCATGCCAGGTGTTTTCAATGCTCGCTTCTGGTTTTGCGATGGCGCCAGCAATGGTTGTGCGATCGACGATGAGAACCCAGATAAGCCCAGTAAACAGAAAGCCGGTCATTGCCGAGAATATGGCGGCATACAGCCATACATGGTCCGTGTCGGAACGTAAATAGGCCGAGATTATCCCAACAACTGTTCCCACTAACAGGCCTAGCGGCAGAGCAATGACCAGTGCAGGCAGTCGCTTACGTTTGGTGTATCCCCATATAGATATGTGAGGTTGTGACATAGTTGATTCCTTTCCCTTATGTAAAGCAGACTTTACATGCGAGAGGAAATAGTGTCAAGTATGTTTGACATATGGTGGAAGCATTCTCTTGTCACTATCGTTGCGGTAATAATTGTTTTTGCTGATGCGTTCCTTTTTCGCAAGCATGAAGAGGGGCGATGAAAATAAAGTTTGGGCAAACTTTGACGGACGGCATAAAGAGGTGAGCTACGGCTAAAATGAGCTGATTAGCTTGGTCTTTCCCGCTCACAGATCGGCACACGTGCGGTAGTGATTTATCCCTGACTTAACCAGTTCCGGCAGTTAATTATCAAAGTTCATTTACTTTTTGTAACCGAATAATCACGTACAAGGAGGTAGAGGAAGCAAAGAGCGATAAGTCCCGCTCTTGATGTGGAATCATTTCTGATAATTAGGATTCCCAATGAACTTGTAATATAAACGACCGCGTAAATGATAGCTATGGGTTGATGGCCAATTTGTTTTTTGATGATATATGCACCAAGCCATATGAGTATCAAGGTTTCGGCAATAATCGGAAATGAAAATATATCCGTGAACGTCAAGTTATATGCAAAGAACACTAGCATATGCGTCCAGAATAATTCCGGAAATCCTTCTTTTAAAAAGGTAATGAGATTGCTGAGCAAAAGTTATCGTCCTTCGATCTCTACACGCAGTGGAGGGATTCCCCATTGGGAATAGAAAGTAATTCCTTTCCCTTGGTGGATCGCCCCAACTACCCTAAGCGCGACATTGGTAAAGAATGACCCTCCAAGGACAGCTGTAGCAATTCCAGCTACCGTTCCAAGAGGACCTGCAATTGAAGTAACTAGTGGCCAAACGGTAGCCACTGCTGCTGGTCCACCTTCTGCAGCTGTAGCAAGGAAAGCGAAGGTGCCTGTCTTGAGGTCATAATTTGAAATATGGAACAGTCTCGCTCGATTAGCAGTAGCCGTTTCATTTCTTTGTGTGATGTTAACAGATCGCACGGCTCCATCTGCGAACGAGTGAAGAAGTTGAATCTCAGATGGGGTAAACCCATACTTTTCAATCAGCACCTTATCCGGAACCACAATCTTGAATTTTCCGCCAGCAACGATGGATTTTTGAATGCTGAGCTTGAGTTAGCGATCTTTTGAGCGAGTTCCAACGCGTCTTTTTCAGTCAGCGAAATACCATTAGGGTTTGGCTCATTAACTTTAACAATTGGCGATGTTGCAACCGGAAATTCATTATTGAATTGTCCAGCAATCCCTACACTCCCTAGTGCAAGAGATCCACTGACGATCATAGCCAAAAACGTTTTATTCATCTATGTAAACTCTCCCGTCTACACTATTGATCTGAATAATATAACTCTAGTCCTGCAATAGTATCGCTGTAAATGGCAATTTCCATTTTTATTTAGGATTATTTTTAGGAGTTTGGATTTGAAGTGTCTTGAGTTCTTAGCTCTAGGTGACTTGAGTACTGTCTATTGATACCCTGTGTGTGGCTAGGGAGAATGGATAAATGGTGCAAACGTTTAGTAAGCCCCTCCAGCGTCCTAAAATATTTCGTAGCCCACTCAAATTCCGCGAATTCGGGTCATGTTTGCATGCCACAATTTTTCCAAGTAATTCGCAAATCCAGTCGGCACACTGGATTGTTTGATGTAAATGGCTGTCAAACTTCATTGGAGATTCTTACAGATATGATGCGTCCTGATCTGAAAACATAAAAGAGGTAGCTCTCGGATAGACTTCTATATTGGGTTGAAAATTATCGCATATTGTTTGCGGGAATTATAAACCCATCTAAACCAAAAACAGGATGGGTTTTATAACGGGAATGAGATCGGCTCGCATAGGAGCCATTATGGCCAAATTCAACAAAATAGCCGATGTGCACAATAGATACCATCCTATAAAACACGAAAGTGTTGTTAGCGTCATCCCAGTCGTTCGTTAAGAGTCAACGAAATTAACTGAGATGCTTGTTCGCTGTTCGCATCTTCGATATGCTTACGTTATGGAAAAAATGGAGAATTTGGAAAACAACACTAACGCCCTGGAAATGCAGTCACGGAAAGACGGTCGCGTGAGTAATCTGTGGCTCTTCCTTGGCATGGGGGTCGGCGCGATCCTCGGGCTAGCAGCTTATGTTCAGCACTGGATTAGCTAGATATCAGTAGCCGATTTCCATACAAAAGACAGATAAGCAAAGCATGGGTCATGCTCAATGATGAGTCTTACCCAGGCTTCACTATGTATTCTTCAGATTGTTGAGCTTGGCTGTGTACTCGCTCGATCGGCCGGATCATCAGGAATACTAATCTTCCACGTGATAATCGGTTTTCCAGTTGGCTGCGCTGATCCGTCGGCTGGTTCAATCGTAACGAAGACGTCGTCGCCATCTTCTGGCATGGCATCAATAAACGAGAATGGGCCAGTTTTGTTCGGTTCGTACATTCCAGCTTTGCGGATGTTACCAGCGTGGCGTACCCACACCGCTAAGCTCTGACCTGCGGGAGCTTGTAATTCTACCGGCATCGTTACCGCGGCCATCTCCATATCGTGTGACCAGGTCAAAGTCACCACGTGACCATCTGGCATCGTGTCAGCAACCCGTACCACATCTTGGGCTTGATTGAGTTGCGCATAATGACTGGTGTATTCCATCGAATCCATGACGCTCCAACGGCCGACACCAACTCCGGCAGCTACCAGTACCACGGCCGCCGCCATCTGGGAAACTGCACGCACAACTCGCAGTTTTCGTGGCTTGAGTTCGACGACGTTACCATCGGTCGTTGTTGACTCCGGTGATCGTGATTCTTGTGGCAGGTGGGCAATCGTCTCCAACAAATGCTCGCGCACGGCAGGAGAAGGGGCAACAGGTGTCAAACTCGTGCCTAGTGTCCCCGCAATATCGTCGGGGAAGGTGAGATCGTCGTCGCTCATCGTTCCTGCTCCATAAATCTTTTCATTTTAGCTAATCCGTCTCTGATCCGAGTTTTTACTGTTCCAAGTGGAACACGTTGATGGTTGGCAATTTCACGGTGTGTTAATCCGGTGAAAAACGCAAGTTTGATAGTGGAAGAATGCGGTTCACCTACGAAGTCAAGCATCCGGCGAACCTGTTCCGATTCGAGGCGTTGTTCCACGCTTTCAAGCGTGTGATCGTAGTCGATATCGGTTGCCACATAGGCAGTGTCGCGCTCGCGGCTGGCCTGAGAAGACCGCACTCGATCTATCGCCCGCCGGCGCGCAAGTGTTACCAGCCACCCGCGGGCTGTGCCGCGGGCGCTGGCGAACTGTGGCGCTTTTTGCCACACTTCTAAAAACACTTCCTGTAACACTTCTTCCGATTGGGAGTGGTCACGCAAAATCTGGCGGATCAGCGCCAAAACCTTGCCACTCCAACGATCGTAGAAAGTCGCGAAAGCTTGGCGGTCGCCGTCAGCGATGCGTCCGAGCAGGACATCGTCAAGATCTGATGGTTCAGGTATCACGGCTTTATCGTACGGGGTTTGAGCCAAGATTGTCACTGCGTCTCACCCGAAAGTGAACGAGTACAATTCCACACCTGGTGAGACAGTGAGTTCTACTATTCCTGAAGACCCCGGGGTAGTGCTGACAATTTCTTGAGCGTTAGGCACGCCAGAGATCTTCATGGTTGATTCTTTCCCATCGTTATTCCACGTGATAGTTCCTTCGCCAGAAGCTACCAAGTAGACGTGTGCGCCACGCCAAGAAAGACGCAACTTACCGTCAGCACTAACTGGAGTAATCGATTGCGGGCTAACCTTCCAGGTTCCGTTCAGCGCAAAGGTATCTGGCTTGAGTGACTCTGGAAAAGAGGCGTCGATGGTGCCGTTCGATAATGATCCGCCAGCGTAGCGTTCGGCACGCGCAGAACCGAGATATGTTTCGGGAGTACGCGGAGCGCGAGCCGAAGCGTCGTCATCGGCATCAGAGAAAATTGGCTCGGGAAGGGTGACGTTCGGGTTGGCTTCACGCAAGAGGTCACGGATATGACGTTCGGTGGTTGCCTCGCCGCCTTCGCCATATTTGATTGCGCGTAGCTGGCCGGTTGCGTCAGCAAGGTAATGGGCTGGCCAGTAGTGGTTGTCAAAGTTTTGCCAGGTTACAAGATTTGAATCGACAGCAATCGGGTAAGTGATACCAAGTTTATCTCCACCAGCTTTAACATTCTCTGGAACTTTTTCGAAGGCGTACTCTGGTGAATGAACACCAATGACCTGCAGACCGGAATCCTTATAAGTTTCGTAGAGTTTTTCGATTCCAGGAATTGAACGCTGGCAGTTGATGCACGAGTAGGCCCAAAAATCGACGAGGGTAACTTTCTTCGCGCGGTCTGCTTCGGTCAGTGGCTGATTATCGGGAGTGTTGTACCAGGCGACTGCGCCACTGATTTCGGGGAGTTGACCACAGTTGGCGAGTTCCGTTGCACCGTCGACGCAAGGACCCGACTGCTGGGTGGGGTAAAGCGACTCAGTGCTCTTTTGTAACGATGACGTCCAGTCCGGTAGTGCGCGTTGAATCTTAGCCGGAACATCGAAAACAATGCCTAGGGCTAGACCGATCATGGCAATACCGGCGATGCTACGGATAAGTTGTTGCCGAGTGCGGAAGGTGCTAATACGTTCGGTGAGTTTTTGTCCTGAGAGGGCAAAGAAGAGGAGCGGAATTGCGGTTCCGATACCGAAGGACACTGCGAGAGCAACGGTGTCAGCACCGATCTTTCCGGTTGTTCCGGCGACTGAGACAGCAGCTAGCACTGGTCCAGCACATGGAACGTAGGCGGCTCCAAGGACAACCCCGAGCCAGAAACCATTTGACGATGTAGAGTTTCCGGTTTTAGCGAAACGTGAGAATGGCTTTTCGAGCAGTTCCATGAGCCGGGGCACGAGCATCGCGATACCAATAAGCAGGAGCATAACAACGCCGGCCCAGCGGATAAAATCTTGCGGAAGATTTAAGAGCGTGAGCAGAGCTGAGCCAAACAGGGTAAAGGTGGTAAAACTGAGTACCAATCCACCGACGACGGCGTAGGGACGCCATTTGGAGACTGGCTTCATAGCCTTAGCAGTTACGCTTGAAGTAGCTGAAGCACTATTGAGGGAAATAAGATTTCCGGACAATAATCCGGGAGCTGTGCTCGACTTGGTTGTTTGTGCTCCTTGAGCGCCGGATAGGAATATGACGGGGAGTACCGGCAAAATACAGGGTGATATTCCGGTGATAAATCCGCCAAGGAGACCGATTAATACTAGAGACATAATGTGAAGTCCTTTCATCAAGTTCTATGAGTAGTTCGCAGCGGTAGCGATTTTGGATTGTTTTCGTTGCAGATTTACTATGTGGGTCAGGTCACCTAAACTAATCCAATCCGTATGGTCACTGGCGTCGAACTAGTTATGAAAGATCACTGAGGCATCCGCCTCGCAATATAAGGAGAACTTTATGAATATTCGTCGAATCACCGCTGGTGCTGTTGTTGGTTTACTGTCTGTCGCCGGTCTTGCCGCTTGCAATTCTGATGCTGATAATAAAATGGATGACGGCAAGATGGATGATAAGCAGATGTCAGAAACCAAGATGGAAAACGACAAGATGTCGGATGACAAAATGAGTGACGACAAGATGAGCGATGACAAGATGTCTGATGGCGAGAAGATGTCGGATGACAAAATGAGTGACGACAAGATGAGCGATGACAAGATGTCTGATGGTGAGAAGATGTCGGATGACAAAATGAGTGACGACAAAATGTCAGACGATAAGATGAGCGACGATAAGAAGTAAGTCGCTACGTAACGCTGTCATACATAAGGCGAGAGCCTCCAGTTCGGAGAGGCTCTCGCCTTATTTTGTAGTCAATTGCTATCGAGAAGTGTTAAGGATTTCGCGCCCACGTGCCACGAGAGGAGCGATGGCTGTTCGATCGGTATGGTCGTACCCCTCGGCGATATGATCGGCGACTGCAACCGCCCACTCGCCACGGCTACGATACTTTTGGATACGTTTAGCAAAGGTCTTTAGTAGCCCTTTTTCGATTGGGTTTAAGCCTTCGTATCGTACCCCACCTTCTAGATAGAAGTAGGCATAGTCGCCGCGGGCAAGCTCAACTCGGTTAAACGTCCGTGACGCAGATCGATAATCGCGATCTGGGTGTTGCGGTGTTCCACCATTTGCCCACACGATTGTTTTCTTCGATGTCGCTATTCCAGCTTGTTTAATGAGTTTACGGAACTTACTGAATTTACGAATGACTCCCATCCGGACACCAGCTCCGTAAACAATAAGATCATAGCTAGCTAGTTTTATTTGGCCCTGCTTGATAAGCGGAATGAGTTCTTCGATTTGGTAAAGGTCTGCATCTAAATCCTCAGCAATCCACTGGGCGTAGGTGCGGGCGAATCCGGTAACAGTGGAGTAGATGACTATCGTTCGTTTCATTTTTGCGACACTTTCACGTTTGGTGTTTGCTTTTTATGGCGATTAGCTTATGTTGACGTAGCTAATCGTAGTTGAAACTTAGCGACAGTTGGAAGTTAGGAGGGGCTTGGTAGCTATCGCGTAAAATGCGCCGTGATAGTTCCGGCCTGCGGATCTAAGGTAACTTCACCCCCGTATGGCAGAACAGCTTGCGGGCGCGTATGCCCAAAAGGGGCACCAATAACTACGAGTAAATCCTCACGATATGCTCCCACATGTGACAGTACATATTCCAGATAAGTTAAGCGTCGCGACTCTCGCACCTCATACGGTGCTGGAGCATCGCGGTCATCAACAACGGGCTGGGCAAACATTAATCCGGCAGCTGCACTTAAATATCCGCGTTCGCCAAAAGCCCGGATCCAGCGGCCAACATAATCTGGTGGCGGCATAATCTCCGATGTTTCTAGCAACAGGATTTTACCTTCTAGCTCATCCGCAGCAGGCAACCGTCCAGCCATAGCCAGTTGATCGAGTACCTCAAAGCAACCGCCCCACGTCGCCCCGCGGACTATTTGTTCACTGCCGATAAACTCCACTGGCATCGCGGGCTCGCGGATAACTCCATCGGTGAGTGCTCGCGGATCAGACCAGTCCACCCCATAATCTTCAGACTCGGTGACTGCCGGTAGAACGACGTCGTCGCCAAACAAGGCTCCACGCAACGTCATGAGGTGTATCGGATCGATGCCAGGCCCAGAGCCAAGATGTACTTGAGTGGCGCCGCCGTGGAAACTAGCCACCCCATTTCGCCATAGCCAATTCAAGATATTTGTATTATCGGAATAGCCGAAAAATGGTTTCGGATCGCGGCGAATAACCTCGGAGTTAAGAAGTGAGGTTAACTGAATCTGATCATCCCCGCCGACGGTCGTAAAAATCGCTCGAATATCTGGATCTGCAAAAGCGGTGTTAACGTCAGCTGCGCGCTCGGCAAGAGAAGCGCCCATAACGGTAGTAGTAGGAAAATCAACAGGAACTAGTTCGAGTTCAGTCTCTATCCGGCGCTTTGCTTGCTCGTGGATTTCGGGAAAATACGCGGGAGCTGCCCACGCGGGCGAAAGCAGCGCGACCTTATCGCCGGGATGAACAAGTGAAGGAACATGGAACGTTGATAGTTGAGTCATGTTTTTAGTCTAGCCCGTGAAGAAAGTGGCTTGTAAGATATGACTATGAATGATTTTTCTGCTCTGATCCAAGCTCGTCATACCGTCCGCGATTTCACTGATGCTCAGTTATCAGAGGAGACTGTGGCGCAGATCCTCGAAGATACGAGGTATGCGCCAAGCTGGTCAAACACTCGGGGGTATCGTATCGCGCTGGCAACCGGCGAGACGCGAGAAAAACTAGTTGCGGCTTATCTGCGCGAGTTTGATGCAATGGCTGTAGCGCAGAAGTCAAAAACTGCTCCCGATTGCGATGGGGATTACGATATCTTTGCCCGTTATCCAGATGAACTGCGTGCTCGCCAAGTTGAGGTAGGAATAGGGCTCTATCAGCATTTGGGGATTACTCGTGAGGATCGAGCTGGGCGAAACGCTCAGATGCGGAGAAACTTCGAAGCTTTCGGTGCGCCGGTGGTCGGGCTGGTGTTCATTCACCGTGATTTCTTGCCCTATTCGGCACTTGATGCCGGGCTCATGTTGCAAACGTTGTTTTTATCTGCCAGTGCCCATGGAATCGATTCGTGTCCGCTGGGAGTTCTAGCCGGGTGGCGCCGGCCAGCGAACGAGGTTTTCAACGTGCCAGCTGATTACGCGTTGGTGACCGGTTTCGCCCTAGGATATGGGACGGATGCGCCGATTAATGGTTTCCGTGCGGCGCACCCATCCGTGACTCTTATCGAGCCTAAGTAAATTACTTCTGAATACCGTATTCCGGTTCTGCTCGCTTAACCAGACGCATCACAGCCATTGTGATGGGGGAGAAGATGAGCTCAACGGCAGTCTTGTAGGTGAAGCCGACGAAGAGGTAGTTCAGGAACGTTGAAACGTCTGGAATTTCTAAGACTTGCGCGGCGATAGAGCAGAAGACGAGTGTATCGACGAATTCGCCGACGACGGTCGAAGCAGCCATTCGGCCAAACAGTAGCTTTTCGCCGGAGCGTTTCTTCATCTGAACCATTGTGAATGCGTTGGAAAGCTGACCGGCGAGGAAGCCAAGAAGAGAAGCAACAACGATTTGCCACACCGGTCCAAGGGTGCGAACCAATGCTTCTTGGCCGTCGTAGAAGTCAGCTCCTGGTAGCGCAATCATGATCCAGTAGCACAGAGCAGCAAAGATGGAGAGCGAGAAGGTAATGATGACGGCGCGTCGGGATGCTTTCCAGCCATAAACTTCGGAAACGACGTCGCCAATGATGTAGGCAAATGGGAACAGGAAGAATCCGCCGTCGGTAAGAATAGGGCCAAAGATAACCGGCTTAGAAGCTCCAATGTTAGACAGTATGAGAACAACAGCCATGATGGCAACAAAGATTGGGTAGAGTCCGGTTCCAGTTGGAGCGAATTTTGCTTTCTGGGCAGTCATGAATATTCCTATACGCTAAAAATGATACGGAAAATGAAGTACATCGACGCTCTCACTACCTCTACGGCGCGTACTCGCTTGCTGCCCCAAGCGGTGTACCGTGAAGTATTTTGCCAGAACCGTGCTGAGTGTGCACCAATTTGTTGTGCTATGTGCTGAAAATTATGCTTCAGTGCCGCTTAATCGGGCTAATTCAGCGATGGCGTCATTCTCGGTAAAGCCAAAGGCATGCAGTTCAACTAGGTAGCGTTGGGTTAGACGGGTGAGGTGATGGGCGAGCTCGTCGTCGTTACTTTTCCTTCCATTAACGACGGTTCCTTTACTTCGTGCGGTGGTGATATATCCTGCGTCAGATAGGGAAGTGTAGGTACGCATAACAGTGCCCGGGGCAATCCCGAGATCGCGGGCGAGCGCGCGTACAGTAGGTAATTGGCTACCCGGGGAGAGTTTTCCAGAGAGTATCGCGCCGGTAATTTGGTTCGTTAGTTGCTCGTGCGCCGGGATAGAGAGTGTTGGGTCAATGGTTAGCTCTACGCTCATCGATCAACGCCGATCCCCGGATTGAACTGACGTGCCAAGGCAATAACAAAAATAACGATATTAGCGATTGTTGCGACGCTGTGAATAGCAGCCAAAATAATCAATAGTGCTGAACTGGGTAGCGCACTGGTGTTTATAAAGACAGTAGGGCGCAGGAATAATGCGGCAAACATATAATGAGCTCCACGTACTGATAAACCAAGCGCCGAGGCTGACGCAGCTGCGGTTAATCCGAAAATGAGTTCATTAATTGAACGACGGCGGACAATGTTATCGAGGCTAACCAGCTCGGCATCCGATGAATTGCGTGGACGTAAAATAACAACCCACATAATAGCTGCGGTGAGTAAAGTCGCTAATAACAATGCGACGACGACGCCGAGAGCGGGCGCTACCGGCGCGTAGTACACGGTTCCTTGATTATCGGGCACTACTGGAACAAAAGGGTAAAGTACAGTGAGCATAAGTAATATGAGTGGAGCGCTCACGAGCAGTATTTTAGGAAGATGGCCCGTGTATTGGGTAAGAGTACGGCGCTCGAGACCGCTATGTCCAGGTACGTGAGCGGCTCTGAAAGTAAATCCGTGGATGATGAGCGTGAGTATGGAAATACAAGCGTAGACAATGAACGGCGCTGCATAGTACAGATATGCATTTCTCATGTTGAGTAGCAGTATGAGGGTTGCTGGAATGCCCACGACTAGACCTGCGATGCGTCCGATAGTAAGTCCGCGGATTGTTACCTGTAGCTTGGGGGCATAGGGAAGACGGTTGAGAAAAAGCTTGCGATGTGGAGTATGAATGTACCATGCTCCAAGGGTGATGAGCGGAATAGCTATCAGGCAGACTTGCACAATTGCGCCTAACAGCAGCAGAGATACGGCCGATCCAGTGTGTGGAACATTCATAGTGGCAGCACTTCCTTGTTATATGTGATTGATACAAGAATTGTATGTTCATCACTCATCTTGTGTCAATCATTTGCCACAAGGTGGGTAGCGTAAAATTTATGCGACATGTAGATGGTTGCGTGTATTCTCACGTCTTGAAAAGATAGCTGTGTCAATAAACGTGCGCGTAAGAGATAGAGACGCTATTGTTAGTTTTATGAATCGTGGATGTCTCATCGTCACTCTTGGAACGCCGGCTTCGCCGAATCCAGAAGATATTAAAGAGTTTTTACGCCGATTCTTATCTGATCCATCAGTAGTTGATATGCCACGATGGCTGTGGAAGCCAATCTTGAACAATATTGTGTTGCGGGTACGTCCGAGGAAAATCGAGCCAGTTTACCGCAGTGTATGGATGCCACAGGGCTCACCCCTCATTGTACATACTCAAGCCCAGGCTCGTCATACTGTGCAACAGCTACCACACATCAAAGTGGGGTATGCGACCACTTATATGACACCAGATATTGAAACCGCAATTCGGACGCTCGCAGTTGATGAACTCGTCGTTATACCCCTATACCCGCAATATGCTCCGTCAACAGTTGCCGAAATATGGCGCCAACTTGACCGCATCGAACATCAAGACTGGGCGCCTCGTATTCTTCGGGCTGATCCGTGGAATCTCAATACTGAATATATTCGCTGGTACGCACACCAAATCCAGCATCATATCCAGCACTCGCATCAGTCGTTCGATAAGATTATCTTTTCCTATCACGGCGTACCACAACGCGTTGTTCACGAGCCAGATCAATACCGCCAGCAGTGCGAACAAACCACCGCAGCGATCATGAATCACATAGCCGGGGTGGATTGGGAAATAACCTATCAGTCGAAATTCGGTCCAGGCGCCTGGCTACAACCAGCAACTATTGATCGTATGGCACAGTTGCCGAGTGAAGGGATACATCGCATTCTTGTTGTTACTCCTGGATTTTTTGCTTCCTGTATTGAAACTTTGGACGAAATTGACGTGCTTAATCGGCAAACCTATATCGATGCTGGCGGCACGGAATTCACTCTGATCCCGCCGCCAAATTCTGATAAGGCTGGCGGAAAAATATTAGCTAGCGTCTACCACGCTACGGTCGAGCAAAATCTCCTACACTGAAACCTATGAACATCCCGCGGCTGACGATCGTCCTTGCACTCGCATTGCTTCTTGCACTCGCGACCATAACGTTATTAGCTATCAGCTGGCGCCGATGCAAACAGGTAAATGCTCAGCTCCGCGCTGATATCGCTTCGCGCAAAGAACGTCCCGCAATTATTTCTCATGAAATTCGCACGCCGCTGGCACTGATTAACGGAGCGGCAGAGCTGCTAGCTGAAGGCCTAGCTGGCCCATTGACTGATCAGCAGCGAACGTTCGTCACCACAATTACCGAAAATACAACCCAAGTTATCAACATTTCGGAAAACTTCCTCATCGATGCTCGGCTCAACTCTGCACTGCCACTAGAACGCGAAAACGTAGACGTGCGCGCAATAGTCGCACAGACAGCGCGTCACATGCGGCGAATCACCAACGTTCCGATCCATGTGGATGCCGCTGGCGGGCTTCTTCCGATATGGGCAGATCCCGGGCTCATTCGGCAACTCGTGTGGAATCTAGTCAATAATGCCACCCGTCATGCCGGGCCGAATGCTACCGTTACCGTTCGGGTCCGAAACGCCGAGGGCGGCGGAGCGTTACTGATTGTTTCTGACGACGGCGAGGGAATCTCAGTGGAAGATCAAGAACATATGTTTGACGCTTTCCGCACCGGGTCTTCTCGCCGTCCTGGTACTGGAATCGGTATGATGGTAGCTCAACATATCGTTCAGGCTCATGGTGGAACGATCTTAGTGGATTCGCTATCGATGCATGGCACTGCTATACATGTCATACTGCCATCGGGGTTTAAGGAGGAACAATGAAACCATGTGCGCTCGTCGTCGACGATGAAACGCAAATGGTTTCAATCGTAACGTTTGCGCTAGAAACGCAGGATTTTGTTTGTGACAGCGCGACGACGCCGGTTGTGGCTTGGGAGCTATTGCAACACAATCACTATGATCTAGTCGTACTTGATGTACTGATGCCTCGAGGATCCGGAATCGATATTACCCGGCGAATGCGCGCCGCTGGAATGATGACTCCGATCATTTTACTGACTGCACTCGGACAAGAATCTGACCGTATTGCCGGCTTAGAAGCAGGTGCAGACGACTACGTCACGAAACCTTTCAGCCCTCGCGAACTGGCTTTGCGTGCGCAAGCCATCGTCCGCCGGCTGGCACAACATAGTGACAAAGATGAACAACTATATGGGCCAGTTCGTGTTGACAATCGCACGAATCGTGCGTGGTTTAACGGTATTTTGGTAACGGAGAGTCAAGCTGAAGTTGCGCTTTTAGGGGCGTTGGCGAAACATGCGAACGACGTCGTTACCACCCGGGATTTAGTCACAGCAGCGTGGGGTCCGAACACTGGGGCAGGGGGGCCGGGAAATGGTGAAAACAACTATTTACCGGCTTCGTAAACACCTCGAGGCAGTGGGGATCGATCCCGGCTGCATCCGTAGTCATCGTGGGCTAGGATATTCGCTCACAATCTGATTGGTAACAGCGTGTTACCAAGTGTGACCCTAGTGACCATCGGTGTTACTTCGTTGTCTCTACGATGGGCTTATCAGAGTCATCAATGAAGATCCTCGGAGGTCAACCATGTCCATGCAATCGGGACCGCTTAGCTTTTTAGCAGCGCCACCTAAAGCAAAACCTCTCCCACCGGAAAAAATTAAATCTGTTTATACCCGGATGCGGCTACAAGTATTCATGGGTATTTTCCTGGGTTACGCCGGTTTTTACCTTATCCGAAACAACGTCTCACTAGTAGCTGCGATTCTGCAAGAAAACGATCTGATGAACACCGTTGGCATCGGAATTGTTTCTAACGCAGTGCTCTTCTCCTATGGACTATCGAAATTCTTTATGGCGATGCTATCGGACCGGTCGAACGCGAAATACTTCCTTCCACTCGGTCTAGCATTGTCCGCAGTCATGAATCTCTTGATTGCTTTCGTACCAGTTCTATCCGCTTCAGTCACCCTGTTTGCGACAGTTATGTTTATTAACGGCTGGTTCCAAGGTATGGGCTGGCCTCCATCAGGTCGCGTTCTCGTGCACTGGTTCTCCACCAAAGAGCGTGGCTGGAAGACCTCGATCTGGAACTGTGCGCACAACGTCGGTGGCGCTGGCGTAGGTCTCATCGCAGCGTGGGCACTTGGGCACTTCGCATCGTCCAAGGCTGACTGGACACCTGCATTCTGGGCACCAGCAATTGTTGCTCTAGTCATTGCAGCAATCGCGTTCGTACTGATTTATGACCGTCCAGAAGCAGTTGGCTTGCCAACTATTGAAGAATACCGCGACGATCCGGCCAAGGTTGAAATCGTTGACACCGAAGGTCTGACCTGGAAAGACATGCTCTTCAAGCATGTTCTCACCAACCGTGTTATTGTTCTGCTTGCGATTACAAACGTGTTTGTCTACACCCTGCGTTATGGCGTATTGAACTGGATTCCAGTTTACTTAACCCAAGAAATTCACGGCGTTAATATCAAAGAAGGCATCATTGGATTTGCTATCTACGAAGGCGCCGGCATCATTGGAACTGTTTTGTGCGGTTGGGTTTCGGACAAGGTGTTTAAGGGCTGGCGCGCCGGAGCAGGCTTATTGTTCTTAGGCGGCGTTGGCATTGCTATTGCTCTTTACTGGTTGATTCCAAACACTGCTCCGCTATGGATCTTCTACATCCTTATTGGTGTTATCGGTGGCTTGATCTATGGACCGGTTATGCTTATTGGTCTGCAAGCAATTGACCTCTCGCCACGTAATGTTGCTGGAACTGCCGCCGGATTTACTGGGCTTTTTGGTTACCTCCTCGGTGCAACACTTGCCTCGTCTGGTGTTGGTATCCTCATCCACTACTTCGGTTGGGATGTCACCTTCGCGGTACTCCTCGGTGTGGTCGTTTTGTCCTTGATTCTCATGTGGATCGTCGGTAAAGACGAGCGTCGTTTGATGGCAGAACATCAAGCTCGTGAAGACGCACGAAATAACTGATCACTTTTCTCTCAGTAACTAGGGGTCTGCCATTCGCGCAGGCCCCTAGTTTCTTATACTAATTACTATGAGATCGTTATGGATGAGAAGAATGACGCCACGGATCATTGCTGGGGTCATTGTTTTTGTGATGGGTATCATCGGCATAACTCTTATTCATAATTTTGATCCGCACGTGATGGTACTGTGCTCGAATAATGAAAGAACCTGCGAAAATCTGGTTAACGACTACGTTAAGTACAGCGGATTAGACGCTCAAATGGTTCGTATGCCAACGTCTGAGGCACTGGCATACGTTCGCTCGGGAGGTCAAAAGTCAGAATTTGATGTGTGGATAGGTGGCCCTGCGGAAGCTTATATTTTGGCTGATCGTGACGGCTTGCTTGAACCTCATCAGCTTGATACCTATGCGATCCCGTCAACGATGTTAACCGATACTTGGGTGGGAACGTATGGGGGAGTTCTCGCGTTTTGTGCGCGGGCGAATGTTGCTGCTCCGCACACGTGGGATGAACTCGCGCACTACTCGGGTCGTATCGCTTTGCCGTTGCCGTTTTCGTCTGGCACAGCAGCCACTATGCTCAGTGTTCAAGAAGGTCGTGGGGCAGATAGCACCTATTTGTCTCAGTTGCATTCGAAGACGACGACGTACACTGCTTCCGGAACCGTTCCGGCACACCTTGTCGGTATCGGACGTGCTGATGTCGCGGTAACATTTGAAGCCTACTGTCCTGCAGACCCAGGGAATCCGCACGCTCCACAACTGATTATTCCGGCAGATGGCACTGGATATGAGGTAGGAGCTGGAGCTGTGCTGGCAAACGGACGCACCACAGCCGGACGGGATTTTCTTCGCTACATAATTTCGGCTCGTGGGCAGGAAGTTTTAGTAGATTCTGAGCAGCAAAATCCGATCTCTACTGAGCTGGATAATAACCTTTATACCCGATTAGCAAAACTCGATGTGCCAGTGTTTACTACAGAGCTAGAGCACAGCGCTAATATCAGACACTCACTAGTGAGTAGTTTTGCTGAAAACGTTATGTACCCCCATGGCGTTGCTGGTCCGCTTATCAGATCCACATGGATTAGCCTCATTAGTTCAGTGTGTGCCGCACTAGTAGGAGCATTGCTTGCCTTGTTGTATCGCATAAGTAGCCGATACCGGTTAGCAGTTATTTCCGGTGCGAGCATACCTATTTTGTTTCCGTCGCTTGCGATTGCATCTGCATTAACTGTTGGTCCGATCCCGATTGCCCCATACGGATCGCTCGTTCTGATACTGACATTTGCTTTGTATGCGACGCCGGTAGCATTTCTTGTGTGTGTTGTTTTTACCTCAGATCTTGGAACTGAGCATGTGATGGCCGCAGCTAATGCAGGTGCTGATCCTCGTTCTGCTCTCCGCTCACTTTATCTGCCGCGGTTAGTTACAAGCGGTTGCATCAGCGTTGTGGCGACTTCTTTGTGGCTCATATCAGATAATTCTGCTGGTGCAGTATATGGAGGACGCGATCACCTCTTTATCGACATGGTACTTGGTGCAGTGAGCTCAAACATTTATGTTTATACGACCTTGGCAGTATGCCTTCTCATTGCTATCAGTGGTGGCATCGTAGCTTGGTATGTGGGTAAGCGGAATCAATCTGTAGCGCGTGAACAAATTGAGAGTGAATATTCAGCGCGGGCTGGTGCATTTATCGATCGTTATTTCAGACGTCAGCGCCGCTGGCTATATGTGGTAGGTGCCGGTTGGCTTGCCATCGTGTGCTACATCGTGATTGTTATGTTGTTATCGTCAGATTTTGCCACTGTGCCAGGAGACGTTTTGTCTCGTATTGGGATGAAACTATGGCTGAGTTTTACTGTGACTCTTGTTGCCGTGTTAATTGGGGTAGCATTAGCTATCCACGAATGGAAAAATTTACCGTTAGTTCGTGGCTCGCTAGTATGCCTCTTGCTGAGCGCGCCGATAGCCATCGGACTCCTCCTCACTCTGCTATTCCGGCGCTCTTTCCACATTGATGGAGTTATGGTATTCCCGGCGTTGGTGGGAGGGTATTCGTTAGGTAACGGAACCATCGCAGTGATGATTGCGTATCTGGCACTCGCGGTTCCACTAGCGTATTTCTTCGCTGTGATGATGACAAAACGCATGACTTCGATCGCGCGTATCGCTCGTGACATTGGAGCCGTGCGGTTGCGGATATTGTCGTTAGTTCTATGGCAGATGAAGGGGCGCCTGGTAGCTTTGGTTGTTATTGTGTTCGGCCTGACGCTGACGCAAACTGCAACGCTAGCGTTTGTTCAGCCAGCTTATTTAGTTGTGTCATCAACAAATCTAGTTAATTTGGCTGAGCGGGGAGAGCTCGGCGAAGTGTTTGCAACATCGTTAGTGACCGGTGGTATCGGAGCACTACTTATCATAAGTGGTGGCTGGGTACTGGCTGTGTCTCGTCGTCGAGAAATGAGGAAAAGCAATGAGCTTAGACATTGATTGTTTAACTGTTCCGGGAGCCTTAGACCGGGTGTCTTTCTCAGTTGCCGACGGCGAAATTGTCGCTATTATTGGCCCGTCTGGTTCTGGGAAAACAACTTTGCTCCACACGATTGCAGGTTTTGTTTCTAGCAGTGGTGGAACTATGCACATTGACGACGACGACATCACATCTCGTCCGGTTCAACAACGCTCTACTGGCGTCATGTTTGAGCGGCCAACATTGTTTGACATGACGGTTGAACAAAATATTGAGTTTGCGCTCGATGATGCACGCCAGAGCGAGAAACAACGCCACGATTTGGTGTCTATTGTGATGTCATCTTTGAATATTTCTGGACTGGCGCAGCGGCATCCCGCCACGCTATCTGGTGGGCAAGCTCAGCGGGTAGCTCTGGCTCGTACGTTGGTACGCCGACCACGAGTCTTGCTTCTCGATGAGCCACTAGCTCATATTGAATCTGCTATTAGGGAAGATATTCATCGCGAGCTTATAAGCCAAGTTCATCGCTTAGGGTTATCGCTTCTGTATGTCACCCATGATATTACCGATGCCTGTTTGGTCGCGGATCGGATTATAGTGCTGGATGAAGGCCGGGTAGTTCAACAAGGCACTCCGGGAGAGTTGTTCTTGCGTCCGCAAACCCGTGAGGTAGCACGGCTTATGGGAGTAGCCAATATTTTGTCTGCGCACCAAACCGGCGCATTAATACCAGCGGATGTTATTGCCGGACAAGGTGATTTTGTTGCTGTCGTACCAACGCAGATTGCTCTCAACGGCACCGATGATAAGAACGTGGTGAACTCAGCCGGGCAAATTATTGGGTGTGTATTTGCACGTTCGCACTATGTGGTGCAAGTCGAGACTGAGATTGGCACGTTGGTAGTGTGGACACAGCAAGCTTGGCGTATTGGTGAGCACTGCAGCGTCGTCGTCACATATGCGTGGGCGTTCGCTGATACTGAACGAAATACTAAAAAATTAAAATAAAATGATAAAACGTGGCACAATGGCGTCATGCCACAAACATATGATCCAAGCGCCGATGGTGTCGCAGTAGAAATAATCACTTCGCGAGAGGTCCCGTTAGGCGGACTACGTGCCATGACGGTTTATCGGACACTGCCACAACGCCAACGATCGTTGATAGGGGCATGGTGTTTCATCGATCAGTATGGGCCAGATAATGTTACCAATACTGGCGGTATGGATGTTGCACCACATCCCCATACCGGGTTGCAAACAGTCTCATGGCTATTTGAAGGGGCTATCACCCATCATGACTCGGGTGGTAATCATGCCGTTGTTCTGCCTGGTGAAGCGAACTTTATGACCGCCGGTTACGGTATCTGTCACTCGGAAGTTTCCACCCAAGACACCACTGTTTTGCATGGCGTCCAGTTATGGGTGGCGCTACCAGAAGAAGCACGTCACGGTGAACGCAGATTTGATCATTATGTGCCACCGGTAGTCAAACTCTATGGCGGGCAAGTCCGCGTTTTTGTGGGAACACTTGCGGGCTCTGATTCACCGGTTCCAACGTTTACGCCGCTTGTCGGGGCAGAGGTTGTAGTAGAGCCTCATGCAACTCTCACTCTTGATGTTAATCCAGCTTTCGAACACGGTTTGCTGGTTGATAGCGGAGATATTGATTTGGACGGAACTGCAGTGGCACGCACTGAACTCGCTTACACCGGAATCGGTAATTCTCGCTTACATATCCGAAACTCTGCAGATACACCGGGACGACTGCTACTCATTGGCGGGGAGCCATTCACGGAGCAGGTAGTCATGTGGTGGAATTTTTTGGCACGAGATTCAGCTGAGCTAGGCGAAATGCGACAAGCCTGGGAAAACGAAAGTGAACGTTTCGGGAAAACGCTGGGCTATATCGGCCATGATCCAACCGGGTTAGTACGTATACCGGCACCGGTGTTACCGGATGTCGTGATCCGCCCACGCCTCAATCCGGAACCATATGCGCGTCCAAGCACAAGAATTTAAGCTAACGCAACGACGGCTAAAAGAACACTACAGGAAGGAACTTCCATGGCTGAACAACGAACTGATAAAAACGGAACTCCGGTACAGATCTTAGCGGGAAATAATCTTTACGCAATCCGTTATGACGAATCTGAGGTAGCGGGTTTTACCCAATATGTTGATAACGGCGATGAGCGCATCTTCTTCCATACCGAAGTACGGCCAGAACTTGAAGGGCGCGGTTTGGCTGGGAACCTGGTTGATGTTGCGCTTCACGAAACAGATGCGGCTGGTAAAACGATTGTGGCGATGTGCCCGATGGTACGTCATTGGGTCGCAAAGCACGGTGATGGCCTAAAGTGGCGCGGTGCCACAGTGGATGATCAACAAGTTGTTATGAAAACCTTCTGAGAATTATTCATGCAGTGATAAGGATGTGGCCCCGGAAAACCGGGGCCACATCCTTACTCGGGTTTAATCTGGACGATTAGCGAGCAGAGTACTTGCGACGGTACGTTACTGCGCCGATGCCACCCAGAACGAGCATGAGTGAAATCAACGAGACTGGCAGTGTACCTTCAGCACCCGTTGCTGCGAGGCCGGCTGCTGCCAAATCGTTTGCGTCCGGAGTACATGGCTTGCCATTGGCATCGAGCCACACTGTTTTCGAACCAGCAGCACCAATGGTTGGGCCGAGGTCAAAGTGTCCATCAGTAATGCCTGAGCCGGAGCCAACATTGATATTCAGCGTAGTATTACCGGTAAACGTTTGCCCACTTGCGGTAGTTGAGGTCATGGTTAAACCAACCGTGTAGTGTCCTGGCTGAGTGAATACCCAATTTGGATGAACGTGAGTACCAGTGTTCAGTGTTACTGTCCCATGTCCGCTACCACCTTGAGCTGAGAACCACTTTTGACCGAGTGCGCCAAAGTTGCCAGAAGTGAAAACTTCCATGGCACCAGGACCGGAGAACGAAGAGAGTGAGAAGGTTGTCTTCGTTACTTTATTCGAGGAGAGCGAAGGATGCTGGGTATTAAGACCAAGCCACGGAACCCCGTGGATCTGAGAGGAAGAAATCATCCACACAGAGCTTCCGGCTGGCACATTACCAACTTGCACTGGAATAGTTGACTTTCCAGCGTTACCAATTGCAAATTGGACTGTCGTCGGATCTAGCCAAGTGCCTGGGGCTGTGCGGTCATCTTTAACACGTGGCAATACTGTTTTAGCTCCATTACCACCGATTTCCTTCGGGAAACATTTGGCGACAGGCGGGGCCTTAACAGCTCCGCGGTTTGCCGCAGGATCTTGAAGTGTATTGATACCGCCATTAGTGGAACTGTCGCCAGTATTGGAGCTATCTTCAGACTTTTTCGACTCGGCGTTATCAGGAGTTTCTTGTTTTTTCTCTTCCGTTCCGACGATCCACGTGTAGGTTGCAGTATTCGAAACAACCTTTTCGCCACCAGCTTCTGGCGTGCCAGAAGCCCGCACTGTCATGGTGTACTTGCCAGGCTTTTCAAATAACCAGTTAGCGTGTGTGTGTGCAGGGAATGGTTGATGAATCATGGATCCGGCAGTCAACTTGAGTTCGTTTGAGGTGAGTGCTGGTCGTATACCGCCACCCAATTCTCCATTGCGGAATAAGAAAACATTTCCGGGACCTTGCACGTCAACAAATTCGATATCGATATCTTTAAATGCTGGTGCGACACCCATCGTATCCCAACCGGGGAAGAGAACATTACTTTGGTTTTCGCCACTTTCAGCTAAGAAGTAGCCGCTCTTGGGAAGTGATTTTTGGAGTTTCGCAGGAATGTCCATGAGTGTTTGATCCTGTACACGCAGGATGAAGCTCTCTGCCTTACGCAAAATTCCAGACCCGGTGATGTCTTCTTTAGCTTCTAGTACTAATGCTCCCTCTTTATTTGAAACATTGAAAAGATCAATGTGGCCGTGGTCTAAGGCCACTAAACCATCTTCAGAAGGAGCGGGCTCGTTTGGAACATCTGGTGAAGTCTCGTCAGTAGATTCTGAATTGTTGTCGGGAGCTGGTGTAGGATTTCCTTTTGGCTGGTCGTTTTCGTCGAGTTGCGCGTACCAAGTATAAGTAGCAACATGTGACTCAAATGGCTTGCCATCCTTTTTGCCCACAACCTTTACTGTCATTTTGTACTGGCCGGGTTCGGTGAATAACCAAGTGAAGTGCTTATGTCCGAGTGGTTCTATAGCGATTTCAGAACCAGAATCTAAAATGAACGAGCCATCTTTAAGATCAGGTTCCGCGATTCCTTCAGCTAGGCTCGAATGGAAAGCTGCAACTTTACCATTAGTTGGAGCTTGTATGTCTGTGAAGTGTAAAACTAGATCAGAGTATCCAGCCTTGGTGTAGTCGTTGCTAGCCCACCCTGGGTATAGCATGCTACGTGCCTTATGGTTTGGTGAAACATATCCATGCTTAAGATCGTTTGGTAAATTGGTCCACTTGAGGTTTTCTGTGAACCAATCGCGTCCCATCACTAAAATCGCAGAATCTGCTGGTCGCAGGACGGAGCGGCCAGTGATATCTTCTTTCATTTGAAGATTAAGCGATCCATCTTTATTCGTATTCACATAGAACACGTCAAGGTGTCCACCTCGAAAAAGAAGAGCACCATTATTTTGATTATCGCTATCTGAATTATTTTGATCAGGCTTAGATTCAGGCTCCTGTTCTTTCGGTGCTGGGTCATCGGTACGTAAGGTGATGGTGAAAGGCTCGATGGCTGTATTATTATCATCTTCCCCGTTAATATATCCAGTGACCTTGATTTTGTATGTTCCAGGCTTAGTGGTTAGCCAGATTGTGTCTGACAGATCCTCAAACGTAAAACCATAAGAGTCATCTAGGGTGAATCGAGTTTCGTTATTTGGGTTTTTCAGCGCCGGGAGGTATTTACTGTCGTCATTAAGTTCATCAAGAGTTAAAGCGACCTTGCCTTCACCTGATTCTTGCTTAAAAAACAGTGTGGCTGTGGATGAGTCAGTTTCCGGTTTAGTTTTGTCGGCAACAGACCAGCCTAATTCGGAAGACTTCCAGATATCGGTCCGCTCTATTGGTTCGCCAAGTTCTTGGGAAATGATCTCGCTGGGAACTCGAGTGTCCTCTTGGTGTGTTGTTTTTTCAATGAATATTTCAGACTGATTTGGAATTGCTGTTATGTTAGATGCTCGAAGCTCAGCTTTTACCCCGTTTTCTGCGGTATTTGTAAGAGCTAAAGTTGCGTATTTTTGAAACGTGGTAATTGTATCGTCTGCATGAGCTATGGGTGCCATGGTAGTCAATGCCAAGGCGCTAACGACAGCTGTCGTTAGCATCTTTAATTTTTTGAGTTTCATTCATAACTTTCTGGTCGAATGCTTACATGCATTTTTTATGGAAGAGAGTCCAACCGTAAATCTGCACTATCAAACCCAACTCTATTGGGAATGATAACTATTCTCAAGTAGTTAAGACGTGTTATCGTGTATTGCACAATGCACGGTAGACTGGCAGTTATGTCTACAGAATTACAGCGCACAATTATCACGTCTTTGGGAGTCAAACCCACGATCGACCCTACTGAGGAAGTCCGAACTCGAGTCGATTTTCTTTGTGACTATGTTCGAGCTACACATACAAGTGGATTCGTTTTGGGGATTTCTGGCGGCGTGGACTCTACTTTGGGTGGGCGACTCGCTCAACTAGCCGCCGAGAAGCTCCGCAGTGAAGGCTATGAGGCTCGATTCATCGCGGTACGTTTGCCATACGGAGTACAGGCTGATGAAAAAGATGCAACGGGCGCAGTGGAATGGATCAATCCAGACCAAGCCGTCACGATTAATATACAAACGGCTACCGATGCGATGGTAGCCGCCTATAGCGATGGAATGGCTGCAACAATTACCGACTTTAATAAAGGCAATGTTAAAGCACGGATGCGGATGATCGCGCAATTCGCTATCGCTGGCGACGAACGCTTATTGGTTATTGGCACTGATCACGCGGCTGAGAATATCACTGGATTCTTCACAAAATTCGGTGATGGTGCAGCCGATATTCTGCCACTTGCTGGTTTGAACAAACGGCAAGTTCGCTCACTTGCTCAGTATCTGGGAGCGCCAGAGTACCTATGGCGTAAAACTCCAACAGCAGATCTACTTGACGGTAATCCTGGACGCACCGATGAAGATGAACTTGGTATGAGTTACGAGCATATTGACGACTATCTCGAAGGTAAAGAGATACCGACGCCGATCGCTAACAAGCTTGAACAACGCTGGGTGCGAGCGCAGCACAAACGAGTTATGCCGGTGCAACCAAGTGATACATGGTGGCGAGAGAACTAAATTCTCTCTTTTGACTATTGCTCAGACATTGCGTGCTCCAATTGTGGAGTGCGCAATGTCTTATAAACTGACCAAATAATCGCGATCAACGGAATTGCAATAACTGCGCCCATAAGCCCGCCAGCAAATCCGCCCGCTGCCACGCCGATAGCTACGCCAACAGGGTGTACAGAGACCTTCTTTCCCATAATAAGAGGCTGCAAAAGGTGACCTTCAATTTGGCCAATAGCAGCGATACCAACACCGACAATGATGAACATTGTTAAACCGTCAGTAGCTAAGCCAACAAACATTGCTACCAGCATCGCGGTAGGTGCTCCGACGAGTGGAATAAAGGTTCCAAGCATGACAAGTACTGCCAACGGAGCAGCAAGCGGAAGATCCAAAATCCATAAGAAAATGAAAGAGAGACCGCCGTTAGTGACGGCGATAATCACTGTTCCGGCGGCATATCCAGAGAACGCTGACCAGCCGGCAAGGGCACCTTTATTGACGCGTTCGCGTTTGTGCTGTGGCACTAAATCTAGGAACCACTGCCACATGGATTCTCCTGATGCCAGCAGAAATACCGTAATAAAAATTGCTAGCGCGATCACTGTGACAATAATTGCTAGCTGACTAGCATTAGACAAAACAGTTTGGGCGATCGAACCAGCGTGATCTTGCGCGTAACGCGTGCCTTGTTGAAGCGCATCAGAGACGACGTCGAGCAGTTGCGATCGATGAACCTTGAATGGTAGCGATCCATCGGTGAGCATGGTGACGATATTATCGACGCCATTTGTGAACTGCCGGGCGAGGGCGTTCCACTGATTGATGACTGAAAAAACAATATATGTTACTAGACCACCAATTACTGCGAATCCGCTAATGACCGCAACTGCAGTTGCCAGTGCACGCGGTATGAATTTTTCCAACCAATTAACGATTGGGAGTAATACGGCGGTTAAAACGCAAGCAAGAAAGACACCGAGGAAGACTTGATAGACCATTCCCAATAAATACACTACTGCCGCAATAACGAGCCCAATTCCGATCAGTGACCAGGCACCAAGGCCGTATTTAACCAATGAATGTGGAATACCGGAGGAGCGGGGAGCGGGCTGACCAACGATGGTACTCCACGTTTGCTTTTCTACCGGCAGTTGAGGTTGAGAATGCGCTTCTGTCCGTTTCCTCATTAGCTACTCCTAAATACTGAGCTGACCTACGAACGCTCATCTAATAAAACTATAGCGAATGTCTGAATGAAACTTTAGGCCATGCTACAGGTACTTGCTCTTCGCCTCATAGTAGAGGAGAATGAAAGGGAAATCACAAAATCAGCAATGAAGCAGGTGCTCATGAAAAAGTTGATCAATGACCCGAGGAACGTCGTCACAGATGCCTTGCGAGGAATGTCAGTCGCGCACACACAGCTACGGATAGATCAGGATAAGCGCATCATATTTCGTGCTAGCGCGTCGCAGAAGAAAGTCGCGCTAGTATCTGGCGGTGGTTCTGGACACGAACCATTGCATGGCGGATTTGTTGGGACGGGGATGTTAGACGCTGCTGTAGCGGGAGAGATTTTTACATCTCCCACCCCAGACCAAGTTAGTGCTGCTATTGCGGGCGTCGATGGTGGTCAAGGCGTCCTGCTTATTATCAAAAACTATACTGGTGATGTTTTAAACTTTGAAATGGCTGCCGAACTTGCCCAAGCTGAAGGCGTGCAGGTGGAGAGCGTCGTCGTCAACGATGACGTTGCGGTAGAAGATTCTTCCTTTACTGCAGGACGGCGCGGCGTTGGACTGACCGTTTTACTCGAAAAGATCGCGGGAGCTGCGGCAGAAGAAGGACAAGGTCTGCAACAGGTTACCCAGATAGCACAGCAGGTGATTGAGAATGGTCGCTCAATGGGAGTTGCACTATCATCCGTCACACTACCCGCCGTAGGAAAACCATCCTTTGATCTGCCCGATGACGAAATCGAAATGGGAGTGGGCATCCATGGCGAACCTGGACGCCATCGCATCGGAATGAAAGACGCCCATGGGATCGCATCCGATCTAGTAGAGGCAATCCTCGCGGACCTTGATTTTACGGATTCGCCAGTGATAGCCATGCTCAATGGCATGGGCGCTACTCCGCTGATCGAACTCTATGTTATGTACGGGGAAGTAGAACGGTTGCTGGCCGAACGCGGGGTACGGGTGGTTCGCAACCTCGTCGGCAATTACATCACGTCACTGGACATGGCTGGATGCTCGTTAACTTTGCTTCGCGCCGACGACGAACTGCTCCGCCTCTGGGACGCCCCCGTGGCGACTCCGGCTTTGACACGAGGAGAAGCTACTGCTGCAACGTCGTCGTTTGAACGTCCTAAGACTCCGGCAACGATGAAGGGTAAGCCGGAAGTGTTCATGAAGGATGAGGCTCGTCAAGCCGAGCATGCATCTGGCAACGGCATTAGTATTGGGATGATGAAACGCTGGATTGGTATCGCAGCCGAGATTATCAATGACAACCAAGAGCAGCTCACCGAACTTGATGCGACCATTGGTGATGCGGACCATGGCACAAATATTTCGCGCGGAATGACGCAAGCATATGCGACACTTGAAAAATCTCAGCCTGACTCTTTTACAGAGATTGGTAAGACAGTTGGGATGTCATTGGTCTCGAGCGTGGGCGGAGCTTCTGGTCCACTTTATGGCACATTCTTCCTCCGTTTCGGGCAAGAAACTGCAGGTATAGAAGAACTCGATGTGCCCACGTTAGCAGCTGCATTCCGAGCCGGTGTTGACGGGGTTCGCGCTCGCGGAAAAGCCGAGGCCGGCGAGAAAACTATGCTCGATGTTCTTATGCCAGTAGCAGACGTCCTCGAAGCATATTCGGACGCTCAGTTGCACGATGCGATTAGTGCTGCTCGGCAGGCGGCATTCACTGGCAGAGACGAAACTGTGGATATGGTAGCGAAGAAAGGGCGAGCATCTTACCTAGGCGAACGATCGATAGGGCATATGGATCCGGGTGCAGCCTCAGCAGCACTGATCGTTGATGCCCTTGCCTCGGCAGTAGAGGAGCACCGATGAGCGTAGGCATAGTTCTGGTTTCGCACTCGGTTCAACTGGCGCAAGCGACCGTTGAGCTGATTGGTCAAATGCAGTCAGATAAGCCTGCAACCGTGGCTATTGCTGCCGGTAGCGCTGACGGCGGATTCGGCACGGATACCATGGCTATTATGAACGCCATCGAAGAAGCACAATCGGGTAATGGCGTTGTTGTGTTAACTGATCTGGGATCCGCAATTTTGTCCACAGATATGGCGTTGGAATTCCTTGGCTATCCAGATGACGTTGTGATGGTAGGCGCGCCGTTTGTAGAAGGCGCACTTGCTGCAACAATAACGGCGTCTAATGGTGGTGCTTTAGCTGACGTTGCTCAACAAGCACGAACAGCGTTAGACGCTAAACGACGTCATATCGACGGCGAACCTGCCAGTGGAATCGGCGTCGTTCCCCAACAGCCTTCCGCCGATACTATTTTCCATCAGCTTCGGGTTGTCAATGCGGCTGGCTTACACGCCCGTCCAGCTGCTCGCGTCGCACACCTTGCGAGCCAATATGATGCAGAGATAACTGTTATTTATCAAGGTGAACACGCTGCAGCCACATCTGCGATGGCATTAGCTGGATTAGGAACACAAGCAGGAGATCTTATTGAACTTCAAGCTAGTGGTCGCCAAGCATCGGAGGCACTAGTTGCGCTCACCGCGCTGATCGAATCTGGTTTTGGTGAAGACTAGATAAATGGGGGGGGCGACGGCGCTAACGACTAGCGTCGTCGTCCTTATTACTCTCCCTCGGCAAGCCTCCTTGCTTGACGGCTATCTCAAAGGTTTGCTGGAATCCCCTGCGCCACGTACCATACCCGTGATTACCAGGAATGATACGTGAGTCAACGTCCATCCCAGCTTTTTTGGCGAGACCAGATAGTAGACGCTGGGCAGTGCGTGCCCGAACGTCGGCATCGCCGCTTAAAAAGACAGCAGTAATCCCGGAAAATCGTGAGTCGTTGTCTGCGATAGCACGCTCAAAAATATCCTTAGGGTTGATCTTTTGGAAGGCGTCTTCATCGCCATGAAAAAGGGTGTTGACAGTTTCTTCATGCGTGGTGAGCATAGGCTCTTCGTAGCCGGAGAGGTTAATGAATGCTCCATATGATGTAGGCGCATTGGTCACGACTTGGAGCGAACACGTACCGCCGTAGCTGAGGCCAGCAAGAGTCCAATGCGATTGATCTGGATCTACTCGCAGTCGCTCTTTTATGAGTTGCGGGACATCGTGGCCCAGATATGTCTGCATTTTGATTTCGGGCCCATCAACACAGGCTGGATCCCCTGACCATGACCCGGTGGCATCAACAGAAACAAGAATAGGTGAAATGCCGTCGTGATCGCGTTGATAATGATCGGCGGGAATAGCTGCGTCTCCAACCGCGAACCAGCGTTGTGGCGAGCCCGGATTTCCATGGAGGAGGACGACGACGGGAAGGTCTAGCTCTGGATGTGTCCAGTAGGCTGGGGGAATATACGCCCATGCGTCACGGGCGTTAAGCCCTGAATCTGTTCCTTTTAATGGAATAGTGACTAGCGCTCCAACATCTCGAAAGCGATTTTGTGGTGGTTTGGTGCGGGATAGGAAGTCGTTATACGACATTTCTACGGTGATGTTACGCGGAAAAAACGACCCTATTGAGGCGTATTCTTCGTAGGTTAAGTTAGCGACGAGGTACGTGTTGGCGCTGGCAAAGACAGTAATAATAGCTAAAAGGAAACGGCGTCCGTGTACCGTGAACATGCCGATCAACGCCGTGACCGCAGCGAAAAGAGCAATAAATATTTCCCACGGTACCAGCCCTGGGAACGGAGCAGGCCAAACGATAAAGTAAAACCAACTTGCGCTAGCTATGACTAGACCCGCGACAAGTGCCACTAATCCACCTAAACGTGAGCCATTGCTCGTCTTTTTTAGCGTGAGAAGGCACACGGCAATAATAAATAAAACTGTCACAACGTAAATGATTATTGCTGGAACCATGCCAACGAGCACCAGGCGATCAAGAAAGTCCATAGTCGAATCATCTCAAAGTTTATTGATAAAATTGAATAGTACCACGCAAAAATTACTGTGGCGCTTAGCGCTTTTTGAAAGGTCCAGCTGTGACTGCTCTGTTGCTTGAATCCCCATTATTAACCATTTTTGTTGTTGTTGCCTTAGGCACGATAGTTGGGGCTATACCGTTTGGTCCGTTACGCCTCGGTGCAGCCGGTGCGCTTTTCGTCGGACTGGCGATTGGAAATGCCGTGCCGGACATCGCTGATTCAATGGGGATGATTCAGAGTCTCGGACTGGCGCTTTTTGTCTACACGGTAGGTTTGAGCGCAGGACAAACGTTCTTCGCTGATCTTGTGCGGCAGTCTAAGTTGATGATCGCGTCGATCGGAGTGCTTCTCGTGGGGGCTGCTGTGACGGTGGCTGGGGGAATACTCCTGGGCTTTGACTCGGATTTCTCGGTCGGTATTTTCGCTGGTGCGACGACGAATACTCCTGCTCTTGCTGCGGCTTCAGCAGCTACTGGTACTGAAGCGCCAGCAGTTGGATATTCATTGGCATATCCGATGGGCGTTATTTTCGGAATTGTTTTTGTTGCTTTAATCGTTGGACGGAACTGGACCGGTAAAAACGACACTGAATCGTTAGCAGGAAAACATTTGTCAGCTGTTACTGCCAACGTTGAACAGAAACTGGAAATTCGTCGAGTTCCGGGTTGGCAAGAAGAGCGTATCCGGATGTCTTACTTGCGTCGTGGTGACGATCAGCGAGTGGTTAGTCCGGGCGAAGTTTTATTGCCAGGGGATCGTGTGGTCGTCGTTGGTTTGCCTGACGACGTCGAATGCGCAGTTGGTGTTATCGGCTCTGTAGTTGATGAACATTTGGCTGATGACCGCTCTATTGTTGGATTCCGTAGTTTCGTTGTCTCGCATAAGGCGCTTGCTGGTCGATCAATTGCTTCGCTGAATTTGCCTGCTCAGTTTGGGGCAATGATCACCCGAGTGCACCGCGGCGATGTTGAATTGCTAGCTTCGGATGATCTGCGGTTAGAACTTGGTGATCGTATAGCTGTTGTTTATCCGCGTTCGGAAGAAAAGGCTATCGAAAAGTATTTTGGTAATTCTCAACGTAAGATTTCCGAGGTTGACGCTATCGGAATGGGACTTGGTCTCGCTGTTGGTTTGCTGGTTGGAATGGTTGCCATTTCATTGCCGGGCGGAACAACGTTCAGCTTGGGTGCAGCCGCTGGTCCATTGTTGGTCGGTATGGTCTTGGGTAATTTGCAACGGACGGGCCCGTTGGTGTGGCAGTTGCCGTTGTCAGCTAATCTAACGATACGTCAGCTCGGTTTGCTACTTTTCTTAGCAGCAGTAGGAATCGCATCAGGTCCGGCATTTGCGGATACAGCATTTACGGCTCAAGGTGTTAAAGCTGGTTTGCTTGGTGCTGGTATCGCCATATTAGTGGTGGGGATGACAGCGATTGCGGGTCGATTGCTGGGACTGTCAGCTCCCCGTACTGCCGGTGCTATGGCCGGTATCCTCGGGCAGCCTGCTATCTTGGCGTTCGCGTCGTCGAAGGTGCATGACGAACGAATCGAAAGTGGCTATGCGGCGATTTTTGCACTGGGAATGATTGCGAAGATTATTTTTGTTTCGCTTATTCTCTTATTCTGACTGCGTCCTGAAGGCAAAGATGTGGCGTTACAGATGTGACAGATGTGATATTTGGAGTCAAAAGTTAGTGACTTAATCTATGTTTTTAGCGAAACACGCCTAGAAATTCGAGTTTTTAGCTGATTTTCCGCTAGATTTCTAGGTAGCGGCTAAAAAGCCCGTTCGAACAACTTCGATTTGGAGGAAGAACTATGTCCCTCAACCGTACAGAGCTTATTGCCAAGATTGCTGAAGAAGCTGGCATCACCAAGACTGACGCTGATAAGGCTATGTCTGCACTACAGTCCGTTCTCGTTGATTCCCTTGCCAAGGGCGAAGCAGTGAAGATTACCGGTCTCATGTCCGTTGAGCGTACCGAGCGTGCAGAGCGCAAGGGCCGCAACCCACGTACCGGCGAAGAAATCAAGATCCCAGCCGGTTACGGCGTCAAGATCTCTGCTGGTTCAACCTTGAAGAAGGCTGTTGCTAAGTGATCTAGTCGTTCTAGACGTAAAATCAGGGCAGCATCACATTGATACTGCCCTGATTTTATGCTCGGCGTATGACGTCACATGCTAGGCCAATAACGTTACCCGATGCCTACGTTAAACTAGATGTATGTCTATTTCAGATCCGAATGCTCGTCCTTCTGAGCCTGGTCAGCCACAAGCACCAAGCCTGAATCCATCGTCAACTACTGCTGTTCTTGAACATACCGAAGAACAAAAAGCACCGGGCGATGATGAACGGTTCGCTCATTACGTTCGCAAAGATCGTATTGTGCAATCAGCTGTTGAAGGTGGCCCAGTGGTGGCCTTGTGTGGGAAAGTGTGGACACCTGTGCGTAACCCAGATAAGTACCCGCTGTGTCCTACATGCAAAGCAATCTATGAGCAGATGGGGAATATGGGCAATAGTTGGCCGTTCGGTCCCAATGTTCCAGGTAAGGGAGGATCAGGCAACGGCGCTGGGGGCGAACAATGAGTTCTGAGCTGAAAGGCTCAGCACACACGCCACAAACTGCGTCTGTTTCGGCAGCTGAAAATCTTCCTCCGGTATTCCCGCGTCGTGCGGCGTGGGGTACTGCGGGGTCTTTGCGTGCCTGGCAGGCGGCAGCGCTAGAGCAGTTTATGGCAACTATGCCACAGGATTTTCTGGCCGTGGCTACTCCAGGTGCTGGAAAAACGACCTTCGCTCTTCGCGTTGCCACGGAGCTGATGGCCCGCCGCGAGGTCAATGAAATCGTTGTGGTCGCACCAACTGAGCATTTGAAATACCAGTGGGCGGAAGCTGGCGCCCGAGTAGGCTTACAGCTAGACCCGGATTTTTCGAACTCGAATATCGGTTTAGGTTCGTCGTTTAACGGTGCCTGCGTGACGTACGCACAGGTGGCCCGTGCGCCGATGTTCCATCGCCAGCGTATTGCCTCGCGAAAAACGCTAGTTATTTTGGACGAGGTGCACCACGGTGGCGATAATCTTTCATGGGGTGACGCTATCCGGGTGGCATTTTCGGTAGCGAAGCATCGGCTAAGCCTTACTGGAACACCGTTCCGTTCGGATACGTCGGCTATCCCATTCGTGACCTATGAGCCTGATGGTGACGGCGTTTATCGCTCAAAGGCAGACTACACCTATGGTTATGCCGAAGCCTTACGTGATTTCGTGGTCCGTCCAGTCATGTTTATGTCTTATACCGGCAATATGCAGTGGCAAACCAAGCATGGCGAAGTGATGGAAGCAACGCTTGGCGAACCCCTCACAAAAGATCTGATCGCGCAAGCTTGGCGCACGGCTCTGGACCCGAGCGGTGAATGGATTCAAGCTGTGCTTAAAGCAGCCGATGAACGGTTAAACGTCGTTCGGCGAAGCGTTCCCGACGCTGGTGGCCTAGTAATCGCGACCGATCACAAAACCGCGAAAGCATACGCTGGACTTCTAGATAAAATCACTGGCGAAAAAACTACTGTGGTGCTCTCGGATGACAACACTGCCTCAGATAAAATCGCCCAGTTTTCTGCCGGTACCAGCCGATGGATGGTGGCGGTACGCATGGTATCTGAGGGAGTGGACGTTCCACGCTTGTGCGTAGGAGTATATGCAACGTCTGCTTCGACGCCACTCTTTTTCGCCCAGGCAATTGGCCGTTTCGTGCGTTCTCGCAAGCGTGGCGAGACAGCGTCGGTATTTTTACCATCGGTGCCTCGGCTACTGGGGCTCGCCGGGGAGCTGGAAGCCCAACGAGACCATGCGCTGAATAAACCGTCATCTGACGAAGAGCAACAAGGCTGGGATGACGAATCCTTGGCAGAAGCTAACCGTGAAGAGAAAGCTTCTGATGATTTGGAAGGCCCCGGGTATCGGGCACTTTCGGCGGCAGCTACCTTCGATAAGGTCGTCTTTGACGGCGACGATTTCGGCTCGTGGGCAGAAGTCGGCTCGGATGAGGAAGCTGATTTCTTGGGCATTCCGGGGTTGCTGGAGCCCGACGACGTTGCCACCTTGTTGCGCCAACATCAGCATGATCAACAAAGTAAAGCCGCTAAGCGTCCCGCATCTGGTACGGCTCCGGTGATGAATTCGCGTCGTCGTCGGGAAAAACGGCAAGAATTATCAAAAATCGTGTCAGCATATTCGGCGAAAACTGGGAGAGCACACGCTCTTATCCACACTGATCTGCGCAATGCGTGTGGTGGGCCAGAAGTAGCTCGTGCCTCGCTGGAACAGATCGAGGCACGTATCGCTCAGTTGCAGCGCTGGTTTGTTGGGCGTAAATAAATAATTGGGTGGGTAGCTGATACTACCCACCCAATTATTTGGTATGTGTAAATTATCGAATATCGACGAATTCGGTCCGAATACCAGGCTCACCTTCGGACAGACGCCATGCGTTGTATGGCAGTGCAGCGCGAGAAGAACGATGACGTTCGGCGGCTCGGCCCAACGCAGTAGCGTTCATATATTCATCTTGAATATCGCCACCAGACACCAAGATAACTTGAAGTGGGCGAGCACCTTGTTCCTTAAGGTAAGCAATTCCGTCTTCGAAATCATCGACAGTGACGATTAATTCTGCAGTGGCTCGGCCGGTGACATCGTACTTGCGGCCAGCAACCTTTAGTCCACCACGAGAGGTCTTAGACTCAGACCGCTTACTGACTCCAATCCAGGTATCTGTTTCTTCGTCCTTGCGCGCCACTAACTTATACACGAGCTGCGCTGTAGGATGACCAGACCCCGTCACAAGCTTTGTGCCGACGCCGTAGGCGTCCACCGGAGCAGCGTTCAATGCCGCAATAGCGTACTCGTCCAAGTCTGAGGTGACGGTGATCTTCGTCGTCGTTGCACCTAATTCGTCTAGTTGAGCACGAACTTGGAACGCTTGGGCAACCAAATCACCAGAATCGATACGAACCGCGCCGAGCTCGCCGCCAGCTGCGCGTGCTGCCGCAACTGCCTTCTCTACGCCGTCGTGAATGTTGTAGGTGTCCACAAGCAATGTAGTGTTCGGACCAAGAGTGCGGATCTGAGCCGCAAACGCCTCATCTTCGGAATCATGAAGCAAAGTAAACGAGTGCGCTGCCGTGCCAATCGTCGAAATGCCGTACCGGCGTCCAGCTTCCAGATCAGAAGTTCCCACGAAACCCCCAATAACCGCTGCACGGGCTGCCGCAACTGCGCTGTATTCATGGGTGCGGCGTGCCCCCATCTCTAAGCATGGGCGATCGTGTGCCGCAATCGTCACTCGCGAGGCCGCCGTCGCCACCGCTGAATCATAATTCAAGATCGACAAAACGAGAGTTTCCAGTACAACACACTCTGCAAAAGTGCCGACTACCGTAAGTAACGGCGAGTACGGGAAGTAACATTCACCTTCGGCATACCCATAAATATCTCCAGTAAAACGCCAGTTCTTCAAAAACTCCAAGGTGCGCTCGCCAACAACATGGGCATCACGCAAGTAGGCAATTTCGTCGTCGTCAAACGTGAAATCTTGCAGAGCTTCTAAAATACGTCCCGTGCCCGCGACTACACCGTAACGCCGTGAACCGGGGAGACGGCGGCCAAATACTTCGAAGACGCACGGTAATTCAGCGCGCCCAGTTTCGAAAGCTGACTCGATCATTGTCAGCTCATACATATCCGTTAGCAGAGCGGTACTCAAAGAATGTTTCATAGTTTAACCGTAGGCGGGAATGGACAAAAAATCTACCAAACAAGCTGTGTTTTCGCCCTCTGGACTAATCGCGTAGACTAGAAACGTGACTAATTCTGTTCCTGAAACTCACAGTGCACCCGCTGAGCATGGTTTGCCTGAAGCTCAGTGGCGCACTGTTGTCCATAATGATCCCGTTAACCTGATGACCTATGTCCAGTGGGTTTTCGAAACTTATTTTGGGATGACACCAACCGTAGCGCGTGCTCGGATGCTAACGGTTCATCGAGAGGGACGGGCAGTGGTTGCTAGTGGCGGGCGTGAATCGATGGAACGCCATGTTCAGGCGCTCCACGGATATGGCCTGCGAGCAACCTTAGAACAGGAGGACTGATGCGCGCATTTTTGGCGGTACGCGGGGGATATGAGGCCCAACTAGATGACGAAGAGCGGGCCATGATGATGGGGCTGGCATCGGACGTTGTGGTGATTCTTGGGTCGCACGTTGATCGCGAACTGGATCGCCGGCAACGAATTGCCGAGGATCCATTTGCGGCTTTCGAAGATCAGTTCACAGCTATCGAAAAACGGGTAGAAGACGACGGCGATGAAAACCTGTTTACGGTTCCTGATTTGCCGATGGATGATGCGTTAGAACGGCTACTGCCGGATATGAGTGAAGACCCCGAACTAGCCGCTGAGCTTCGGGCTATTACCGAAGAGAGCGTGGCTGCAACGAAGATCGATCATCTAGTGTCAATGTATGAGACGTTGTCTGCTATCCCAGAAGGCATTATGGATGTCACGATTACGAATGATGCGGCACCTGCGTGGTTGGCGGCAATGAACGATATTCGGTTGGTGTTGTCGATGCGGCTAGAGATCGCTGACGACGACGATGCGGCACGTATCTATGAGCGGGCTGGGGTTTTCACCGGGACGAGTTCGCGTGACACATCTGGCTTACCGCCGATAGAAACTCAAGAAGATATGATGGCTGTGCTTTATGCCATGGTGACCTGGTGGCAAGAGTCACTGATAAGCGCAGTTCGCCATAAGTCGCTTCGCGGGTAAAATTGACAGTATGAATAGTGCACGCAATGACGCCCCGATTGGGGTCTTCGATTCCGGGGTCGGGGGCCTGACTGTTGCGCGCGCCATTATTGATCAGCTCCCGAACGAATCAGTGACCTATATTGGTGATACAGCTAATTGCCCGTATGGCCCGCGCCCGATTGCGCAAGTGCGTGAACTAGCGTTGAATGTGATGGATCATCTGGTTGCAACCGGCGTAAAAATGCTGGTGATTGCATGTAATACTGCATCGTCAGCAGTTTTGCATGACGCTCGGGAGCGGTACACCGTTCAACAGGGAATCCCGGTTGTTGAAGTGATCCGTCCCGCGGCGCGAGCAGCAGTCCGCGCCACTCGTAATGGAAAAGTTGGCGTGATTGCTACCCAAGCGACGATCCGATCTGGGGCTTATGAGGATGCGTTTGCGGCTGTTCCTGATCTGCAGATAACCTCCGCTGTGGCCCCACGATTCGTAGAATTTGCAGAAGCAGGTATAACTACCGGTGCTGATCTGATGAATACCGCCAGAGACTATTTAGCACCAATCAAAGTAGCCGGCGTGGACACATTGGTTCTTGGATGTACGCACTATCCGTTCCTTTCTGGTGCTATTGGTTACGTGATGGGCGAGGATGTTCTGCTGGTTTCATCTGCTGATGAGACTGCGAAAGATGTCTATCGGGGACTGACTGAATCAGATCTGTTACGTGCCCCAAGTTCAGAAAAGCCGATTTATCAGTTTAATGTGACCGGCGCTGATGATTCATTCCGGGTCTTGGCTCGCCGGTTCTTAGGCCCAAAGGTATCTCATGTTTCGCATGTTGACATTCCATCTGCTCACCCTAATCCCGCCTCTTGAGGAGACGCTTTAAGTGAAACTCACAATTATTGGTTGCTCTGGTTCGATGTCTGGCAAAGATTCGCCGGCGTCGTCGTATTTACTCCAAGCCGAAGGCAAAGATGAGTCAGGACTGCAACGAACGTTCTCGATCGTGCTTGATTTTGGGCCAGGAGCGATGGGACGGTTGTTGCGCTATGTTGATCCCGCGATGATAGATGCAATGTTCTTTTCGCATCTTCATGCTGATCATTGTGCAGACATGGTAGGTATGCAGGTATACCGACGCTGGTATCCCGAGGGTGCATTGCCACAGATACCGGTATATTCTCCTGGCGATGGGGCCGCGCGAGTTCGGGGACTGTCAGCTGATGATCCGGCTGAAACCTATGAAACTGAATTCGATTTTCACGCCGTTGGGCCGGGAAATATTGTTCATGTTGGTCCGTTCAGCGTTGAATTCTTCGCCGCCTATCACACGGTACCAGCCTTATCGTTACGGATTACCGGACCTTCTGAAGACCCGGACCTGGGCCGACCGGCCGTTCTCACCTTTACTGGAGACACCGATACCTGCGACAGCGTTATCGACGCCGAACGCGACGCCGATCTTGTTCTTTCTGAAGCAGCGTTCGAAGAAGGGCGTGATACGGTTCGCGGAGTGCACCTAACGGGTGTGCGAGCTGGACAGATGGCAGCTGAAGCCGGTGCGAAGCGTTTGGTACTCACGCATCTGCAACCATGGACGAATCCTAGGAAGAATGCGGCAGACGCGCGCAGTGTTTTCGACGGCGATGTTCACGTGGCTAGTGCTGGGGATGTCTACACCCTCTAGCCCAAGGTAAGCCAAGTAGTTGAGTAGCTAGTGAGGCCTGGCCAGTAAAGCTAGGCCTCACTAGTGTCAGAGCCGTATGTCGGGTGTTTGAGTAGTTTTATGTCCATGAGTGAGAGATGCATGTGACAAGATCTGCGGACTTGATTCCGGTTGCAAGTCCAACACAAAATACACATCCTCCACCAAATGTGGCGGCGCATGCTGCACCGCATACAAAAGCGATCGTGCCAGCTACCCAGCTGTTGATGTGTAGTCTACCCAAACAGTCGTTCAGCTTATTCCAATCAAGGCCAGCTAAAGTGATCTCAGTTGTATTTTGAGCTTCAGTTTCGGATGGTAATTCGATATTTTTATTGTGGATTAGTTCGTTGTCAGCCCAAGATTTTACATTGGCATTATGTGCGTCCTTGATTGTTGTATATATTTCAGTAGTGTGGATCTCATCTTGTTCGAAATAAAAAACTACACGATTAACTGCGAGAAGATCTTCTGGTCCGCTTAACGGAACTGAGATCAGTCGAGTGTTTTTGTAGCTAAAAGCATCCGCTCTATCCCAGTCTAGTGATTCTAGGGAGTTTGGCATGTAGTTTAACATTTTTGCTTGGACTGTGAGGGAGGATGATTCGTCTTCTGGAAGTCTGCGGAGGTCAGATGCTATCGACATTGCTTCATGTCCTGCGGATATAGAAGAAAGTGGACTGTCGAGATTCACCATTGGTAACGTTTCGATGAGCTTAGAGCTCTCAACATTAGTATTAGTTTTAGCTGTTACTGCACTGGTACCTATACTTGAAATTCCTTCTTGAATGTTTGCCGTGGAACTGCGCGTTTGAGCTTGTACTGGACGATCAGATTCTAGATAGGGGGGGGGAGACAAGAAAGGACGCTAAGATACCGGCTAAGACGGCCGCGGCGACAATAATATATAGTTTAGTGCGGGACATAATATGAGATATTTTCGCTACAGCGTAGGTGAGGGCAAGTGTCATAAAGACTAGTGCGATAATGCTGAAGGAAGCTGCATATCTATGGAATTTTTCCATCGTAGCGAGATATGAGGCGACTGTACTCAAACCTAGGAGAGTAATTACAACAATTTTACTGCGGACAATGCTTGATTTTTCGTGATGTATAGACTTCATTTTTCCTCCTATAAAGTTAACTGGGTCACATTAAATATATCATATTTCCTCAAAGCTAACTAGGTAATATTGCCGGATTTATGGAATTGGGTGTGAAATACTTTTGATATGCGACAGCGGGTTTGGCTGATAATCCTGAATAATCAGCACTTCGAACTCCGGCAGACATTCGAGCTATTTATGGTGTGGTAACTGAAGAGGAAGACGATAAAGCAGATGTTCCAGATGGGAAGCTATTCCGTACCCGACCAGTGCAAGTGATCACCACATCTCAGAAAGTCATACATACGGGTTTTCGGCCGGAACAGAAAATAATGGCGGGTCTAGAATCAATGTTGCAGAAATTAGCGCGCTTGTCTGAGTCGTATGTTATCTCCCATATTGATCAAAAAGACCCCGTACTGCAAACAGTTCATCGAGGTGGATAATGATTGTTCGACGATTTTATGGGTTCTTGCCCAAGCAGAATTGTTTTCCGGTGGGACTGCGATGGAACGTCGAGAATTAGAACACCACGTAAAGAAATCGACTCCTACGATCAGCCGTCACATTAAGCATCTTGCAGAAGAAGGATGGGTAGAAGTGGTGTCTCAACGTCCCGTCACTATGAGGCTGTCCGACGAGGGTATGTCTCGGCTCGGCCTGCGGTAGTCTGCGGACCGATACGTACCCGGGTAGACTAATTCCATGACTACTTTTTCTCGCGCCGACGGTCGCTCAACCGATGAACTTCGCCCAGTAAAAATTACCCGTAATTTCCTTGATGCTGGCGAAGGCTCTGTCCTTGTCGAATTTGGTAACACCAAAGTGCTGTGTGTTGCGTCCTTTACTGAAGGTGTTCCGCGGTGGCGCAAAGATTCTGGGGAAGGCTGGGTAACTGGAGAATATGCCATGTTGCCACGTGCAACCTCCACCCGTAACCAGCGCGAGTCAGTCAAAGGAAAAGTCTCGGGCCGTACTCAAGAAATTTCCCGCCTAGTCGGACGTGCCTTGCGTGCCGTCGTTGATATGAGTGCCCTGGGAGAGAACACAATTGTGCTTGACTGTGACGTTTTGCAGGCCGACGGCGGAACCCGTACCGCATCTATTACTGGCGCTTACGTTGCACTGGCAGACGCAGTTGCGTGGGGGATCGCACAGGGACACATTAAGCCGCGTGCCGGTAAGCCGGTGCTGAAGGACTCGGTGGCAGCAATTTCAGTCGGCATTATCGACGGCGTGCCATGTCTTGATCTGCCCTACGAGGAAGACGTACGTGCAGAGACAGATATGAACGTTGTGATGACTGGTTCTGGAAAATTCGTTGAAGTCCAAGGTACTGCCGAGGGTGAACCATTTGATCGCACTGAACTGGGAGTCTTGCTTGATTTAGCAACAAAGGGTTGTCAGGAGCTCACTGCCAAGCAAACTGCGGTTCTAACGGAGAAATAACGACGATGGGAACTCAACCGCGTCTTATTCTTGCTACCCGAAACGCCCATAAAGTTGGTGAATTGCGGGATATTCTGGCTTCTTTTTTGCCCGGGATCGATTTAACTACAATCCATTCGGCTGCTGATCTCGATGTGCCCGAACCGGTAGAAGATGCTGTAACATTTGCTGGCAATGCGCTGATTAAAGCTCGGCAAATTGCCCAAGCAACCGGCATCCCGGCAGTCGCCGACGATTCCGGAATCTGCGTGGACGTTCTCGGCGGTGCGCCAGGAGTTTTCTCGGCACGCTGGAGCGGTCAACACGGTAACGATCAGGCCAACTTGGATTTGTTACTCGCTCAGTTAAGCGATGTGTTGCCCGAATATCGGTCTGCTCATTTTGCGTGTGCTGCTGCGCTGGTAATGCCAGACGGTCAAGAATTTGTTCGCGAGGGTCGCATGGCCGGAACGCTACGCTATGAAGCTGTAGGTGCAGGCGGTTTTGGATACGATCCGATCTTCCAGCCAGACGGTTACGACGTCACTGCAGCTGAACTAACGCCCGCGCAAAAGAACAGTATCTCGCATCGCGGCCGGGCATTCGCAGAGCTTGGTCCGATCATCGCACGCCACGTTTTTCAGTGAGCCTATTCGATTCCAAGATGGGCGAGTGCTCGCTTAATCAGTGGTAGATGAGTGGAAACGATTTCTGACTGTAACGATGTAGTGAGGAGATCGCGTGGTGGAAACCAAGTGATCTCCAACGCATCGGCACTGGCAGAACAATCTCCAGCCACCGGAATAATATACGCAAGTGAAACTGCGTGTTGACGTGGATCGTGCCAACCTTCGCCTGGAGTAGGGAAGTACTCGCCAATAGTGAACGGCGTCAAACATGCCGGAAGCTGTGGCAATGCCATAAGTCCAAGATCTTTGTCAATATGACGAATAATGGCGTCCCGGATAGATTCGTGGAACAACACCCGGCCGGAGATAATCGATCGAGTGATACCAACGTCTTTGGCAGATAAGAGTAGACCGATTGCTTCGATACGTCCGGCGTCATCGATGCGTACTGGAATAATGTCTACGTAAAGCATCGGCACTTTGTTTCGGACAAACTCGAGTTCTTCCGGCGAAAGCCATGGTCCCATATCATCAGAAGCAATTTCACTCATACTTTGATTGTGCCAGTTTGAAGACGGGCTGTGGCCGATGTTGTGCCGCTGGTGAACACGGTAGGATAAAGAAGAGAAATTATTCGACGACGGCGAACGTGCGTCGTTGGCGTACTGTGGAGGTAAATATGCGTGCGTTTGAACGTCCCATGATGATTGTGTCTTTAGTCTTTATCGGAGTTATGGTTGTGCTTGGGTGGTACACGATCATTGCTGCTCACGGCAACACCACTGGTCTTCTTATCGGAGCTTTAGCCTCGATTATGGTTGGAGTGGGAGCTTGGGGGTGGCGTCGCGATTCGATGAACTTGTGTGCAACCGCAGCGTTAGGTGCTGGTTTACTTTTTCCTACGCCCTTTGGCCTCATTCCAATGATCTTCGGCTTCATCCTTTTTACGCTCATAGTCTCACTGGACCTGCTTGCTACGTTCTCGGGCGAGTAGGGTAGAAGTGAAGCTAGGAACGTTTTAAGGAGAACATCATGGCACGTTTAGAAGTAGGACAGAAGGCTCCAGATTTTACTCTCGATACACTCGGCGGTGGAAAAGTATCACTGTCGGAAGAGCTATCCAAGGCAGATAAAGGCGTGATCGTCTACTTCTATCCGCGGGCTATGACACCCGGTTGTACCACCCAAGCATGTGACTTCCGAGATTCAGAGAACTCGTTGAAGAGCGCAGGCTATTCGGTGATCGGGGTGTCGCCAGACAAAGTTGAGTCGCTAGAAAAGTTCACAACTAAGAAGAATTTGAATTTTCCGTTAGCTTCGGATCCATCGAAGGAAGTTCTCGAAGCTTGGGGAGCCTATGGTGAAAAGAAAAACTATGGCCGTATTCTTCGTGGTGTGATTCGCTCTACTGTTGTGGTTGCCAAAGATGGTACAGTTTCACACGCTTTTTACAACGTGAAGGCAACGGGACATGTTGCACGTGTCCGCCGGGAACTGGGAATCGACGAGTGACGTCAGAAACCTGTGATGTGATCTACGTCAGCATTACTGATACGATTTTGAGTCCAGCAGATCAGTTATGTATGCTAGACCGGTAACGATCTTTATGGTTACATCACGCGCGAGTGGCGGAATTGGCAGACGCGCCAGATTTAGGTTCTGGTGCCTTCGGGTGTGAGGGTTCAAGTCCCTCCTCGCGCACTTTTAAAACGTTGATGTATCAACGATATGCTATTGATTTCCAAAAACTAGGACACGGTCCAGTGCGTATCGTGGTCTTATACCGCTTGCACTTCAACCATGACAGCGTTGTTCGGGAAAATATGCTTGGACCGTATTCCCCAGGCTGCTAAGACTTGTCCGGGAACTAGCGTGCCCTCGTCGTTCCACCATTGTGGTGCTGGCCGGCCGGCGACGTCGGAATCCCCGTATCTTTTCGCACCACCAAATGGTCGAACACGGTATATTAAATCCGAACGCAAACCAGGTAACGATACTGGGCGAATAGGGTAGTCTGCTGAGCTTGCAAGCTGGCAGATAGTAAATAAGCCATAGGTTTTGTCTTGAGATACCACGCCGTCAACGCGGACGGCTGGATCGATTGTGTCGCCGTGGACACTCTGCATCGGCTCAGTAATCGCTTTCTTATGTAGCGTAACCCATTCGCCACTAAGCCATCGATCTAGGTCACTTAATTGAGTTAGATCTAGTTCAAAGCCAAAGCCGTAGGGGAACGCAACAGCAGTGCGGGTAGTCAACGTTGTTGTTCGGCCGGTTTGGTGCGATGGCGAAGCCGAAATGTGAGCACCCAGCATCTCGGGTGGCAGGAGCAACGAGGTGTAACGTTGAATGTCGGCGCGTTCGATTGGATCTGTGCAATCGGATGTCCACACCGAATGCGTGAGTTCACTAATCTGCAAGTCAACGCGACCACCGCCAGAAGCACAATTTTCGATTGCTAGCTCAGGGAACTTTTCATGTAGCTGGCGAACCAGTTGGTAGTACGCCAAAGTTTGATCATGGACGGCTGGACGTCCAGTATAAGGCGAGATGGCCTCAGTAATGAAACGATTGTGATCCCATTTGATGTAGTCGATACCCACCTGCTCAATGAGCGCGGAAATATGATCAAGAATGTAGGCGAAGGCTTGCGGATTCGCCAAATCGAGAACGTATTCGTGGCGTCCGGGCAACGGTAGACGATCGTTGCTTGGCCGGAGAATCCAATCGGCATGTGCACGAGCTAGATCAGAATTGAGGGATATCATCTCTGGTTCGAACCAAAGACCGAATTCCATTCCGTTAGCATGGACGTGATCCGCTAGCGGAGCAAGACCATCTGGCCACACGCCATAGTCGACTTCCCAATCGCCGAGCGCAGCGAAGTCATCGTGGCGGCCTCTAAACCAGCCGTCGTCAACGACAAAGCGTTCTATCCCCATATCCGCTGCCATGCTGGCAAGACTGGTCAACGTCTGTGGCTTTTGCCGAAAATAGACTGCTTCCCAAGTGTTTAGTGTGATTGGCCGTCGAGTGCCAGTTCGGAAATTTGCATGAGCGAGGCGCAGATGGTGGTGGAATCGTGATGATAGCTCAGTTAAGCCCTCTCCCCAGGAACCAATGAGTCGGGGAGAGGTGTAGCTTTCGCCGGGGTTAAGCTCGATCTCTCCCGGATAAAGTAGCTCTTCGCCACCGAGTATCCCATGCGTATAAGCGGTTCGTTCGGCAAAGTGTCCGGTATTGCCGCTCCATGCGGTATGCACGCCGTAAACAGTGCCGTGGGTGAAGTCGAATCCGGGAATCCCGGCGCAGAAAAGGAAGCCGGAGGAGAAGCCGGGCCGGCCGATCCAGGATTCTTGTGAGAAAAAGCCTTGCTCGAAGTTGTGCCGTTGCGGAGCACGCTCACGTAGATGATGTCCGGTAAAAGTTAATAGTTCGCGTGCTGTGGACGGAACTGGGAATGCCAGCCGCAGGCGGTTGACTCCGAGCATACTGTTTCCTACGTTGGTGATTGTCGCTTGTTGAACCAGTAGGCCACTGCTATCAATACTTAGCGTGACGCTTAGTTCGACGTCGTCGCCCTCTGCGGTAAAAGTGTATGAGGAGTCCGTGGACTCATGGTTTGTTACTCGAAAGTCAGGAAAGAGGACTTTGCCGTCTCGGGTGAGGGTAAGCATGGGGGTGCCGGACCAGCCTTGGGACTGCAATGGCATCAGCGATGCATATTCTGCTTGATCGATGCCGGCGTTAATCAGTTGGGCGGCTTGCGAGAAGAAAAGGGATGAATGCACTTGTGCATCGAAGTCGCGTCCCCAGTATGTGATTGTGGGCAACGTGGGAGTTTGGGATATGACGACGGCGGTGCGAGGTGCCTCGATAGGCGCTTCGGTTCCGGTTGGCAGTGGCTGGTGTAGCACAATGTCATTACTAGTGGCATTCATCGTCATCACTCCAAGTAGCTATTGTCATGTTTCCAGCGGTTAATAGGGGAGTATCTAAGCATACTCAACCGCAGGACTATCAGTTACATATGGCAGATATGAAAAGGCTACCACTATTTTTACTGATGGATAACCAGAGAAGAATAAAAGTGTTGATTTAACGGGGATTTTATTAAAACCTCTTGCTATGGAACCGATACCATGTATCATATTTCTATGGACGCGAAATCTTCGTACCGTTCCATAAGGTTTAAGATCATACCCTTCAAGGAGGAAGGCATGAATCGCAAGAAGATGTGGAAAAGTACCACAGTAGTGGCTATGGTTGCGGCGTTGTCTCTCGCAGGTTGCGCAAATAATCCAACAGCAACTAGTTCTGATGTGGCTGATACAACCGCTACCGATTACTGGCCGGCAGCAACGAATAAGCTCGATGGAACAGAACTTACTATCTGGGCTGCTCAGACATCGAACAAGATTCCGGCTAAAGTAGCCGAAGAATTTGAAAAGGCCACTGGTGCCAAAGTCAAGATTGAAACTATCCCAGATAATTACGAGTCCAATGTCCAGACGAAAGTAACAACAGGGGACACCCCGGATCTGTTGCTCTGGCAGCCAACATCGTCAGCTTTGGCTGGTTTTGTTGCGCAAGATAAATTGCAGGTACTCGACAATGCGCCTTTCCTTTCTAACTATAATAAAGGAATTTCGGAAGCTGGCGGGGAAATCGATGGAAAGCGGTATGCTGTTCTCATCTCTTCGCCGGACGTAGAAGGTATCTACTACAACAAGGAAGTCTTTGAAAAGGCTGGCATCACTGAGATGCCACAGAACTGGAAAGAATTCATTGCTGATGCGGAAAAGATTCGCGATGCTAACATTCCAGGAGTCGAGTCACCATTGTTTGAGATGGCTGGTGACCAGTGGGGCACTCAGTGGGCGGTAAACGTCCAACTTGCTGATGCTGCTAAGGACGGTCTATGGGATCGGATCAATGAGAACAAGGATTCGTTCGAAGGCCCTGACATTCTCGGAGCTATCAAGGAATATCAACGCATGTTTGACGATGGCTTGTACAACAAGGATGCTGGATCGGCAAAGTTTGACGAGCAGACATCGGCTTTGTGGGAAGGCAAGACCGCCATGATCATCCAAGCTAACGGTGCTTTTGGAGCAATCCAAGCCCTTGCAGGTAATGATAAGCAGGCTCTAGATCAGAAGATCGGTTTCTTCCCGATTTCCAAACAAAGCACCATGGGTACTTCCATTCCGCAACAAACTGGTGGCGTGGTTGCATTCAAGACTGGAGATGACAAGCGCGAAGCCGCAGCTCGTCAATTCCTCAATTTCTGGATGTCAGATGGATATGAGGCTTTTGTTAAGGATCAAAACATTGTCTCAGTACTTTCCACGGTAGAGACTCCAGATTCGGTCCCACAGGCTTTGATCGATTCGGCAAAGTCCCTTGAGAATGCTCAAGGATCGATGCAGTCGCTGGCAGTTGCAAATCCGGATCTGTACCTCAACTTGGCCAACATGGTCAATGGAACTGTAACAGCCGAGGAAGCAGCTAAAGCAACTCAGGATCAGTTTGCTCAGTTAGCTAAGGCTCAAGGAGTTAAGGGCTTCTAATAAATAATTCTCCTCTCCATTGGAAACCCATGTGCGGGGACAGTGCCCTAGCGCTGTCCCCGCACATAAATTAAAGACACTTATATTGATCGCATCGAGGTTGCTATGAATCGGCACAAACGCAGTTACCCGCTGTATTATCTGGTTCCTGCCGGAATCATCCTGACTATGTTTTTTATCGTGCCAACGATAATGAATTTTGCATACGCATTCACTAATTGGTCAGCTTTTAACAAGACAATTGAATTCAACGGCCTTGATAATATTTACGAGCTTTTTGCATCAGGTACCCTGCTTGCCGATATACGCGTAACGATTGTTTACGCGGTTCTTGTTGCGATTTTCCAAAATATTTTTGGCCTTGGACTGGCAGTATTATTCGAAGACGATACCCGGCTCAACCGCTTCGGCCGCACCCTATTCTTCATTCCAGTGATTATGTCTGCGCTAGCTGCCGGCTACATCTGGCAGGCGCTATTGAAAACAGATGGCGTGTTTAACCAGATTTTGTCGTTCTTCCTCGGACACGACGTCGCAATTCAGTGGCTAGGATCTCCGCGTTGGACAATCGTTTTAGTTGCTGCTGTTCATGCGTGGAAATGGATGGGCTTTTCGATGCTCACCTACTTAGCCGGATTGAAAACCATTGATTCTCAAGTTATTGAGGCCGCTACTATCGACGGCGCCTCGCGCACCCAAATTTTCTGGAAAATTAAGTTCCCGTTACTTGCTCCGGCCTTAACTTTCAATATTGCTACAGCTCTTCTTGGATCAATGAACTCGTTCGATATTGTTCAGGCAATGACTGCCGGTGGGCCCGGTGGCTCTACCGAAGTCCTCAACCTGTTTATCTGGCGAACATTCGGAAAAGGTCTCTATGCACAGTCAACTACGATGAGTTTTGTTTTGTTCGTCCTTGTTACTGTGATTGCTATTCCAGTTATTACATACTTGCGTAAACGAGAGGATAAGGTACTGTGAACACGTCGTCAATCATTCATAAGCGAAGCTGGGCACAACGTATCCGACATGCTGTCCTTGTTTTCGTCGTCATCGCCGTTCTCTTAGCGATCCCATTTTGGGTTGCCTTCGTAACTGCAGGAAAAAGCCAGGCAGAGGCAGTTACTCCGAATTTATCTTTACCATCTAGTTGGCAGTTATTCGAAAATTTCGTAGCTGTTATGACTGAAGGAAAGATGCTCAAAGCTTTCCTCGGATCCGTTATCGTTACGGTTCCATCAGTTGTCATCGCATTATTATTTGGGTCGATGGCCGCCTGGATTTTTGCTCGTAAAACTTCACGCGCAAACGCTATCTTGTACACGATATTCATTTCGGGTCTGATATTGCCGCCATCGGTAGTGACAATGATGCTACTGCTTAAAATCTTAGGCTTGGCAGGTACTGCGATCGGTATGATCGGGGTCTATACCGGAATCTATCTATCCATCGTGATTTTCTTTATCACTGGTTTTGTCCGCACTATCCCCTACTCGCTGGAGGAAGCCGCTCGAATCGACGGGGCTGGACCAACGCAGATCTTCTTTAAAGTTATCTTCCCATTGCTCATGCCTACGTTAGCATCAGCAACAATCCTGGTTGTGCTCTACATCTGGAACGATGTGTTCTACGCTCTTTTCATTCTGTCCGGCAAGCTCGATACCTTGCCCCTTAACCTGTACAACGTTGCGAGCGCAGGTTTGTACTTGAATAACTGGCATTACATATTTGCCTACATTATCCTTATGTCCATTCCATTGTTGGTCATCTTCGTTGTTGGTCAACGTAAGATTATTTCCGGTATTACCGGAGGCGCGGTTAAGTAATTGAAGGAGGTAGGTGTGGCTGGCAAAAATTCTCATCCTGTTATCAAAGATGTTGCTGCTTGCGCAGGAGTGTCGGTCTCGACCGTCTCCCGTTTTCTCAACAATTCGCCACGGCTGAGTGAAGAGAGCAAGGAGAAGATCGCGCGCGCAATAGAATTGTTGGGATACCGACCCAGCAGTATCGCGCGGGGGTTGGTTAATTCACGGATAAAAACGATTGCGATTTTATCGACGAACACAACGTTGCTTGGCTCTGCAGTGGCAATTGAAGGTATTGAAGACGAAGCACGTTCTCAAGACTATTCTGTGATGATCACGCGTCTCGACGGCGATACCCCGGAAGATTTGAAACGTTCTGTAGACTTGGTTCTAGACCTCAACCCGAGCGGAATTGTTCTGCTCAAGTATGACGATAGAGCGGAAATTGCCCGTCGCCTTATTCCAGAAAATGTTCCGCTTGTTGTTATCGGTGGCACACCAGAAACGATGATCGATCAAGTCTCATTAAACGAATATGAAGGTGGTCGAGAAATCACTGAATATTTGCTAGGCCTGGGCCATCCCACAGTCCATCATTTACGTATTCCGATTCGTTCCGAAGGTAATAGTCGTACTGATGGTTGGGAAGCAGCGCTCAAAGCACGCGGAGTTCCTGTTCCACAGATGCTAGAAACGACGTGGCGTCCACAAGATGCAAGAGCTATCGGGGAAAAATTGGCGGCAGACAAGTCTGTTTCTGCTATTTTTGCGGGTAACGATGAAATTGCCATGGGGGTTATCCGGGGACTTACTGATCATGGTGTTCGCGTGCCAGAAGACGTGTCAGTTGTTGGCTTCGATGACCATATGCTTGCCCAAATCTGGAAGCCTGGAATCACCACGATGCGCCAGAATTTTGCGCAAGCCGGACGGGAAGCTGTTAAAGCTCTGTTGGATCGGTTGCAAAAGCCAGACGTTCCGAGCCGCACGATTTCAGTGCCAGGTACGTTAGTGCGCCGGGAATCAGTCACACCGTATCAACCTCGGTGACAGCTATTGCTCGGCTGATAATAGGCATATCTTTCTTTTCTCCCTAGATGCTGGCATGTGACCTCGATGGCAACGGGGGATGAATCTTATAGGCGTCCACCACCTCCTATTTGCATAGTGTCACATATGGTGTCATAATGGCACTATGAACGACACCAAAGAATCCCGGTTGGCGGCACTGCATACACAAGCATGTGCCACATTAGAGGCGCAATTGCGTGCCACAACCACACTAGCTTCGTCTGAAGTTCAGCACGCAGTCCCGCTACTAGTTCGTGCGCTTGGCCCAGCTATGGCAACAATCCAGCACGATCTGGTGCTTGAGATGATCGAAGAACTCAATGGTTCTGGAATTACTTCGGGCTTATATGTGAAAACAACGAGTGATGGACAAGAGCTGGCGGTTGAACATCCGTCTGTACTTATGCCAGATGCCGATGATGGCACAAACGTTCGTATCACCTTACGGCTACCAGGAAACATTCGAGATGCAATAAATGCCGAAATCGCCGATTCGGCAACCTCGCTGAACTCATGGCTGGTGGCAGCCGCCCGTGAAAAGCTTGCTCGCCAGCAAACAGATCATCGCTCAAAACATAAAGTTACCGGTTGGTCCATATCCTAAAAGGAGAAGAAAATGCCTACATCCACCGATATTGATATCAAGCTTTATACCTACAGCCTATCCATTAAACATGACCCGCAACTGGTTGAACCGACCATCGAGATGTCTGAGGCCATGACAGATGTCGCATACGATATCAGCGCAAACCGGATTTACATCAGTCAAGCTCAGCCACCGTCAAAGATATTTGGAATTCGCGCTTTTGACCGTTCCTTATCAGGCACGATTACGTTAACCTTGCCTGCCACAACAGCACACGGGAAAATCAAACTTGGATCTGGTGGGCTTGTCAGTGAGATAGATTTTTCCGATATTAGTGTGAAACTAGGTGCCGGAAATATTCAGTTGCCTTCCCTCACCAATGCCGAAATTAAAACAGGTGCAGGCGATATCCACATCGCCCAAGGAGAACATATTGCCGTAAAAACTGGCTGTGGAAACATAACAGTTGACCAGCTACATTCGCAACAGTCCTCCGACTGTAAAACCGGCGTGGGAAGAATTAACGTCGGTCACCTTCACGGTTCGCTCAATGCTTCGTCTATTGAACTAAAAAGTGGGTCCGGAAATATTTTGGTAGGAATCGTTCCAGAAACTGCCATCTATCTCGATCTGCAATCCGGACTGGGTGAAGTCAATAGTGATCTAAGTGAAGCCTCGCAACCTTTAGAAACAAGTCAACGCGTCAAACTCGAAGTAAAAACTGGAATCGGGAGGATTGACGTGCAACGCTCACAAGGATAATAGATCGAGGGCTTTTTCTAGCCGCTCGAGTTTTCCAGTTAGTTCGCCCGAGTATGCTGGCCGAATATCTGCTTTGATAACCAGCGAAACTCGTGAACCGAACGGCATGACTGCTACAGTTGCTCGTTTGACGACGTCGAATACCTCATCCCATTCACCCTCGATCTCAGTAAACATACTTGAGGTGTGATTGGGCAAACCCGAATCACGGACAACTTTAACCGCAGCGGCTACTGCGTCGTGCACTGAGCCATCTGAGCGACCAGTGCCAGATGGAGCAACTGAAAATGCAACAATCATGACAAAGAATCCCTAAAACCGATCAAAATATCAAACTAGCAATGTAAACTTTTAGCATAATCGCCTTTAACAGGGCGTATTATTCCCCCAGAGCATAATATGGCTGTCATTTGAGGAGTCTCATGATTTTTCCACGTTTTATAAGCAAACATAAGTTTGTTTCTGCGGTGGCTGCTTTGGCTATCATCGGGGGAGCGAGCACGTTAGTGGATGATCCAAAATCTGGACAAGAACAAGGCAGTAGTGAACCGGTCACGGCTGAGGTCGTAAAGGTTATGAGCAGCGACAGTGTCTTAGTTTCTCTCGGTTCGGGTGTAGAACAAACTATTCGCTTAGCCGGCATACGAGTCCCCAATGATACTCCTGATGCATATGAGTGTTTAGGCGATGAAGCTAGGCAGCTCCTCGAAAAACTAGCACCAGTTGGAACACCTATTGCGGTAAAAAAGAACGCTAGCCAACCGGATGAATCAAAATATTGGTTAGCAGATATCGTTGTAAATAATGAATTAGTCAGCGAACAGATTGTTCGTTCGGGTCTTGCAGTATTGTCTCTATCTGACGAAGATGAAGCATATCGTAAACAGCTAGAAAACGCAGTGGAAGATGCGAAAAGTTCTCATGTAGGTGTTTACGATCCAACTGTGCAATGCCTACCACAGATTGTACTGGCAGATAATGAGACTATGTTTGGCCAAGTTGACTCACTTTTAAATGGCTCATATACGATCGCAGATCTTGATTCCATGATAGAGCAAATCCAACAACGCGATGAAAAATCGAACCAATATATCGGTTTGATTCAACGTAGCGAAACATTCTCGTATGTAGCCTTTCATGATGAGTATTTTGATCGCCTTCAGAAATCGCAGAAGAAATTAGAGGACTATCAACAGCGACTAGCTCAGTTACGCGAAGAAGAAAAGGCAAAAGAACAGCAAGCTGAGGAAGTCCGACAGGCTCAGGAGGCTCGGCAAGCTGAGGAAGCTCGTCTGCAACAAGAGAAGCAAAACCAGCAACAAAGTAGTCCTTCTGCTCCAGTCAATCAGCCGTCGAGTGGCCCATATTTTGGTAGTTGTAAGGAAGCAAAAGCTGCTGGGGCAGCACCGCTGTACTTAGGTTCTCCTGGTTATAGGTCCGATCTTGACCGCGATGGTGATGGCGTAGCATGTGAACGTTAAGCGAGGTTTCATTGCTGGAAACTAGCATTTAGCGAGCTAAGAATCGCTAACAATTCTTGGCGTAGTGGCCGTGCCTTCGTTGCCAATTCGCGTTGGCGTTCTATATATTCAGCCTTGCCATTGGCCGTTTCTATCGGAATTGCTGTTAGACCTAAAGATGAACAGTCATATGGCGAGGCGGCCATATCGATGGTGCGAGCTTCCATAGCTAGATCGAACGCTTGGATCGTCAATTCACCCGGAATAATCGGTCCGAGCTGGATGCATGTGCGCAGAAGATCCATGGACACATGGATACAGCCTGGTTGCTCGTTTTCAAACACCGTCTCATAAGTAGGCTGGACTCGATTGAAGCCAACTGCAGCCGGCATAAAGAATCTAAACGCATCGAAATGCGTGCATCGAATATGCGCTTGCTCGACCAGATGATTTGTTTGTTCCACGCCAAGACGCAAGGGGAGAGGATGTCGAGTTTCGTCAGCTTGGTAGACCATTGCCCATTCGTGCCAGCCTAGGCATCCGAAGGTTGCTTCGCGGGTGAGTAGGATTTTGTGGAGTCGGGTGAGGTGTCTGATTCCGTGGGCTCGGTGGTCGAGAAATTCGTTGCTGACGACGACGATATCGCCCTCGTCAGTCTGCTTCACCTCGTGCCAGGGTAAGGATGCGTGGTGGAGCCACCAGGCCAATGGGTCCTCAAGCCTGGTACTGGCCGGGTTCCACGGTTTTGGTTCGCTGGTTCCTAGTGAAACTGGCGGTTTGAGTAACGCGTAGGGTTCGCCGTCGCCGGCAAAGCCGGGATGCCACACTGCTAACCGTCCCGGTCGCATCGGATAATACTCCCAGAGGAAATCTTCTAACGGATTTTTCTCACCAAGTTGGCGGCGCCGAACACGTCCCTGAGAACGCTTCTGAGCGGCATAAAAGTGATCTAGCGCACGGGGCCACCAAATGTCTGAAGAAAGAACATGCATAGATCTATTTTGGCATAGTCTTAAGGTATGAAAATTGCACGTTTATCAATGTCACAAGGCCCACGTTTCGCCGTCGTCGATGAAGAAACCGGCAACTATCAAATTATTGCAGGTGACCCGATGTACTCGGGCATCGAGCCAACCGGGGAAATCGTTGCTGCGGAAGAGGCAAATCTCGTTTCGCCAATTATCCCACGATCGAAAGTCGTCGGTTTGGGTGCTACCTACTATCAAGAAGGCCAGCCAGAACCAGATATTACGAAGGCCCCGGTAACATTCTTGAAGCCCAATACCGCCGTCGTCGGACCAAATGTGCCTATTGCAGAACCGAGCTTTGCGACAGACCTTCACCACGAGGCAGAACTGGCCATCATTATTTCGCGCTTGTGTAAAGATGTCCCAGAAGATCGCGTCGCTGAAGTTATCTTTGGTTACACCGTTGCTAACGATGTGACTGATGTTTCTACCGCGAAAACTGATCCACAGTGGGCCCGTGCGAAAGGCTTTGATACCTCGTGTCCAATCGGACCGGTCATCGTGACCGACCTCGACACCTCTGATTTAACTATTCGCCTGACGATCAACGGCGAAGTTGTTCAAGAAGGATCGACGTCGGCGATGGCCTACACAATCCCACAAATCGTTTCTTACGTCTCATCTTGCTTCACGTTGCTACCGGGCGACATCATCCTCACTGGCGCAGTAGCTCCCGGAATCCCCGGCGGGCCAGGAGCCGAGGTCGAGGCGTATGTTGAGGGCATTGGCACACTACGCAACCCGGTTGTGGCAGACTAACGCGAAACGGCGGTAAACTTTACTTATCATGACTACATCAATTCCAGCGGATAAGATCCGCGTACGTTTTTGTCCTTCACCCACCGGCACCCCGCACGTTGGAATGGTGCGTACCTGCCTATTTAACTGGGCATATGCACGCCATGTTGGTGGCACATTCGTTTTCCGTATCGAAGATACGGATGCGGCACGTGACTCGGAAGAGTCGTATCAGCAGATTCTTGATTCTCTTAACTGGCTCGGTTTGGACTGGGATGAGGGAATCGAAGTTGGTGGCCCGCACCCGCCATATCGTCAGTCTCAGCGTATGGATATTTACGCCGATGTGGCCAAGAAGTTGCTCGAAGGCGGCTACGCATACGAGTCGTTCTCGACGCCAGATGAAGTTGAGGAGCGTCACAAGGCTAAGGGTGAAGATCCTAAGCTCGGCTATGACGGTTTCGATCGTGATCTGAGTGAAGAGCAGAAGGCTGCTTATCGAGCCGAGGGCCGGCAGCCAGTATTGCGTATGCGGATGCCTGATGAAGACATCACGTTTACCGACTTGGTGCGCGGTGAGATCACGTTCAAGTCTGGAGCAGTGCCAGACTATGTGATTATGCGTGGAAACGGTCAGCCACTGTACACCTTGACGAACCCGGTTGACGATGCCCTGATGGAGATTACCCACGTGCTCCGAGGTGAGGATTTGCTGTCCTCGACTCCGCGTCAGATTATTTTGTACCGCGCACTTGTTGAGCTCGGTATCGCGAAGTACACTCCGCATTTTGGTCACTTGCCATACGTGATGGGTGAGGGTAATAAGAAGCTATCGAAACGTGACCCTGAGTCGAACCTTTTGCTTCACCGTGAACGTGGCATGATTCCGGAAGGTTTGTTGAACTATCTCGGTCTACTCGGCTGGTCGATTGCGCCAGACAACGATTTATTTACTAAGGACGAATTGGTTAAAGCCTTCGATATCGAGGATGTCAATCCAAACCCGGCACGTTTTGATGATAAGAAGTGTGTGGCGATTAATGCTGAGCACATTCGTCGCCTTGACCCAGCTGATTTGCGTAACCGGTTGGTTCCTTACCTGCATAAGGCTGGGGTTTTGGGTGTGGAACGATTTGAGGATGCCGACGCTGAAACTCAGCGCCTCCTCGATGGGGCAGCTCCACTAGCTCAGACCCGTATCCAGTTGCTGGGTGAAGCGGCTGCGTTGATGGGCTTCTTGTTCCGTGGTGCCGATGAGATCGAGTACAACGAAAAAGCTGTAGGTAAGCTGCGTGATACTGCACCAGCAGTTCTTGAAGCGGCTATTGAGGCGTTTAGTGCAATTGATGCTGACGCATTTACTGTTGAGGGCGTAAAAGCTGCTGTAGATGAGAAGATCGTGGCAGGTATGGAGATTAAGCCACGCTTCGCGTTCGCTCCGCTGTTCGTTGCTATGACAGGAACGAATGTCTCATTGCCCGTTGTCGATTCGATTGTGCTGTTGGGCAAGGAAGAGACACTCAAGCGTCTGAGGCGGTTCCGGTCCACGCTCTCATAGAGTCATTGTTGTCCTTTTAAAATATAACAAGCCAGGGTGGAATAGTCATGTTCCTCCCTGGCTTGTTCCACACATGCTCGCATGCGAGCGTGATAACGCTCACGGGCCAGTGATTTGCGTATCGGTGCATCGATGCGTAAACTAAATATTCGTTGCAGACCGAAAGGTTGCACACCAAACTTTGGGGTATGGTGTAATTGGCAGCACGAGTGATTCTGGTTCATTTAGTCTAGGTTCGAGTCCTGGTACCCCAGCGAAACATCAAGAAATTGATGTGTCCTTGCCCCGTTCGTCTAGCGGCCTAGGACGTCGCCCTCTCACGGCGGTAACACCGGTTCAAATCCGGTACGGGGTACCATAACTTACGTACAACTGATATTCGTCAGTGGTGCTGTGGGTTAGCAGCGTCTGATGAAAACATCAGGTAGGCCCCGTTCGTCTAGCGGCCTAGGACGTCGCCCTCTCACGGCGGTAACACCGGTTCAAATCCGGTACGGGGTACGGATAAGTCCGAGCAATATTTGCTCGGACTTTTTGCGTAAGTAGGGTAATAACGTACCGAATCCTGAGATTTTGCGCCAAAAAGAAGTTTTCAGGCTCTTCGGATTTTGGTGGGGTTAGGGGTAGATTGTGTTGAGGAGTCGCTAGTTGGGTTTGCCTGCGTAGAGGAGGCATCTGGTGTGGTAGTTGGTGAAGTTGGTAAATCCGTAGCCGGTTCTTTTGATGCGTTTGATGAGGTTGTTCATGGCTTCGGTGATCGAGTTCGATGGGCGGGCGTGGTGGTAGGCCAGGATCTGGTTATACCAGTTTTTGAGTGTTCGGCTAAGTTGTTGGATTTCTTGGGGCATGAAGTCTTGGCTAGTGTGGTTGATGAGTTCATCAAGCATGGTTTGAGTGGTGGTGATGTCGGGTGTAGAAATTTCGTAGGCGTGTCTTTGACACGGTAAGCGATAGCGACTTCACCATAGGGGTCTCCTAGGCGTAAGAGTGATTCGATCCGATGTTGTGTTTTATCGGTGAGTTTTTCTTGTCCGTAGACAAGTTGGCGTCTTATACGGTAAAGCGGGTCGGTTTTTCGTCCGCGGTGTCCAAGTGTTTGTTGTTGAACACGCCGGCGTACACGATCAAGGGCTCGGTTAGCTAATGTGATGACGTGGAAGTGGTCAGCAACTTGGGTAGCGTGTGGTGTGATCACGTTGAAAACAGCCCGGTAGGTCGGGCTCATATCGAGTGTGGCATAGCTGATTTTTTGTTTCCAATAGGTAGGGAAGCGGTGAAGGAAACGGGCAACCTCAACATAGCTACGGCTTGGAATAATATCAATGGTCTGGTGGTTGGCTACATCGCATAGCGTGGTCACATATTGGGTAGGGCGTTTGTTCAGACGAACGAAACTTGTCTCGTCAAGACCCAATCGCACTAGTTTGAAATAAACGTTTACGATCAGCATCAAGTAAGGCCTGCCCGTAGATAGTCACGGAGTGGTTAATCGTGTGCCAATCACAGCCCAGATCGCCAGCGACTTCACTTATTGTTCGTCCCATTCCTACTTGCCTGGTCGCCCATTTAGCTGCCCTGGTCGTTAACCGACAATGTCTACTAGCAATGCGTTTGTCATGGCTAGTCCATGAACCCATAGCACAATCATTGCTAGGACAATACCAGCGGTGTTTACGCCAGATCAGACCCATGGGGCGTCCATAAACGGGCAGATCGATATAAGGAACTCGTGGTCTATCCTTGACTCGTGCCCGTACCTTGCATCGCAGACATAGCACGGTATCAAGATCTTGCTCGATCTCGATTGATTGGTGTGGTCCGTGACGATGATAAGCCACAGGCACAACATCTTTTAAAATCAGCAAACGAGCCACGATTACGTTAGGAACAGAACTGGTGAAGATAGTTTCAGGTTTTTGCTCACGCTCTAAGCATGAACTATCTTCACCACTTTCACATCCTCACACCCCGCCAAAATCCGAAGAGCCAGTTTTCACTTGACTCGCGGGGGGGGGGTGCTACTCTCATCTTGGAATGCAGAGTATCATACTTAGAAGGATGGATAATATGTCGGGAAATATTCAAAATGCGACTGATTTTCAATTGGCTCCTGGAGAACAAGCTGTATATGGAGATAAGTTTTTGACTTCCCTCTTCACTCCCTATATGCCGACTCAACTAATGTGTTCGACCACACGTTTCGTTTATAAGGCTCCCAATGCGATCTTGGGTCTTATCCCGCTTGGTGGGGATCAATCTATTATGCCAATTGCTAATATCGCTGCAGTAAATACTTCACAAAAGCTATATATCGGTCGCGCATTCGCAGGGGGATTAGCTTTTATCATTGGACTTGCTAGTCTATCGGCACCAGCTTTTGGTGCGCTACTGATGTTATTCGGGGCAACGTTGCTTCTTACCTGCTTCCCTGCAGTACTCCAAGTTCAAAATCCTGCAGGCGGAAAAGTTGAAATTGCTGTTTCGTTTGTCGATCAAGCGAAACTCAAAAAGTTTGCCACAGAGCTTCAAAACCGAGTATTTGCGGATCAAGCTCAGGTGCGTCATGATCAAGCTCAGGACATGCGCGCTCAGCAAGCAATGCTTGCTCAACTGACATTACAACAGCAGATGATGGCTAACCAAAACGCACAAAATCTCGCACAGCAAAATCAGCAGAATCCGCCAGCGCCGCAGATGTGATCTGAAAGTTTGAAACGCCCTTAGTTAGGCAACCTTTGTAGCCGTAACTAAGTGGCTCTTCGGATTTTGGCGGGGTGTGAGGATGTGAAAGTGGTGAAGATAGTTCATGCTTAGAGCGTGAGCAAAAACCTGAAACTATCTTCACCAGTTCTGTTCCTAACGTAATCGTGGCTCGTTTGCTGATTTTAAAAGATGTTGTGCCTGTGGCTTATCATCGTCACGGACCACACCAATCAATCGAGATCGAGCAAGATCTTGATACCGTGCTATGTCTGCGATGCAAGGTACGGGCACGAGTCAAGGATAGACCACGAGTTCCTTATATCGATCTGCCCGTTTATGGACGCCCCATGGGTCTGATCTGGCGTAAACACCGCTGGTATTGTCCTAGCAATGATTGTGCTATGGGTTCATGGACTAGCCATGACAAACGCATTGCTAGTAGACATTGTCGGTTAACGACCAGGGCAGCTAAATGGGCGACCAGGCAAGTAGGAATGGGACGAACAATAAGTGAAGTCGCTGGCGATCTGGGCTGTGATTGGCACACGATTAACCACTCCGTGACTATCTACGGGCAGGCCTTACTTGATGCTGATCGTAAACGTTTATTTCAAACTAGTGCGATTGGGTCTTGACGAGACAAGTTTCGTTCGTCTGAACAAACGCCCTACCCAATATGTGACCACGCTATGCGATGTAGCCAACCACCAGACCATTGATATTATTCCAAGCCGTAGCTATGTTGAGGTTGCCCGTTTCCTTCACCGCTTCCCTACCTATTGGAAACAAAAAATCAGCTATGCCACACTCGATATGAGCCCGACCTACCGGGCTGTTTTCAACGTGATCACACCACACGCTACCCAAGTTGCTGACCACTTCCACGTCATCACATTAGCTAACCGAGCCCTTGATCGTGTACGCCGGCGTGTTCAACAACAAACACTTGGACACCGCGGACGAAAAACCGACCCGCTTTACCGTATAAGACGCCAACTTGTCTACGGACAAGAAAAACTCACCGATAAAACACAACATCGGATCGAATCACTCTTACGCCTAGGAGACCCCTATGGTGAAGTCGCTATCGCTTACCGTGTCAAAGACACGCCTACGAAATTTCTACACCCGACATCACCACCACTCAAACCATGCTTGATGAACTCATCAACCACACTAGCCAAGACTTCATGCCCCAAGAAATCCAACAACTTAGCCGAACACTCAAAAACTGGTATAACCAGATCCTGGCCTACCACCACGCCCGCCCATCGAACTCGATCACCGAAGCCATGAACAACCTCATCAAACGCATCAAAAGAACCGGCTACGGATTTACCAACTTCACCAACTACCACACCAGATGCCTCCTCTACGCAGGCAAACCCAACTAGCGACTCCTCAACACAATCTACCCCTAACCCCACCAAAATCCGAAGAGCCGTTTTTGCAACGATTCCGTGTGCGCCGGTGCGTTAACTTTGTCAACTGCACGTTGTTATATGAAACTTGTCCGATATTCAGTGTTCGTTTAATGATCTATGATACGATTAAGTTGATATGTACGAATAATAGCATCTAAAGGACTATATTAGCTGTCAAACCTTAAAGGATGCTGAATATTTTCAACTTTATTTATGTTGACACTTTGGCTTGTGCTGTCAATGTTTTAGGGTCATTATTAAGTCATGGCACGAGTCATAGATTCTGAGGGGGATCGAAGAATTAGTGATTCGCCCAAAAATACATAAGTATATAGATGCACTTGAGACCTGCGCTTTCGTGTATCTCTAAGTAGGAAAGATAGAGCAATGAAAAAGACAATTATTGCATTCTTAGTTCTTCTTCTCAGCGTTGCTGTACCAGCAAGTAGTGCGACTGCAGCAACTAACGCGCAAGATACACCTCCGGCTAATAGTCGAGCTATTTACGCTATTGCACATCGAGTTTTAACTACGCAAAGTGTAGATGATGCAATTGCTGTTGGAGCCAACGCTATGGAAATCGATTTCACCGCGTGGCGGCGAGGCTGGTGGGCCGATCATGACGGGCTACCAACAAGTGCCGGTGACCGTGCAGAAACTATTTTGAAGCACATCGCTGATAAGCGCAAAGAAGGTGCGAATATTTCATTCGTCTGGTTCGATATCAAGAATCCAGATCATTGCCCAAATCAAAGTAGCGTCTGCTCAATTACCGCATTACGGGACTTGTCGCGGAAGTACCTTGAACCTGCGGGTGTGCGCGCTCTTTATGGATTCTACAAGACTGTAGGCGGTGTAGGCTGGAACACAATCATCAACGACTTGCACGATAGTGAAGCTGTTGCGTTGTCCGGTCCAACGGACAACGTTCTGAGTGACTTCTCCAAAGCCGGAGACAAGATCCTTACTAAGCAAAAGATTGCGGATTACGGATACTACAATATCAACCAAGGATTTGGCACGTGCGAATCTTACGCCAATACAACATGTGATCAGCTTCGGAAATCAAGCGAAGCCCGCGCTCGTGGCGCACTAGGTAAGACATTTGGTTGGACAATTGCTACTGGACAAGACTGGAACGTTGATGCTCTTCTGGGTAAGGCTCACGTAGATGGTATGATATTCGGCTTCAAGGCAACGTACTTCTATCGTCACCCGAATACCATTAACGCCTTTAACTCCATCAAGAACTGGGTAGATAAGCACTCTGCTACTCATCACATGGCAACTAATGCAGACCGTCCGTGGTAGGCATTAATTGAAATTAAATGAGGGCTCCGGCAGATTTTCTGCCGGAGCCCTCATGATGTTTACTCAGCTAAGCCACGCCGTTCCAGGAGAGCTTCCGGACGCGGCTCACGTCCACGGATGTCCTTAAAGGACTCCATAGGCGGACGAGAAGAACCACGCGATAAGAGTTTTTCACGTAACTCCATCCCAGCTTCACGAGTGAAGCCGCCATTGGTCTTTTCCCGGAACCATTGCTCGATATCTGCAACTAAAACCTCGGCCCACATATACGAGTAATAGCCGGCATCATATCCACCACCAAAGGTATGTGTGAAATAGGTTGATCGATACCGCGGAGGAACTAACGGACAAGAAATGCCAAACTTTTCTAACGCGGATTCTTCAAACGCTGCCACATCACTTGGAATCTCATCAACACCGAGTAAATGCCAAGCCTGATCCACCAGTGCCGCCTTTGTGAACTCAGTAGTTGCAAAAGCTTGACCAAACGTCTTGGAAGCGGACAAGGCCTCCACGAGTTCGGACGGCATGATTTCCCCGGTCTTATAGTGGCGTGCATAGTTAGCCAAGACCTCTGGGTGGTAAGCCCACATTTCGTTCAATTGCGAAGGGAACTCAACAAAATCGCGCGGCACATTCGTCCCTGCTGAGGACCGATACCGGGTCTGCGTGAGTAATCCATGAAGAGCGTGGCCAAATTCGTGGAAAACAGTTTCAACGTTGTCCCAGGTTAATAAACATAACTCGCCGTCGGCAGGTTCTGGGAAATTGCAGTTGTTGAGAATGACGGGTTTGGTCCCATCAATCTCGCATCCGGCAATCACCGAATGCATCCATGCGCCGCCCTTTTTGCCAGGGCGACGGAAAAAGTCCGCTTGGAAAAGACCAAGTGTGGTGCCGTCCTCATCTTTTACTTCCCAAGTTTTCATTGACGGAACGTAACCAGCAAGGTCTGGCCGAGGCTCAAATGAGATACCGTAGAGTCGGTTTGCGGCGAAGAATATGCCGTTTTCAACCACATTCGTTAGCTCAAGATACGGCATAATTTTGGCTTCCTCAACGCCTTGCTGAGCGCGTAACTGCTCCGCATAGAAAGTCCAGTCACCGGCTTCAATGCCATCAGCATCTGGATCTTTTTCAGCCAACTCAACCAAGTTTTCGTAGTCACGGTCAACCGCTGCGACAGCCTTATGTGCAACGGATGTTAACAGATTGAGAACCGCATCTGAATCTCCAGCCATTTCGCGCGCTGCAACAACCTGGGCATGGCTTTCGTAGCCAAGCAAAGCAGCCCGTTCTGCGCGAAGTTTGGCAATCTTTAACACGAGCTCACGAGTATCCGATTCTGCATGCTCTCCGAAACCGCGGGTCAGCGACGCGGCGAGGATATCGCGACGAGTCTGGGGAACACGTATCTCAGTTTGAATCGGCTGATTTGAAAAATTCGCTAGCTCAATACGATAAGAGCCATCGTCAGTGCGCAAGCCAGCTAACTTATCGTCATCTAGCCCAGCTAATTGATCCGGATCATCTGTTATATAAGCCGCGTCAGACATCGCGCGTGTAGCACGCTTGACATATTCGATCTGTAGCCCAGAAAGCTCCGCATCAATAGCGCGCAACCGGTCGGCGTCGTCGTCGGAAAGTTCGATTCCGCTCGAACGGAATGTCTTCAACTCTTTTTCAACCCAATATTGGGTTTCGACATCAGCATCGGATACATCAAGCGCTTGAATACGCTGATAAATCCGCTTATCGAGTGAGTAAGCGTTCTCATGTTCGGAAAGCTTTGGGCCGATCTGTGCCTCAATATCATTGAGCTCATCCGTCCCCAGCGAAGAGAATAAGGTAAAGGCGACGGACAAAACACGATCAAATTCTTCGCCTGCATGCTCGATGGCTTCAACCGTGTTTTCGACCGTTGGTGGGTTTGGATCGGTAGCGATCTTTTCCCACGCCGCACGTTGGCGTGCCATAACCTGTTCGACGGCGGGCATGATGTGCTCCGGCTTAATATCAGCCCAGCGTGGCAATTGATATGGTAATAATGATTTTTCGAGTAATGGGTTTTCTGTCATAGTTGTAGTTTACCGTGCTTGCGTTAAAGAGTGCGTTCTCTTTCGCGGTAAACCACGGTCTTTAGCTGAGCAGACTAATCAGTGGCTTCGCAACGTCGCTCCACCGCCACTTGTGATCGACCCAGTCTCTACCCGCATCACCCATCCGGCGCGCTTCGTCGGGGTTCTCAAGGAAATAGCTAACAGCCGAAACAACTGCATTGACAGAACTACCGTTGACTACCAGGCCGGTCTCTTTATCTATTACTGCCTCGGGCGCGCCGCCGGAATCTCCGGCAACTACCGGTAGCCCAGCAGCATATGCTTCGAGATAGACGATCCCGAGTCCTTCGATATCTAAGCCGCCGCCGCGGGTACGGCATGGCATGGCAAAAATATCTCCCAGTGAATAATGAGCGGGAAGTTCTTCGTATGGTACTTCACCAGTGAAAATGATGTCAGTTTGTGCAGGCGATTGACTGGCAAGTTGCCGTAACTTTTTCTCGTAAGGTCCTTTACCGACGATCACAAGCTTTGTTCCCGGGAATCGGCTTGTCACCTGATGCCATCCTTTTATGAGAATGTCTTGTCCTTTTCGTGGCACGAGTCGAGAAATACATACGACGACGGGGGCGTGCTGACCGATTCCATAGCGGCGTCGCAAATCTGCCCGGGCTTGCCGGTCAAAGGCAAACATCTCCGGATCGATAGCCCCATGAAGTTGCATAATATCGGTGTCCCCGATGAATGGAGCTAGCCGGTGTAGCGTTGCATTAGTCAGGTAGGTGACGACGTCGGCATCTGTAAAAACTTTCCGAAGCATTTGACGAGAGCCCGGAAGCATAGACCAGCCGATCTCATGCCCATGGGTAGTGGCAATAACCTTATCAGCTCCAGCTGCATGTGCTGCATTAGCAAGCAATCCGAGCGGAGCGGCTGCGCCAAACCAAACATTTTTAACGTCCTGCTGGTGGATAAGACTAGTCATGGTACGGCTAACGTCCGGCGAAGGAAGCATAGTCGTCCCAGGATAGCGCACGACTGCGTACGGCTGTTGCTCGTCGTAGTCCAGCGCGGACTGCATCCCTGTTGGCGGAGTGGAGGCGTAAACCACGAGTTGAGTCGGGTCAAGTTGCGAGACGAAACCTTCAAGGAACGTTTGAATACCACCAGCTCGTGGTGGGAAATCGTTGGTAACAAGAAGTGTTTTGCGCATCGTATCACCCTAGGTTGTTGGTTCAGAGCGTTTGATAAGGTCGGTTAGTCGATTAGCGGCAGCGACGACGGCGGCTGCATAGTGGCGTCCCGGCTGGCGCCCCATTCGTTCGACTGGTCCAGAAATAGAAATTGCAGCGATAACTTGTCCATTGGCACCTCGCACTGGAGCCGAAATTGAGGCGACGCCGGGTTCATGTTCGCCCAATGATTGGGCCCAGCCACGACGTCGGACAGCTGATAACACGGTAGCGGTGAATTGTGCACCGTATAGTCCACGGTGTAACCGGTCCGGCTCGTCCCAGGCTAGAAGGACTTGGGCAACAGATCCTGCTTGCATAGAGAATGCTGAACCTACTGGAATGGAATCACGAAGGCCAGTAGTACGTTCTGCTGAAGCAACGCACACGTTTTGATCACCTTGGCGGCGATAGAGTTGAGCTGATTCGCCAGTGTGGTCGCGTAAGGCAATTAATATCGGATTCGCGGCAGTTAACAGGCGATCGTCGCCAGCGCGCGAGGACAATTCAGCTAGTCGCGGTCCTAAAATAAACCGACCCTGAGTATCTCGACTTGCGAGACGATGAAATTCGAGAGCGACTGCGAGCCGGTGCGCAGTAGGGCGCGCTAAATGTGTAGCTGAGACAAGTTGTGCTAATGTTAGTGGGCCTTGCTCGAGCGCTTGAAGAACTAATGCGGCTTTGTCGAGTACTCCGACCCCGCTACCTTGGGAATTGTCCATAAGTCCATCTTGCCATTCCATATTGTGAGACGCAACCCGTTTGGGGTTCTTGGTCTACGAAGAAAGACATCTTATGCGGTGCGTCGTATGCCTAGTCGAATAGAATGACAATTCGGGGTATTCTTGTTTCGTGGATTGGACGGAACAATGAATAGACTTCACTCCACATTACCGAACTCGTACAACACGTCCGGAGAAGAGAACACATGTCAGGCGTTTTGAAAGTCACTGGTGGACAGCCACTTCACGGTACTATCGCAGTACGCGGAGCAAAAAACTTTGTCTCCAAAGCAATGGTGGCGGCTCTACTTACTGAAGAGACATCTGTTCTGCGCAACGTTCCATTGATCCGTGACGTTGATGTTGTTTCTGATCTTCTTCGGTTACACGGTGCCGATGTTGATTACGATCAAGACGCTGGGATAGTCACCATTACTCCGGGCAAGATCCACTTGCCAGATGACCCGGCGCAGATGGACCTTCTAGCTGGCTCATCGCGCATCCCCATTCTTTTCTGTGGACCGTTATTACATTCACTTGGTGAAGCATTCATTCCAGACCTCGGCGGCTGTCATATTGGAGACCGACCAGTTGATTTTCACCTACAAGTATTAGAAGACTTCGGTGCAATTCGTGACGAACAGGAGTTTGGTCTCCACTTAACAGCTCCTCGTGGACTTAAAGCCCGCAAAGTGACATTGCCGTATCCGTCAGTCGGAGCTACTGAACAAACGTTGTTAGCGGCCGTGCGAGCCGAAGGAATCACCGAGTTGCGTGGTGCTGCCGTAGAACCAGAAATCATGGACTTGATTTCCGTATTGCAAAAGATGGGTGCGCTCATCACAGTATCTACCGATCGTACGATCGTTGTTGAAGGAGTACGCCAGCTCCACGGATACAACCATTTTGCAATCGCAGATCGAATCGAAGCGGGATCTTGGGCCTGTGCTGCGCTAGCTACCGGCGGGGATATCATGATTAACGGGGCGCAACAAGAACCGATGATGAGCTTCCTCAACGTATACCGTAAAGTTGGAGGACAATTTGACGTGACTGATGAGGGCATTCGTTTTTGGCACCCTGGCGGGGAACTGAACTCGATTCCTATTGAAACAGATGTCCACCCAGGTTTTATGACTGACTGGCAACAGCCTCTCGTCGTCGCTCTTACACAAGCTAACGGAGTCTCGATCGTTCACGAAACAGTGTACGAAAATCGATTCGGCTTTGTGAAAGCACTAAACAAGATGGGTGCTCATATCCAAGTTTATCGAGAGTGTCTGGGCGGAAAACAGTGCCGGTTCGGTACTGAAAATTATTATCACTCCGCTGTGATCATGGGACCAACTCCGTTGACTGCTGCGGACATCGCCGTTCCTGATTTGCGCGGTGGGTTCTCCCATCTTATTGCAGCTTTAGCGGCTGAAGGAACCTCGCACGTTCAAGGGATTGACCTAATTAATCGAGGCTACGAACACTTCATGACCAAGTTGCGTACTCTGCACGCAAACGTTGAACGAGTTTCGTAAAGCATATAGGCAAAACCACCGTGAAAGTTCCCGAAGCACAACCGTTCTTGCGCTTTATCGCTCCTATCATCATCAAGTTAAATAACGTCGTGCAGAATCTGACGATCACTGGACTGCACCATATTCCGCACGATGGTCCCGCGATAGTGATTGCAAATCATACAGTCCATGCAGACTCGCTTATTCTCGGTGAAGCAATCATTAAATCAGGTAGAGCACCGCATTTCGTTGCTGGATCAGATTTTTTCGCAGTTCCTGGAGTGGCTTTCATACTTCGCGGAGTCAACGCAATTAAGGTGACACGAGGAACTTCTGCTGCTAAAGATTCGCTTGATGGAATCCGCGATATTCTCGACGCCGGTGGAATCGTTCTGCTCTTTCCAGAAGGCGGTCTCACTCACGATCCGCAGCTGTGGCCAATGCGCGGAAAAACGGGACTTGCGAGGTTAATGGCAACGCATCCAGACGTTCCAATTATTCCTTGTGCGCATTGGGGAAATGAACGCCTATTGAACCCGTGGAATTATGCCATCGATTGGAAACATATGGGACGGCATACGCGTACCCACGTCGTTTTTGGTCCCGCACTAAACCTATCGGTCAGCGAGGATCCCGATTACGCTGAACTTACGGCAGTTACTGGAAAAATAATTGATCATTTGGAGCACATGCTGGTGCCATTGCGCCAAGCAAACCCGTTAGATTTCACAGTACAGCAACGCGAACGACGCTGGGATTGCCGGCTTGATGGTGACCCATTGAACGATGACTATGAACTTAATCGGGCCTTGCGCCAGGCACGGAAAAATCGTCGTCGGCGTAGGTGGAGAAAGATAACGGCACGCTGACAACAACTCCTATCTGAGCAAAGCCCTGAGGTAACATTATTCTCATGTCGAATTCAAAGATCCGCGTCGCAATTATCTATGGTGGCGCATCAGGTGAGCATTCCATTTCTATTGCTACTGCAGGCGCTGTCATGCGAGCCTTAGATCCGGAACGTTATGAGGTTGTACCGATAGCTATTACCCGCGATGGTACGTGGGTTCCAGGGGCGACTGATCCATCGAAGCTGACGCTTGATGCGGGCCTTCTTGAAGTTGAGAAAGCTCCAGAAGCTGTCACGATTCCTGCCGGAGACGGGAAACAATCGCTAGTTGCCTATAATCGTGAACACGCCAGCAACCTCGAACTTCTCGGCAACGTGGATGTTGTCTTTCCGCTACTGCACGGGCCCTTTGGAGAAGACGGAACAATTCAGGGGCTCCTTGAACTAGCTGGTATTCCATATGTTGGATGTGGCGTGTTCGCATCTGCAGCCGGAATGGACAAGCACTACATGAAGGTAGTCTTGGAGGCGGCCGGACTGCCGGTAGCACCTTACGTTGTTGCCACAGCTCGTCAGTGGCGCGATGAGCGTGAGGCAGTTCTTGCCAAGGTTGCTCAATTACAGTTCCCGGTCTATGTCAAGCCTGCACGAGCTGGATCTTCGCTCGGTATTACGCGTGTTAGCACGCTTGAGGATGTCTCGGAAGCTGTGGCGCAGGCTCAAATACATGATCCTAAGGTACTGATTGAGCAGGGCGTTGACGGACGTGAGATCGAATGTGCCGTCCTAGGCGGACGTAATGATTCGACCCCGCGCGCTTCCGTTGTTGGTGAAGTCCTTGTAGACCTTCCTGACGATGGCTTCTACGACTTTGAGCATAAATACTTGGAGACAGCCAATTTGAGACTATCTATCCCGGCTCAAGTCCCGCCAGAGATTTCAGATAAAATCCGTGATCAGGCGGTTAAAACTTTCGATGCGTTTGGTTGCGAAGGAATGTCTCGCGTCGATTTCTTCTTGACGCCTGAAGGTAAAACCTACGTCATCGAAATCAACACGATTCCAGGTTTCACACCGTTCTCAATGTATCCAGTTCTATGGGAGCACACTGGGCTCCCATATTCTCAGTTGCTTGATGAATTGATTGGTTTAGCATTGGAACGCCCAACAGGGCTTCGTTAAGGCAAGCGTGCTCGTTAAAGATCTCAACGAAAAAGAACTGCTTGCTCGGTTCGTTCCGCTATTGCCGCAGGCTACTTGCGTTGTAGTAGGCAACGGTGATGATTCTGCGGTGTTGCATATCGGCGGGGATACAACTGTCTCCACCGATATGCTCGTAGAAAATAGACATTTTCGGTGTGATTGGTCCACCGGATTTGATGTAGGTTATCGGGCGGCACAACAAAATATCGCCGATGCTCTTGCAATGGGAGCCACGCCAGTATCACTTGTTGTTGGGCTCGGGCTACCACCTACTACTGAGGTGACCTGGGTCGAAGACCTCGCTCGTGGTTTTGCTCAAGCCTGCCAGCCTTGGGAAGTAGGTGTTGACGGTGGTGACCTTGTTTCGGCGTCGGAGATAACTATCGGAGTCACCGTTATTGGTGATCTCCAAGGACGCAAGCCACTGCGCAGGGATAATGCGTTACCTGGTCAGAAAGTTATCTTTACCGGGAATCTTGGCCATGCTGCAGCTGGATATGAGTTACTCAAACACGGGTACACGCGCACAGACTCAGATGACTATTTGGCATCCTTAATCGATGATTTTTTACGGCCGAAGCCGCCGATCGGGGCAGTGATGTCAGCGGTTAATGCTCACACCCTATACGCTGGGATAGATGTTTCAGATGGGCTAGTAAAAGACATCGGACGAGTGGCACAGTCTAGTCGGGTTTGGATCAATCTTGATGGTGTACAGCTTAATAAGCTTCTTGGACGACTAGGACGGGCGGCCGGACGCCTGGAGACTGACCGACGCTTGTGGGCGTTGGCCGGAGGAGAAGATCATGGCTTTGTTGCTACTATTGACTCAGCCACCGTTATTCCGGATGGATTTAGTGTTATTGGGCAGGTTATGGGACCTGATGAGTATGGCCGAGTTACGCTTGACCAGCTTCCGCTTGATCCTGATCAGATCGGTTGGGACCATTTCCGGTCTGCATAGTTTAATGGCCGTTGTCCTTGACGATATGTGGTTTATGATATAAAAATATCCCTCGATGAATCGAGGGATATTTAAGCTTGGTTCGATCACACGTTACGAGTGACCTTGCCGGCCTTCAGGCACGAGGTGCACACGTTCAGACGCTTAGGGGCACCCTTAACGAGAGCACGAACACGCTGAATGTTCGGGTTCCAACGGCGGGAAGTACGCACGTGGGAGTGCGAAACACTCTTACCGAAGCTCGGGCCCTTGCCGCAGACTTCACATACAGACGCCACGGTTCTCTCCTTCATTAAAAGACGAATAGACGCTTTCGCGCCTCTACCAAAATTGGCAACTTCAAAAGTGTATCTAATTATCGGCGCAGAATCCAAGTTGTAAACACGGAGTTAAGCGTGCTGTTCGCCACGCTTTGTGCTGTAACTGAACCCTGTTGACCGCAGATTCACTTAGTGTCACTAATTCTACTAAACTTTTCAGTAGTAGTACAAGATATCGAGATCGGAGAAGATGGTGAAACGTGGACTCCATGCCACAGTCGCATTGTGAATCTCCCCAGGCGGTTGCACTAGCTGCTGACGCTTGGACAGCTTTATCGCGCCCTTTGGACCGCATCGTCGGTGCGCGCAGTGCGCATGCGTTAGAAAAGCTTGGTCTTGAAACGGTTGAAGACCTCGTGAACTATGTGCCTTTTCGTGTGGCTAAACGCGGTGAGCTTTTGCCGATTGAGCAAGTTTCAGAAGATGAATCGGTTACGGTTGTTGCCCGAGTAACTGAGGTTTCCGAGCGGCCAATGAATAACCGCCATGGTTTTATTCTCAACGTCACTATTTCCGATGGCGAACATGACCTCGATTTGGCGTTCTTTGCAAAGAGCAAGCGCCCATTGGCTTTTCATAAGTCCCGGTTGTTGCCGGGAACGCTAGCAACGTTTTCCGGAACTATCTCGTCCTATCGCGGGCGGTTACAATTGGCGCATCCTGAGTATGAAATAGTCGATGACGAAGAAGGCGTTGACGAAAAGCGAGTGGCACGCCCAATCCCGATTTATCATGCGGCCGCAAAAATTCCTTCTTGGCAGATCGAACGCGCCGTTAACACGATCTTCGGAACCTTGTCTGAGCAAGATATTCCTGATCCGTTACCTCGTCAATATCGGGACCAGCATAAGTTATCTTCGCGTTATGCCGCATTGAAAGCCATTCACCAACCGGGTTCCGTTGACGAATGGCTGGAAGCAAAGCGCAGACTAGCGCATGAAGAAGCATTTGTTTTGCAGGCTGCCTTGGCACAGCACGCTACAGAAGTTGGCAAGACATCTGCTCCAGTATGCGTATGGCGTGACGACGGCGTGGCAGCTGCGTTCGATACTCGGCTCCCGTTTTCGCTTACTGATTCACAGGTTGATGTTGGTCATGAAATCAGTCAAGCGTTGGGATCTGCACTCCCGATGCGCAGGCTTCTTCAGGGCGATGTTGGTTCTGGGAAAACAATTGTGGCGTTGCGAGCGATGCTTCAGGTAGTTGACGCGGGCTATCAGGCAGTGCTGATTGCGCCTACGGAGGTGCTGGCTCAGCAACATTGGGATACGATCACGTCCATGCTGGGAGACCTAGGCACTGCGGGCCAATTAGGAGCTGCAGAAAATGCTATTGCTGTAGATATTTTGACTGGATCGTTAAGCAGTGCGCAACGACGTCGGACTCTTGCTCGATTAGCTTCTGGTCAGCCCGGAGTGATTGTAGGGACGCATGCATTACTAAGTGAGAGCGTGCAAATACCCCGCCGTGGTTTAGTAGTTGTTGATGAGCAGCATCGTTTTGGGGTAGATCAGCGCGATAGATTAGCGCGTGGGGCACACCTGCTGGTCATGACCGCCACACCTATTCCGCGAACTATCGCGATGACGGTTTTTGGTGACCTTGATGTCATGGTGTTAGCCAATCGGGAACGCAATGCGGTTACTACTAATGTTGTTCCGGCGTATAACGACCGCTGGATGGCACGCGTGTGGCAACGCGCTGGTGAAGAAGTCGCGACAGGCGGCCGAGTTTTCGTGGTTTGTCCGCGTATTTCACCGAGCGAATCAGAAGAAGACTCTGACCTTGTTGATCAACAGCTCGACATGATGGAACGGCCACCGATGTCTGATGTTGAAACTTTGAGTGCACGGCTTCGGGCTTTGCCTACGCTACGTGAAGTCAGCATCGGTGTGTTACATGGTCAGCTGACGCCAGCAGAGAAAACAGCTGCTATGGATGACTTTATTGCGGGACGAATTCAATTGCTGGTTTCGACAACTGTTATCGAAGTTGGCGTTGATGTTGCCGATGCGACGCTAATGATTATTATGGATGCCGATCGTTTTGGTCTATCTCAGCTTCATCAGCTCAGAGGCCGGGTAGGGCGTGGTGATAAACCCGGATTGTGTTTGGCAGTTACTGGTGCTGCGGACGGCTCTCTTGCCGCATCGCGGGTTGAAGCCTTTGCTTCGACGACGGATGGGTTCGAGCTGGCTGAGGCTGATGTTGCGTTGCGCTCAGTTGGAGATGTGCTAGGTGCGAGCCAGTCGGGCTCACGTAGCTCGCTTCGTTTTGTGTCGGTGGTCAAGGATAAACTGATTATCGAACAAGCAAGGCAAGGTGCGCGTGACGTGATAAGTAATGATTCAACTTTGGCAGAACATCGCGCACTAGCAGTAGCAATCTCTGATATCAATGCACGAAGCAGAGAATACTTGGAAAAAAGTTAAGGGAGAAGAAACGTGAGCAAAATTGTTGCCGGCAGTGCCGGTGGGCGTGCCCTTAAAGTGCCGAAGTCTGGCACTAGGCCTACGTCATCATTAGTTCGTGAAGCATTATTTTCCCATCTCGAGCATCGTGATTTCATCGACGAGTGCGATGTGCTTGACTTGTTCGCAGGTTCTGGGGCTTTGGCATTAGAAGCGCTCTCTCGTGGTGCTTGCCGGGCGCTGGGAGTCGATAACTCAGAAGAAGCGATCCGGATAATGAACACTAATGCGCGAAATACTGGACTGCCATTGCAAGCCATTAAAGCCAATGTGCTCACGTATGTCAGCCAGCCAGGAACAGACGGTCCATTCGATGTTATTTTCCTTGATCCGCCGTATGCTTTTTCAGACGAACAGTTAGCTGCTGTCATTAAAGAACTGCCGCGGCATCTGAAACCGGACGGTCTCGTCGTCGTCGAACGCGCGAAACGTAACAATGAGCCGGTCTGGCCCTCCCAGTTGCACGCTGAGCGCGAACGAACATGGGGCGATACCCGAGTATGGACGGCACAAATGGGTGTTGAGGACGTAGAGTAGCATCATGAGTTGTGCAATTTGCCCAGGATCATTTGACCCAATTACTCGGGGACATGTTGATGTCATCGAAAGAGCTCATCGCATGTTTGATGAGGTTGTGGTAGTAGTTGCCCGAAATTCGGCTAAATCGTACCTATTTTCTGACGAGGAACGCCTAGACCTTGCTCAAGAAGCGGTCAAGCACATACCACATGTTCGCGTTGAACTAGTTGACGGTCTGATCGCTGACTATGCGAAAAAGATCCATGCAAACGCAATAGTTAAAGGAGTTCGTGGGTCAGCAGATTACGATTCAGAACTTCCAATGTCCCTACTAAATCGGCATTTATCCGGCGTTGAAACAGTTTTTGTTATGGGGGAGCCGAGTCTTGCACATATTGCGTCCTCGTTCGTGAAAGAATTAGCACGGTATGGTGGACCATATGAAGATTTGGTACCGGCCAATGTTGCTCAAGCATTAAAAGAAAAGGTGGAATCATGAGTGATCAGGGAGAGTCCTTACTCGAAATTTTAGACGAGCTTTACGATATCGTCGTCAACGCAAAGAATATGCCACTCTCTGCTTCAGTTCTTATTAATCGTGCCGAGGCTATTGATCTTCTCGATACTGCGCGTGATATTGTGCCGGATCAGATTAAGCAGGCAGATTCGGTGCTGTCTCAAGCCGGTCGGGTTTCTGACCAAGCCCGAGAAGATGCGGATATTGTGTTGCGTCACGCACAAGAAGAAGCCGATTCTATTTTGGCAGAGGCGCGGGAACAAGCATCCCGTTTAGTCGCCCAGGATCAGATCACCATCGCGGCTAAATCTCAAGCTACCCGTATAGTTGATGAGGCTCATCAAAAGGCAAGCCAACTCATCCAAGGTGCTAATGAGTACTCCGAACAGACATTAGGCGAGCTAGCAAATCAGCTTGCCCATTTACAAAACCAGATTGCGGCGGGGCAGGGCGTTTTAGCCCAGCGTCGAGCTCAAGAACAGTAGGCGTTAATACGTGAAAAAGAAAGAAAATTCGATAGATTTACGGTCTCCATACGTGGTTTCAGTGTCCGATGTGGTTTCCGGATCACCTAAACAACTAGATCTACGCTTGCCGGTGCCGGAAGAATGTGGCGTCGGGCTTATCGGAATACCATCAGGCTCAGATATCGACGTCACAGTGTCTATGCAGTCTGTTTCGGAGGGCATTTTCGTTCAAGGACAGATTTCTGCTACTGCAGTCGGTAACTGCGCGCGTTGTGCTACCGAATTCACCAAGCATATGAATGAGCCAATGGCTGAACTCGTTTTTTGGCCAGAACGGCGCGAAGCGCTCGCCAGTGAAGGCGATGACGAAATCGAAGATATGCCAATAATCGAAGATATGCATATTGATCTAGAGCCAATAATCAGGGACGCCATTGTTCTTGCGCTCCCATTCACGCCGCTATGCGCTCCCGATTGCGAGGGTCTGTGCCAAGAGTGTGGCGAACCATGGAAGGACCTGCCAGCAGATCACCGTCACGAATTCCTGAACCCGGCATTTTCTGCCCTTGATGCGTTAGCAGAGCAGATGAGGAATAACTGATGCATGAACACGATCGCAGTCGCCTGATAGAGTCGTGGGGCGCATCGATTCCCTCAGATCTGTTGACCTTGGCTTTAACACATCGGTCTTGGGCATATGAGCATGATAGTGGCCATAACGAACGGCTAGAGTTTCTTGGCGATTCTATTTTGGGTGCCGTCGTTTCGGAACAGATTTTCCATGACTATCCAGATAAGTCCGAAGGAGAGCTGTCTAAAATTAAATCAGCCGCTGTTTCTGAACGTGCGCTCGCGGATATAGCTCGAGAGCTGAACATCGGGGCTTATATTCGGCTCGGCAAAGGCGAAGAACAATCCGGCGGACGCAACAAGGATTCAATTCTTTCTGACACGGTGGAAGCTCTGATCGCTGCTACATACGAAGCGTGCGGACTAGACGTTGTAATTCCGGTAGTTCGGCAACACCTAAAAGAAAAAATTTTGCAGGCTACTCGCATGGGCCCGGCATTGGACTGGCGTACTGCGATGGAAGAAAAAGCCCGGGAACTGGGATTCGTAGGTGATCTTTCCTATCAGATCACAGGAGAAGGGCCTGACCATGCAAAGGTCTATACTGCGAGAGCCTATATTGCTGATACTGAATGGGGGCGCGGCCAAGCAACATCCCGAAAGGCTGCCAAACTCGTTGCGTGTGAAGATGCCTACCACCGTCTGGTTGCTAACACTGCATATTAGGTGAGACATGCCAGAGCTACCAGAGGTCGAGACAATAAGGCAAGGGCTATTGCCTTACGTGCTTGATAAAACGGTGAAGTCAGTTCATGTTTTGCACCCGCGAGTGGCACGGATGTCTCCGGTTGGTCTAGATCCGTTAGTAGGGCAAACATTCGTGTCTGTTGCCAGACGCGGCAAGTACCTATGGCTTAATACTGAGGTTGGCGCACTGGTTGCGCACTTAGGAATGTCAGGTCAGTTCCGGATCAATAGTCCATCTCCGCACGTGCGGGCAACTCTTGATTTTACTGATGGGTCAAGTATTGATTTTGTTGATCAACGTACGTTCGGGCACCTGTATCCAGATACATTACTACCTACACCTGATGGCGGTCCCGGCGGGCACGGCAGTAAGCTGGCGATGATTCCCGCAAGTGTAGCTCATATTGGCCGAGATCTTTTGGATCCCTTATGCGATCTGACGGCTGTTGCTAAGCGCGTTAAATCTGGACGAACTGAAATCAAACGTGCGCTCCTGAACCAAAGCATTGCCTCGGGTATCGGGAATATTTATGCCGATGAAGCCCTATGGGAAGCAAAAACACATCCGCAGAAGAAAACGTCGGCGATGACGCAACGAAATATCGAATACGTTTATGCTCAGGCCCGCGAAGTTATGGAACGTGCGCTAGCCGTTGGTGGAACATCGTTTGATGCGCTTTATGTCAATGTGAATGGCGAATCAGGATATTTCGATCGTTCGTTGAATGCGTATGGAAAAACAGGGTTGCCGTGCCGGCGGTGCGGAACGAGTATTCAACGTATCGTTTTTATGAACCGTTCTTCGCATTTATGCCCGGCATGTCAGCGTCGTTCAAGGTAAACTAGATACCGTGAGTGAAGAAAATACCCCAGTTAGTGTCATGATTATCGACGATCACGAAGTGGTGCGTCGTGGTATTGCCGAAGTTGTGGATCGGGCAAACGGTCTACAGGTTATTGCTGAGGCGGGTTCCGTAGCGGAAGCTATCCGCCGTGCTGAACTTATGATTCCACAGGTGGCGTTGGTTGATTTGCGTCTGCCAGACGGTACCGGGATAGATATTATCCGCGAATTGCGTGAGCGTGTGCCGCAAGTTAAATGCGTTGTTTTAACGTCGTTTGATGACGACGACGCTCTTGCTGAAGCCCTCGATGCAGGTGCCAAAGCATATTTGCTTAAGTCGGTGCGTGGAGCTGAAATTACCGATGTTATTAAAGCAGTTGCTGATGGTCGTGTGCTACTAGATGAACGTACCGTGACTCGGCGACGTGCCGATCACGATGACCCAACTGCAGATCTGACCCCGTCAGAGCGTAAGGTCCTTCAATTAATCGGAGATGGCCTATCGAACCGGGAAATTGGTGAAAAACTTGGTGTCGCTGAAAAGACTGTCAAGAACCACATCACATCACTGCTATCGAAGATGGGAATGCAACGTCGTACTCAGGTAGCTGCGTGGGTTGCCGGGCAACGAGCAGCCGGGTGGCGCAACGCAAGTAACTGACCAAAATTTGTTTGAGTGGGCTAGTACAAGCTATCTGTGCTAGCCCACTCAAGTCTTAGACGAGGGGAGCTTCCCAAGCAACATGAGTGCCAGGAGCACTCTCACGATTAGAAATTGTAAAGGTGCCGTGATGGCGTCGAGCTCGGGCAGCAAGGTTGGATAAACCAGAGCGTCGGCCCAAGGATTGGGTGACACCACGCCCGTCGTCAATTACTTCGATTCGGACCTGTTGTGGAGTGACCGACAGCTGCACTGTTACGGACGATGCGTGCGCATGGCGTGCAGCATTAGATAAGCCTTCGCGTACAACGGCGACGACGTCATCGGCAATATCTGAACCTACCGCATCGTCAATCAACGTAAACGTGTGCTCGTCAGATGTCGCCTCACCATTCCAACTGATAATAAGAGAAGGCGCGAAATCAAGAGTCTGAAGGGCAGCCTTCGTTTCCTGCTGAAGCCGCTCCACTAAAGCTACTGAGGCGGAATCATCACGCAAAGATTGAACGATAACACGTATCTGCCGAACGGATTCGTCAATAGAGGAGATTGCCTGATCTAGCGCGGTGCTTACTTCGTCGGCGTACCCTTTACTGATGAGGTCTTCTTTTACTGCGGTTATATGCATTCCGGATGCAAAAAGTTGCTGAATGGCAAGATCGTGGAGATCACGACCAATCCGGGAGCGTTCGTCAAGCTCTGAGGCAAGTTCTTCATTGAGGCGTGCTTCGGCGAGTTCCAGTGCAATAGCAGCCTGTTTGGCAGCATTTTCTGCCATAGCCAGATCATGAAGATTGAACTCCACTCCGCCAACTGAGCGTAGCAGAAGAATAACTCCAGTTCCGGCGGATTTTGAGGCAAGCGGAGCATATAACGCAGGACCGTAGTTACGCAATTGTGAAACACGAACCGTCCGCAGGCGCTGCATCGAATCAACGACAAGTCCAGCCTGCTCATTAACAACGGTCATAGCCCGGCCTGCCGGCGGGAAAGCGATGCCGAGGAGTTCTTCTGCCCCGTCTCCATCAACAATTTCGGATACCCAGGTGTCCTGGATTGATGGCAGAACCATGATAGCCGCATCAGCCTGAGCAGCTATTCGCATCTCATGCACGATGACCTGCAAAGCTTCATCTTCGCCAGATCCTTCAAGCAGAGAAGCCACAATATTTTGCGATGCAGTAAGCCAACGTGCCCGATTTTGAGATCGAGCAAACATCTGAGAATTTTGTGCTGCGATCGCAGCGGCTTGTGCCAAAATCTCCATTTGCGCACCGTCATCGTCGGTAAAACCGCCGGGCTTGTCAGCCAAATAGAGCCGTCCCCATACCTGTTCTTTCACCGAAACAGCGACTCCCAGATAGTTTTTCATTACCGGATGTCCTTTTGGATATCCGTAGCGATGCAAATAAGATGCCAGATCGTTAACAATCAGCCATCCTTTGACAGGGGTTTCGGCAAAAACGCCATGACCGCGCGGTGGCCGACCAACCTGCTGGGCAGCTTGCGGATCCATTCCAGATTGGATAAATTCCATGGTTTCGCCATGCGAGTCCAACACAGCTAAGGCAGCATAGTGGGCTCCAGTTAACTGACGCGCTGAGTCAACGAAGTGTTGATAAGCTGCCTCGCGCTCTAATTGACCAGTTAACTGTAAAGCATGGGAGACAACAGCAGTGAGACGATTTGAATCCATCGTTTACCCTTCTTGGCTAACTGACCACGCATATCGCGGGTTTCGATCAAGTAATTCGGCGTGTGTTCCCTCATCAACGATGGTTGCCCGCCCAGCACCGTCGTCGTCCAACATGATTATGTGGTCGGCAGCGTCCAAGGGGGACAGGCGATGGGTGACCAAAACGATAGTCTTTTCGTCATCTGCCGTGGAAAGGATATCTCGAATTAATGCGTCTGCTGTGGCCGGATCTAGGTGTTCTCCAGGCTCGTCGAGCAACAGAATTGATGCCGGTGAAGCTAACGCACGCGCCAATAACAGACGCCGGCGTTCACCGCCAGAAATGGTTGTCGCGTTAGCACCGAGCTCAGTATCTACTCCATCAGGTAGGTCCTGTAGCCATGAACTTAGACCCGCACGTTTCAGGAGCTTCAGCGCCTCATCTGAGGAAACATCAGCTCGAGACACACGTAGATTTTCCACAATACTTGTATCAAAAATGTGGGCGTCTTCGGCTGTAAAGCTAATGTGCTGAGATAAACTCGTGCGCGCAATATCGGACACTGCGTAGGAATCTAAGGTGACACTTCCGCTATGCGGGGCAATAAGGCCTGCCAGCGAAGACAACAAAGTTGATTTGCCAATACCGGATGGCCCAACGATTGCCAGCTTTTTTCCAGGAGAAATGCTCAGCGATATCGGTGTGGTTACATCTGGTCCGCCAGGCCAGCCAGCAACCAAGTCAGTCGCGATTAGCGGTGCTTGTGCAGATAACTCTGGCGTGAGCGTTGCTGCTGGAGACTCATCAGCTTGATCAATGATCGTCATGATTCGTTCAGCTGCTGCACCCGATCGCGTAAGTTGAATGAACGCACGCGGCAGTCGTGCAGTTGTCTCAAAAGCGGAGAGCGGAGTGAGAACACAAACCACGGCATTCACCTCGCTCAAGGTACCATTGCTGATTTGTGTTCCGCCAACGAGCAATGCGCCAAGAATCGCCACTGCCAAAGCCAGCATATCTATGACAGAGGCAAAGGCTGTAAAGCGAGCCGCCGAATCGCGGTTGCGCCACATGGTTTCTTCGATGCTTTGCTGACTAGCCGCAGTAGCGTTGAGCATGCCAGATACGCGCAATGTCGAAGCGTTTTCCAGCAAGAAAAGAGCTTGTTCGTTGAGCTTAGCACGAGTGTCAATATTAGCTTGTTCAGCTATTTTGGCGCCTATCATTGCACACAGTGGACCAACGAAGCCGCTGAAAAATAGTGCGATCGCAACGATCAATGCGATCAGGGGGGAGAGGAAACCCAGAATCCCCAGCGTTAATAGTGAGATGAGGCCAGCAACTGCAACAGGGAGCAACGATTGCACAACGACTAAGCCCACTTCATCGACGTCAGCATTGGTTCGGGTGAGTAGATCGCCGCGGTTGAGCGAGGTGACAACATCAGTGGAGGAGTTAGCGAGTTGACGGTAAATATGGGTACGTAGTTTCGCCATGCCATGCAAAGCTACCCAGTGGGAGGCGATACGTTCCAAATAGCGGAAAATCGCTTTGCCGATTCCGAATGCGCGCACACCTACCGAAGCGACGCTCAAATCTAAAACCGGGGGTAGCTGTGCGGCGCGGGCAATCATCCAGGCGGCGGTAGCACCCAAACCAACGGATGAGCCGATCGCGCCAGAGCCTGCTAAAACGGACCAGGTGAAGCGTTTCTTGTCAACGTCAAGTAGCGCTATTGCACGTTTGAGAGCTTGACGTTCATGGCGTGGAAAAGGATGAATCACAATGCCTCCCGAGTGATCTGGCTACGTGAGGTGACGTCGATCAGATTGTCTGCTAACTCGCTCATAGCAGCACGATGAGCAATAACAATGACGGTATGACCACGCCCGCGAAGCTCGTGAATAACAGCAGAAACATTCTCTTCCGAGATAGCATCCAAATGAGCCGACGGCTCATCGAGAATAACTATCTGGGATGCTGATATCAGAGCCTTGGTTAGTGCTAGTCGTTGGCGTTGTCCGACGGATAAACCGGTCCCGCCTTGGCCGATATGAGTGTTCCAGCCTGCGGGAAGAGCGTTGACGACGTCGAGAAATCCGGTCATGCTTGCCGCATATTGCACTGCTGGTAGCTGGGGGTCTGCTCCCAAGTTATCGGCGATTGTCCCAGGGACTAAGGCTGGCCGTTGTGGAACCCAGGTAATGTGTGACCACCATTGTTGCCGATCAATATCAGACAGCGGAATATCACCTAAGAGGACGCGGCCAGATGAGGGAGGAATAAGGCCAAGGAGAACGTTGATCGTCGTCGTCTTTCCAGATCCGGACGCTCCTCGAATAACGGTGACTGTCCCCGGCTCGATAGTAGCCGTTAACGACGACGGCGCAACGGTTGCGCGTTTAGGAGCAAGGACGGAAACGTCGTCGAAACGAATCGGAGTAGTGGACATAGGCGGTACTGGCTGTCGCCCAGAGTGAGTATAAGGTTCATTTTCAAGGATTTTAAAAGCTCGTTCCGCTGCTGCTACGCCGTTAGCAGAGGCGTGGAATTGAGTGCCAACTTCGCGTAACGGACGCAGGACTTCTGGAGTGAGCATAATGACGAGGAGGCCTTCGAACAACAACACATTCCCAGTGACCATGCGTAATCCAACCGAGACGGCAACAAGCGCAGTCGTAAGTGTTGTGATGAATTCGAGTGCGGCTCCGGATAAAAATGCAACATACAAGGTATTCATTGTGCGCTGGGCAAAAGATAACCCGAGATCGTCGACTCGCTTAGTAGGACCTTGTTCCCGGCCCACGCCTTTTAAGGTAGCTAAGCCACCCAGTAGATCGAGAAGCTGACTGCCTAGGCGTTCCATCGATCGGAGTCGTTTAGCCGAGTACGATGCTGTCATCTTGCCGATGAGGATCATGAATAGCGGAATGAGAGGCAGGCATAGCACGATCATCAGTGCGCTGAGGAAATCCACGTAAGCAACGACGACGAGTAGTAGCGGGGTGGCAGTGGCGGTTAGAAAAAGTTCTGGGAGGAAATGTACAAAATAATCTTCTAAGTCGTCTAAACCGCGTGTTGTCAGCGTGACGACTTCGTTAGTATTTCCTCGGGCAAGCCAACGGTCACCAAGATCTCCTGCGTGGCGTAAAACTCGTAACCGCAGCTGGCTAATAACACGTACTGCGGAACGATGACCGATAGCTCCCTGGACGTAAACAACGATTGCTCGGGCTATAAAAACCGTGGCAAGAAGTATCACTAGCTTGGATAATTCAGGAAGGTCTGCCTGATGGTAAAAAAGTGGCGAGATGATAGCTGCAATCAGGTATGTTTGAGCACCAATGAGAAGGGTCATACCAAGACCGAGGGCTACGAGTAGCACAAGATAGCTACGAGTTGCCTGGGCGTAGCGCATAAGGCGGGGATCAAAAGGTTTCACAATATCCTAATCCTACGAGAATAACCTATGACTTTAGTCTACCGTGCTAAAGCTCGGATATGTTCGCTGAGTGTGTTTAGTGCTCATAATTCATGTATTGTGGAATAGGTCATAACAACGATGTGTGACTCTTGCTTATAAGGAGAGATTTATGCAAACGAAGAAGTTATTTGCATTAGTTACAGTTGGAGCTTTGCTTGTTACGAGTTTGGCAAGTTGTTCATCAAGCAGTGATGACGCGGATGCAAAGGGCTCTGTGTACTTCTTAAATTGGAAGCCGGAAGCGGAGCAGACATACCAAAAGATTGCCAAAGAGTATGAGAAGGAAACCGGTGTGAAGGTCAAGGTTGCAACCTCGGCTTCTGGCGGTTACGAGCAGACCTTAAAGACTGAGATTACCAAGTCTGATGCGCCAACGCTGTTCCAAGTTAATGGTCCAGTTGGCCTTAAGACGTGGTCGAAATACGCCGAGGATATTTCGGATGCTCCATTCACTAAGATGCTCAAGGACGAAAACCTTGCACTCAAAGGCGATGACGGCAAGACGTATGGAGTTCCGCTAGCCATCGAAGGTTACGGCATCATCTACAACCAGGAAATCATGGATAAGTATTTCGCATTGAGTGATTCGAAAGCCATGAACATGGATGAAATTAAGAATTTTGCTGTTCTTAAGGACGTCGTAGAAGACATGCAAGCGCGCCGCGGTGAACTAGGTATTGATGGTGTCTTCGCATCTACGTCTCTTGCACAGGGCGAAGATTGGCGCTGGCAAACGCATTTGTCAAACATCCCGATGTTCTACGAGTACCAGAAAGATAAGACAACCGATACCGACGCTGCTAAATTCACTTTCAACAAGGAATTTAAGAACATCTTCGACCTATACCTTAACAACTCAACTGTGAACAAGGAACTAACTCCTACTAAGACTGTCACAGACTCCATGGCTGAGTTCGCTGAGGGTAAAGCTGCCATGGTTCAAAACGGCAACTGGGCTTGGAGCCAGATCAAGGACGTAGCAGGCAACACGGTAAAGGAAGAAAATATTAAGTTCCTGCCTATCTACACCGGTCATGAAGGTGAAGACAAGCAAGGACTTGCTGTTGGTACTGAGGCATTTATGGCAATTAATGCGAAGGCATCTGAGGCAGACAAGAAAGCAACAATTGATTTCGTTAACTGGCTGTTCACATCGCAGACCGGAAAGAAATTCGTTGTTGAAGATCTCGGATTCAATGCTCCATTCACATCATTTACCGAGACTGAAGTTCCAAATGATCCGCTAGCGAAGCAGATCGCACAGTACACCGCTAATGAAGATCTGTACGCAGTGCCATGGGTATTCACCACTTACCCATCGCAGAAGTTCAAGGATGATTTCGGTCAGGCATTGGCTCAATACGCAACAGGTAATCAAAGCTGGGATGACGTAGTTAAGACCTTTACTGAGGGCTGGAAGGCAGAGAAGAAGTAATAGCTGACTGATCTATGCGCTTGTGGGAGGAGCTTTGGTTCCTCCCACAAGAAAGAGAGGATATGATGCGTTCACTTAAAAAGTATTTTCCAATATTTGTTCTTCCAACCTTAATCGCCTTTTCGATCGCTTTCTTTGTTCCCTTTATCCTTGGATTCGGCTTGTCGTTCACTGATTTCACGACGCTGACTGATTGGGAATTTAACGGAATACAGAACTATATAGAAGTTTTTGACGAGCGAAGTGGTTTCACGTCAGCCTTTATATTCACTACCATGGTTGCGGCGGTGTCTATCTTGACGGTCAATGTCATAGCCTTCTGGGTAGCATGGCTTCTGACACGTAAGCTACGCGGAACCAATTTTTTCCGAACAATATTTTTTATGCCTAATCTGATAGGCGGTATTGTTCTCGGATACACCTGGCAGGTACTAATTAACTCTATTCTGGCTAAATACGGTACAACAATTGTCACGAATTGGACGTACGGCTACTGGGGTCTCATCATTTTGCTCAACTGGCAGCTCATCGGATACATGATGATCATCTATATTGCTGGTTTACAAAATGTTCCGCCAGAACTCATCGAATCAGCAGAGCTTGATGGAGCAGGGCGTTGGGCTACGTTGCGTCATGTCACTATTCCTATGGTGATGCCTGCGATCACTATCTGCTTGTTCTTGACCCTAGCTAATACATTCAAAATGTATGACCAAAACTTGGCATTAACTGCAGGTGCTCCACAAAGCAAAACTGAAATGGTCGCGCTCAACATCGTTAATTCGATGTTCTACCGCGTCGGAGAAGAAGGCGTCGCTCAAGCTAAAGCAGTCATTTTTGTTGTAGTTGTTGTCGTACTTGCTATGGCACAACTCCGGACAACTCGTCGGCGGGAGGTAGAGGCATGAGAAGCTCACTTTTGGGGAAAATCCTCATATATGCTGTATTGATTTTTTTGACGATTGTCTTCATCGGTCCATTGCTCTTCATCGTCATTAACTCGTTTAAGGCAAAGTTTGCCATTTCTGGAGATCCATTCTCCATTCCTACTGGAGCTGACTTTGTCGGCTTGGCCAACTATTCAACTGGTCTTGCATTGTCTGGCACAGCCTCGGCGATACTATGGTCCTTTATTATCACTATTTCGTCAGTAGCAGTAATCGTGTTCTTCTCCTCGATGACTGCTTACTACATTGTTCGAGTTAAAGCATGGTGGACCACCGCGCTGTATTTCATCTTTGTTTTTTCAATGGTGATTCCCTTTCAGATGGTCATGTTTCCGACGGTAAAAATTGCTGATTCGCTATCGTTAGCTAATCCGGCAGGAATGGTTGTCCTGTACTTAGGATTTGGTGCTGGGCTGAGTGTATTCATGTTCGTTGGCTTTATTAAAGCAATACCAATGGAGATAGAGGAGGCTGCATCGATTGATGGCTGTAACCCTCTGCAGGTCTACTTCAAGATTGTGCTTCCCATGTTAAAGCCGACCTCCATCACAGTTGCAATTCTCAATGCTATGTGGGTATGGAATGACTTCCTTTTACCTTCCTTAGTTCTAGGCCCGTCCAGTGAATACCGGACTATTCCGATTGTCGTTCAGTTCCTTGTTGGGTCTAATGGCAATCGAGATATGGGCGCATTGATGGCTATGCTTGTTCTGGCTATCGTCCCTATCGTTATATTCTATGTTTTCGCACAGAAATACATCATTGAGGGCGTCGCTGCTGGAGCTGTAAAAGGCTAACCAGACACTCCTAAACGGCACTGGGTACACTGGTATCTAGTGCCGTTTATATATAAGGGAAGAAAGACGTGAACCCTAATTCTGCTATCTACCGTGTACTGGATGCGCTGGCAAATTTGATTATCATTAATCTTTTGATCATTATCTGCAGTTTGCCTTTAATCACCGTTGGGTTTGCGTTACGTGCAGGTTATCAGGGCATAGCTGACATCAGTAATGACAGTGATGCTCGGATCGTACGTACTTTTATTGCTCGGCTCCGTCGTCGTTGGGATGCTACGACGACCTGGGGCATCATTTTGGTGATTGCCATCGTTCTATCCGTGTTCGAATGGTTCGTACTAGGGCAAGGCGTTGTATTGCAATCTGATCAGCTTTCGGTAGCTGTATTATTCATAATGAAAGCAGGGATTTTATGCGGGGTTCTTATTTTATGTTCGTTAACGTTGAGTATATATTCGCTCCCATTGCCAGCTAATGAAAAAATTGGGCTAATCGATATGCTGACGCAGGCTTTGATTAAGATTGCTCACTGCCCAGCTAGGAGTATCGTTGCTGTTGCGATTGCATGGGCACCTGTGCTTTTACTTTTTGCTGTGCCAACACAGTGGGGCGCAGTCGTCGGCTATTACCTATTAGTAGGCTTCGCTCTGCCGGGCTATGTTTTTGTGTTACCAGTGTCTCAGGAGTAACTGGTATAAGTTGTGTCAAGCATAGAGTTGCGGGGAACGACATTAATGCCGTTCCCCGCAACTAGCTAAGAGGTGCGATCGTTACATCGCAGAATCAAATTCACGAATCTTCGTTGGGTGTAGACCTGCTGGCTCATCTGAAATCGAATCGACGCTCAGCCGGCGTGAGAACGAAATATATGACCAGATGGTATAGACGGCAACAATCGGAACGAAAATGGCTGCTGCGATAGTCATAACTGTGTGGGTAGCTGATGTGGCAGAAGCCTGAACCAGTGTCAATCCATAAGCATCGTCAATATAAGATTTGAGTGCGAATGGAACAGTCGTCGTAAAGATAAATACAACCGCACATGCGACTCCAGCCATGTTGGCAAAGAATCCAGCTTTTTCTTGACCCTTAAGAGTAAAGAATGTGGAAGCCAACAAACCGATAGCAGCGAGTGCTAGTGGGATAATTGCGTATCCGGTAGTAGAGTACGCAAAGAACGCCCACAATGCCCACACTGCGGTAAGACCGGTAGAAACAAGCGAGGTCTTCTTTGCCAACGCCTTCGCACGATTAGAGAAATCACCTGAAGTCTTGAGTGCTAACCAGAGTGCACCATGCGTCAAGAACAATGAGACGACCACGAGGCCAGCTGCAATTGTAAATGGTGTGAATAGCGAGAAGAAGCCACCAGTCAAGAAGTGCTGGTTGCCTTGAGCTAGGGCAGCATCAATTTGGGTTGGATCTGCTGGTACGAAAGTGGAGGGGTCACCAGCAACTCCATAGGTACCAACCTGAATTGCCATACCTTGGACTAGGTTACCGAAAGCGACTCCCCAGACAAGTGCGACTAGCCATGCTGAGCCAAAGTGGATGTAATCCCATGCGGTGCGCCATGCGTCAGAGTTGATCTTTCCGCGCCATTCAATAGCTGAAATACGCAGGATAAGAAGTACCAAGACCAAAACGAGGGCAATGTACATACCGGAGAACATGGTTGCATACCATTCCGGGAACGCCGCAAAGGTAGCTCCGCCTGCAGTGAGCAGGAATACCTCGTTACCGTCCCAGTGTGGGCCAATAGTATTGAGCTGAAGACGTCGTTCCTTTTCGTTGCGTGGCAAGATCCGAAGTAACATACCAGTTCCGAAGCCGAAGCCTTCGAGAGTAACGTAGCCGATCCACAAGACGATGATGAGGATGAACCACAGAATTTGTAGGAATGAAAGATCCATGAGTATGTGTCCTTTCCTCAGTAGCCGAAGCTGAGCTTGGTTTCCGAATTAGTGTGGTCGAATTGTTGTGCGATGTTCTTAGTTGTATTGATACCTTCACGAACGTAGCGCTTGATCAATACGTACCAAACAACACCAAGAGCAGCATAGAGCAAAGTGAAGATGGTTAGTGAGATAAGGACCTCAGCTGGTACGACACTTTGAGAAACGCCGAAGTTAGTGAGCTGCTTGACCATTTCGCTTGGTGCTAGTTGATCTGCGAGCTGCATGTTTGGATAAACAACCCATGGCTGACGCCCCATTTCAGTAAGGATCCATCCGAAGATAGAAGCAAGATATGGGAATGGAATCGTCCAGAGGAAGAGCTTTGCTGCACCACCTGAACGGATAATCCGATCGCCACGCAACATCCACAGGCCAATAATAGCCAGTAGGATAGAAGCGAAGCCAAGTGACATCATGATTCGGAACGAATAAAAAGCAATAAATGGGTTTGGAAGATAGTTCACGTCGGTGCCGAATTCGCTACCAAATCTTTGGGTGAACTGCTCTTGGATTTCTTTTGCGCCAGTCAATTGGGATTCTGGGCCGGAGAAGTGGTTAGTGACCATGAAGGACTCGAGACCCGGAATAGGGAGGGTAACGATGTTATCTGCTTTAAGCTCAGTGCCGGTCATTAGCAAGGCTAATGGTGCGTTTTGCTCATTCTCAGCGATGCCCATAGCGGCGATCATCTTAGTGGGTTGCGCTTCGTAAATGTGCTGTCCCATAAAGTGGCCAGTCGTTACTGCGAGTATCCCTGCAATAGCAAGGACTTTCAGGCCGAATCGTGCAGCTGGCTTCCACAGTTCGATAGCTTCTTGCTCATTCTTGTTCTTAACGTTACGAACCATCCACCAGATGGAAACGCCGGTCACCAAAGCACCTGCAACCATCAAAGATGCGCTGATGGTGTGAGCAAACGCGTAGAGAGTAGTAGTTGAGAAGACGACTTCAAGGAATCCGCCGATGCCGTCAAGTTCAGCGCGACCGCTCTGCGGATTGACAACTGCGCCAACTGGATTCTGCATGAACGAATTTGCTGCCAAGATGAAGAGTGCAGAAATGTTCGTTCCCAAAGCAACAAGCCAAATCGAGACAGTGTGGGCCTTCGGGGAAACTCGTCCGCGTCCAAAGATCCATACTCCGAGGAATACCGACTCAAGAAAGAACGCTAAGAGCGCTTCGAATGCTAGTGGGGCACCGAAGATATCGCCAACATATCGAGAGTACTCAGACCACGTCATTCCGAACTGGAACTCTTGAACGATACCAGTAGCGACACCTAGTGCGAAGTTAATTAGAAGTATTTTTCCAAAGAATTCGGACAGCTTGAGCCATTTAGTGTCTCCTGACCGAAGCCATTTAGTTTGTAAGTATGCGACTAGTGGAGATAGGCCGATCGTCAACGGGACCAGTATGAAGTGATATACCGTTGTAATGCCGAACTGCCACCGCGCAAGGTCGAGGACATCCACCTTTTTCACCTTCCGTGCGACCTAGATTTTGATAATTTCCGGATAGGCCTTTAAGCCTAATCTGATATGTCTATACGTGCTGTAGTTGACAGCAATGTGATAGAGACACATCAGTTCCTTAATGTAATCATGTCTCATTTGGCGACAATATGCCAGTTCATTTGAGAAAATCAGTAGAGTAATTTTAGGAATTCTGTCCTAATGCGCATATGCGCAAGTTTATTGAAGTTTCCGGCAGGAATGGGTAATAGGGCCCCTACTTAAACGACGTCCGGATTATCGGGGGTGTTTCTATGAGAGGAAACGTGTAGACTATACCTAGGTTGTTGTGCATCTAGCAGCCGAAGTTATTCAAGTGCGCCGCTTAAGCGTTGCTGCCGGGATGGCTGACCACAGAGACTTGCACAGGTGAAGCTGTGATTAATGCTAAGCATGCTCGAGATGCACGAGCGTGAAATAGGGGGTATCCGATGGCCGATGAAGCCATGGATGTTGTTGTACCTGAGGGTAAAAAGAATCAGCGCACGCGTGTGCGCAAAACATCTGTAAAAAAGACTCATGCTAAGGAAGAGGTTAACGAGTCAGTTGCGCAGTCGCTTGCAGAACTGTCGCAAAAACCGCGGAAAAAAGTGGTTAAAGCAACGGATCCGACGTCAATAATTTTCTCGGCAGGAACGTCCGAACCAGCGTCAGTGGTTCCCGATATTGTTGTTTCGACGCCGATGACGTCACTTCTGTTTCAAGAGCCAGATGTGACTCGAGCTGTGCGCGCTCGTCGCAAGCTCAAAGAGGAACAAGCAGAGACCTCTGATGCTGATGTAGAAGCAGTGGACAAGGCACATGCTTCTGCAGATGAGAGCATCCCGAATGAATCGACACGCAAACGCCGTCGTGGCACTCGAGGTGGTCGACGTTCCACCGATGGTGAAGAAGAGCGTCAAAATCCGGTTTCCGAAGCAGATGAAAATGTATCTGGCTCTGAGACCACTGGGCAACGGAATAGTAAAAAGAACAAGCCAGCATTAGAGCCTGAAGATGACGCAACTGTATTGGATGAGCCAGCTGTTCGACGTCGTCGGCGTCGCCGTTCTACCGAATCAGTAGCCGATGAGGTTACTGCTCCAAAAGGCTCGACACGCTTAGAAGCGAAACGTCAGCGTCGTAAAGAAGGTCGTGATGGCGGACGCCGTCGACCAACAATCACTGAATCCGAGTATCTAGCTCGCAGAGAATCCGTCGATCGAGAAATGCTCATTCGTGAACGTGATGGGCTCAACCAAATTGCAGTTATTGAAGATGGTGTTTTAGTTGAACACTATGTTGCTCGCCACACCCAGTCGTCAATGGTTGGAAATGTGTATCTTGGCCGTGTTCAAAACGTTTTGCCATCGATGGAAGCTGCTTTCGTCGATATTGGGAAAGGCCGCAATGCGGTGCTTTATGCTGGCGAAGTTAATTGGGACGCTACCGGGCTTGAAGGTAAGCCACGTAAAATTGAGCAGGCGCTGAAATCTGGTGATCCGGTACTCGTCCAGGTCACTAAGGATCCAATCGGACATAAGGGTGCTCGCTTGACTGCACAGATCACGTTAGCTGGTCGCCATCTAGTTTTGGTTCCTGGTGGAGCGATGACTGGTATCTCGAGAAAGTTGCCAGATCGGGAACGGACACGACTTAAGAAGATTCTTCGGGAAGTTGTGTCGGAAGAGCACGGCGTCATTGTGCGTACTGCCGCCGAAGGTGCGACAGAAGAGCAGCTCAAGCAAGATGTTGAACGTCTGATGAAATCATGGGCGGATATCGAAGCTAAGTCAAAGTCATCAAAGAATGCCCCAACCCTGCTGAAAGGCGAACCAGAACTCGCTGTCCGGGTTGTGCGAGATATTTTCAATGAAGATTTCCGATCCCTGCGGATTTCTGGTGACAACGCATGGGAGACTATCTCCCATTATGTGCAAGAGTTATCGCCAGAGCTGGTTGAGCGTCTGGATAAGTGGGAGTCTGATCGGGATATATTCCAAGAAAATCGCGTTGATGAGCAGCTGCAGAAAGCATTTGACCGCAAAGTATTTTTACCTTCGGGTGGTTCGCTCGTTATTGATCGTACCGAAGCAATGACGGTTATTGACGTTAACACCGGTAAGTTTACTGGAACTGGTGGCTCGTTGGAAGAAACGGTTACGCGCAACAATTTAGAGGCTGCCGAAGAAATAGTTCGCCAATTGCGCCTGCGTGACATCGGCGGCATCATCGTGGTCGATTTTATTGATATGGTTTTGGAAGCAAATCGAGACCTTGTGCTACGCCGTTTAATTGAGTGTCTCGGACGGGATCGTACGCGCCATCAGGTCGCTGAAGTAACCTCTTTAGGGCTCGTGCAGATGACTCGTAAGCGTGTTGGGCAGGGCCTAGTTGAGGCGTTCTCTACTACTTGCGAATGCTGTGAGGGGCGTGGATATATCAGCCATGATCATCCGGTTGAAAAAGATGAAGAAATTCATATTTCGCAACGTTCTGGAAAGAAGGAAACGAAGAACGACGTCGCTGCGCCAGTTGAAGCCGATCCAAAGCATGAAGAGGTGAAAGCGGCCCTTGCAACAATTGCCGCTGCCGCAACGACAAAGCATGAAGATGGCGGAACCGATAACAGTGAGAGCGATTCGGAGCAGTCGCCAGTGAAGCGGGGACGTCCGCGTAAGAACGCTGATGCCAAGAAGTCCAAAAAATCTACCTCGGGTAATCGGAGTAAGAAAAAAGCCGATATAGTGAAAGTCGGAAATGTTGACGTGAATACGGTTGAGCAACGCAGTGAGTCTAAAGCTGATACAAAAGTTGACGTGAAAAAGGCGAAAAAGCGTGTGACGTCATCAGGTACGATAACGCCAAATAGTAGCAGATCGTCTGCTATCATGAGTTTCCCAGTGAAGAAATGAGCTGGGGGAAACTGCAATTGTGGTCTGAATCGCTCGAGTTGAACTTGTGTCTAATCGCGTGTTTCAGTATTGTTAATTGCTGGCGCACTTTATTGCGCTAAAATTTTCAGGGCATCCGATCCCGGATGCATCAGTTTCGACAGAGATGAGCAGAACGTGGTTTACGCGATTGTCAAGGTAGGCGGCCGCCAGGAAAAGGTGTCTGTCGGTTCCGTCGTCGTTGTGGACAAGATTGCAGGCGAAGCTGGCGACAAGGTCGAGCTTGAGCCGATCATGCTCGTCGACGGTGACAAGATCACCTCAGCAGCGGATGGCATCAAGGCCAAGGTCAGCGCCGAAATTGTTCGCGATGAGAAGGGTCCGAAGATCTCAATCATCAAGTACAAGAACAAGACAGGTTACCGGAAGCGTCAAGGCCATCGCCAAAAGCTTACCCGTGTTAAGATCACCGATATTAAGTGATTGATTAACTTACCGTCCAACGAGCTGTTATAAAGAAGAAGGTCTAGACATGGCACATAAGAAGGGCGCTAGCTCTACTAGTAACGGTCGCGACTCTAACGCAAAGCGCCTCGGCGTTAAGCGTTTCGGTGGCGAGTTTGTTAACGCAGGCGAGATCCTCGTGCGTCAGCGCGGCACTCACTTCCACCCGGGTGCCAACGTTGGCCGCGGTAAGGATGACACGCTGTTCGCACTTGAGACTGGTCACGTTGAGTTTGGCACTCGTCGTGATCGCAAGGTCGTGAACATCGTCGCGGCTCAGGCCTGATTGGCACGAGTCCTATACGACATACTCGAGAGGGTGGAGGGCGTAAGCTCTCCACCCTCTCGTGCATTATTTCAATTATTTTAAGGAAACCACATGGCAAGCTTTATTGATCGAGTCGTCCTCCATCTGGAAGCCGGTAAAGGCGGCAACGGTGCGGCATCTGTACGCCGTGAAAAATTCAAGCCTCTTGGCGGGCCAGACGGAGCGAACGGCGGCCATGGTGGTGACATTATTTTTAAAGTTGATCCACAAGAGACCACTCTGTTAGCTCTTCACCACACCCCGCACCTGAAGGCAACCAATGGAAAGCCTGGTGCTGGAGATCTTCGGCATGGTAAGCGGGGAGATGACCTTGTTATCCTCGTTCCAAACGGCACAGTCGTTAAGGATTTTGATGGCAACATTTTAGCTGATATGACTGGCACTGATGTCGAGGTTATCATCGCAGAAGGTGGACAAGGTGGGCTCGGAAATGCGGCACTTGCGTCTCCGAAACGTAAAGCTCCTGGTTTTGCGCTCCTCGGCGAAGACGGTGAAGCGCGAGACGTTGTCCTTGAGTTAAAATCGGTTGCGGATGTAGCGTTGGTCGGTTTTCCGTCAGCTGGTAAATCTTCATTGATCGCAGCAATGTCGGCTGCACGGCCAAAAATCGCAGATTACCCCTTCACTACACTTGTTCCTAATCTGGGAGTAGTTGAGGCTGGCGATATACGTTTCACTATGGCAGATGTTCCTGGCCTGATTCCAGGGGCGTCTGAAGGTAAGGGCTTGGGGCACGAATTTTTGCGCCATATTGAACGGTGTGCTGCTATCGTGCATGTTGTAGATTGCGCAACTCTTGAGCCTGGCCGTGATCCAATCAGCGACTTGGAAACAATCGAAGCTGAACTTTCTGCATATGCCGATTCTATTCCGCCTATTGAAGGGCGCGTCCCATTGATGGAACGTCCTCGTATCGTCGTCTTAAACAAAATCGATGTACCAGATGCTCATGAGCTTGCAGATTTCGTAACTGAAGAGCTCAAGAGCAGAGGTTTTGCGGTATTCGCAGTTTCTGCAGCCACTCGTTTAGGACTGCGTGAACTAGGGTTTGCTCTGGGCGCGATTGTCGAGCATTTGCGGTCGCAAGAGTCGGCAGTGGAGGATACTCGACCAGTTATTCGTCCGTTGGACAAGAAAGAAGACTCGACGTTTACGATCACTCCTCGGAAACGCGGAGATCAGGTCTTCTATCAGATTCGCGGTAACAAACCTGAACGTTGGGTTCGTCAGACTGATTTCTCTAACGACGAAGCTGTTGGATACCTTGCCGACCGGTTAAATAACCTTGGTGTTGAAAAGCAACTAATGAAAGAGGGTGCCCGGGCTGGTGATATGGTCGTTATTGGTTCGGAAGAAGACGGAATGATCTTTGATTGGGAGCCAACAATGGCTACTGGAGCTGAATTGCTTAGTCCGCGCGGTACGGATATTCGTCTTGACGAGACGGCACGTCCAACTCGCCGAGAACGTAAGAGTCAGTACCACGAGATGATGGATGCAAAGGAAGCCGCACGTCGTGAGTTGTGGATGGAGCGTCAGGCTGGGGTGTGGACTGATCCAGACAGTGCAGCAGTTGCTGACGAATAAAGAACAATTTTGTAAGCGACTTGGCTAAACAAGGCACCTCATGCGCTATGTGTGTCAATTCACGCGGTGGTGTAGCTTGTTGGTTTTTAGGCGTAATATCAGTGTTTAGTATCTTAGAGGCTAACAAGGATCTATCGGAATTGAATGGTAATCGTCATAGCACCTTGCTTAGATAGTCAATAAAGGGTAAATTCCTAATCAATATCCGAGGGAACACCATACGTTCGCTTGATTGTGATACAAGTAGCTCTGCTGGGCTGCGTGAATTTTACTAGGACTTGCCATGACAATCGATATAAACGTGAGCCAACAAGCTATTCAGCACGTGTCTGCCCGAAGTTCCGATGTAGTATATGGTAAGCATATGACCTCTGCTTGGCTGGGTATTGATCTGTCTATGCTAGGTGCACAGAGCTTTATTCATCCACTTGTGCCTGAGAAAGAACCTTTCCACTATCCGAAAATGATGGCAGCCACTCGTGCTGCTGCTAATGGGGGTCTTGATTTCGTGGCTCTTTCGGCGGAGTTTTGTGCAGATGGCATGAGACCGCATGCAACATTGGATGCAGTGAATGTAGCGGCCCAATTGCGGGGAGTCGATGGAGCTGGGATTATTGCTGAAGTATTGGCCGAGCCCACTCTCATTCGTCAAGCTATCGATACTTTTGCTGTTGATGGAGCGGGCTGGGTCTCGCTTGCAGTGCGCATTCCACCAGTAATTGATTCAGAGCAATTAATAGCGGCATTTCGGGAGATTGAGCTAGCCGGCATCGGGCTAGTTGTTAATGTTAAGTCGACTGATTTAACATCAGACATTGTTCGAGTGGTTGCAAAGTATGCGAACATGGTGCGTCTTCAAGTGCCAGATCCGCATGTAGCGCGTGGTTTGCGGTACAAGATTCGCGCGATGGCTAACAGTATTGGCAGAGATGTTCCCATAGTTGTGGATCTGGGGGTAGTAATATCGGCGACCTCGAGCGCAGCAAATGAACGAGCACTCTTAGTCTCAGCTATTAACGGTGAAGAACTATTTAGTGATATTCCCAAGGTATGTGGGACTGTCTACGATGTAGCTGACGCAATTGAACGATGGGTGGGGCTAGGCGCAGCTGATGGTGTGGTAGTCCATCCGGCATCGTTGCCTACTGACTTAGCTTCGCTTATTCGAGGAGTAGTTCCGTTATTGAGTGGCCGTGCAGGAGTGAAAGTGAAACAACAGTCTTTGGTGTAATAGTGAAAGGCCTATAGCTAAGCGGACACGAAAGATCAAACTTTGTGTCCGCTTAGCTATGCCATGCGAAATTTACTGAGCTTCTTCAGACGTTGCCTCGTTAATCTTCGCACGAACTTCGTCCATGTCAAGCTCTCCGGCTTGCTTGAGAAGTGCTTGAAGCTGATCGCGCGACAGAGCACCAGCGCCCTCATATAGGCGGATACCATCGCGGAAAACCATCACGGTTGGAATAGACATAACCTGGAAAGCTTGAGCAAGCTCAGTTTGTTCCTCGGTATTGACCTTTCCAAATGTGATCTCAGGATGTTGCTCAGAAACAGCTTCGAAGGTCGGTCCGAACATGCGACATGGTCCACACCACTCTGCCCAGAAATCAAGTACGGTAATTCCACTATTCACATGGTCTTTAAAGTTGTCTGCAGTAATTTCAACGGTAGCCATCTAGAGGCCTTTCTCTTCGGTTTATCTAACCTGATTGTTTGACACCAAGAATAACGCATATAGCTTCCAGTTATTCCATGGCATGAGTCTTTTCGTTTTCAGCTGATTTGTCTCATGGTGACGTTGCTCTAGTGGATATCTCAGAAGAACAATCTCCGATAAAATGATTGGCATGACGAGAACTGATACCCAGATGAGGAACGGCCAGAGCGGTCAAGCATCGTACCAACCTCGCCGGATTGGCATTATGGGTGGAACGTTTGATCCCATTCATCATGGTCACTTGGTTGCTGCCTCAGAAGCTCAACATGTTTTTGATCTTGACGAGGTGGTATTTGTCCCGGCGGCAGATAATCCATTCAAAACAGATCGGCATATTTCGCTGGGAGAACATCGGTACCTAATGACGGTGATTGCCACGGCGTCTAACCCTCGGTTTTCGGTTTCTCGTGTCGATATTGATCGCGGCGGGAAAACATACACAATTGATACGTTGCGTGACATCCGTCTGGCATATCCTCACGATGAGCTCTTTTTCATTACTGGGGCAGATGTGCTGCCACAAATTTTGCAGTGGAAAGATTCTGATGAGCTATGGAAACTGGCCCATTTTGTAGGAGTTAGTCGACCAGGACATCAGTTGGATATGTCTGGTCTGCCGGAAGATGGAGTCTCGTTGCTTGAAATTCCTGCTATGGCAATATCGTCAACTGACATCAGAAATCGTGTAAAAGCCGGCATACCGGCGTGGTATTTGGTTCCCGATGGGGTAGTTCAGTACATCTACAAGTATCATTTATATAGACCAGAAGAAGCGCAGACAATTTCCATTGCTTCGATTGCAGGGGATTGCCAAGATGGATCAGGGGCTCGAAGCTACTGTAGGGAAGGAGCGGATAGGCATGAGTGATACTCCGCGCATGAGTCGCCGGCAAATGAGAGAGCAGGGTAAGTTAGCCGTTCGCCCTGCTGACGGAATTGACGTCAGTGAAACGACTGAGCTCCGTCTACGTCGACCTTCCCGCAAAGAGCTTCGTGAAGCTCGAAAAGGTGAGACGGGGACGCTCCCAGCAGTTTCTGATGCTGAGGAAAAGAATTCTCAACCAGAGCGTCTATCGGTTTTTGATAGGTTCGAAGTCGCTCAGCAAGATGAGGCTGAATCTACTACGAACGTAGTTCGTGACGAGACAGTCGAACCTGAAGAAAAGCGGGAAGTATCGCTAGAGGAAGTTGCGCCTGAGGATCTAGAATCTGATACTGATGATTCGATCGAGGACTCAGATGAAACTACGATGCGCGAACGTTTATTGTCGATGACTCGTCGTAACCACACGGAGGAGAATCAAGAAGTCGTAAATGGCGATATTTCGAGAACTTCTGTGATGCCTGAAGGGGCGGACCTGGACGACGACGAACTCAGTCAGCTTGTTGCTCCGGAAAAAGTCGACGATGAGTCTTTGGAAAAGAATAGCTCAGATTTGGTTTCAGATTCTGATGAAGCTATGTCTTATTATGAGGACGATGACGATAGTGTTAGTCCAAGAAGAACCATTCTTAATTACATCCTTCTTATATTGATTGCAACTTTAGTTGGAATTCTTGTAGGACTAGTCATAAATTCGTTCTTCTTCAGTGCTTCTCCAGCTTTCGAGCAAGAGGCTACCCTTCTACAGCAGTTCTTGTTGTAATTTATTTCGTTCAAACAATTTATAAAGGATTTTCGTGACCGCAACACAAGAAGCAATTGACCTAACGATCGTAGCCGCTCGAGCTGCTGCTGATGTTAAGGCGACTTCCATTACTGCTATTGACGTAGCTGATCGTCTCGCACTTACAGATACTTTTTTAGTAGTGTCTGGGTCAACAGAACGCCAGGTGCGTGCTATTGTTGATTCTGTAGAAGAAGCTCTGCATAAAGCTGGATGTAAGCGCCAACGCCGAGAGGGTATGGAAGGTGAAGCTCACTGGGTCTTACTGGACTTCGGCATTATTATGGTCCATGTTCAGCAAGATGAAGACCGTGAGTTCTATGCGCTTGAAAAACTCTGGGCAGACTGCCCGGCCGTCGAATTGCCAAATGATATTCAAGCTTCTGAAGCAGCGCAAGAATCTACACTCGCTGCTTATTTCTCTGGCGGTATTGAAAACGCCACTGGAGTGAATGCTACGTCGTCGGAATCTGACTGATAGTTGAATTCATGCCAGTCAAACGAATCATTCTTCTGCGGCACGGACAGACTAATAATAATTCTGAGGCTCGCATACAAGGTACTCAAAACACGCCATTGAATTCTGTTGGGCGTGCGCAAGCAGTGGCTGTTGCACAGCAGTTGTCAGAACTTGGCATCACGCGCATCATCGCTTCTGATCTTGAGCGCGCCTATGACACTGCGTTGGCAGTGGGTAAGCGTATAGGTTTGCCTGTCCAAGTCGATAGCCGTTTGCGCGAACGTGGGTATGGTGATTGGGAAGGGAGAACTTCCGCAGAAATACAAGCTAGTTATCCGGTTGACTGGAAACGCTGGCGTGCTGGTCAAGAGCCCGGTGTTGCTGGCGTCCAAACTCGGCGCGATAACGGTGAACAAGTGGCGCAGGCAATTAACGATCACATTGTGGCATTGGCTGACGATCCGAATGAGCACACGTTGCTTTTTACTAGCCACGGATCTGCGTTGGTCAACGGCGTTATGGTACTTATGGGGCAAGATCCATCTATTTGGAATATGCTTCAAGGTTTAGATAACTGCCATTGGGCAGAGTTACTACCAAGACATGGTGCCACTCCGCCTTGGCGGGTAAAGTCTTGGAATCGATTCCTTGTTGAAACCAGCACATAACCGAGTGGAGTGAGTTGTTTCACTAGGTTTTGAGGCTTTGTTATTTTGCTTTTCCATCTTCAAATATGTAATATTAATGAGGTCTTACGGGGCATTGGCGCAGTTGGTAGCGCGCTTCCATGGCATGGAAGAGGTCAGGGGTTCGAATCCCCTATGCTCCACCATCAACCGGTCGGGAGTTCTCGGCCGGTTTTTATGTGGTCTGGAACGCACCTATGCGTTACCGTAAATTTCACATATCGGGCATTTATTTTTGCGATAAAAAATGTTGCTAACTTGTGATGTTTGAAAGCTTTATGTCATTTACTATCCGTCCAGTGCGTAACATGTGTAGTGCGCTTTTAGTCCGGATGTTCGAAAATGTGTGTGATAAAAGTGACGTAAAGATAGATAATGTCTAATTTTCATTGTTATTAAATTGTTTTCTAAGAAGGCGACATCGTTATTTTGACCTGTCTCACACTGCCATTTTGGCACTAGTCGATTTTTTGTCAACTAATCATTGGGTGCACAATCTTCTTGTGGCCAGCAAATGTGGGTCACGTCATAAAGTAATAGATCAATGAAGACAGGGGCAAGACCATGACACGGAGAATTCTTGCAACAGTGGCAGGCACGGCAATACTTGCGGGTACGCTTATGCCAATCTCAGCTTTTGGGCTAGAAAATCCAGCGACGCCGGAGTCGCTGAAAACACCAGTCGTCGCAAATCTGACTGTAGATGACGCGAAACCGTCGTCGTCGGTGAATAACGAAAAAGATGCACCAGCGCCAGTAGCTACAGACGCAACTGGAGAAAAAGCAAAGCAGGAAACACCGTTAAAGAAGTCAGCGGCTACGCAGACTGACGGTGCGACTACTCAGACTTCTAACACGCGTGAGATCGATAAGTATGTTCGTTCGCTGCAGTATGATCCCGTCGGAGTGCTTGCCGTTCAAGGGGAGCATGTAGAAAATGTCCCGGTGACGAGCGAATCGTACAAGAATGGAACGTACACAGTTTTCAAGCATGAAAAGAAGTCGTTCAATAATCTTCGTGGCGACTTGTCCGTCATTGAAGCAAACAATGCCGCGATTTACCCGGGTGCGTTGGTTAAAGCCAACGAGAATCTGTCTAAGGGAAGTCCAACCGCCGTCGGCATCGAACGAGCACCACAGGTCATCAGCGTCGATCTTCCGGGCTTAGTTGACGGAAAGAACCGAAAGACAATCGACCAGCCAAACAAAAGTACTGTTGAACAAGGAGTTAATGAATTACTGCAGGGATGGACAAACCTACATGCTACCTATCCAAATCATGCAGCTAAGATCTCTTACGACGAATCCATGGTGAACTCGAAAGAGCAACTGGAAGCAAAGTTTGGTCTAGGATTCGAAAAGGTAGCGAATAAGCTCGATGTCAATTTTGAAGCAATTCATAAGCATGAACATCAAGCAGCTATCGCTTCGTTCAAGCAGATCTTCTTTACTGTTTCCACCGATACGCCCAATAATCCGCACGATTTATTCGGTAAAGATGTGACAAAGCAGGACCTTATTGATCGGAACATCGATGATAAGAACCCACTCGGCTACGTATCGAATGTCAGCTACGGCCGGCAGATTTTCGTCAAGCTGGAAACCGACTCGACCGATAATGAAGTCAAGGCAGCGTTCAACGCAGTGTTCAAGGGAAGCTTCGGCAACGGCAAAGCTGATGCCGAAGCAAAGTACAAGAAGATATTGAATCAGACTCGAGCAACGGTTTACATCCTTGGTGGTAGCGCCAAGAGCGGGGTGGAAGTCGCAACTGGAAACATCGATGATTTGAAGCGAATCATCAAGGAAGAAAGCACCTACTCCACAGGCGTTCCGGCCGTTCCAGTTTCTTACACGGTGAACTTCCTTAAGGACAACCAGCGCGCAGTGGTGAAGAATACGGGGGACTACATCGAAACCACCGCTACCACCTACAACTCTGGCTTCATTACCTTGCGTCACAAGGGAGGCTATGTCGCGAAAGTTGACCTGACCTGGGATGAGATCAGCTACGACGATAAGGGCGTAGAGCATGTCAAGCCATTCAAGTGGCATGGGACTTGGAAGGCACGCACTCGTGGATTCCGCGAGCGCATCCAAATTCCACCGAACGCCCGCAACGTCCACCTCATTGCTGGTGAAGCAACTGGCTTAGCGTGGGATCCGTGGTGGACCATCATCGACGAGAAGAATATTCCGATCGTCAAGGATAGAGAGATTGTTCTTCGTGGCACGACATTGAACCCATGGTTCAAGAATATTGTTCATGAGTAAACCCCGAACTCTATGGCGATAGCTGCTGAGGCCCTTCTGGATGAGATGTTCAGAAGGGCCTCAGTGTGCGGTAGACACTGGATAGCACTGGCTGAGTACCCGTTGCATAGTGCGGTATTCCTGTGGTGTCACAGAAAGATGCCAGTTAACTTTTACTCGTAGCTGTTGCTGGATGTAGGAGCAGTGAAAGCTGGCATCGGCGGGCAGCCACTGTGCTGCGTTTGCGGCGCCCTTGTCTTGATTTTGTTGCCCGTCTACTGCTAGGAGATTCGTAGGATCGTTGGCGAAGAGTTCCCGCTGGTGTGGTGGCCAGGTCCAGGCTCCAGATCGCCACGCATCGCCGAGCGCGACGACGTGATCTATTTGAACCAGTGCTGACGTTTCTTTTCCGCGGATAAAATATATCGTTTGTCCGGTATATGGTTCATCGAGTTTTCCTTCGACGACGACGCAGTTGTGGGTGCCTGATTTAAAAACGGGATCTGTGATGTCGCGGGCTAGAATGTCGTTTCGAGTATCGCAACCGTTATGGTCAATATCTGCCCACGGCTGGCCAAATTCGCTCCGGCGGTACGTGGGAGTTGAAGCATGTTCATTTCGAATGGTTAAGGAAGATAGGAGCTGCTGATTTTCAGGGTTCGGTATGAGGTACGACGGCGGAGTGGACAGTGGGCCGCGCCAATCGTCTGGTCCTATCTTCCAGCCGAACCGCTGTTCTAAGCCTGCTATGTCTGGTCCCAGACCAGGTAGTGCCAGCCAAGCACAGAGGAAGGCGGATAGAGCGTAGAGGATTCTATCAAGGCGGTGGCGGTTCATATTTTTATGATTGCATAGTAGACGATAGCTGATTTTTTCTTATCCACAAGGGACTGGTTTTCCACAACGGTAGTGATTCTCGACGTCGTCTGCTCACTAAGCGAGTAACTCGCTGACCAACGGAACGAGAAGTGTCCATGAACGCTGGAGTTGGGCCAAACGTTCCTCTCCGGTCGTGGTGAGGTGATAGACCTTACGGTTAGTACTCTCGTGGGCAAGGGAGGATCTATATCAAGCATTTAGCAATTGCGCTATCAACATAGCATAGGGCACTGCGCACAGTTAAGCAGTGTCAAGGGAGGGACGCGCGGATAGGCCCTAGATCGTTATTTTCGCAAAGTTGGCTGAACATATGCGTAGATTACAATAATTACAACGATAGAGATCGAAATAATAAAAGGTATGAGTGGATTCCAACCGTAGAGTGCGGTGGAAGCTGCTGGGGCAATCGCATAAGCGATCCCATTATTTGCATTAATGAGTCCCGCAACAGCACCTTGCTCGCTTGTGCTTGTCTGCAAAGTTGGGCCGGTATTATATCCGGGCATCGCGAATCCCATTCCTAGGCCGACCAAGACGCAAGCTATCCCCAATAATAGGTGTGAGCTGGTAGGCCACATGCATGCAACTCCAAGTAGTAGTACTATCAATCCCGTTCGAAATAGTTTGGCGGCACCCCATCGTGTTTTTGGTGCGATGACAGCCTGGGTAATGATCATTGTTACGCCCATAATTGTTAGGTAGACAGCGGTAACTGCTGCGGTGGCATCGGATGCAAGCAGGAACCTATCTTGAACGGTGAACCCGAAGATTGTTGCTATTGAGGAAAATACAATGAATAATAGTAGCCCGCTAATGAGCCATGGGCGTACCCGAGGGTCGCGAAATTGAATATGTTTGGGTTTTTCGATGAGTTTTGCCGCAACTTGCGGTTTGAATTTAACAATCAATACGATGACGGAGCTCAGCATAACTACCGGCATGACAACTAATGGGAGCATGAGGCCACCAATTGCCGCTAACAGGCCGCCCATGATACCGCCAACGATAGAAGCCATGCCGTATGCTGCTCCAATCATTCCAGTTGCTTTTACTCGGCCCGCTTCCGAGGCAGTATGCGTGACAAGATGAGTTTGGGCGGTAGGGGACACGGCAGAAATTCCAGCGCCGTATATTAAGCCACGCGTTACCATGACGCCGATAACAAGGCCAGGCCCTGCAAGAATTTTGTTCATGCCTAGATAAGAGAGTATTCCGAAGACTGTCAATGAAGTGATAGCGATCAACATTCCGGTCACGATGACTCGTTTGACACCTAGGCGTTGAGAGGTGCGGCCCCAATAAGAACTCATGACGGCTAAAACTATGGCTGCAAATGAGATAGTGAGGCCAATGTGCCATTCTTGTAAGCCCATTTCGCGCGACAGTGGTGCAATGATGGGATTGAGTAACATCTGTCCCAAAAATGCCAAGAATACTGTTGTTGTTACCAGTTTGGCTTGTGCAGAGGAAGGAATAGTCTCGGTTTTATTACGGGATTTGCTTGGGGTTTTCATATTTCTCACTTCCATCTAGAACACTGTTCTACATTGGCAAGTTTAATGACGGGCTGTAACGCTGTCAATAGTGAGGTACGGTGTAGATATGGGGAAAACAACCGCGCGCAGAGTAGGTCTAAACAAGGAAATCATCCTTGAGAAAGCTATTGATTTATCACAATCCAAAGGCATTGAAGGCTGGTCAATACGCGATATTGCTAGAGAGTTAGATGTGGTGCCCTCGGTTATCTACCATTACTATCCACATAAGGAAGCGCTATGTGATTCGGTTGTGGATCGGGTGTGCGCCGATATTGAACTTCCCGCCGAGGATCTTGATTGGAAGGCGTGGTTTAAAGCAGTTGCCCAAGTTATTCGCCCCGTGCTGTTGCGTTACTATGGCATTACTGATCGGTTTGCGCGCGGAAAGTTCACGACACAGTTCTTACCTGTCATAGACATCGCATACGAAAAGCTCATTGAGGCTGGTTTTGGAGATAAAGCCGAGTTGGCGTATGTGATCATTACAAACTCAGTTATCCACACAATTGGGGCTCGCAACCTGCGTTCTGTGCACCAGACGGGGGAGCGCCATGACCTGGATGCAATGTTGGAACGTTTTAAACCGATGATGAAAGATTCTGTGGGGCTGAGCATGGTGGTAGCTAACTATCTCGGTCCACTTTCGGATCCGGAGCGCGAAGAGGAACTCTCACAGAAATACTATGATTTGACAATCGCTAGTGTCCTCGAAGGTGTGGAAAGCGTCCTGTTGCCGCAAGCGAGTAATAGCAGTGATGCGCAGTCTTAGCCGCTATGGGTAAGTGTGGATCGTTCCGGCGACGTCGTGCGGTGGTCCTGACGTGATAGGGGATACACCCGTTCATCGGAGTAGCGATTAGCAGTTATCGGCGAAAAACTGCTACGATATTTGGAGCGGGGCATTGGCGCAGTTGGTAGCGCGTTTCGTTCGCAATGAAAAGGTCAGGGGTTCGAATCCCCTATGCTCCACCATTAGTACTCAACTTTTGATACATGGAATTGAGTACGGACAGAACCCTTTGGGCTACGCGTTTTGCCTAGTAATTCGCGGGATTCGAGGGGTTTTGTTTGTCTGTTGGTACTGTGTGGGCAGGTGCAGTTGATGGTTGCGCGGGCCGAAAATCAAAATCAGGGGAATTCTTGGGCCGGAAGCGAGAGCATGCATCAAATAGTAGGGGCATGCGTCAAAGGGTATAACGTAAGCGTCGAATAGTATATGCGGGTAGGTATGCAGATACCGATTTTTGAAGTGCCCCGGGTTTTGTTCCTAGGCACGTGCCTTGATTTCTATTATTTTCTTGGGCCGGTGTTGCCGTTCCAAAATTCTTGTTCAACCTCAGCCGGTGTACGGTAGCCCAAGCTCTGGTCAAGCCGTGACTCGTTCCACCACGAAACCCATTCAAACGCCCGCGATTTCTACATCAACCACGTCCCATCCATGACCGCCTATGAATCAGCTCATTCTTGAAATGAACCGTTGACGTTCTCAGCCAAAGCATTGTCATAGGAATCGCCAACCGTCCCTGTCGAGGTAAGTAATCCCATGCTCGGCAAGACGCTCATTGTAAACAATGGACACATATTGTGAGCCGCGGGTTGCAATGGTGAATCAGCCCAGTTGTTTTCTTCGCACATACGATCGCCTGATTGAGCGCCTGCAACAGCAACGCTTTACGTTCGCATTGAACCGACCAGCGCCCACCCGATAAATCCGTCCGGAGTGAACACATCGGTTATAAGAGCGGTGTAGAGAATACCCCTTACGGGTACGGACATAGGAAATGTCACCCCACCCACAATTGATTCGGTCCGAGGGCTCGACATTCACGTTTCACCAAGTCTAGGCGAGTATCTAGCCCTTGAGGTTTGCGAGTTGTCACAGGCAAGCGGCCCTTACCTTTACCACTAACTCCCTCCAAGGCGCATCAAACGAGCGGTTTGCTCACGACCAATATCTTTTCTCCTCACGGCGCAACGCGTGCCACATCTTAACCAGTCCCGTAGACATTGTAGTTACTTTCATGAACCTCAACGATATGCTCTATCAGAGCAGCATCACGCAGGCTACGAGCACTCACACCACGGGATTTTGATTGACGATAGCCACGAGAAGTGATGAAACCACCAACACGGTGAGTGTTTAACGTCTTGCAGATGAACTCGACAGAGAAACGATTTCGATACTCATCAATGAACCGAATCATTTCCGACGTTTCGGGTCGAGTTCCGACGCGAAAAAAGCCGACGCTGCTTATCTGAACTCATTAGTATCGCGAAGCTCCTGATTTTCACGGCGTAGCCTCGCATTTTCGACTTCCAAGTCCTGTGGGCAAGCGTTCAAGAACGCGTCCTTCACGACGAGCTACCTGAGTCCATTGCCGAGCAGTGTGCCAAGAAACACCTAGTTTCGGTGCCACAATCTTGCACGCTTCTTGCAAGGAAACATTCTCCGCCACAATACGGTCTTCTACCAAGCGGACGACGCGATCCTTCGCATCCTGATCAAATTTCTTTGGCATAGTCCAGATTATCCCATCTACTCAAACGGAACAAAACCCGGGGCACTTCACTAGTTAGTGTTAATTGTATCTGGGCATTTAAGGTATGCGAGTGTTATTTTCCTTCGGGGCAGGGGAAGTTTCGCTAGTGTTGAGTAAGCTGAATATATCTTTCGTTTATGGCAGCGCGACAGGGTTTAACGATGACGAGTTTGTGGGCGCGTGACATGTGTTCCATGGCAGAATAGTGCGTTAGCAGTAGGTTGCAATCGCCTTCTTCGCATCGGTCGACACCCAGCTCGACTCGAATAAATCTGATACCAAGTAGTTAACTCCACTGCATGATGTAAGTGGGCGTTCCAAGCTCGTCAGCGGCGTGATACTGAAATTGTAGACAGGCATACCTGCTTCGTCGGCCAAGGGAGGCGGTATCCTATGGGGGTCTTTAAGTTTTTCCTGAACGTTGATATTGAGTGAACTCTACCGTATGAGAATTTTGGAATTACGTTACTTTGCTTTAAGAGTTAGGGTTGCGTCCATTAAAAGTTGACTATATTGTGACTATATAAATCATGAAAGTTGGAAGAAAAATGAAATAAGAACCTATATTCAGGATCGCGTTCGACTCGCCAGAGCGGATTCGTGCGAGAGATGTCCAAATGGCCGCTGTTGCTTTCTTGGAAACTCGAACTGTGTTTATTGCGGGCGCGCTTGAAACTTCGGATCGCGCGGTAATGGTTACCTATGATTTACCGTCAGAAGGTCGCTGGACCATGATTAAGACGGAAACGAATCTGTCAGACCAAGTCTGGAAGTCGTGGATTATGAGTGTGGATCAAGATGGCCGGTTTATTGATGAGCCGAGCCGCCCCAATCGGTCGATGCAGTTTTCTCAGGTTGCGATGAGTCATGATAGTAAGAGACTGGGTTTCTTTGATGGTGAGGTTCGCCCAGGTGAATCGATCCTGAAACAATTCACCATTGAAAGTCCATCACGACGTTTCTATATGTCTCATGGAAAACGTGCTAATCCAAATGCGTTGCCGAGTGAAGCGGAAATTTTGAACGAAATTGAATATGGATACGATCTGGACCCTGCTTATGAAATCTTCGTACCTGTCGAAATTCGATTCTGAATGCGGTAGCTCGCATCAATATCACTTTACACCACCTTCTGACCTTCTTGATAGTGAAGTGGGTCGTTTTTATAAGGATGTTGATTGGGAAAATGTACATTCTCAAAGGGCTGTTGATCTGAGTAAGGATGATGTTGAATGTGTGATAATAGGGGGTGGTTTGTCTGCGATCACTCTTGCGGCGTATATGTTCCACAGCAACATCCAATTTTTGCTGGTTGATCCGCATGCGACATTAGCCGAAAGGTTTCGTAAGCAGGTTGAATCGACGTCACAGCGTGTGATACGTTCGCCTTATGAGCACTACGTTGGATGTCAGAAAGTCTACGATTATTCCCTCCTGGACTTCGCGAAATTGCATTATTCAAGACTCTCAAAACGTGAAAAGGAGCAGGTTCTATTGGCGACAGCAGGGCATAGAAGTGTGGTTCCTGTTGACTTGTTTCTTGCGCACGTTCTAATGCAAATTAAGACACATAAGCTTAACGAGTGTCATGTGAGAGATCGAGTGGTTAACTACCGACGAAATGAAGAGGGTTTCGACGTGGAGCTCGAGTCGGGGAAAGTGTTGAGTTGCTCTTATGTTGTTAATGCTGTAGGAGAAGAGATCAGAAGAATTCAATGTCAAGACCCTCGGATTGTTGAATGGGACTCTGGCAGGATAGCAGGAATTTCTTCTCGAAACGTGCTGGTAGTCGGAGCGGGCCAGACTGCCGCGACTGTCACCGAAGCTTTGGTGGGCAATGGTTGCGCAGTCGACATTGCGTTTCCAGATAGTCGATTTTTCTTTCGATGTGTGGACTCCACTCCTCATTTTTTCCGACCCGCGGGGAGGGTTGAGGCAATGAAAGACTGGAATAATATCTTATTCCCACCCAGTGCAATGGTGGAATATGAGGAGCGCTTTGCGAATTATGAGCGGTCAGGGTTGATTAATCTTATTCCAAACGCCTTTTTGAGTGTTAATGATCAACTTCATCCGCATATTTCTGTGGATGGAGAAAGTCTGGATTTAAGTAAATATGATTTCATTGTTCCTTGTCTTGGGCTTCAAATGAATGAGGATGTGCCGCTTGGGGCACTGCGAGGTATAGATTCATCCATCGGTGAGCGAGAATATGTCATTGGTGCAAATGCAAAAGGCGCTATTGGTCCGGTTGCGAGAAACATTGACGGTCATCGTGTTATTGCGGAGCGTATCACTCGATCAATTTTAAGCTGGAAATGTGGCTTGGGTTATGAATAAAGATTTGCGGTACGAGAACCTTGTTAAAGATCTTTGGACTCCGCTTAATTTGCCTTTCGAAGAGCGAGTACTTTTAAGTACTAGCCGTTTTAAAATCGCCTTGGCACTCAAACACGGGGAAGGGTGTCGAGAAGATGCAATTTCCCACCTTGGTGTCCACCTTTTGGTGGCGGAAATTGATGAGCATGACTCCAGGAAAATAAATCTCAACGAGCTTATTGAATTTGAACAACATATTTATGGCGAAACGCTACGGAAGCTAAAGAACTGGCCGCCACGAGGGCGGTACCATTATGATATCTATAGGTTGGTTTGTGAAGAACTTTCCGTTTCTATGCCTGTTTCATGCGGTCTTTGCTTGCGTGCCGCTGCTCTAATGATGCCTTTGAGGTGAAAGTATTGAATCCGGAGAACGTGCTTTATCGTAAGTTATACACTACGATGCTCATTAATTTGATCGGCGATGCTATTGCCCAGCTCGCGCTTCCGTTAGCTTTTCTTTACGCTACTGGTTCGATCGTATTGGCATCAACTCTTGCTACTGCTACTTTAACGACACAGTTATTCCTCACTTTACCGCTGGCAGCGATCGCTGATCGGTTACCGCGCAGGAAGATTGTTTTTGCAGGCTATCTCGTTGAAGGTGCGTGTTTGACAGCGCTGGGATGGCTATTGTTGGGCGGTGTTGTGAATCTTGCGATCATAGTGCTTATAGGTGTTATTCGTGGCGCGGTAAGTGAATTAGGCTCAGCTGCAAGTGCGGGCTATGTTCCTCAGGTTTTGGGACGCGAGTCCATGCTGAAATTTAACTCTCGAGTCGAGACGATAGAGGGAGTTGCCGCAATCGGCGGACCATCGATTTCAGGTGGTTTGGTAGGGATTCTTGGCGGAGCATATGCGATGTTTGTGCCTGCCATATTGTCATTCCTCAATGGTGCTATTTATTCGCGGCTTCCAGATAAACCAACGCTGCGTAAAGATGGGAACGAAAAGAAATTCTCGCTTCGTGTTATCGCTCATGATGTGTGTGAAGGTATTGGCTATGTGGTCAAGAGTCGTACACTTGCCGCAATGATGGCGGTACAGTTCGCATTGGGAGCAACAACTGCGGGCTATGCGTATGGTGTTGTGGTTCATCTCGATGTCAATTTGGATCTCACCCCGTGGCAGGTTGGTTTCACGATGGCTGCTTCTGGTGTCGGGGGAATTATTGCTTCTCTAGTTCTCGAGCGTTTTGTTCCGTTGAAGAATTATCGTTCTGTTCTTCTGCTTTCTCTCATGGGTGTCGGGGTTATTCTTGGCACGTACTGGCTTGTTAACTCGGTAGCGTTAGCGTCGGCCGGTTTATTTTTCCTAGATTTCTGCTGGGTTGGCTTGTTTATTTATTCGGGTACATTGAGTCAGTATGTGACCGATGACGAGCATCTTTCGCGTGTGGATTCCATCGGTGGCCTGGTCTTTTTAGGTGCCTCATCTATTTCTGCTCTGCTCGCGGGTTTACTGATCGTCGATGGCCATGTTGCGACGTATCTTGTTGTTTTGTCCCTGACTGTTATTCCGGCGCTCGTGTCTTTAGTGTTCGTCAAACATGACCAGTAACTGATTCAGATTCGTTAGGGGATGGACAGGGCATCTGTTTAAAACAGCCAGCTTTGTAGCACATAGGGTGTTCTCTAGTGCTTGCGTTGTCTACAGGCTCTTAGAATCGTGTAAGCATTATTGTTTTATGTGACGACGACGGAGATACAACTAGCATTCGCCACCGGCCGGAAAATAGGCATCGTTCACAAAAATTTCTTCGGTGACCCAAATTGTCTGTAGTAGCGTATTGCTAACCTAAAACATGTCCATCGAGGCGTATACTCCGAAGGCTTCTCGATATCGATCAAGTAGGCTCGGTGCTCGACCACCGCATCAATAAGGGGATCGTAATGGCCAGGGCATAGGTGAGTACGGCGGCCCCCATTGTTCCCTCGGATGACACGACATAAACGTCAACCGTGCTGGTGAGATAGTTATGTTATCTATTTTATACCGGGACAATGATGAGAGGAGCTGGAGTTATTCTGTGAATGAAATTTAGTAATTCTCGGAAAATAGTAATGCAGTCGAGCTCATATCTGCTAAGATGGATGCGTGCATCACGGCATATCGTTTCAAATGCGCACTTTACCCATATTCGATTAGTGTTAGCTCTTCCGAAGAAGGAAGTGAGACTAAAATGAAGCGATCTATATCTACAGGCTTGGCCACGATCGTAATGGTGATGGGAGCCGCATTGACTGCATCTGCACTTAGCTACGCCGGATCGAAATATGGTCAGTACACCTACACCTCCGGATCATTTATCTCGATCAGGGACAACGCTGGAGATCGAAAGTTTCCCGCTGTTAACTACAAGTATGACGGAGGAACGAAGCAGGACGGTTTAGCAAATAAAAGTGGTTACGGCACAACAGTAACTAAGTATGCTCCTAGTAAAATTACTGCTATTCAGCCATGCCTGTCTCGCTCTGCGCCTTTTCCGATGGGCTGTGGCGACTGGATTTACTAGTAATCGGAGTGTGAATGTCGTATCAACACCTTATTCAGCGGTTCAATGCAGGGCTCACGGCATTCTTCGTCGTCATGTGTATTTTCGCCCTAGTGGCGATTCCTGCTGAGCTTTGCTTATCGAGTGGATAATACTTTTATTGATTCTCGTCTTGTAGGGGTGTTGGAGCTTGAACCTCTGAGTGATGATGCTGAATTGCCTGCTGGGCTAACGCAATGGCTCGAGCCGGGTCATATCGCGGTGTCTCGGGCTGCGGAGCAGTATTCGGATATTTTGGAGAGCCAGTTTGGACCAATTCAGAGTGTCATTGACGACGCGGTGATTCTGGACGGTGAAGTTGTCGTCTATTATCGGCCGAGCAATGGAAAAGCTTTTATCGATTTAGCCAGGGACGAAGATGGAGTGTACTTCTCCTCAGGCTTCGCCAAAAACGCTCATGAAGGTGCACTCTTTGGGGATGTGAACTACGAGCAATGGTCACAGTACCTGTTACCGGTGACTTTTTTAGTTTTTGCCGTACATCTTGTGTTGTTCACAGTTTTATTGGTGATTTTGGGGCTACATGCAACCCTTGCGGTGCTGTGTAGCCTCATGACGAATCTCGTGGTGAAAAGACGAAGTATAGATCTGCGAACCAGTGTATTTTTTCGCTGGGTGATCAATCATCCCTATGAAGCTTCACGGACGGGTGCTTTCGCAGGAAGTTTCGTCGCTATTGGAGTGATTCTCGTGGCCCTGTTTGGAATTATTGCTGGAGCTCAAATTCCCCCGCCTAGACCTCCGGACGGATTCCAGATTGTCAAGACATCACTGAATTGCTCTGGAGACTACGCAACCTGTTTAGATGACGCAGCATCGACTATTGCATCGCAGGATCCTGCACTAGCCGTTTACGTGGCGGCTTATGGTCAAGGTGTTGCAGAAATAAGTGCAGGGCAGGTGGATTCAACCACTCTCCACGACTACGTTCAACACACATTAATTCCTGGATATGGTACGCAAGTCGATAAAATCTCTTTAGAATCTCGATGGGCGTGGATTTACACGATTTCTGAGCAAGATGAAGATCTGCTATCACAGATCCAAGGAATCGATTTCGATACCGCCATTATTCCTCTATCCATTGTTGATGGAGAGAGCGGCCGTGCGATCGCACAGATATATAGACAGCAAGCAACATGGTTAACACTTTTTACCACGCTTGGTTTTGTTTACGCGATGACATCAGTATGGATGCAGTACGCGCGGGAAACGAGTACCCATGCAAAGGAGTTCGCATCCATCGCATCTTTGACTGGCAAATCTAACGTGATTGCACGAACTGTCACGATGCGTCACGCAACAGTAAATATTGTGACGGGAATAGCCTCACTTGGCATAGGAATCTTCCTCGCGAGCCAGTTCTTTTTCACATTTGGCGGATTCTTCCCATGGGGATTCATAGTTAGTATGGGAGTCATCTACCTACTTTTTATCCTTACCCAAACAATTCTCATGTACGTCCTCATTAAGAAGGAAGCCACTAGCTGGCTACCAGGAAAGAGCTGAAAATGAGCATCCTACAATGTCACAACCTGTCATGTGGTTACACGACTCCCTTGTTTACCTCGTTCAACCTTGAGATCGACGCCGGTGAGACGGTAGCGATCATGGGTCGTTCGGGCGTCGGAAAAACCACCCTCTTGACGACAATCCTAGGCATGAACCGACCACTGGAAGGTAGCGTCCTCGTTGACGGAACGAATGTTCACCGACTCAAATTCGATCAACTGGCACGTCTCCGTTCCACAACAATTGGTACCGTCTTTCAAAACGGTGAACTTATGAGCGGCTACACCGCACTTGATAATGTTATGTTGCCGCGTCTGCTCTGGGACAAAAACGATCCAACCGCTCGCGACGAAGCGGCGTGGCTATTGCGAGAATTGGATGTCGAAGAAACCCGAATGGCAGAGCAGCTATCTGGAGGGGAACGCCAACGTACTGCGCTGGCACGCGCCCTCATCAATAATCCACAGCTGATACTGGCAGATGAACCCACTGGCGCACTCGACACTGAGTTACGCGAAGAAGCCATGGACTTGCTACTAAGCCAGATATACCAACGCAAGTGTGGACTTATGCTCGTCACACATGATCCCACCGTCGCCGCAAAAGTGGATCGGACCGTTACCTTAGTCCGCTAGCAGAGATAGGTTTTCACATTTGTGGGCTTCAAAGAGGTATTTCCGAGTGGTCAAGACCGTCTATCATTCGATTTGCGTGTAAGGTGCTCAAGTTAGTTTTGGTCTTTCTTGAAGTGTCGATCCGGAGTCGCGCTAACCCGGCGCTGATGAAATGGATGTACCTGACTGATGCCGACAAGCAGGGGGCTTTGAATTCCTATCGGTCACGCAAACTCTACTGTATTCAGCGTTTGCAAAGCCTTGATGATATGTTTTGGCTTGCTGATTATTTTGGTACCAGGGTGAACGACGCCGTCGACAATATCATTTAGCGTCAAGAAATCCGATATAAGACGATTTCGCAGACCAGATTGATAATTGATAATACTCCCACGCGATACCGCTGGATATTGCACGGCCAACGGTTTATCCATCGTGGAGTGGTGGCAATAGCGAGGGAATCCCGTAAGCTAAACTGGTTTGCTCTGCCTAGGGGCAGTCTGGTTATGTCAGAGAAGTGTGGAGAGAGTGGAAATACTGCGCGCTAGGCAGTTAGATATGTTTCGTCGTCATCTGTCATCAGCGATTAACTTGTTGGTCAACGGAACGAGAAGCTTCCATGAGTGACGAAGTTCTGCTAATCGTTCTTCACCAGATGTAGTGAGATGGTAGACCTTACGTCCAGGTCCGCCGTCACCTTCTGTCCAGACAGGTGTACAGTATCCGTCGGATTCTAGCCGAGCTAAGACAGGGTAGAGGTGGGCACCTTTAACTCGATCAAATCCGCGTTCTGCTAAGCGTAACGACAAGCTGTACCCATGCCCAGGCTCGTGGTGTAGTTCAGCTAGTAAAAGCATTGGTAGTAGGCCGCGTTGGAAATCGGCGAATTGAGTCACGATAATCTCCATTGTTTACGGGCAGCTTGCCAATCGTGCCAGCATGAAAAGGTGGATATGGAGAACAATACGCTACCGCAAATTCCAACCAGCAGGATAAACCAGTGGCCTGCAAAACTTTCACCAATTATCCTCGCGATTACCCAACTAAACAGAGCTAAGAGGGAAACCGCAAGAAGCGCTAGTTGTCCCAGTATCTCATTGCGTTTTGCATGGATGACAGCACGATGATTATTACATGCTAATTCGTAGGCGAACTGGTGTGCGGCCCCGAATTCTTCCTCGGCCAAGACTGGTTCGGAGGATGTGCTTTTTATAGAAAGATGGTATCCCAGTTCCGGTAGCGTGGTGTTAATGAGTGATGAATTGTATTGATAGCTCATACGCAGTATCCCTTCGAGTTCGCTCAACCAGATGCGGTTCAGTTCGTTAGTGTGATCGCCTTGGTGAAGTTCCCACATTCTGAGCGCGCCTTGATGTGCCCGCCGAGCATCTTGCTTTTTGCTAAAGACGTTGACGGCAATGCCGAGTGTGACACCTAGTGTCGCAGCCAACAGGGTAGGTATCGAGCCGTAAGAACTATCTAATGTTTGTCTGTCCCAAATATGAAGTGGTAGGCCTAAGGCTAGGGCCACCGAGGCGAGCAGCGGAGTGGCGGCTAGTAAAGACCGAAGAAGACCACGGCGATAATAGGTTATCCGGAACACGACGAAAGTTGCTACTGTCAGCGAGACGTAAGTGAGAAATATTAGTGTGTTCGCTGAGAGACTGATCTGCCAGCTGAAGTCACCTTGTATCCACTCGGAAATGGGAATCCCTATTGAGAATCCTGTGATCAGGGTGCCAACAAAGCTCAGAGTGTTCCACACAGTCACTTCTTGTGCTTGTGGAGCTTTTTGGAAAGGATATTTGGCTAGGTACTGGGCCACTGCTTCGTCGATAGTTATCCAGTCATCAGAATGCTGAGGATCGAGACTCAGTTGCTGGAGTAATTCTAGCTGGCGATCTGCCTCTGCTTGTGCTGTATCGAGGCTAACGCTATGGTCTGCCAACGCTCGTCGGTATTCATCTGTCCACTGCCTTTGGTATTCGGAAAGTGCATCGGTGTTGCTCATAGTTGCCCGCCTCCATAATTAGATGCTGTCAAAAATAGAGTAGCAGGTATTTGCGTCTAGTGTAAATATATACTAGTGAACTGTCATGAGGTGAGAATTATATAGCCGTAGACGATTTCGTATCCGCCCGCGATAATACGCCCATGCTGGTGCGAACAAGCCGAAATACGTCCATCGAGACGCATTCGCCACCGGCCACTCAACTACCGATCTCACAGCTCAGCTGATCCTACCGATAGGGTTCTATCCATTGCGATTTCGTGGGGCAGAGGTTTTTTATCCGATGATGTATTAGGGTGTATATAGGTGAAATTTGAATAAACTTTGAAAGTGCGGTCAGTGTCGTGGGTGAGGTTCTCCAACTTTTATGGACTAGGCAGTCCTTCTTCTTCGATCTAATTCTCCAACACCTGCTGATTTGCTCCATCTCTATTGTGATGGCGTGCATCATTGGAATCAGCTTCGGTGTTGGTGCAGCGGAGCGTAAACAAGCCAGCGGAATAGTGATGGGCACAGCGAATTTCGTTTACACCATCCCGTCGATTTCGATGCTCGGCTTCCTTATACCATTGTCTGGAATTGGTAATACCACCGCCATTATTGCATTGACTATTTACGGTCTACTTCCAATGGTTCGAGCAACCTACACCGGTCTAACGAACGTAGATCCATTGCTTGTCGAAGCCGCCCGTGGAATGGGTTCGACTCCTCGGCAGTTGCTATGGAAAATTAAAATGCCGTTAGCTCTGCCCGTGATCATTTCAGGATTGAGGAATATGGTTGTTATGACCATAGCGCTCGCGGGTATCGCCTCATTTGTTGGAGCTGGTGGTCTTGGTGTGGCGATCTACCGTGGAATTACCCTCAATAATACTGCGATGACGGTGGCGGGCAGTTTACTTATCGCTATCTTAGCCCTCGCCTCAGACGCTTTAATTGGTGTGTTTGCGAAACTTCTCGCGCCAGGTGCTAAGCGCAACCGCTTTGCCGTCGGTGCTCTGGGCACCACGTTCGTAGCTGCTCTTCTTGTGCCGCTCGTTGTCGTAGCTTTTCAAGCAAGTGGGACTACTATTCACATCGCAACTAAGCCGATGACTGAGCAGTACATCATGGGCGAGATCATGAAACAAAAGATTGAGGCTGAGACTGACCTGAAGGTGCAAGTCACCCAGGGTGTTGGCGGTGGAACCTCCAATATCCAACCCGGTATGGAAAAGGGAGATTTTGATATCTATCCCGAATACACCGGAACTGGATGGGCTGCAGTGTTAAAGAACGATGGAAACTATTCTCAAACTGATTTCTCGCAGCTAAACCAGCAGTACCAAAGCGATTATGACATGGAGTGGATCACTTCATATGGGTTCCAAAATACCTACGGAATAGCTGTTCCCGATGAACTCGCCAAGCAGTACAACCTGAAAACTATTGCCGATCTTGCACCGATCGCCGACCAGTTAGTGTTCGGGGCAGAACCTGATTTCTTTGAGCGGCTCGACGGATACAAAGGCTTGACCTCGGCATACCGAATCGAATTCGCTAGTACAAAAGATATCGATGTTGGTTTGAAGTACGATGCTATGAAGAGCCGGCAGATTCAGGCGATGCCAATTTTCACCACCGACGGTCAATTGGCTGGTTCTGGTCTCACCGTATTGCACGATAATCTCGGTTACTACCCAGCCTATGATTGCATGAACGTTGTTCGCAGCGAGATCTTGCGTCAGTATCCGCAAGTGCGTGAGATTCTCGAGAGCCTCGATGGGACGATCGACGAAGAAACCATGATTTCCATGAACTCACGGGTTGAGAACGAAGGCGCTACCCCTGCTGAGGTAGCAGCCGACTTCCTCGCCCAGTTAGAGCAGACGAAAGGTGCCGCAAAATGACAGCGCAGCCATCCAATGAAGGCAACGAAATCATCATTAGCTTCGACGATGTAAAAAAATCATACGGCGATAAAACCATCATCGAATCGCTGTCCCTTACTGTGAAGCGAGGGGAGTTCTTAACGATTCTAGGTGAATCGGGCAGTGGCAAATCTACGCTTTTGAAAATGATTAACGGGCTTGTCACCCCTGATAGTGGCACTATCATGGTGGCTGGTACCAAGGTTGCAACTCCGGCTCCAGATACTACTGAACTGGTTAAATTGCGTCGCCGTATCGGATACGCAGTCCAAGGTTCGATACTTTTCCCGCACCTGAGCGTAGCTCAGAATATCGGTTATGTTCCAAAGATTTCCGGCGCATCAAAAGAAGAAATCAAAGCTGACATCGAGCGTGCCTCGAAGATTGCCGGTCTCGATGCAGAGTTATTGGATCGCATGCCTGATCAGCTTTCTGGTGGACAAGCGCAGCGAGTCGGGATTGCTCGATCAATTGCAGGGCGTCCGGAGCTTTTGCTTATGGACGAGCCGTTCGGAGCAGTCGATGAGATCACCCGCCGAGCTTTACAAGACGAGATTGTGGACATTGTTCAACGTGAAGGCCTGACTTGCTTGTTCGTCACCCACGATACGACAGAAGCGCTCAAGCTGGGTTCGAAGGTGTTGGTATTGAAAGACGGTGACATCGAACAGTACGACACTCCGGACCAGATCGCTAACCATGGAGCAACTGAGTACGTGCGCACGCTGATTAACCATCAGCCTGCCTGAATCAGTTTTCCTTCCGGTCCTGGCGGCGGGTACGCTGAATCCGGCTCGGACGTAACCCTTCTGGATGCTTCATCAACCAGCGAGATCCGAACGACGATTCGTTTTCGATAGTAGACAGCGCAGCACGCTGTTGCTTATGGATCAGGCGTACTAGGTCGCGTTGGGTTACCCAGCCTGCGATTGTTTCGTCGTCGTTGACGACGACGACGGCGGAGGCGTTGTTGTCGATCAGTGACGAAAGGACCTGGGTCGGGAGCATCTCGGGCGTGATATGGGTATGGTCCAGATCGATGGCGGACAGCGGCGTATCTGGCGAGATTCCCTCGGTCGATACGTGCGCCCAGATCAACGCGGTGAAACAACCAACGTATTTTCCGTCGTCGTCAGTAACTGGTATCCGTGTTCCGCGTGTGCGGACTAAGACGTGGTTTGCTTCGCGAATCGTTGCCGAAGTAGTGACCGTAGCAGGTACCGGCGTCATGAGCTTTGCGGCTGGGACGCGCCCAACCAATGTGTGGTCAACAGGATCGTCGAGAATGTCGCCGCGCCGAATAAGTTTGGTTGTGTAAATCGTCTTACGTGTTAAGAACCGGCTGATGGCGGTAGCAACCACCACAGCTAGCATCATCGGCATGATCAATGAATACTGGCCGGTCATTTCGATAATGATGAGAACGCCAGTCATGGGGGCGCGGGCAGCGCCAGCAAATGCCGCTCCCATTCCGATGACACCGAAAACTGAGGCGGAAGTGCTAGTCAGTGGAGCAATTGCTTGGCCGAATGCAGAACCTACCATCGCACCAATGAAAAGAGTTGGGGCGAAAACACCGCCAGAACCACCAATGCCGATGGTGGTTGCGGTGAAAATTGCGCGCATGAGTGCCAAAAGGAGTAAGAATCCGATAGCGTATTTACCTTCGAGCGCATCGAGCTGAATCGGATATCCTGAGCCATACATTTCTGGCAAGAAATAGAGCATGACGCCGATTGCGATACCGCCAATTCCGGGGCGAGCCCACTCTGGCAGGTGGTAGACGGCGTCGATTAAGTCTTCTACCGCATAGAGAATCTTCGAAAAACCTAGCCCAGCTAGTGCCGCAATGAATCCAACCAGAATAATCAAGATAAAGTCGATGCTATTTCCTACCCGCAAAACGTAGGGGATTGCTACTACTGGTACGTCTTCTAAGAAAATGTGCCCGACCAGCGAGGAAGCAACAGCTGAGATCACGCACATACCGAATGTCTCGGCAGTGAAGTTAATGAGAATGAGTTCCAAGGCAAAAACTGCGCCGGCTAGGGGAGCATTGAATGTTGCCGCGATACCAGCGGCTGACCCGCAACCAACAAAGAGGATAACCTGACGGGTGGTCAGATGTAACTTATTGGCGATTGAGGATCCCAACGCAGCCCCAACTTGGACGATTGGGCCTTCACGGCCAACTGAGCCACCGCCGCCTAAAGTTAATGCCGACGCAATAATTTTTACTACGGCAACAGCGCCCGGAATTTTTCCGCCCTTCCGTTTCACCGCGAGCATGACCTCTGGAATGCCATGACCGCGTGCTGAAGGAGCCCATTTCGTGATCATCGGACCATATATGAATCCGGAGATAACGGGAGCGAGGATAACGAACCATGTACCCCAACCTAAATAGCCGTGGCCAGCACCCGCATGTGCGGAATAGTCTGAGTAGCCGGTCATGAGATAGGTCCAGCCCTCGATACAGTAGTGGAATACTACCGAGGCTAAGCCGACGACGGCGCCGATTACCGCCGCGATGATAGCGAGCGTTGAACGATGGGAGCCCAGGATTTTCGTAAAAGACTTCATGCTGTCAGGTAAGCTTTCCGGTGCTGTTAAAAGACGGGGTTTAATCATGTTTAGGATACACCGAGTTACCGCATTCTTCCGGCTTGGAACTACGCAGGAGATTACCAGAAAGCTGTTGAGAGCAAAGGGTTTTCCGCAACAGCGTGCGGGATATAGATCTCGTGCGCATTATTAGGCATGAGCGACGGAACACAAAACGTAACTAAAGTCCGTTGGGCACTGATAAACGGACGACGACGGACCAAAGCTCCTAACGTATCAGAACGAGGGGTACAGCTGGGTGTTTAGACGACTTGGAACACTAGTTGCGCTATCTCTTAGGTAACGACAGGGGTTTGGTTTGCAGTTATTGCAGAGATTTTTATATGTGCGGATTTTCTTAATAGCCCACTCATAGTGAGAGCTTGTAGCAGACACTGTGTAAGAGCCCAAAGACGTGGTGCCGGTAAAAGAAAAATACTTTTTGTTAAATAATTCCTCGTTGCTCAAGGTGTGTACTCTTGCCAGAACGTCGTCATGTGTGGTTTTCAAAAGTGCGAGTGCCTCACGGTAGGTAGTATTTTGGTGTTTTTCCTTGAACTCTTCGTTCAATCCGGCATAATTATTCCAGGTGTATGGGGAGGGGAGGAACGTGTGTTTTTCTCCAGCCATGTTAGCGTCTACCCACTCCAACCATAATCGCTGCCATTCGTAGAGATGAACGATGATGTCTTTGCAATTCTTGTCACGTTGCCAGTGGGCTTCTGATCCGTTATCTGCGAAGACGAGCGGAAAATCAGTTACACAACATGTGGGTGGTATTGATTCCAAGATTCCTAGCAACTTTTCGAATTGTATGTTGTTAGCGGTAATCAGTTCGTTTTGAGTTTGAGGTCTAGCCATAGCGACAATTTTAAGTGAGGGATGGAAGGTTAGTCCGGCATTCGCTAAAAACAGGGGCGGGTAGTCGATGCAGAGTACATGCGGTCATGATTGCATGGCATGGTTATGTGATAAATGATTGACACATAAAATTCTGTGTCATATATTTGTTACATAATTATTGGTTGTCCAATTCACCTTAGAGCGAGGTCAAAATGGCTATTGGTATCCTTTGTTCATTGATAGCGCTTTCTTTATTAATAGCGTTTATCTCATCAGCGTTTATTCACCATGGGAATGTGATGCAGGAAGCTGCGCTAAGACGATCTTATCAATGGTTGCAGAAGTTAGAGTTTGGGCTTGCGATCGGTTTAGGAATTTTAGTTGCGCTAGCGTTTCCTTCACTCCAGTTCGTAGCATCTTTTGACACGGCCAGAAACGGGGTAGTCATGATGCTGGCTCCGTTAACGGGAGTGATCGTTTCGCTATTGGTTCTAGCAATTTTCGAGTTGGTCCTTGCTTATTATGCGCCACGGAATCCTAACTTGGTTACTGCTTCGTTAGTGGTGCGTTCTACCCATAAGCAAGTACCTGGTCAAATTAAAAGATTGCTGTTAGTTTGGTTAATCCTGACCGCGTTGTTGAGTGTAGCCGGTTTATTGCTGGGCGGTGCTGATGGGCAAACACTTGCTCGTGACTTCCCAGATGGGACCGCAGTTGCACGCGGACCATTCCCTGGCTGGAAATATGTAGTTCCTGCAGTGATTGGCATTTTCTTAGTTGTAGTTTTTTACTATGGCGTTATTTATTTGATCGCTCATCGTCCGCGACTAGCCGAGCTAACTCCAGAAGAAGATGTGTTGTACCGTAATAAGTTAGCTAGGCGCATGGCGGCATTGGTGCAACTTGTACTAGCTCTAACTCCGGCAGGCTTTCTTGTGTTTGGCGGGTTTGCGATAGGCGGCGTTTACCGTGAAAATGGTTTAATCGGCTGGGGCTTAGTTGGCTTAGGTGTAGTGATTGGGTTAGTAGCCTTTATGGTTCCGGTAGTAGTGGAGCTTAAAAGTTCTACGGTTAAGGGGAGGTAGCCATGGAATCTGAACCTCACATAATTGTGATTGACAACAGTCAAAATGCTTTACCGCCTTATAAACAGATTCGCTCGCAGGTAGCATCGATGATTGTGGCAGGGCATCTGTCTTCAGGGCATGTGCTACCAACTATTCGCGATTTGGCTCGTGACTTACGATTAGCTCCAGGAACTATCACGCGTGCTTATAAAGAGCTGGAAGCTGAAGGATTGGTCGTGATGGCTGGTCGACGTGGCACGATGGTAGCTGAAACAATCCCTGAAAATATAAGAGTGCCAGACGAAATAGACCAGAAAGCGCGCGATATTATAGAGGTTGCAAAAGAGCTGGATTTTCCTATTGAGCGGTTAGCTGCACACTTGCGGTTGTTGGCTAGACAAACGTAAGTTAACTTTTGAGCTCTAGATGAGTAGTTGTTCGCGTTGGGACTCAGCATTTCGAGTTGGGGAATTGTGTGTCTTTGACCGTCGATGGAGTTAACAAAGGAACAGGGCATTAACCACGGTTGATTTTCGTTGCCAATCGATGTCATTGCAAGGATAGAACCAGCTAGGCCACGAAGCATTGACCCGGTAATATAAAACACGACATTAGGGGAGGCAAGAGCGCTAGTAAAAGCTCCAATGATGACGAATACGGTTGCGCCCATTAAAGCTTTGAGCATGAAGATCCTTAGCCATAATAGGCAAAATCAGCTGATTCAAGTAAGCCTGCATCCCGCCAATCGGTCCAAGAATAATGACGGCTAATGCAAATAGTCCAGAGGTATTTCTTTTCATAACCAGGCTTCTAGCAATGCGGAAGAGGGCTGAGATTGAACTTCTCAGAGTCGTTGCCTTGTTCCTGAGCAATGTGCTGTGCGATAAGCTCGCGTGCAGCGTTCGTCGCGTCGTCGATCGAGTCAAACAAATAGCCTGGAGACGCGAGCGAAGCAATCACACCCACATTTTGTGCAGCCCGGACGTGCTCAGGGCGTAAGCCCTTGATCATCGTTGTGATACCGCGTTCGTTAAGTTCGATAAGTACTTCGGCAAGGTGCTTAGCGCCAGAAGCATCCAAAATACCAACGTGAGACATAGATAAGATAACCACCTCAACTGATTGAGGAACCTTAGATAACTCAGTAACAATGCGCTCGGCGGCGCCAAAGAACATCGAACCATCAAGACGGAAATAGACGATTCGTTCGTCGTTCTTCATTTTCTCACCTGGTAACGTCAATTGAACAACGCCAGATAACCGCGATAGCTGGTACATCGCCCACAGAATAGCGATAACGACGCCGAACGCGATAGCCGCAACGAGATCGAAAACTATAGTGACGAATGCCGTTGCCCAGAAGACAAGCCGATCTCCTCGAGTTGAGCCGGTAACTTGGCGAATCGTTGCGAAAGATACCATGCGCACTGCGGTAACAAACAAGACCCCAGCTAAGGCAGATAAAGGGATATGGCTAACTAAACCAGCTGCGAAGTAAACAATACCGGTGAGGAGAATTGAGTGAGTAATCGCAGATAACCGGCTAGTTGCTCCAGATTTCACATTAACAGCGGTACGTGCGATAGCTCCGGTTGCTGGCATACCCCCAAACATTCCAGACCCGATAGATGCCAATCCTTGGCCCACCAGTTCGCGGTCAGGAGCATAAGAACCTTGACCTGGCATTCCAGCAGCCACACGCGCCGAAAGTAATGATTCGATGGCAGCCAAAAGGGCAACTGCGCACGCGGCTGGTGCAAGCTCTATGAGCAGATCCAAACGAACCAGTGGCAGTCGGGGCGCAGGTAGCGAATCTGGTAGGGTGCCGATCGTCGGTACGTTAAAGTCTCCGATGTAGGCGATCAGAGAGACGACGATGACTGCTACTAAAGAAGCGGGGAACGTCGGAGAGATCCGCGAAGAACCGATAATGATAAGCATCGTCATCCCAACAATTCCGAGAGTAAACAATGATACTGCCCAGTCGGCGTCAACGACGGCGAGAAAAGCGCCGCGAAGTGATTTGACACCGGCTGGAATTTTTGTGCCCATCGCCAGAGGTACTTGTTGTAAGGCGATGAGCGTAGCGATGCCTAAAGTGAAACCTTCGACCACGGACCAGGGAATAAGCGAAATAGCGCGGCCGAGCCCTAACAGACCCAGAGCTAAAACTATGCCGCCAGCCATCAGGGAAAGAAGCATGATGGAATTTGCGCCATGTTCGGCAACAATCGGAGCCAAAATGACAACCATGGCACCGGTTGGCCCAGAAACTTGAACATGTGATCCACCGAAGATCGCAGCAATCAGCCCAGCTACGATTGCGGTGACAAGTCCGGCAGCTGCTCCCACTCCAGAGGAAACTCCGAATGCGAGGGCGAGGGGTAGTGCGACAATACCAACGGTTATTCCGGCGATAATATCTTGTTTGATACTCGGGTGGAGGTAGTCATCTTTCGTAGGTAGCAGAGAATGTAAATGTCGAATGACGGTAGAAAAACGCAACGAAAGATCACGACCTTTGGGAGTGAATGACACGGGTGTTTCAAGGCGCGACGAAGCTACATAAAATAATGTGGAAACACTGAGAAAGATACGACCACTGCGTACGCCTTTAATCACTTTCATTATCCAAAAAAATATTGAAAAACTCAATTAGCAAGATAGTGATATTGACACTGTAAATCTGTTTGTGCACGGCGGATATCGTGAAAATTCTTTAGTTAGTCATTCCAATGGGGAGACTGAGAAACGCCCGGATAATGGTATCGGTCCTTTTTGAGAAAAACCAACAAACTACTTTCGGCAGAGTATCTTGTGCTTATGCCATGTGCTGGTTTGTTCTTTTGGTCGTGGTTCTCACCAATGAACACGTATTAGTGTTCTCTTTTCTGACGATTGCCGATGCACCTGACGAAGGCAATACATCGGTTAGTCAATAACCGCATCCTGCGACTACTTCTTCTTTGTGGGTAAAATTCCGCCGCCCCACAATGCCATACCGATTAATGCTGGTTGGAAGAACAACCGTGCTAACCGCTTGCCGTCAGTATCTAGCCCGAATGCGTCGATACCTTCGACGTACTGACCAATATTTCCCGGGAAAATTGCTGCATAAAATGCTGCTAACGCAACTCCGGTAACTTGCCGATGCTTAGGTAAGAGAAGGAGCGACAACCCGAGTCCGATTTCTGCGACGCCTGAGCCTAGAACGACGAGATCGTCGTCGACGGGAACCCAAGACGGTACTTGAGCTTGAAATTCCTCCCGCGCAAAAGTCATGTGAGAGATTCCAGCGAAGGACATGAACGAGCCAAGGACAATGCGCGTTGCAGTTTGCGATCTTCTCACCCATGGGCTGTTATGCTGAGTGGCTGGACCTGATAGTAGTGTTGATAGTTTCATGATGTCGTTCCCTTCTGATAGGCGGCTCACCTCAACCCTATCGGAAAAGACCATGAGGCCGTGGACAAGTTACGCCGCGGGCGAGTTATGCTGTGGGTGAGCTACACCGTCGTCGAATTACTATCGTCAACCGGGTGGAAATACACGAATTTGTATCCGCCAATGGAGCCCCAGGTGATAAACGTTAAGGCCGTGAAGATCGGCCACGTCGTCGAAACCATTCGCGGATGTTCGAGCATAGCTCGATAACGCTGGCCACCAAACTCAACCAGTGGTTCCATACCGCCACTGAGGATAAACAAATCTGGTTGTTCGCGTTGCTTATAGGCAATGAGCTCATTCGTGAAATCCGTCGCCGACATAATCGGATGGTTCGGTTCGAAAAACAGTAGCGTACGCGGAAGCGAGAACAACGTACTCAGACGAGTGTTAGCTCGCGATACCTTTAGGTTCATCACCATGAGATACCCGATCCACGCCAATACGTAGGCAGAAGCGAGCAGAACCAGAAAACCGAGCACAGCAGACCATGTTGTCCACCAGTGCAAAATCCATCCAACGATAGCGCCAGCAGCCATCATCACCAGCGCATGCACCGTGGTAACACGTAGCAAGGACCATGGCCGATTAGCTACTGCCAGATAGCCAGCAACCCCGATAGCGCCCAATCCGGCATACCCGAATCGTTCTACGAGCAGCGCCGTAACGTCGTCGTCAAATTGTTGTAAAAAGCTAGAAACTCCAGGGGTATAAGGCTGGCCAAAGACCAACGCGAACCCAAGCTCACCTAGTGCGCCGATTCCTATCGCGCAAAGGCTACCGATCAATACATGTGCCACCTGATTTTTGACGGACATTTTCACATACCTATCTTTCGTTTGAAAGCGGATAACTGCCGGCGCGAAACATATAAACGCGTACCATCTTTCAACACAACGCTCAGCGTGCCGTTCAATGAAAGATCGAGTTTAGCGATGGCTGAAATATTGACGATCTCAGAGTGAGAGATGCGAGCAAACTCAGTTGTTGGCAGGGTATTCTCCAGTTCATATAAACGCATCTTCACCACGAAATCAGAGGTGAGAGTATGCACCCACACCGCCTTATTTTGGGTGTAGAACGCCAAACAATCAGAAGTATCGAGCAAGTGCACCTCATTGTTCTCCCACGCCAAGATATGGCGCCCCTGCGCAACTGAACTCGCTGCCAAGTGCTCAATGGCTCGTACTGTATCGTCAATAACTGGGGTTGTGACATCAACACAGCCTTCGTCTAGACTCCGATCAATAGTGAGGGAAAACTTCATGACCTCTCGTTTCCTGCAGTTATACAGTGCTTTCGTCTAGCACCATTAAAACTCAAGGTCAGCTGACGAAGATACTTGGCGTAAGTATTTGGTCATTTTTTGATGCTAAGTGGTACGGCTAGTGCCATGGGCATAACTGGCAACTGTATGCCTGTAGCAATAGACTCAGCAATATGGACCACTCACCGTTTTTGTTATCTGGAACGCAAGATGCGAGCCAGCGTCCGTACATTCGTTTTATTCTCAGCAGAGGGGCTGGGAAGGGTAATGCGCATGCTTTGGCTCAAGCAATTCGTTCCTGCTACCCGCACGCAACTCACTCCGAACTGGGTGGGGATCGGCGCCAAGCTGGCAGGGTAACAATCTCGTTGACCCGCGGGCCGGACCATGTCCAAAAACTTGCTGCTGAATGGAACGAGTTTTGGGGCGACAAAGGAGTTTGCTACGTAGCCGGTGGCGACGGATCCGTGAACGAAGTTGTTCAGGCGCTGGCCGGTAAAGATTGCGCGTTCGGTGTGATCCCGATGGGGACCGGTAACGATTTTGCTCGTAGTTTGTACGGCGAAGATGTTGGTTATCGTGACGCATTGTCTCTTATTTCGGCAACGAAGAACGTGGAGTTTTCCCCGATCGACGTGTTGCAGGTCAATGACCTGTACTGTGCAAACGTGTTTTCGCTCGGATATGATACCGAAGTTCTTCGTGAGGCGATGCGTGTGCAGCGGCGTTTCCGGGCTTTAGGGAGCTCAGCTTATGGGCTTGGCGTAGCGCGTACGTTGTGGCGCGAAAAGTCAGTGCCATTGGCGTTTTCGTACCATGATATAGCTGGTGAACACCATCAAATCGAACAAGCATGTACCGTTTTTGTGGTAGGTAACGGGCGCATGTATGGGGGTGGTTATCAGCCGTTGCCAGATGCACTTTTAGACGATGCACACGCTGATTTCTTGTATTCCGACAGTTTGTCATTACTTGGAATTGGGCGTCTTTTAGCTAAATATCGGGATGGATCGCATACCGAGAGCCCGGTTGCACATATGGATGAGATTGTCGATCTACATGTGGAGCGGATCGACGGTGAGTCCCTGCTATGGAACATTGATGGGCTTATTTATGAAAGCGACGCCGTGGATATTAAGAACATTC